>JBMHDS010000113.1:0-11819 GCA_049889275.1 Bradymonadia bacterium | reverse complement strand
ACGGTGCGCGGGCCGGAGCGGTCATATCACTTACGGCTGGTGGTCTTTGGTCACGAATAGGTGCGGGCTCAAGGCCTTCTAGCGTGGCGTTGGCCAATCGGAGTCATGGAATGTCTGTATCTCAACCCGATGTCCGTCCGGGTCCTCGACAAAGAAATGAGTAATGTTGAACTGAGCACTGTATTTTGGCTTGGATTCGGGCTTGAACCCCGCTTTTAAGAGACGGGCGTGCCACGCCGGTAAATCATCAGCCACCAAAGTGACGATCGCGCCGGGTGTCGGTCTCTTCTGTTCACAGGAGCAAAGTCCGATAAAGGCTCTATGGCCCGCATCAACGGTAAGAATCGTGCAACTGACCTGCTCTAAAGCAACCTGCAAACACAGTGTGTCCCGATAGAATTCAAGCGAACGGTCACGATCCTGAACGTAGAGAAATGTGACTTGCTGTTTAAACATCAGCTGCTTTGCCTAAAGAGTTGCGGCCAGCCGTGAGCCCTGATCGATGGCACGTTTGGCATCGAGTTCAGCGGCGACGTCAGCACCGCCTATCAGGTGCACGGTCTGCCCGCGGTCTCGAAGCTCATCATAGAGGTCACGGTTGCTGATCTGACCTGCACAGACGATGACGTTGTCGACGTCCAGAATCTCAATTTCTTTCGTCGCATTGTGACGAATATGCAAACCATAGTCATCCACACGTAGATAGGTCACGTCGGGCCGTGTTTGTACATTTTTATGCTTGAGTTTACTGCGGTGAATCCAACCCGTTGTTTTGCCGAGTCGCGCACCGAGCTTGCCCTGGGATCTCTGCAGCATGAAAATCTCGCGGGCCGGGGGCTCACGTCGGGCTTCTACCCCTTCAATGCCGCCACGCACGGCGGGGTCTTTGTCGATGCCCCATTCGGCGAGGAATTCATCGATGTTGAGTGAAGTTGGCTGTTCCGGCGCAGTCAAATATTCGGCCACATCAAAACCGATCCCACCGGCGCCGATAATCGCGACCTTTTGACCCACGTCTGCGCCATGCTTTAAAACGTCTAGATAGCTCAAGACTTTGGCGTGGTCGTGGCCAGGGAAAGAAACTTTACGCGGATGCACGCCTGTGGCGAGTATGACCACGTCAAAGGCCGCCTCCAGAATACTTGAGACGGTCTGCCTTTGGCCGAGTCGAAGCTCAACCCCCGTCTGCTCAATCCGCTTGTTGTAATACCTTATGGTTTCATCAAACTCTTCTTTGCCCGGGATGCGCCGGGCGAGATTGAATTGTCCGCCAATCTCGCCGGCTCCATCATAAAGGGTAACTTCATGGCCTCGCTCTGCAGCGTGAGTCGCACAAGCGAGGCCCGCTGGACCAGCGCCAATGACCGCAACTTTCTTTGGCTGGGCGGATGGCAAAAAGTTGAGCTCGGTTTCATGGCAAGCCCTCGGGTTGACGAGGCAGCTTGCGATCTGATTCTTGAAGGCATGGTCTAGACAAGCCTGATTACAGCCGATGCAGGTGTTGATCTCATCGGCCCTGCTCTGACGGGCCTTTTCGACGAACTCTGGATCGGCAAGAAACGGTCGAGCCATCGACACGATGTGTGCGTGGCCTTCGCTGAGTACGCGTTCGGCAACATCGGGCATATTGATGCGGTTGGAGGTCACCAAGGGCACGCTGACCGTTTCCATCAGCCTCTGTGTAACCCACGTGAACGAGGCGCGTGGCACCATCGTGGCGATAGTGGGCACACGTGCCTCGTGCCATCCGATCCCAGTGTTTATGATCGAGACGCCTCGTTCTTCTAGGGCTTTGGCGAGCTGGACAACTTCCTCCCATGTACTGCCGTTTTCGACGAGATCGAGCATTGAGAGTCGAAAGATAATGATGAAGTCTTCACCTACGGCAGCTCGCGTTTGTTCGACAATCTCCAACGCAAAACGCATCCGGTTTTCGTAAGTGCCGCCCCATTCATCGGTTCGGTGGTTGGTGCGTTCCACCAAGAATTGGTTGATCAGGTAGCCCTCGGAGCCCATGATCTCGACCCCATCGTAGCCGGCGACTTTTGCCATCTCTGCACAGTTTACGAAGGCACGTATGGTCTGCTTAACTTTACGGGAAGACATACCCCGTGGCGTGAACATGCTGATTGGACTCTTGCGGCGTGTGGGTGCGACGCAGAACGGGTGGTAGCCATATCGTCCTGCATGAAGTATTTGCAGACAGATAAGACCGCCCTCCGCATGAACCGCGTCGGTGACAACACGATGCTTCGCTGCTTCTTTGCGTGTCGATAATTTGGCAGCAAAGGGTTTGAGCCAACCCTCTCGGTTTGGCGCAAACCCTCCGGTGACGATGAGCCCCGCGCCACCCTTGGCTCGTTCGGCGTAATACGCAGCAAGACGCTCAAAACCACCCTTTACCTCTTCTAGCCCGGTATGCATGGAGCCCATGAGTGTGCGGGTTCGCATCGTTGTGTGTGCCACGTCTATGGGCGTCAAAAGGTTAGGATAGAGTGGATGTGGTTCCTGCATGAGCGCAAATCACCTTTCTGAGTGAGGGGTATTCGCAGGCGGTGTGTTTTGAATACACCGCGACAATGCGAACTTTGTCTATCTAGATGGCGTGCGAGCCGCTAAGCGCCCGACACGCTACAATCACCGAATCGTACCACCGGCGTCAGCAAGCTCTTCTGGCTATCCCAACTTTGGTCACGCCCCACGGCCTCAATGGATTTGAGAAGGGCGTAGAAGTTATGCGCCACGGTGACGCCCCGGACGGGCTTGATGCGTTGGCCATCTCGACACAGGTAGCCAGAAGCGCCAAAGGAGAAATCTCCGGAGACGGCATTTGCGCCGGAGTGCGTGCCTTGTAGGTCGATGACTTCGAAATACTCTCCTGCGGTTGGGTCGGTCTCAACACCCGCTTGTATGACGAGGTGGTTAGTCGAAACATCGAGCTGCCCCTTGGGCGAACGGGAGGCATTGCCGGTCGTCGTCAGGCCAAAGTGATTCGCCGTAGCGCTATTGTGCAGGAGGGTTTCCAATACACCGTCACGGATGATCGTCTTGGCTGAAGTCTCGTAACCTTCGTCGTCAAAAGGGGTATAGGCAAGGCCACCCTCTATTTGTGGTACATCTGATAGATTGAGGCAGGCCGAGGCGATGCTTTCACCTTCTTTTCCTCTGAACTGAGTGAGCTCTTTTTTGGCTGCGACGCCACTCAGCGTTGTACGAAAGGCCCCGAGTACGCGTCCAAGGCAGTCGGGTGAGAAAATCACGTCATAACGACCTGTCTCAATGGGAGCACCGTCAAGTAGGGCCCTCGCATTTGCATAGATGTCATCAATGCAGGCCGTGACATTCAGGTCATTGAATGAACGTGCGCTCGTGCTTCCGTAGAAAATACTTTGCTTACCATCATGACTGATGAGGGCCGATGTGACACAGGCGACCTGCCGCTCTGTGTGTGTACATTGCACGCCGTTCGAGTTCATGACCATGTGGCGGCTTGTCGTATCGTAAAGGCCGTTATATGGCGCCTTTGCCGGTATCTTTCGATTCTGCATCTCCGACTCCAGTCGGAGCGCCAGCTCGGTCTTTTGAGCCATCGTCAGCTGATCTTGAAGACAGGTCTTACTCGCGTCGGTTTCGATATGCAGTGATGGCGCGCTTATCTTTTCATCCGGACTCTTGCGTGTGTAGCGAGCGTTGTTCAACGCATTCGTGAGCATCCGTTGCAACGCGGGCTCGCTCATGTTCTCCGAGTAGCTCACGCCGACATTTTCGCCGCAGACCACACGGACACCGACCGTTTGAGTCGATGAAACGGAGTACTCCGAGAGCGTTCCATCAGTCGCCTTGAGAGAGAGTCGTTCAGCGCCTGAATAGACGATGTCAGCGTCAGCATTCTGCGCGCGTGCTGATTCGATCACGGCGGAAAGTTGTTTGATGGTATCCATTATGCGCTCTGCCCCCCGACCAAGATACGGTCGACCTTAATCGCTGGCTGTCCAACGGTTGTCGGAATGGCGCCGCTCACCGAGCCGCACATGCCGGCGGCAAGTTGGAAATCGGTGCCGACCATACTGATCTCCTTTAAGACTGCGGGTCCGGTGCTGATGAGCGTTGCGGAGCGCAGTGGCTTGCTGATGCGACCGTTTTCGATGAGGTATGGCTCGATGGCGGCAAAATTAAACTCGCCCGTGCCGGGGGCGACGGAGCCGCCACCCATCGTACGCGCATAAATGCCGCGTTCGATACTGCCGATCATGTCGTCGAGTGAACTGTCGCCCGCCTCGATGAAAGTGTTACGCATCCTCGAGGCAGGGGCGAAACGGTATGACTGCCGTCGTCCAGACCCTGTGCGTGCGTAGCCGGTTTTAAGCGCGCCCATGCGGTCGACTAGAAAGCTGGTCAGGCGGCCATCCTTGATGAGCTGAGTTCTCTGAGTCGCCATGCCTTCGTCATCGATATTAATGGATCCCCATTCGCTCGTGAGCAGCCCATCGTCAACAGCATTGACCACAGGGTGGGCGATCATCTCGCCCATCTGGTCATGGAATACTGATGCCTTCTTAGCCACGGACGTTGTCTCTAGCAGGTGACCGCAGGCTTCGTGGAAGATGACCCCACCAAAGCCGTTGCCGATCACGACTGGCATCTCACCGGCCGGACAGTCGTCGGCGCCGAGTGTGACCAGCGCGATACGCGCGGCCTCCTTGCCGATGAACTCAGGGGATATCTGCTCCGCGAGCTCCCATCCGGTCAGGGCACCGGGTAGATGGCTGCCCTTTGACTGCTCAGTCCCGTTTGTAGCGATGGCTGTACCCATCAGGCGGCAATAGTTTCGAGTATCTGTCGCGTAAAGCCCATCGCTATTGAAGATTTCGATGTTTTGCTGACGTTGCAGAATGCGCGCGATGGTTTGCACGATCGCGTCACTTTCAGACCGAGCAGCTAAATCGATGCGTCGCAGGTAATCGACCTTGGCATCTAATTGGTCGGCTTCTGCAAGTCGATATTTACCTTGGTGTCGGTCACCGAACTCAAACTGCTGGAATTCGAGTGGACCCGGGCTCGCGGCGCGATGTGTGCCGTCCGCGACCAAATCCTTTGCCACTCGAGTTAAAGCCGTTTCAGAGGCCTCGTTGGTGTATCCGTAGAGCACTTGCTCGCCGAAAAACATTCTGACACCAACACCAAAGTCGATGCCTGATTGAACAGCTTCCACATCGCCGGAAGCAAACTCCAAGGATGATGTATAATTTTCCTCTACGAACAGTTCAGCGAAATCGGCGCCTAGGCTCAAAGCGTGCTCTAGAACTGTCGCTGCGACTTTTTGGTTGAGCATTCTTACCTCTTCTTTAGGGATAGCCCATACAAATAACCGACCTTGAACGAGACTACAATTAATCTGGGTTTGGTTGTGTCGGTTTTATTGTCATATTGGATAGGCGGCGTGCAGGCCGAGGGCGAAACACGAGGAGATTGCTGTGACACGGGGCTTCAAAGGCAACCGAAAGACTTGCGCGCGAGGTTGGGCTCACGTTGTCGGTTGGGCCCATCCCCCCATTCGCTAAAGCTGAGCGACGAAGTTCTCGCCCGGTACGCTTAAGACCACCAGTCGTTGGTCCCTGATTCGACCGTCAGGTAAGCGCTCTGGGTTGACCTGAATGCGCGCAAGCCAGTTGTTCGCACCACCGGCAAGCGTTTCAGGTAGTGGGGCAGCCCCGTAGCCGTGATCATTTATGAGCGCACGAATGTCTTCGGTGGCGCTGCCATCTTCGCCTTCAACAGCGGCGCGTACGCGCTTTGCGACAGCCTTGAGATGGCCATGGTCGTGCGCCGTGGCAGCGTCCGGGTTAAATATGATGACAGCGTCTCCTGATTCTGAGCCGAGCTGAAATAAGTGGCTGTCGGCCCAATAAACCCTCGCGGCCGACAGATCGGCTCGACCGATGAGCTTGACGTTCTTCTCTGTCTGAGACGCGGCTCGGACGATCTGGATTGCGACCCCCATGTACAGAGCGAGGGCGATCATTCCAACTGTCTGAATGGGGGTGTTCGTTTGTTGGCTATATACGATGACCCCCCCGATTGTGAGCGCCGTGACCACCAACAACTTCAGCGTCGGGAAGGGGCTGTCTTGGCCCGTCTCAGTGTGGGTGAGCTTTCTTAAGTAGGCGTCCATGCGCCTCGGTTTGTCAGTGTAACGTTCTACCAACTCATCAAAAGTATACATAAGTGCTCCTCAAGCGAGGCGGCGAACATAGTCGGTATGACTTGATTTGACGAGCTAAAATCGTAGGCACAATTATGTTTCGGCTTGATTTGGCAGTCAGCCTACGCCGGCGCCGGTTGTAAGGCCGTGACCACGTCACGGATGCGCTCGTTGAGCACGAAGCAGGCGCTGACAGGAATCTGCTCTTTATCAAAACCCGCGATCTGGTTACCAATTCGAGCGAAAGGGCCTTCTTTGGAGAGGGCGTCTACCGAGGCAGGGTCATCGCTGACCGATGCCGTCACGCGCGCGATGTCAACCAAGCTCGTCAGCAGCGCTTTAGCAATACTGTGGATCGCTAATTGGTCCCAGTCTCCCTGATAGATCTGCTGAGAAATCTTTGCCCTGAGAGGCCCAATTCGTGTCGCAGCACTCGCGTGAAAGAAATGCCGACTGTAAATACGCCAGTCTATCGATGCACCAGTTGCAGACCAGCAGATCGCAGGCAGGTAGGCTGCATAGCGCAGGCCGGTAATCTTGCGGGCGAGACCTTGCGGAATGCCATCCTTCTCCAAGGCCGCCTCTTGGTCGCCCATATCGGCGATCGTGGTCTGAGGCAGATAGTTTTCGGGTGCCTTAAAGAAATCCATGATGGCAGCTCGACCGCCTTCAAGCTCTTGCCCCCAAGACAGCGAGGCGGGTGCCGCGCGGAGTGTTAGAATCGCATTGATCGCTTGTTGAAGATGGTGATCCACCGCGATGAGTGCAGGGTAGAGCGTGTCTGTCGAAACCGCCCCTTCCAAAGCTTCTATCTCTGAGCGTATGGCTTTGACGCCGAGCAGGTCCTCCATGATGAAATAGCAAGCGACGAGTTCTGATATGTCGCGCTCCATGGCCGCCATCGCCATGGGCAAAAAGCGAATCCCCGTTCGACCAACGATGTGATTGATTTGAACGGTGGCTGCGATCTCGTTGAATAGCATGTGTTCAGCGAGGTGAGCGCCATGCTTGGCGACGACCTCAACAGGGAAGTAGCTCTCTAAGTACGGCAGTAGCTCTGTTGGTGTGCCGGCTGGTTTTTCGAGTAAACGTTTGTATGAAAACATCTTACTGAACGCCACGAGCTTGCTGAGTTCCGGCCTGAATAATCCTTGCCCACGAACTGCCCGAGTCTCGCATTGGGTTGTGTTCGGCAGTCGTTCCTCTCTGCGTCGAAACCCGAGGTCATCTCGCAATTGCATGAGCAGGCGGTAGTGCCCCCATAGGTCATCCTGGCTACGTATGGCGTCTAAGCTGATCCCGAGGGCATTGATTCGGCTGTTGTGAAGAACATCTTCACAAACGGCATCACCCACGCGAATCAAAAGTGCGTCGCGTTCGTCCTTGCTCAGTTCTCCGGCATCCACGGCGTGACCAATGAGCGTCTTGAGGTTGACCTCGTGATCGCTTAAGTCGACGCCGCCGGAGTTGTCGATGGCGTCGAGGTTGATGCGGCCACCTGCTTCCGCATACTCGCACCGGCCCTTCATCGTTATGCCTAGGTTACCGCCTTCACCAATAATCTTCGCGCGGACCTCATTAGCGTCGACACGAACCGAATCATTGTCCTTGTCTCCGACATCCTGGTGGGTCTCAACGGTGGCCTTGATGTAGGTGCCGATACCGCCATTCCAGAGTAGGTCGACGTCCGCCCGGAGAATGGCTCGAATGAGCTCTTCACCGCTGAGCGCGCCCGCATCGATGTCGAGTGCCTCTTTTACTTCTGCGGAGAGCTCAATTTTTCTGGCGTTGCGCTCGAACACGCCGCCGCCCTCAGAAATCAGCGCCTGGTCATAATCCGTCCACTGTGTACGTCCGAGTTTAAACAGCCTGGTGCGCTCTTTGAATGATGTCTCTGGGTCTGGCTTCGGGTCGACAAAGATATGGCGGTGATTAAAGGCGGCGATGAGCTTCATGGAGCTTGATAGAATCATCCCATTGCCAAAAACGTCACCGGACATGTCGCCAATGCCAACGGCGGTGATGGGATCCCGCTCAGGGTCGACATCAAACTCTAAGAAGTGACGTTGCACTGAGACCCAAGCGCCCTTCGCTGTGATGCCTTTCTCTTTGTGGTCATATCCGATGGAACCACCGGACGCGAAGGCGTCGGCCAGCCAAAAATTAGCATCGTTGGACAAGGCGTTCGCAGTGTCGGACAGATGGGCTGTACCCTTGTCTGCGGCGACCACGAGATAAGGGTCATCGGCGTCATGTCGGACGACACCTACGGGACCGATGACCTTACCATCGACAATATTGTCAGTGACCTCGAGCAGACCCCTGATGAAGATCTTGTACAGGCGGTCTGCTTCAACCCGGGCTTCTCGGTAATCCTCTGGTGGGTTGGTCAGTACAAACCCACCTTTGGCACCCACGGGTACGATCAAGGTGTTTTTGAGCATTTGTGTCGCCATCAGACCCAAGACCTCAGACCGGAAATCGTCCGGGCGGTCTGACCATCGGAGTCCACCTCGAGCGACCTTGCCACCGCGCAGGTGAATGCCGTCTAGCTCAGCGTGATGGACGAGGATCTCAAAAAATGGTCGAGGGTTCGGCATCTCATCTATGTCAGCCGAGCGAATCTTGAAGCTCAAGAAATGTTCCTCTTCTTTTTCGACGAAAAAGTTGGTGCGAACCGTGGCGGATACGTAATTCAAAAATGTGCGAAGGACGCGGTCCTCTTCGAAGGTCTTTACTGAATCTAGGTATTGGGTCAGCTCTTTGGACACGGCCTTTATCTTGCTGGTTCGGGTCTTCATCGACTTGTGTGCAGCGGGTGCAAACTTATCATTGAACAGGTCGATGAGCTGGCGGACGAATCCGCGGTGAGACATAAATATCTTGCGCACAACTTCCAGTTGAAACGGCTGTCCAAGCTGTCGGCTGTAAATCCAATAGGCACGCAGCGTGTCGACCTCTCGCCAGCTCAGCTTCGCGAGCAAGAGCAGGCGGTTGAGCCGGTCGCTCCGCATGAGGCCGAAGAACACAGCGCTGAGGCCGCCGATGAGTTCCTTACGTTGGGTCAGGAGGTCGTCCTCACCGCGTTCGACTCGCAGTGTATTTATCCAAGCTTTCCGATTGCCCTGTAGGCAGACTTCGAACGAATACTGCTCGGCAACTTCAATTCCAAAATTGTCGACGAGTGGTAGGATCTTCGTTAGCGAGACCTCTTCGTGAGAGTAGATTCGCAAGAGTGCTTGCTGTGGATTGTTCCGGGACTCAAAGATCTCGAATCTCGTTTTCCCATTGGAGACGAGCCCGTCGAGGTGCTGGATGTCGACAACACAGTCATCGGGATGGACGATGTCCGTATATCCCTCGGGGAAAATCTCACCGAATCGGTCAAAGTAATTGGCACTTTCCCGTTCGTCGAGCACGTTGTCCAATGATGTGCGAAGCCGATGACTCCAAGGCGTACCTAGATCAAAGAGTAGCCCCTTCAAGTTCTCTAAATCATTAGGGGCCAGGGACAACTCACCGGTACAATAGAAGTGTAGGGATACACTTCCAAATTTACCGATATGAATACGATGGTCACAGTAAGGGGCGCCCAATGCCCGCTGGAGAGCGCTTTGCAGATTTGCTCTCAATTCATCAGAAAAATGAGCCTTTGGGACGATCACGAAGGCGTACGCCGAGCTGCCGTCTGGGTTCGCAACGAGGTCGACTTGGAATTCTCCGGTCGCCTCGGCTCGAAGCTCTAGCTGTAGCAGCTCATTAATCACATCGTCTTTTGCTTCGAACAGGTATTCTACCGGAAGCGAATTGAAAGCACTCAGCAGTGTCTTATGCTCGTAGCTGCCGGCGACGGGGTTGTGCTCGGCGATGATTCGGTCCACTTTGCGTCGAAGGATCGGAATGCTCCCGCCCGGCTCCCCAAGACCTTTAAATGTGAAGAGTCCATGGATGCCGATACCACCCTGAAGATGACCCGTATCATCGAATGTTCGAATCAGGATCTCATCGACCTTGCCGGAGCGATGAATGATCGAATTGAGAGACGACTTTTGCACACGGGCGATTGGCCAGAGGTCTCCGTCGCGCGGGCTAAAGAAATCGAGTATTTGTGCCGTGGTCGAACCCGAAGGATCTGAGCGTTCACACATCGACCCAAGTCCAAGCTCTGGCTGAATCGCCACACCATCATCGGTTACGGTGTAGCGACTGATCCCCATGAAGACGAAGTTGTCTTGAGTCAACCAGTCGAGAAATCTACGGACTTCTTCTATGTCTTCGCTTTCTGCCTTGCGTACCTTCGCAAGGTAATCAAAGTCGTTGGCGACATCATGGATAGAGCGCACCATACGATGAAAGTCTTTGACCATCGCGCGGGACATTCTGAGAGAATTGCGCAGGTCGTCCAGGAGTTCTTGGCGCGTTACGTCTTCTTCAACATCCACAAACCAGCGTGTGTAGCTGTAATTGATGCTGTCGTCCTGAATCTTACTCTGGATCGTGTATGAGCCATCCGCCTCTCGTCTAAGCGGTATGATCACGTTCAAGCTATTGTGAACGCGAATATCATTTCGCTTCATAAGCAGTTTGAGCGTGTCGAACACGAATGGCTGGTCAGGCATCAGGGTTTCGATGATCTTACCCTCAAGTGCATACCCGTTGCTCGACTCGGTGGGCTTGAAGGCCCGCACAATGATGTCCTTCTCCACCAGTTTCTCGCGGACCCAGGCGGCGGAGTCGGCCAACTGGGCTCCCAGGGTGGTGAGGCGATGTTTAAACAAGTATTTGTTATCCACCCGTTTCAAAATCGCCTGAGCAAATTTTTGCGAAAAATCAGCTCCATCAGCCTTTGCTTTGCCGTTTCCATCAATTTCCGTCAAAAGGCGGTCGATGAGTTCGGTCCTGGCTAGCTTGCGGTCCATCACAGCTCCCTTCAAGTGACATGCACTCTGCTTCCCGGGTTCACAATAATTACATCTCGAGCCGTTCGGCAAGCCAATAGATGTTCACGTTATTTGAGGTTCATTTTTTGCCAGGCATGGCGTGTGGTCCGGGCACTGTAAGTGATAGTATTTGCAGAGGTTTACCTCTGTGTGTGCAAATCCAATGCTGGCCCGCAGTGTGATTCTTTTGTACTGAACCTATGGCGGACTTCAGCTCTCTGAAGCGCACCCAGCGATTGTTTCTGCAAAGCACACATTTCGGCTGGATATAACAAGTCCATGTCTGTTAGCGTCCTCGGGTTCAATGAGCGGAGGAGGCTCTATGGGAGTGCGTTATTTGGGGTCACAGGGCTTCAACTTACAGGTGCTTTGTTTGTTGGTGCTCGGTTGTGAGGGGTCACCTGTCACTCAGCCCATATCGAATCAGATACTGACAGAGACTCAGCATTTCGGTGTGCGCGTATGCCCTGAAGGGCCCACAGTTGAAGGCGTGGATGTATCGGTTTATCAAGAGGTGATCGACTGGGATGCCTTGGCGAACAGCGAGATCAAATACGCGATCATGCGCACCGGGTATGGGACGGGTACACTGGACACTCAATTTGAAAGAAATTGGGCCGAATCAGAGCGCGTTGGGATCATTCGTGGGGTCTACCATTTTTTTCGAGCGAACCAGG
>JBMHDS010000112.1:0-5789 GCA_049889275.1 Bradymonadia bacterium | reverse complement strand
GGCATGGTGTTCATGATCCTCGTCAACATCGTCGACACCTTTTGGGTGGGACGCCTCGGCACGGATTATGTCGCCGCGATGACCTATACCTTTCCCGTCGTCGGTCTGGTGATCAATCTCGCGCTCGGGCTCATGATCGGTACATCGACCGCAGTGGCGCGCGCCATTGGAGCCGGTCGTTCGGACACAGCCGCCCGCCTGACAACCCATGCCCTCCTATTCGCTGTGGTCGCAGTGATCATCTTGTGTATGGTCGGATTGCTCACCCAGGACGCTTTATTCCGCGCTCTCGGCGCAGAAGGTGAGGTCCTCGAGCTCACCAAAGAATACATGACCATCTGGTATTTCGGGGTTGTATTACTCATCGTCCCCATCATGGCCAACGGTGCCTTGCGTGCCATGGGTGATGCAAAGACACCCATGCGCGTGATGATGATCGGCGCCATCATCAATGCGATTCTGGATCCACTGCTCATCTTCGGCCTCGGCCCATTTCCTGCCCTAGACTTAAGCGGTGCAGCCTACGCCACCCTGGTGGCACGATTCTGTGGCTTTCTTTTTGTCTTCTATGTCTTGGTCAAGAAAACCGACCTGCTGCAATTCAAGAGGCTTAAGTGGGCGGAGCTTAAATGCTCTGCGCGACAGATCTTCTCCGTTGGTATACCGGCTTCTATTACCAACGCACTCGGGCCCGTAGCCATCGCGCTCATCACTGCGGTGGTCGCGCGCTACGGCGAGTCAGGTCTTGCGGCCTACGGTATTGGCTCGCGTGTAGACTCACTCGTGATGATGATCCCCTTTGCACTCGGTGGCGCATTGAGTCCATTCATCGGGCAGAATTGGGGCGCGCACTTAACGCTTCGGGTGTCCGATGGGATTCGACGCAGCATCCGATTTGGACTTCTCTGGGGTCTTGGTGGTTGTCTCGTCATGATCATCTTTGGCACCTATATCGCTCGAGTCTTCACCGATGACCCAAGTGTGCGCGCGGACGTGACTCTGTACCTGCAGACGATCCCCATCGGTTATGCGTTCCTCGCTGTCGCCTCAATCGCCTCATCATCGTTTAATGCGGTGGACCGCGCGACCCGTTCAACATGGCTCTCACTGTTGCGCAGCATCGTGCTCGCAGTGCCTGCCGCATTCATTGGTGGTCATTTTCTTGGTCTTAAAGGGGTCTTTATCGGCCTTGTTTTTGCGTCGGTCTCATCTGCGTTTCTGGGCATACGCTGGCTGAGAACGCTGCTGCGACCCGATGGCGAGATCTCACCTGATATCGGACGGACCTTGAGCAAGGAACAGTTTACAAACCTTTTGGCCAATCCGGAAACAGCTGACGCGCTCTCGAGCGCATTGGCGAGCTTGACGGAGCTGGAAGGTATGGATATTCGCCAGCTGAGTCGGGGGCGAGTGGGCCTGTTTGTGGGCCGCCGAGAACTCGGTCATTTCCACCGCTCTGGGCGCCTAGATATTCCGCTGCCGGTTGAGATCGGGGATAACCTCGCAAACCGCGGAAGGGTCGAGGCACATCATTCCCATGTGCGCAACGGTTGGTACTCTGCGGACGTTAGAGATACCACCCAAGTCCAAACGGCGGCCTGGCTGCTGCGTATGGCCCATCTGTTGTACTCTCTCAGCCGGCGGGGCGAAAAAGATCCGATCACGCAGCGCGAAATGGAGGCCTTTACCGCCTCACCACGCTGTATTGAAGCGATGCGAAGCGCCACGGCACGTTGGGAACATCCCGAGAGGCTCAAGAATCCTTAGCGATGCGCTTGCTCGTCACGAGACAAGTCATAAAAATTGACCGCCCCGAATGATTGCCCCGTCAATACTGGACGGTCGTGTCCCTCGCCCGTCGATACATTTCCAGGGGCACGGGGCCCGTATCTTCGTGGGCGTTTGGTGATAAAGCATCACCATTTTCGTCGACCATTTTGGTCAGATCGAACACACAGAGACCGGTGAGATTTGGGTCTTCGTCTGGTGCCAGCAACTCAACCGCAGGCCCGTCTAGCGCGTCGCTGGGGAGCTTGCGGACACATGACGCGCCTTGGTCGCAATCCGCGTTGGACCGACATATGGTTGCACATCGACGGTTGAAGGGCGACGCACCATCGAGTGAGTCAGCCGTCGAGGGGTCATCACACTGCGCATTCGTCGGACACGGGTTGAGACACGCCATACCGTCCGGGCATGGTTCGTGTGAGTCCAGACCGCAGAGGTATCCGGCTTCACGCCGTGGATTACCGGTCCGTGCAGCCACCCAATATTGTTTCGACGGATTCCCATAGCCGAACGTCTCGCGCACCTGAGCGAGATTACTGCCGTCTTCGAGGAGGTGGCAGCGAGAGCACGCCATCCCCCCCCTGTTCGTTGTGTGCTGAAAGTTTGGCATCCAACCAAACCCCACGCGGCCGTCAGCGGCGATGCGGGGTTCTGTCTCAATGGGCCGAGTTTGGTCACGGCCACGCCCAACAGTTCGCGACCAAAAGAACTGCATCGATGGGCAGACGGTGTCCATCTTACCCCGCTGGTTCATCCCCATAATGATCATGTCGATGTCGAAGAACTGTCGGTCAGCATTGGCCACGGCGCTGACATACTGTCCCGTCTGATGGTTCTTTCTCCGAGCCGAAGGGTTCGAATCGTTGAATGTGACATGACAACCAAAACAGTTCATTCGCCATTGGGTATGACAGGTCCAACATTCCATTGAATCGGTATGGGAGACATCGCGCTCATCGGGCGCCATAGAGTCACAAAAGAATTGATTCTGCGCCCGCGCTTCCCCTTGGCAGCGCTCTTCCACCAGCTCGGCGATTTGGGTCACCTTGAGGCGCAAACCGCGGCGTTTTGTTGTCAGGTATACATCGCCTTGAGCATCCACCTCTAATTGGTCGAGTGCAGTTCCGTTGGTCGTCTTGAATACACCGTCAACATCCGGGGCCGCGCGACTGCGCACTGTTCCGTGACAATCTGTACAGAGAACGTCAACCTGCCCTTTTGCAGTCGAATACATCTTGCCATCACCGTGCACAGCTCGCGTGGTATGGCAATCAGCGCAGTCCATTTTGCACTCACCGTCAGCGAGCATCTCGCCATCTGCAGGGTTTCGACAGTGGATATCCGGCGGCGTTTTGAAATCATTCTCCTGTGTTTCACTCTCGTAATAGAAACCAGCAGGCCGGTTGTGTGTTGTCGCTGTATCGCTCAACCAAACTCGATGCTTCGCCTTCTCGTCTGCAGGTTCCGCGAAGCCCCCCTCGCGCACACCCTGATAGGTCAATCCAATGCGAGCGCCCTGAAAATGACAGTGCTCACACTGCTCCGTCGGAATCGCAGTGGTCAGCTGATGTGTGATCGGGTGACCCGTCTCGTTCAGGCGACCATCGACAGCTGTGGGATCGGTGGTGCTCGACGTGCCCTCTGAGTTGTAGAGAATGTGACAAGCCGTGCACCCAGAGCTGCGATAATTGCGCGACGCATCGTTCTTGCCGAAGCTCGCGGTATGGCAATATGGGCATTGCTGCACGAGGTATGTATCCATCACCGAGCTCTCAAAATCTTCCTCCGGGGTCACCGACGGACCCCTCAGGGCAGCGATCTGTTCAGTGCGCAGTACATTCTCATCTTCGTCGGCTGTGATCGGGGACGAGCGGTCGACGGTGCCGACAACAGCTCTGCGCGTCTGCATACCGGCGAGAAAGCGAGACAAGTTATAATGGCCAGTGAAGGTCTCCATGACAGACAATCGCGCCGATTCGACGACATCTTGGTGGCAACCCGTCTCACCCGCTTTGTTATTGGACGAACCACAGCCGATATGGGCGACCCGGTGATCACCTGGATTGATAAATTGCATGAGTTCGTCTGGCAGACGGTCGAGCTGGTCCGTCGAGAGATGGCGAATGCCCCTGTAATCGAGGCAACAGAGACCCTCGTCAGAGCACGTCAGGCCATTCTTGCACAGTCCTGGCATACACTTTCGGCAGCGATTCGTTGAACGGTCACATGCGTAATCGAAACAATCGGCGTTGGTCTCGCAGTAGCGATTCTCGAAGGCGTCGGCAAGCGCCTCCGACTTACACGATATGGGCAAATCGGGGCCGAGCTCTGCTGGCATTTGTACATGAGCGCGCTCAGGGTCCTCGTATTCCTCAGGGTTGCCACCGTGGCAATCAATGCAGCTCAATGCCGCGGTCCCAAATGGGTGTGCGTTCAGTATGCCGCTGCCATCGGCGTTTCGATGGCAATGCACACAGCCACTCGGCCTTGGCATCGTACTGTCTGGCTGTGCGTCTGACGGTTGTGCGTCAAAGGGCCGCATATCGTCGCGGTCGGGTAGAACATCACGGGAGTTCGATACATCCATCGAGGCGTCGACGAGGCAGGCATCTGTCACACATTCGCTCGTTCGCGGCTCATCGCAGCCGTAGCCCAAAATACAGGCGAACAGCAGCGCCACTCCGAGTCGACAGCGCTTAGTATTCGAGCCGGATAATGCCATCGATTGGTATGGATTCACCATCGTCACCATTTGGGTGATACGCACCCGTTGCTATGAGTTCGATATCGATGATGTCATCGATGGAGACCGAAGGCAAAACAGGAATGCTGAGCCCCTGAACCCACCAGATACCGTCGTCGCCGCATGACGCGTCTAAGCTATCCAGACGACCTGCCGCGACGACTTCCGATTCATCACTCAGCGCCAACTCGATCACAGCGCGATCACTAAATTCGCCGACGTAGAGCCCGAAAGAGATAGAGCTGCCACCGTCTTCGCCAAGATTAGCGGCGATGGAGATAATGTCATCGGCAAAACCAAACTCGTCTGTGAGGTCTACATCCACAACCTCTGAACCGCCACATAGACTGTCCACTCCGCCACCCACACCTTCGCCGTCACCCATATCAGGCACACGGTTACCACCCGCGTCACTTGGTGCTCTGAAGGTGCCGTCCGTCGGGGCAGTAAGCGATCCGTCAGGCGTCCCATCGACCGCCGCGTCCTCGTCGGGCGGCAGCTGGTTGGATTCCTCGGTGCCATCTATTTGGCCACCGAATGTGCTGGCGTCCTGCTGCGCCATAGGGGTCGTCCTCGAACCTGCTGAATCTCCACCACCGGTGCTGCCCGACTGACAACCTCCGCAAACAGCCAGGTAGCATAAACAACAGACTCGAAGCTCTCGTTTCATCGGCTTATCTTTCTTCGACTTGGGCCCGAACTTCTCGCTGAAAACTACGCTCAGCACCGTCGAACGGATACGTCACAGTAACACGAATCAGGACGTCGGTGCCATCTAAGCTGCCGGATGCAAAGTCACGACCGAGCTCAGGGCTCATACTCAAAAACAGACCTTGGTATTCCGCCCCCTCATCCTCATCGACGCATTGCAAAAAATCCTCAGACAGAGACGGGATTAAGCCGCTTTCAATCAAGGCATTTCCGTCAGGGTCGTCGGCCGGAACAACCACTACGTTGATGGCAACATCTCGCCTACCCGTGCCCCGAACGGTTACGTTTAAGTGTGCCATGGCGGCCCCCTGTGGGCCCCATTCGATACCGAGTAGACCGCCTTCGGTGAACAGAACACCAAAGTCATTGGTGAGTACTAGGTCGGCCTCTTCGACAACATCGACGCATGGGTCAAAGGCGGCCTGGCCGCCTGCGCCGCCTGCACCGCCCTCGGCACCTGCGCCACCTGCACCGCCCTCGGCACCTGCGCCACCTGCACCGCCTGCTCCACCTGCTCCACCTGCTCCACCTGCTCCACCTGCTCCAC
>JBMHDS010000111.1:0-147630 GCA_049889275.1 Bradymonadia bacterium | reverse complement strand
GGGCCCTCTGCGCCTGATACCCCTTCTGGCCCTTCTGCCCCAGCACCACCTGCTCCACCTTCTGCACCTGCACCCCCAGCTCCGCCTTCTGCACCAGCACCACCAGCACCGCCTTCTGCACCAGCACCACCAGCACCACCAGCACCGCCGTCAGACGCCTCATCACCACAAGCTGTCAAAATCATACCAAAGGCCAAAATGGCGCTTAGCGTTAATTGTCGAGTTAGCTTCACTTCAAGTCTCCAAAAAGCAATATCAAAAAGTGTCTCTGTCCAGATATACTATGGATCATTTGGGTGATTAGGTCCAAACTTAGTCACCTGGCCTGCAAATCTTTTGAGGAGCCAACGCTTCGAGCACCCATCGCTCGCCTCAAAAATTTTACCCCGTAGCCGGGTAAAGGCCCGATTCGGGTAGGCGATTGTGCCCGCGAGCTGAGAGTTCTCGTCGCTGTACCAACCCCAACCAAGGCCCGGTTTTCGTGCCGACTCAATCCCGGGGGATTCTCACGATTTCTACCCCATCGTCGTCATTCAACAAGACGAACAGGGTTGTATCGGTTCCAACGACACCGCTGACTTCAGCATCCGGCCTATGAACTCGCCACGGATAGGTTCCTCGGTTCCCGTCTCTTTGTACTGGGTAAACCGCCTCGCCCACTCCAGCGACCTGGCTGACGACGTCAAGGGTGTCTTGATTGACCATTCTCACCTCGACCACCTCATTGTTGTCGGGCATCGTCATGGTCCACGCAAGCGCCAGTTCGCTGTCCAATCCAGCCAGCCAAGATTGGCCATTCACTGTGCTTGAAGCCGCGACCACGTGACCACCCGATGTGGCAACGGGGCTAAACACCGGCGCTACGATTTGCCCTTCGATTTCGACGGCAGGGCTGGAGTAATAAGCGTCCGGGACGCCACCATCAGGACGCACACGCCAAAGAACTGACGAAGCCATTCCCGCCAATATTGGGCCCGTCCGCTCGCCCAGAATCAGCATATCACCCTCAGGCAGCAGTGGCATTACGCTGGAGATGTTATGATCAGCGGGTGAAAAACCACTCCGAAAATTGGAAACTGGAGGCTCCCTGTATTCCTGTCGACCTGTGTCGACGTTGAAGGCTAATAAGTGCGTCATGAAGCCAGAGCCGGTATACAGCCACAAATACTGGCCCGTCGGCGCGAACAGGGAACGAATGCGCGTGATAAGCGGATCCTCTTCTCCGACCCAAGACCACAGCTGCTCGCCCGTCTGTGCGTCCACCCGATGGATTTGCGCCTGGAAACCGTCTCCAAACGGTACGTTACGGCTGTAGAGAATCACTGAGCCAGACACGTCAACATGCCCTTGGTCGAAGCCGCCATCGATTTCATGGGTCCAAAGCAACACGCCGTCACGGCTCACGCGATGAAGCTTATGTCTGGTCTCATCCTCAACCTCAAAGCTGTGGACCAGCACATCGCCGCCGGGAAGCGACCAGATATCCTGCACATTTTGCGGCTGCATGAGCACACTCGTATCGAAGGTAAATACAAGCTCGCCCCCGATATCCATCCGGGTGACACGCGATGGCGCCAACTGAAGAAATGTTGAGAGGCCCGTCGCGGCTATCGCCTTGTCAACGAAGCCAATATCAAAATAGGTGACACGGCCGTCCGGATCGACTCGCACAAAGCCGCTATCGCCGGTTGCGGGAATATCACAGCGTATGCCAACCCCAGAATTTCCGGCATATTGGAAGGCCTCGACAGGCATCCAACCGCGTCGAAGCTCCAGCTCCCAGCGTGGTTCACCGCTGCCCGCCTGTCCAAGCATGGTCAGGTAGCCTTGCTGACGCCGAGCGCTCCAAGTACCGAAGAGCGCCTCGTCGTTATCGAGCTTAAGGGCCAAACGTCCCTGAAATGTCAACTGGCGAACTGCCCAATCGCCGCGACTGACCGAAAACGGCACGATGAGCTGGTCTTGATTGCCCAAATAGTCGGTCGCCTGTACCTCAACGGTCATCTCACGACTATGATTCTCTAGGTCCGCAAGCAAGTCATTTGCGGCCAACCGAACGGCATAAGGCGGCTCGTCTTGACGTCCAACGACCACGCCATCGAGGAGAACGGTGACACTCGGAGACGTATCTTCGTCTACCACGTTCACCTCGACTACATAATCGTCCCCTTCTCTGACCAGTAGACCACCAGCCTCCGCGGGCCGTAAAAGCTCGATTTCGGGTAACCCGGTATCCCATGAGGCGCACCAGCTGCCACGCTCGGTCTGTTGATTTGCGTCGGTCAATATAACCGAAAGCTCATGCTGGTTTGGCGGGCATAATGAGTCGCGCTCTGCATAGACGAGTGGGTCGATAAAGGCCTCGTATGGGGCTTCATTGTCGACGGCGATGGAGACACCATCCACCAGGAACTCAACCTGCGCGACCCCGGCCGGTGCCTGAGCAGAGACACGCCAATTAAACGGTTCAGCCACAGTGGGAAATCGCCCACCGATAATCACAGGGGATTCGCTCTCGAGAATGAGACCGGTACGAAATTCCACGGGATGTGTCAGCTCCGTTCGATAACCAAAGCGATCGGTCGCAAACACCGTCAAATCGATTGGCCCCTCTGGAAAGTCTGCCGCATTCACGGTAACGGTCGGCTGTAGGTTATCCGGCGTGCCCGGCACCACCAAGACCTCTTCAACCGGGTCAAGGCCCACCAGAAAGCCATAAGATGTGATACCGCTCGCGTCGCTTAAGGTCGCGCTAAAGTCGAACTCTCCGCCTAACACCCGCCCCGCTGCGGGCGATGTAATCTCGATAACGGGTCCACTGTTATCGATCCTAATATTCCGAATCGATTCCAGACTACGGCCACCAATGTCTGTAACCGTCGCGGTCAGCGTTGTTAACCCATCGGGTAGCCCACGGGTGTCAATTCTTGTCGTCAGCCAGCCGCCGGGTAACTCTCCGCCGGCCGCCTCGGCGACAACGACCTCACCGATCTGGACCACCAGCCGCTCTATGCCGTCCGGGTCAACCGCGTTGATGCGCAACTCATACAGGTCACCACTCAAAGTCTCCCCCTCGCCTGGCGCAAAGATCTCGAGACTTGCGTTGTCATTCTGTCCAGGGTCCTGCTCGTCGACGCACGCACCGGCATCACAGACTTGACCGTCCAGACAAGCGATCGCAGATGAGTATTCGAGACACTCATCGGCATCATAGTCGCCACATTGCCGAATACCGCCCCGCCCACAGACCGTCTCACCGATGATCTCGCACTCATCTTGGCAGTCGCCAACAGGTACACAGGCGCCTCGACTACAGGCTTGACCGATACCACAGGGCGTAAAGGCCCCCCAGTCTGCACAGGCATCACCATCGTGCTGTCCGCAGGTCAAAACACCGCCGTAGCGACAATCGACGGCGTCTAACTCACACTCATCGACACATACATCCGAGCACTGACCGAGACTACAGGTCTGGCCCATCGGGCATGGTTGCGGCGCGCTCCAATCGAGTGCAGGGTCGGCATCGAATTGTCCACAGGTCCGGACGGAGTCACCATCGCATCGAACCGCGTCTAGGCCCGGACACTCGTCGATGGCGCCATCAACGCACACGCCATACACGCAGCCCATACCAGGCTCGCATGGTTGCGGCTCGCCGAAGACTAAGCACGATTCATCGAGTTCGCGACAGACTTGATACCCATTGCCCTGACACCGACGTTCATCGGCAACGCACTCAGATTGACATTGCTCAGGCGGTCCGCAAACACCATTGGCGCAGATCTCGCCATCTCGACAACGGGTTTGTTCACCCAGCTCGAGGCAATCATCACCATCGAACTGTCCACAGACAGCACTGGCACTGTTGCCATCCACACATTGCGTATTGCCGTCCACGCACTCGTCGGTACATTCATTGGGGCTGGTGCATTCGCCATTTGAACACGTCAAGTCCTGCCCACAATCGATAGATGGGCTCCACTCCAAACACTCATCGGCGTCAAATTGACCACACACCTGGAAGCCGGGCCCTGCGCAACGACGAGCATCCTCACCGCATTCGTCTTCGCAGGGACCGGGCGAACACGCTCCGTTTGAGCAGGATTCCCCCACTCGACACGGCACCGCAGGCCCCCAGTCGGCGCAAGGGTCACTGTCGAAATCAGTCGCGCAGGCTTGCACGCCAATTTCACCGCATTGGCTGGCGCCAACAATGCATTCATCCTCACATGCTGCAGGGTCGGTACACACGCCGTTAGAGCAAGCAAAACCCGGCGCACATTCAACAGGCGCAGTCCAATCGTAGCAACCATCCCGATCCACATCGGCGCAGGTCTCGATGGCATCGCCTGAACACCGAACCAAACCCGGCATACACGTACTCTCGCATGTACCACCGCCTGCACCACCGGCACCGCCTGCATCGACGGTGGACATGCCACCGGCCCCGTCAGTGGAATTGCTGTCGTCTTTCGAACTTGAACAGGCAGCCACCACGAAGGCGCAAAGAAATAGACCGAGCGATTGTAGCTTTCGTTTCATTGAAGCAACTCCACAAACGGATTACTGGGTGCCAACGCACTGAGTTGGGCGAGCTTGTCGGGCGAACAGGACTTGTAAGCGAGACGTCGATACATGGACACGAGCCATTGATGGAAAGGTGCTATGGGAAATCTCAAACACTCTCCCTCGTACACGCCTTGATACACACTGAGACGACGAATCAAAAGCCATTGGTGCTGGTCTCGAACGACGAGCGTACTCCACGCGCCATCGTCTAAAGAATCAAGCAGCTGAGCCATCTGTCTTACATAGCCCGCATTTCCAAGACCGAGACCATTCACTTCCTCCACCGGTGAGGTGGGTTCTTGGGGGCGCACGCTGATTTTGCCAGACTCAAAGTCTCTCAAGCGTTCATGATAGTCGTCTTGCTGTGCGCGGCTGTAATGCTCGAGTAAGCGGTTAGGCGTGAGACGGAATCGGCCGTACGCCATATCCCCCTGTCCGGCATTTTTTAATGTCTCGATATCGCTTTGCCCGCTGAGCAAGAGGCTTAGAACTGACTCCGCTCTTTTGCGCACAGCTGTCGTGACCTCATCTTCAAAATAGTCATGCAAACGCTCATAGGCATAGCGAGGTTCAACCTCCCAGCGTATAAAAGCTGACCGTCCAACAGTGGCGAGAACACGCTTTAAACGCTGGGCCTGAGCCACATCAGAGAGCCTGCGATCCAATGCCTTCGCTATCTCACGCCGAGTGCCCCAAAGCGCGAGACGCTTTGCCACAGCAACCCAAGCGCGCTTCTCGACCGCGGTCAGAGCGCTGGACCCTTTTGAATGCTGCAATCCCGTGAGCTGTTCGATTCTCTTGAGGTCAGCCGCACCCACGTCCTCGACGACTTCATCATCGACGTGCGCAAAGGCACCGGGATGGCAGACAGGGCCAGCCATGAGGAGAATCGAGAGTGTGAACAGCATTCTAATTCTTGCGAAACAGATAGTAGGATTTACCGGGGAAGGTATACGCATGTACGGCGGCACCGCGCCCTTGTCCTGATGATAGGATAAGCTCGTTTTCGATCACGCCGATACCCGAGTAAAAGCCGCCGCTTGGGGCATTCTCAATCGCCTCCCACTCATTGGTTCTAGGATTAAACGCCCAACCATCACTCGGACAGCCATCACAGCGCAGCCCTGGGGACTCGGTGCCATTGATGAAGTAGAGTCGTCCGTCAGGGCCACCGTGCACTGCAGCATTATTTCGAGCGTCAGGCGCATTCGGCATTCGCTGCCAGGTATCTGTTCGAACATCGTATCGGTCTACATAAGTCGAGGGCGAGCCGAACACGCTGTTGCCGCCGACGAAGTAAATGTGGTGGCCCAGAACACCGGCGCTCGCCTCCGTCGCTGCGATGTTCGCATCTCTCAGCGTCTGCCACGTATTATTGGCAGGGTTATAGCGAACCGTACTTGCGGTCGAGCCGCCACGACTTAAACGGCCCTTCGAGATGTAAATGAATCCATCCACCACGCCGCCACGCGCTGCATAACGGCCATTGACACCGCCGTCCGGTCCGATGATGCCAGCCATATCCGCCCAGGTATTGCTCGCCGGATGATAACGATGGTTGTAACTATACGGTCCGTTACCGCCGATAAAGTAGATATACTCGCCGACCGCATAGGCCTGGTGGCCGTAGCGCCTACCGGCGGGATGGCACGCTCTCTGTGCCCACGTATTTGCTGTGTGATTGTACTCATACACGCAACTACTTGCCGTCCCCATTTGATAGAGGCGACCGTTGAGCACCGCAGCTGTGCTCCAGCCTTGATAGGCCGGAACACTCGCTAAACGCCGCCACGTGTTGCCGTTGGCACCGCCGCCGATTACGGCAACCGCGCCCGTCGCGACATAACCCGCAGCGGTCATTTCAGCACTATTTGCTGCTTCGTTTAGTACGATCGCTCCGGATGGAACGCCACCATCGACGTCACGCCCATTGATCGTTAAGCTGCCCTCAACCCGCAGATTCCGACCAACAACCAAGTCACGACCAACGGTGACATCCCCCGACGGCTCGATCATGAATTGAGGATTTCCATCATTGAACCCATGGCCCGATTGCAAGAAGCGAAGCGCTGGATCGTTATTACCGTCGTTGTCGATCCACATATACCATTGGACCGAATTGCCCGTCCGCAGCTGAATACCTGCCTCAACGTCATCATTGGGCCTCTGTATACGGAAATAGTAGCCCGTCTCGGGTAGGAAGAAACGGTCGTTGACCACCAAGTCTGCATCATTGACAGCGACATTGGTCCGGCTCAAAGACAAGACATCGTGCACGCCATCCCCACAGCACATATTCCATCGAAAACGGATCTCATCATTGGTGTTGTCGCGTTTTTCAATGATCAAGTTGGTTCGGTCTTCACCCACCTTCTCTTCGTAGATGGACGCCCGGTCCGAGGCGTCGGCCTGAAACACGATGGCGTTGTTGCCCATGTTGATGGTGCCGTTTGCAACGGTCATGCTGCCGCCCAGCGTGACATTTCGGTCCGACCGCAGGAATTGCTCTGAATCTAGGCCATCAAGCTCGTCGGCGACAATGCCTGACCCTGGACCATCAATGGCGCGGATACGGTCTAGAAAGCCTGCGTCGTTGAGCGGTACAGTCTGCCCGTTGACGCGCAGGCCTCCGAACACATCGACGCCGCCGGAAGCCCGCAGAACGAGGTTATCGTTATTGTCATCACCCACTTGAATTTGCAGCGCGGTGTTATCGCCAGCGCCATCGCTGACCCACTTAATGCTCGCGTGATCGTTATTACCACCATGAGTCGCACGCCATCGAAACCCTAGGTCTCGCCCGTCTGGCCCATTCAAATAGATTTCACTGGGTGCGTAGAGCTCTATATTGTCGTTTGGATCATTGGCGACACCGATTCTTAACGCGGTGTCTTCACCATCTTCCGAGACCCACTGAATCCAGGCTGCATCACCACCACCACCGAACGCGTTGTCGAGCCAACGGATGCCGCTTGAGGCGTTGCCGCCGGCCGAGGGGCGAATCGCGCTTGAGAAACGAATCTCACCTTGCGCTGTATCTGCTCGATCAGACATCAAGAATTGGCCTGAGGTAAAATCGTCGAGTAGGTCGGCGTTTACATCGGACCCCGGTCCATCAACTTCTACGAGTTTGGCACGAACTTGAAGTGGTGTATCGGGCGACCCTTGCTCTCCTTGGTTGCCGTCGAGTCCACGTGGTCCTTGCGGTCCGGCTGGACCCTGAGGACCCGCGAGGCCAGGCTCCCCCTGGGGCCCTTGCGGGCCTCGTAGTCCCACCGGATTACCAACCCAACGTCCATTCTGGTCAATGACGGTGGAGCCGCCTACTGCGACAGATGCAATGTCGATATCTGCGGATGGCACGATGCCCTGCGCCACTGTTGCAACGAACGCTGCAGGTACCTTTCCGAGCTCGATACGCGGCTCCAACTCCGCGCCGTTGTCAATGGACACACCGAGAAAGACATCACCCTCAAAAATGGCACCATCAAGAACTTCGACGCTGCCCACCGGGACGGCATAAAAGCCGTTTACGAGTTCGGTATCGGGGTGAATCTCTTCGAAAATTGGCGCCCCATCTCGCGCAGAATCGTACAACCGAACCGTAATGGTGTGAGCTCCATTGAGCGCCCTGCCGCGAGCGTCCGTCACAAAGCCTTGCTGTAGAAAGATATCGGGCAAAGCAAGCACGACGCCGGGCCATAGAGAAGCCACGAGTAAGCTGCCCGCGATGAGCGTCCGAGAGAATAACATATACATAGGTGCCTCGAGTTGCGTTACGCGCATCGTCCATCCCCGGCCGACAGCGGTCCCGGGCGAAAGCGTAACACGTCTTCGAAGTGCGATTCAACGATTCAACACTCTGCTTTTAGGGGATTTCAGTCAACCGACCCACGCAATGACGCCGAGTTTTCAATACATAGCAACCGTGTCTGTAAGCAACTACTTAGCAGGTGTCGCCGCCATGTCGACGATAACAGCCATAGCAGCGACGGACTTGGAGAGAGTCGGCCTCGACTCGCTTCTTTTTTTAAGCGCCACGTAGATTTGTTGAGCGCGGATACGTTGACCCAAAGCCATCAATGACCGAACCCAATTGACATGATTGGCGCCATCGAGCGGTCGGCTCTCAAGCACCTGTTCGAATATGTTCGCAGCGCGTCTGTGGTCGTTTATCCCTTGGTAAGCCCGCGCGAGATTCAAGCGCGTCAGACTCGTTGGCGAGAGGCGATCTGATTCGCTCAGAGAGCTCACGGCTTCTCGAAATCGACCCGCCTGATACTGGGCAAATCCAAGACCGGCGAGGGCGCGCGCCCGTTCTCTTGGCTTATCGAGCAGACCCTGAGCAGCCTGCAATGCATCGATCGCCGCATTGATTTTGTGAAGCTTAAGCCTCGCCTCCCCCAGCAAAAGGCGAATCATACCGTCTTCTTTCAGCTCTGCAGCTGCGGCTAGCTCGTCTTCGGCCCGTGCCCACTTTTCGTGCTGATGTAACGTTCGCCCAAGTAAAGCCCGGTAAATGAAGTCATTCCCCTCCAGCTTTACGGCCCGTGACAGTGCGTCGATGGCACCGCTTGAGTTGCCCCTGAAAAGTCGCGACTTGCCGAGTACAAACTGGGCCAAGGCTGATTTCGGGTATTGTGTGCCAGCCTTTTCAAAGGCCGCATGTGCTGTCCCAACCCGACCATCGATCAGCTCGATCTGAGCCAGCGCCACCGCGATCTCCGGCCCATCCTTCGGAGTCAGCTGAGCGGTCTTGATTCGCAGCGCGAGCTTTTGGGCAGCCGCCGGTGAAAGCGTCTTCGGGTCCTGCGCGCTCACCACACATTGCAAACGGGTCAACCGTCGAGTCCATCCCTCATTGAGGCCCGTCAATGACAAGGCTTTTTGATAGGCCTCGATCGCGAGAAAATAGCGTTTCTCGCCCTCAGCTTTTTCGGCCGTCGATGCGTACGCAGCGGCTTGAGCTGACCGCTCATAAGTGGTTCTCAACTCGCTGACCGACTGCCAGGATATGGGCATCAATAATATCGCGATGGCGAATAGGCAGAGAGTCGTCGTTCGGCTCATCAATGGCCAGTCCTCAACTGTTGGCGATGGCAAACCGAATACCGAGCCACAGCGGAAATCGCAACACTGGATTTCCCACGCGCCCCTGACCACGTCGTCTGACTCCGAGGAGCCGGTCACAATACATCGGTGCTCAGCGGCATCGATGACAATCTCGCCCGGGGATTCAAATCCATCGCGACAAGCGCCTAGACGAGCTTTAGAGTTGGGGGTAAGTTGAGTCGACCTCAGGCCAGCAGTCGTTTGGGCAAGTCGGGCTTTCACCGCAAATGAAAACCTGTGCGACCCGAAACGCGGGAGATAGATGCTGATGATAGTCGCAACCGCTGGCCACGTAGACCATGGCAAAACGACCCTTGTGAAAGCGCTCACAAGCGTCGACTGCGACCGACTCGCAGAGGAGAAATCGCGCGGTATCACCATTCGCCTCGGGTACGCACCATGGCGATTACCCGATGGCAGCGAATTGTCGTTCGTCGACGTCCCAGGTCATGAAAAACTGCTCAAGACAATGCTTTCGGGTATCGGGTGCGCCGACGGCGTCTTGTTGGTCATTTCGGCGCTTGAAGGCATACAGCCACAAACCATCGAACACATGAACGCATGCCGCGTTCTGGGCATTGAACGGATGGTCGTGGCGGTGACATTTGCTGACCGCGTAGACGACTTGCCTGCAGCCATGAGTCCCATAAGCGAATGGCTGACTCAGACACCTTATGGCACAGCACCTGTGGTCGCCGTCTCGTCGGTGACCGGTCTCGGGCTCGATGCATTGTCTCAGGTCGCTCAGCGCATTTTTCAACAAGACGCCGAATCGACCCATGGACTCGCAGTCTGTCTACCCATCGACCGCCGGTTTTCAATGCCCGGCCATGGCTCCGTGGTCACAGGCTCTTTACTGAGGGGCGAACTACGTAGGGGTACCTCGGTCATGCTGCTGCCAACCCTCAAGACCGCAACCATCCGCGGCATCCAAACCCACGGCCGTAACGCGGAGACCCTGGCACGCGGTCATCGAGTCGCACTCAATCTCAATATTGAACGCAAGCAGCTCGATGAGGCGACCATGGTCACAGAGTGCGACGCATTACGGGTCGGGCGACTCTTCGACGCTCAAGTTTGCTGGTTGGCGCACAATCGTCGTCCGGTCCAGAGGGTTCGCGGGCTTACCTTACACCTTGCCACCGAGCGCGCCCAGGCAGACATCCGCTTTGCCGACACCGTCGCACCAGGCGATGTTCAAGCCGCACGCGTTCGACTCGATCGCGACATACCACTCCCACCGGGCTTTCGGTTTGTTCTTCGAGGACAGCGCCACCCGGTCGCAGGCGCCATCGTCGGCGGAGGCCAAATTCTGGACACGTACCCACAACAAAAACCGAGCATGCATTGGCTCAAAAAACTCGCTGATGCGTCACTCCACGAACGACGCCAAATCTTGATCGATGCGTCGGGTCAAGAGGGCATAACCGCTGCTGAGTTAGCGAAAAGAATTCCGATCACAGGGTTGCCAGACGCAACATACTTCAGCCCCTCGGGTCTCGAACAAGCTGCCCAGAATATTAAAGCACGGATGGATACATACCTCACCAATCACCCTTTCAAATCGGCGGTTCCGCGTGTCGAAGCGGTCTTATCTCCCATTGACGAGGTCGCATTGAAGAGACTCATCGATGCCGGGATTATCAAGGTGGAGCAAGGGCAAATCATGAGCCCTGCTGGTGTGCAAAAGATTCATCCCGAAGTCGCCAAAGCGAGTAAGAAGCTTCTGCGGGCTGTGGGCCGTTCGGGCTTGACGGCACTCAGTAAAGACGAACTTTTTGCACGTTTTCCAATGCGTCAGGAACTCCTGACAGAAGCGCTCGCTTTTCTCGTTTCTGAAGAGCGGATTGTCATCAGTAATGGTTTTTGCTTCCCCGCTCGCGAAGCTAACAATCTTCGAACTCAGGTCGCACAAGCCGGCCTGCGCGGCCAAATGTTCGCCGTCAATTGGCTGAAGGTGCATAAAAAACTCACCCGTAAACACGCGATCCCACTCTGGATGTGGCTTGACGCATGTGGCGTGACACGTAGAGTGGGCGACCATCGTATTGCCGGACCAAAAGCGGAGGTGTACGGCCATGACTGATCCAAGGGCGAGACTACCGAAGGTGGACGCATTACTCCGAGCGGATTTAGTTGCCCGTTACGGACAACGTCGAGTCAAACGTCACGCAAGAGCGATCATCGACCAATACCGCAACCTCATTGCCGCCGGTGGCGACGTCGTCCTCGCTGACATCGAACCGCGGTTGCGGGCAGAGCTCGCCAACAATGTTAGGACCGTGATTAACGGCACAGGCGTTCTCTTGCACACCAACCTGGGTCGTGCACCGTGGAGCCCAGCTGCTCGCGCAGCGGCGCAGGACGCACAAGGCTACTGTGATGTGGAATTTGATCTTGAGATTGGCGCTCGAGGCAAACGCGGCGCCGCCGTTGAAGACCGCATTTGTGCGCTTATGAACGCACCAGCTGCGCTGGTGGTCAACAACTGCGCTGGTGCAGTCATGCTCATGCTCAGCGCGCTTGCCAATGACCGAGAGGTCTTGGTCAGTCGTGGTGAGCTCGTCGAGATTGGCGGCGGGTTCAGAGTCCCTGATGTGATGCAGGCAGCGGGCGCGAAGCTCAAGGAGGTCGGCACAACGAACAAGACACATCTGAGAGACTTTGAAGCTGCTCTCACCGAAGACGTCGCAGGCATTTTGAGGGTGCATCACTCAAACTTTAAACAGATCGGGTTCGTGCATCAGCCAAGCCTCGCTGAACTCGCATCACTGCCCACGCGTCTCTTGGTGGACCTCGGAAGCGGTCAACTCGACTTCAACGGAGCGGAGCCCAGCGTTGAGGAAGCGATGGCGGCAGGTGCGCACGTTGTTTGCATGAGCGGCGACAAGCTGCTCGGGGGTCCACAGGCGGGTATTGTCATTGGGCAACCAGAGGAAATCGGCTGTTTGCGTCGTCATCCAATTTATCGTGCACTGCGACCGGACAAAACGATTCTCGCAGCGCTCGAGGGCACACTCGATGATTGGTTAACCGGCCGAGGGACCGCCGTCGATCACATGCGTTCACTAAGCGTGGAGACGATGCAGGCAGTGGTTGAGCGCTGGTGCTCAGCACTAAACCATCGAGCAGACCTATCGGTTGCCCAGACTCGCGCCACCGTTGGTGGTGGTTCATTGCCCGGCGAAGACTTCCCTTCAATCGCACTCGCGCTCACTCATGAGCGGGCGAAGGAACTACAGACAAGCCTCCTAAATGGATACCCGCCGGTGGTGTGTCGTAGGCGAGATAGCCAACTGTTCATCGACGCGCGCAGCATCATCGTATTGGAACAAGAGACCCTACTTCTCGAGGCTTTGGACCGAGCGCTCACAACGCTTTGACAATGAATTCAGCGCTACTCGCGGACCTGTATCCGACAGGCGTTTTGTGCAGCTGACGCCACCACCTCACCAATATGAGCGGCTACGCACCCCACCTTATTCAACTCATCGAGTAAAGCTTGGGTGTGATTGCGCTCAACGGCGATCAAGAGGCCCCCGGAGGTTTGTGGGTCGGTCAACAAGCGCTCGATGCGTTCATCGTCACAGACCAGTGATGCGTCGACATAAGCGGCGTTGCGACGTCCACCTGCCGACCAAGCCCTGTTATGCTCAGCTGCACCCGGAAGCAGTGGAAGCGCCGACGCATGGACGGTCGCCGAACAATTGGATGCGCGAAGCATTTGCTGCAAATGGCCGGCCAGGCCAAAACCAGTCACGTCCGTGGCTGCATGCACGCGATGGGTGTTCATCGCTTCGGCCGCATGCTTGTTCAGTTGCATCATCGATGCCTGCCAACTCTGTATCGCATCGCAACTCAGGCGGCTTGCTCGAAACGCATCGAAGCAAATGCCTGTACCGAGTGCCTTCGTGAGGACCAATTGGTCTCCCGGCTCAGCCTTTGCGTTTGTGACTAATTTTTCGCGGTGCACTTCGCCGGTCACCGAGAGCCCAAATTTTACGTTGGGATCATTGACGGTATGCCCACCAACAAGCGCGACACCGGCTTCATCGCATGCATCGAGGGCGCCCATCAAAATTGAGCGCATCGTGGGCACATCAAGTGCATCTGCTGAAAATGCAGCAATATTGAGAGCGGTTCGTGGCCGCCCCCCCATCGCATAGACATCGCTCAACGCATTGGCTGCGGCAATTCGCCCATAGCTAAATGGATCATCGACCACGGGCGGAATGAAATCCACCGTTTGCAGCATCAACAAGTCAGAGGTGTCCGACCACTGAAATGCCGCCGCATCATCCAGCGTTTCGGTACCGACCACGACCCCCTGATTTCGAGTCGTCCTCAGTCCGCCGAGAACCTCAACGAGGCTCTTAGGGTCTAGTTTCGCTGCTCAACCACCAGCGCGGGCAAGGTCGGTCAGTCTCTTTGCGTCATGTGCCATGGGCACACCATAGTCCCAAAATGCCACAAATGGAATCACTGTAGCGGCGCGCCGCCTGACCGCCACACAACCACCCCGTTAATGGACAGTCATGCATCGGCAAAGCCGATGTGCCAACGCCCGAACGGCCAAAAACAAGTAGAACCAGAGACAGCCTGCATGCACGCGTTGCGCAGCTATGCTATCTATAGTGGGCTCAGAGCAGGAGTTGTACCGCTTGCGACCTTTCAGAGACGATGAGAGACACATTTGCATGCAGATATCAGTCGGCCTCCTCGCATTGACCATCCTCTGCCCACTTCTCTTCTTCGGCTGTGCCCAAGAATCGCGACCGACAAAGGTCGCAGAGCGGGCCGATTCAAAAGCATCTGCCTACACGAAGAGAAGCGCTGCACCAAGAATCGAATCGAATGCACCGAGTCTGACGAAATATCAGCAGAACCAGAATGACGCCCCACCCAAGAACTGGTTTGGAGAGGCAAAGCAGAACGAGACCAAAAAACAGACGACCCCTGAATCCATTCGATTCGTGGTCACGGTTGAGGGCGTCAGCAACGCAAATGGGGGTACGGCCGCCGATTATCCAGGACTCGAACCGAATGAGCGCTTCTTTAAAGCGAGCTTTATCAAGCCGGATGAACCTGAAGACAGCCGATCGGCCGAGAGAAAGCTTCGGCTAAAGACCAAGAATCCGAAACGACTGATGAACGAATTGGGGCGACCCATAGAAGTCAGTGGTTACTGGGTCAACCATGGACAATACGATGGGCGACGGAATACTGGCCTCAAGCTGCCGACGGGCACCAGACTGGGCAGACGAAACGGCGAAGATCTCGTTGAGATGGCTCGGCGCGAGCAAGCACGCTTTGTCCGTCAAGCGACGGGGCAATCGCAAGATGAAAGTCTATCTGTGGCCGCACGGCCAAAGCGTGATGAACGTCATTTGAGTCTGCCTCCGCTGTTCTTCGTCGAAACCTACAAACCGCTCAGAATCTCACGCTTCAAGACGATGAATGTGAAACGCGGAGAGTCAGCCCCCTAGCCAATCTCTCGGCTCCAGAAAATCACTGACAAGCTTTGACTCTGGGCTGCCTGGCTCAGCTTCGTATTTGTAATGCCAGCTGACCATTGGTGGCATCGATGCCATGACCGTCTCTGTCCGCTTACCGGATTGCAGTCCATACTTGGTACCGCGATCGTAGACCAGATTAAACTCCACATACCGCCCTCGACGATACAGCTGGAAGGCGCGCTCTTTCTCGGTAAACTCTATCGCTTTACGTCGCATCAGTATGGGCTCGTAGGCTGGGAGAAAATGGTCACCGACGCTACGCACAAAGTCGAAACTCCGTTCAAACCCACCGCGTTTCCAATCGTCGAAGAAGACACCTCCAATACCGCGAGGTTCATTCCGATGAGGAATGAAGAAATAACGGTCGCACTCAGCCTTTAACTCTGCATATACAGCTTCGCCAAACGGTGCGCAGGCATCGGCTGCAGTCTGATGCCAATGCACACAGTCTTCCGTATAACCGTAGTAAGGTGTCAGGTCGAACCCCCCACCGAACCACCAATCTTTAATCTCCTCACCATCTTTGATTGCAAACATACGTAGATTCGCATGCGTCGTTGGCACGTGCGGATTACGCGGGTGAACGATCAAAGAGATGGCCATCGCCTCGAAGCCACAGCCCGAGAACTCTGGGCGTGATAATGTCGCCGCTTTTGGCAACTGCGGCCCCTTAGACCGGGACACATTAACCGCAGCCTTCTCGATGACTGAACCACCGCTCAACAGCATGGGTTGCGAAAGACCGCCCCCCGGATGTTCCTGCGGATCGGCAATGAATTGAGCGACGCCATCAGCTGCTTCAATTGCATCACAGATCTTTCGTTGGAGAGACCCAAAGTAATCGCTTACCCGGTCTAGGTCCTTTATCAGGGGGGTGATATCGTCGCTCATTGTGTGCGTTCTTCTCCGCGAATGTCATTGTACTCGTGACTACGACAATTTATACCTCAGGACCATCATCGAATACAGGGGCAAGGGGGTGTTCACGATGAAACCCGGTCATTTCCATAGGCTGTGGCACACAGCATTGGTCATCGCATTCATCGGCTGCACAAAAACACCTCGACTCAGCGCCTCAGGCCCAGACCTTGTATCAAGTGTTCCGAACCTCAATGAAACCAGCCGAGCTGATCAGAACCGCTATCGAGTGCAGTACTCGGTCCACTATTACGTGGATGGGCCCCAACAGTCGAGGCCTCCTGATGGTTCTCTTGACGTCTCCGATGTGGTCGAGATGTTGGACGCCGAGAACACGTACGCGAAGGTGCGCCTCAGCAATGGTCAGACAGTTTTTGTCGAGTCCCGAGCGCTGCGCGCCCTCGACCAGACACGGGAGACTCAATGATTATCGCCACCCTCGGTAAACGCCTCAGTCGGCTTGCAGAAAAATGGGTCCCCGACCCATTCGTTTTGGCCGTCGGCCTAACGACAATCGTCTTTGTGATGTCATGGATGAAGAGCGGACAACTCGATCCACTTCCAGTGATTGACCAATGGGTAACGGGTGCCGGTAAGAGCAAGGGTATGTGGAGCCTGCTCGCGTTTTCTATGCAGATGTGTCTGATCCTGATCACCGGCTTCGCGCTCGCTGAAACCCGTCTCATCAAGGGTCTGATCGATCAGGTCGCAGAACGACCTCGTACGACGCGCGGTGCCGTGGTGGTTGTGTCGTTGACCGCAATGCTCTTCGCACTCATCAATTGGGGTCTTGGTCTCATTATCGGGGCGTTGCTCGCCCGACGTGTCGGGCACTCATTCGAGGAACGCGGCCTCCGCCTCCATTATCCAATCGTATGTGCTGCAGGCTATACGGGTCTCGCAGTTTGGCACGCGGGGTTATCTGGCAGCGCCCCATTGAAAGCGACGAGTGAAGCTCAACTAAGAGAAATTCTTGGCGCTGATCTCGCATCACGAATTGATCCGATGCTGCTTGGGGAAACCCTAGGGTCAGCACTTAATCTGACCGTCATCATCAGCTGTCTCATCGTCATCCCAATCACCCTCTATTTCCTCGCCCCCACAGACGAGGCGGACATGCAATCAGCCACTGTTTCAGACAATGAGAGTGGATCTACGGGGAAGACAGATATAGAGATTGAGCGCATGCCCGCCGAGCGTCTGAATCACTCTTTCTGGGTGATCGCCATTCCTGCTGGCCTCGGGCTCACGTGGTGCATACAGTGGGCCTTCCAGGTGGGTTTCGGTAAGCTCAACCCGAACGTCATCAACTTGTTTATGCTGTCCTTTGGGCTGGCCTTGCATGGTTCAGCGCGGGCTTATCTGAAGTCGACACAAAACGCGGTACAAAGCTGCAGCGGAATCATCCTTCAATATCCGCTTTACGCCGGCATTATGGGCATCATGTTCGCATCGGGCATTGTACAGGCGATCGGCACATGGATGTCAGGCTTTGGGCCAACAGGTCTCGCGATCTCAACATTCTACAGTGGTGGTTTGGTGAACCTTTTCGTACCGTCTGGCGGCGGACAATGGGCTGTACAAGGGAGCATCGTAATGAAAGCAGCTCTCGAAGCCGATGCGAAGCCGGAGACCATTCTGATGGCGCTCGCTTATGGGGATCAATGGACGAACTTAATCCAGCCTTTTTGGGCGTTACCTCTGCTCGGAATCTGTCGTATCAATGCCAGCGCGATCATCGGATATACAGCGATTTTACTCTTTGTCACGCAGGCGTGTTTCATCCTGCCGTTAATTTATTTTTCATAAGTCGGTGAGATCGATTCAGATGGATGCGTCAGACTACACGTGCGGTAGCGGTCCAAGCGATCTGCCTCCACACAAGCCGGGCAAATCTGGCGCGCCGGTTCATATCGGCGCGCCAACCATCCGGGCCTATCAGCTGAGGCTCAACAGCCTTCGCGTAAGCGTCTACATACTCATCGCGATCGGCGTGCAAACGTGGATGTCCTCTTTTGCGCTCGCCAGTAGCCCAGCAATTTTTGGTTCCGGCTCAGTATCGATTGCCCAGTCGGGTAGCGTGGTCAGCGAGACCAACTATTTTGGTGCCGTCTATCATAATCCCGCGGGCTTACTCGGCGGTGACACGCTTAAGGCCTATATCGGCTATGCGTACGGTGGACTCCAACAAACAGTGGATGACGCACAAGCTCAAGGCCAAGCGGTCAGCGCTTCGATCATCGGTTTGTCCCTACCGCTCCCACTCAAACACGCCCTCAAGGACCGAGTCGCGCTCGGGATTGCCTTTCATGTCCCAACAAATACAGTGCTCACCGCGCGGGTACCGGCGCCCGGAGTCGCCCATTTTCCGATACTGGCTACGCGCGCCCAAACTGTTTCTCTTAAGGCAGGTATTGGGCTCAAGCTTACAAACGATCTCTCAATCGGGGTCAGTGTCCTCGCCATGTCTGGGCTGACGGGTGCCATCGATGTTGGCCCCAACGCGAGCGGGCGCATCGGCGCCGTCGCTGGTGACCAATTGGTCGCCCGATATGCCCCCATACTTGGCGCGCACTGGGCCATCTCCAAATCATTTCATCTCGGTTTCGCCTATCGCGCACAATCGAGTGCAGAGTTTGATTTACCGATTACCGCAGACCTCGGGGATGACTTTCCCCTGCAAGTGCCTGAACTGACAATTCGCGGGGTGGCCCAGTATGATCCCGAAGCATATGACGCAGAGTTGGGTTGGGTCCGCGACCCCTGGCGAGTGAATATCGGCGTCCGACTTAGCCGCTGGAGTCTCTTCCCGAAGCCCATCGAATATGCAGCGCGGCCCGTTGAGGTCGCGCGCATCCCCACCCCTGACTGGACAAATTCATGGAGTCCATCTCTGGGCCTTAAGCGCCACTGGTCCGTGGGTGATTGGGCAGGCGTCTTGCACGGCGGCTATCGCTGGCTCCCCACGCCAGTGCCATCATCGCAGCAGACCACAGCTTATTTGGATAATCACAGGCACATCGTGTCGATGGGCCATACCTTTGAATTTCAAAAACTAACACTTGGTTTTGCCGGCCAAGTGCATCATCTGCGACCACGAACAACCCGTTCAACGCCCCTCGGCGACACCGAATCGACCGTCTACACCCACTCAGGCCTCGTTTGGCTCGGCATGCTCGAGCTCGGATTAGCGCTATGAGGTGGATCTTATTGTGGATATTGCTTGCCGCAAATCTCAGCTTAGCGAACCCGCTAGATAGCTTCGGTTTAGGTCCGAGGGCCATCGCACTCGGGGGTGCCGTCGCCTCGGATGTTCGAGACAGTGCCGCCACGTATTACAACCCCGCCGGTCTCGCCTTTTCGGACAAGCTGAGAATGGATTTCGGCTACGTACTCATGCGACCGCACCTCGAAATCAATGGGCACAGCCAAGAGGTCGACGATAGCCGCGGCGTTCAGCTCGGTATCAGCGTGCCTGGCTCTATCCTCTCGAAGCGCCTGGGCATTGGGCTGAGCGTTCATCTACCGGATGAGCACATCAGCCGCATTCGCGCACTCCCGGCGCAGCAACCCAGATGGATTCTTTGGGACAATCGGCCACAACGTATTGTCATCACATCGAGCGCAGGCCTCGAACTCCTCGATGGCCTGTCCTTCGGGTTTGGGCTCACGTATCTTGCCAACACCGCGGGTGTACTCAACTTGACCGGCGATGTTGACCTAGCAGACCCCGAACTCACACGACTCCTTGCCGGCGTCGATGTCGACTTAACGGCGGTGCGCTATGTGTCCGCGGGACTGCAATGGCATCCGGATCCGCATTGGTCTTTCGGGCTGACTTATCGGGAAGACTTTCGGCTTGCCCTCGATATCGGTGTGGATGTCAGCGGTGATGTGGTCGTTGGAGATAGCGTGGTCGTGGAGCAAGGCCAGTTTATCGTCAGGTCCGTGAGCCGAACCATGTTCTCACCACAGCAAGTGACAGGAAGCGTGAGCTACAACGAAAGTCCACTGCGCATAGGCTTCGAACTCGGATGGCTACAATATTCGCGATTCCCCTCGCCTGCCGCCCAAGTAGATATTGAGCTGGACTTATCGCCACTGACCGTAGCCTTACCAACACCAGCTCAACCTGGTCCACCGAGGTTTCGCGATATAATGATTCCGCGAATTGGCGTCGAATGGCTCACGTTGAAAACACAGGCACTCAGCATGATGCTTCGAACGGGTTATTTCTTTGAGGCCTCCCCTGTCCCATCTCAGCGAGGACAAACCAACTTTGTGGATAACGATAAACACGGCATATCCTTTGGCGCAGGATTTGAAATCCAAACGCGAGGCGCCATCATCGACGGCCCCTTGACCATCGATATCGCTGCACTATGGATCGAGCTTGCGAACCACCACGTGGAAAAGTCAAACCCAGTTGACCCCATTGGAGATTACACGCACCGAGGACGCTTATTGGGGGTCTCCAGCAGCATTGGAGTCACATTCTAGATGAAGCGAATTGCGCTCAGCTTGTTTTTCTTCGTTTGTTGTGGCTGCGGCACGGGTGGCTCAAGTGGCGGTGGCGCTGTCGCCCTTCCGTCGGCAGGACTCGGCCCCTATGTTTGGACAGATATAACGGTCGGTAATGAAAAGGCACCATTTGGGCCTGAATACGGCGCGCCATACGCGATAGGGGTTGACGGAGAGGTGTGGCTCTATCTCAGGCACTGCGCCGACGCCACAGGATGTCGCATCATGATGGCAAAATCGACCGACGGTCTGCATTTCGATTCGCCTCAGGTCATCGCGACACATCCCATGGGCCTCGACCATCCTGTGGTGTTAAAGGAAAACGACAAAATCAAGCTGTTCGCGATGTCATCGGCGCGCGATGCTGTTCTCGAGTTTACTGGGAGTAAAACCGGTGAATTCAGATTCAAAAGGCTACTGCCGATCCCTTCCGTGACCGCACCATTGCTTGAGTTGAGCGTTGTTGAACTCGGCGCGCGGCAGATGTTTTTGTTTAACACCACGGCCGCGCCAACGGAATGGAGGGTGTTTCATGACGATGATGAATCGGTCACAGCTTTCGTGAGCGAGCTTTGCGGGTCAGCTTGTGAGCTGTCTTCGTGGCCATCATTGGTCTCATTCAAGCTTGCTCGCAGCGATCGAGGTCGCGCTATCCTTCGGGCGCTTGCGGTAACTGACAACAATTCAGGTGACAACGAATTGAATGTCTATGGCTCCTTCGATGGCTACACATGGCACGCTTATGAAAACAATCCAGTCTTGAGCACACCTGCCGATATCAATCGACTGACCATGGCAACCGATAGCCGGCGTTTTTTCATCTATGCTGAGCTCGACACCCAGGAGCGGACCATACGTGGGGCCATTCACGAGAGCGGTGTCCCGTCGATCATTTACTGACTCTTTGTGCCGTCGGTCACCAAATGTCGATGGATATTCAAAATCACCTTGGCGATACGATATTCGATATTACGTCGATAGACGCTCAGGGGAAAAAACGTATCCACGACAGGACTCAACTCCACTTCCGACCTGAACGACACAGCACTCCCGTTCGCCTGAGGCATCGCGCTTAAGACCAAGTCGAAGGCGCGAATAAAGCGACTTTCACCGTAGAGCGAAAGTGCCATCATATCAACGCCGTCCTGCCCGTGTCTACGTAAGCGGTCGAGCTTGAACTTGATCTGAGAGTCGCGCTCTTTAAATGGCCAGACAAGGTCGACATCGAACTTGACGATAAAGTGGCCATGTCGGCTTGGCTTACCCGCGACGTAGCTCAGGTCTCTCAACTGCACGATGAATGAACGACCCGAAGCTTTTTGATTAATCCCCTTAAGCGCCCAATCACGGTACTGACCGAACTCAGCAGCGAAACGAGTGACTCTCTCCAAACTGACCGGTAACTTGAGTTGCCCCGTGGTCACAAACACATCGCGGTCATCATCGTAGTGGGTCGAGACGGTAAACTGCTGGGCGTCCACAGCCCCCACCGGCACCAACAAGAGACATCGAAGCGTAAGGAAGAAAGCGAGCATGGCGTAGATTTGAGTGCCGACGCAGAGATGTCAAGCGTATCGGTGTGCGTCACTGGCCATCCACGCTTGACAAGTTTGGATAGACAGACGAGAACCTGAGCATTATTCAATCGAGAACCATCACACCGGAGGTGTTCATGAATCGCTCTCAATTGTGGGCATTTTTGACTATTGCGTTGGCAATGCCGGCCTGTTCATCGGATGGCGGCAGCGCCGATTCTGCCGATGCAATGACCGAGGATAGCGGCATGCCAGTGGTCGATGCAGGCCCCGATGCAGCGGCCCAACCTCGCCTTGAGTTCAGTCCGGCCAGTTTTGATATTCCTCTTGTTGGCGAAGGCGAGCGGGTCGTCCGAGACATCACGCTAACAAACGCAAGCGATGCGGCCGTCGAGATCACAAATTTTGGACTCAACGTCGCCACAGGCACGGCGGTATTGGTGTACGGCAGCCGAAGAATTATCGGTATCACAGCGGACGGCACCGACACGTTTCCATATCCTGTAGCGATCGAAGCGGGCGATACGCTTTTGCTGTCCGTTGAGTATACGCTTAGCGCAGGCGAACCAAGCGGTGAGGTGACCATTGAAGGCAACTTTGAGGGTGGTCTCATCTCAATCCCAATTCGCGCATTTTCGAGCGTCGGTACGATCTCGACTGAACCGTCCGAAGTTAACTTCGGTCGCGTACGGGAGGATACAATGAGTACGCAGAGCGTCACGGTCACCAACACGGGTGAGACCGTGCTCAATATCCGCGATATACAAAAGGACAGTAACGTGTACTTCAGCCTTGCAGTCGGCGGGACTGATCCAATCAGCATGCCCTCAGTTTACGAGGATCCTGACGGTGACGGTGAGCCCGGTTTGGCACCTGGCGCATCGTTCGCTATCGATGTGACCTTTGCGCCGACGCGAGAAGGCACACAACGCTCTCTTTTGATCATCGATAGCGATGACCCCCTCAACCCAGAGATTCGTATTCCGATGGTCGGCAACGAGTCCGAAGGCTGCATTTTGGCCTCAGCGGAGTCCCTAAACTGGACCGGAGGGCTGGGTATGGCCACACCATCACCCGAGTTGACAGTGAGTAATTGCGGCGATGGTCCGTTGTATATTGACCGGATTGGTCTGACGCCCGGAACCGCTGCGGTTCTAGCGCTCAACGACGATATGCTACCTGAGTTCCCCTTCGAGATGGCCGCAGGCAGCGACCCGCTGTTACTCCAAGCGGTTTTTACGCCGCAGTTTGCAAGACGCTACCGGGGCAATATTCAGATCATCTCAAACGATCCCATGAAGGCGAACATCATCATACCGCTGACCGCCACCGCGGCCTGCAGTGCGGACACAGACTGCGAGCAGGGCTATCGATGCCAAGATACGGAATGTGTCGAAATCATGATGGAGTAGCAGGTAGTTTTGCCTAGTTTGTAAAACGAAGAAAGCTGCTAAGCCATTAGTATGTGTCGTCTCACCATCGTTATATTGTGCATCACCTGTGCGGCCAGCATGAGCTGGGCTGAAGAGGACCAGATCAAGGTATACGGTCGCGACCGACCCGATGAGATTGATCGATCGCGTTCTACCGCGAGCACAACACGACGTCAGCTAGACGAACGTCAAGTTCAATCAACCCCCGATGCGCTCAAATACACGCCGGGCGTGTACGTTCAGCAAACAGGCCATGGCCAGGGTTCCCCCTACATTCGTGGACGCACAGGACAGCAGACACTCTTCCTCTACGATGGGCTGCGCATTAATCACGCCCTTTTCAGACAGGGACCAAATCAATATCTATTCACCGTCGATCCAAATACCATCGGACATATCAGCGTCGTGCGGGGGAGCGCGAGTGTAGACCTCGGCAACGACGCGATCGCCGGCGCGATTCTCTTGAAACCGCTCGAGCCCCAACTAGATCCAAATCGACAAGCGCTCTGGTATCAGACCACCATGACCATGACGCACTCAACGGCAGATCAACTCCTAGGCGGTCGGCTGCAAATAGACGCTCAATTCAACTCTAAATTCGCCATTGTGGCAGGAGTTGGTGCCCGCAAGGTGGGTCGCTTAGAAGCCGGCGGTCATGCCTTCCCCAATGGTCGAGCCGATGGCCAAGCCTGCGAGTCGAGCACAAGCGTGCCGTGCTTTGAACCGGATGGACGTACTCAGCTCGGCACCGGATTTGATGAGCTCACCGCAGATGCTCGCGCCGTCTACGACGACGGTCGCACACGGTTTATTGCCGCGGCCTATATCTACCGCCAATTCGACGCACCTAGAACAGACCAATGCCCAGCTCCAGAGGCGGCCGTCGGTGAGTGTTTGGTGATCGATGAGCAGTTTAGAACTCACACCTACGTGAAGGTCGACCACAAGAGCGAAAACCAATTCTCTAAGAACATCTCGGCTGCGTTTGGTTATCAGCGTCAGCATCAACGCTATACGCTCGTGAGGCCCGACCGGAACCCAACAGATGGATTCGACACAACAAATATCAACGGCGGCCGCGACGCGATCGACGGTATTGGCGCATTCACCCGACTCGAAAGCGCACCGTTAAGCTTCGAGAATGGTCTGAAGCTCCAGGTGAGATATGGCCTAGATGGAAACCATGAATGGGTCGACAGCGCAAAGTGGATTCAATTTGTTGAGCCACCTACAACTCGCATTCTCAGCAGGGGCCAATACATTGCCGGGAGCAAATACACCCAAGGCGGACTGTTTGCCTCCCCTACCTTACACTGGGGTCCACTGCTAATCCGCGTCGGTGCCCGTGGTGCTGCTGTACGGGCCCAATCGCCCGGTGATGCCGAGACCGGTTCGAGACCGTTCGATAAAGTTTTCACACAGCTCATCAAGAATGCCGGCCTTCGCCTCGGCCAACGATTGGCCCTCGTTGTCAACGTGGAAGAGGGTTTCCGGGTGCCCAATTTAGACGACCTCGTGGCCCGCCAATCCACGGGTCAAGGGTACCAACTCGACAACCCGAATCTAAGACCTGAGCGTGCCCTGACATTGGAAGGTGGTCTCGAGGTTGCCTACAAGACAACGCGGCTCGAGTTCCTCGTGTATCAACAGAGACTCACCGATGCCATTGAGCGACGGCTGCTGACCTTGGCCGATTGCACGCTCGATGGCGGCTTTGTAGACCAGGCATGTCGGGCTAATCGGGCGCCACTCCAACTGGTCAATCTAACCGGTGATGCCGTCATTTATGGAGCCGAAACGCGACTACAAACGATGCTTGCAACCCGTCTCAAACTCAGAGCGACATTGTCGTACGCGTATGGCGAAGGCGATCATCCTAATGGCGACAGCGAGCGAACACCGCTGTCTCGTATACCGCCGCTCAACGGTAGCGGAGAGCTGACCAAACGCTGGACAAATGGGCTCTACGCAGGCTACTCAATACGTTGGGCCACCAAGCAAGACCGACTCTCCATAGCCGACGTTGCAGATGCGCGGATTCCTATGGGGGGCACACCCGGTTACGTGGTGCACGATTTGCGTATGGGGCTGAGAGTGCGGTCTAGACTCCAACTCAACGTCGTGTTGCAGAATTTAACAGATGAACGATATCGAACACACGGTTCAGGGATTTACTCAGCGGGCCGCGCTATCAGTGGCACGTTGAAGATTACGATTTAATTTTGAAACTCGCTGCAGCTGTGACGAAGGAAAAGACATGCAGAATATTACAAAGCGACGACTTGGACTCGCTCTATACCTTTTGTGCGCAGTCCTCATTGGCTGTGAAGGCAGCGACCCAACAGATTCAGGCGGCGCGGGCGGTGCTGGCGCAGAAGGTGGTGCCGGTGGCATGGGCGGTGCTGGCGCAGAAGGTGGTGCCGGTGGCGCAGGTGGTGCTGTGCCGAAGGTGGTGCCGGTGGCGCAGGTGGTGCTGGTGCCGAAGGTGGTGCCGGTGGCGCAGGTGGTGCTGGCGCCGAAGGTGGTGCCGGTGGCGCCGGTGGTGCGGTCAGCTGTGAACCTGAAGCAACGGACTATGTTGGCCCTCGAGAAGATGATAACTGGGATGCCTGCATTAGCGACGATGGGGTTTATCACCTGGCTGGTGAGAGCGCCCCGTCATCCATCGCACGGGTTGCATCATTTGAAACCATCGCCGACCTGTTGTGGCGCGCCGAGAGTGCACCGAGCGCACAAGCATTCCTCGACGCACGGATTGAATACAGTATCGATCAGGGACTCGATAGCCGAGTCTCAAGACGATACGATGCGCGACTTGAGCGGCCCGCTGAAGGCATAGATTGCCGCGGCGAAGATCACGGCGTTGAGTATCCTGACTACTGCGTTGGCCCGGGCAAGATTAATCCATTACTCGCGCAAGCATTCGCGGCGGGTTCAATGGGTGAGAGCCCGTGGGTCAATGCCGCGCGAGTCGAAGCAGCTTTACTTTGGTTTATGCATGTCAGCACGTATAAAGAGGCATATACGTGTAAAGATAAGGCTAAAGATTGTGATTCGGCGTGGGCGTATTACGGAGCCGGCGAAGACCGTTCTCTCGCGACGGGCCTCGCTGCCTATGTGAAATCCGCTGAGCCTGCGACCCATGTCGCGGTCTTCAATGCCATTCAGGGCCTTCGATGTTGGCGTGACCTGGATGATGGTGAGACCGCCACCAACAACCAACTCCATCAACGAGCGCTCGACCAACTCGATCGCGCCTTGAATCGGGCGTTGGCTGTTCTCTTGATCCATCGACTCAACACCTTCGCCCAGGCTGAAGGAGATGAGAAAGCGGCCGCCTGGGCTTACCTCCAAGTGCTTGGCCCCGTACTCGACCGGGCCGCTCGAGCCGCCTCCGAAGAACGCGCAGATGAACTTGCTGCAGTCTGGTTGAGCGATGGTTCTGATATAGATCGCGAAGGTGTGATCGGCCAACTCAATACCCTATTCCCCTGCCCCTATTGAGCCCAAGTCGATCTAATCGTCCCCTGGCCGTTTGAGTGAGTATTCGACGCCAGTGCAGATCTTGACGTATACTCAAGCTCTAAACGGCAGCGGGGCATTTCGTGATTGAGGATCAGGGCAGAGAAGAAGCGCGCAAGGCGTTTGAACAGTCGACGGCCCGATATATCGGGCTCATCTTCGCTTCATCTTGGACCCCACTGCCTGGAGCGACCGCGGTTGTTCAGCTCAAAGCGGAGTATGACATTACCCGAACAGGCTTCGAGACCATCGAGCCGACGGTGCCCGAACACCTGAGAGATCCAATTATTCGCTATTTTGTTCGCAAGCGCTTTCTGCTGAAGAGCGCCAGCTCGATACCTTACGCAGGTTCAACAATGAGTGTGGTGCACATTTATGGACTGAGCCGTTTCATACTCGCCGTTGCTGACCACCGTGCACGATACGCTGCGGTTCCTCTCAATGAAGATACACTCGATGAGCTCTTGGACACCATTTGGCCCCAGTTTGAGCCCACGCTCTGGGATGGGGATGCAGTCCTCTCATTTTATGAGGCAGCGAGTGGGGTCAAAGCCCCAAACGCAGTACGTTCATCCTTCGCGACAGTGCTTAAATCAATTCAAAAGCAGTATGAGCTGCTCGCATCGAAGGTGCCCGGATTTGATACCGTTCAGAAACACGGTGAAGCGATCAGCTTTAAGGCCGGCGAGATGGCCGAGAGTGTTGCGAACAAAGGTCTCGAGGTTGCTCAACGTGCCGTTGAGACGGGCGAGCGGCTCACCACAGACACCATTCAAGGTGTTTACACCGTCACGGGTCAAGCGCGGGCAACAGCGGAGTCGGGCGTCGCGCTCGCAAAAGAGACGCTGCTCCATGGTGAGCAGCTTGCAGCCGGCACTCTGAAGAGTGTCAAGAATCTCGCTATAAGCGCTGTGGATGGCGTTGATGCGGGCGCAGACGCAACAGGTGAACTCGCGAAAGAGTGCGTAGAGGCCACAAAAAAAGTCGTCAAAACGGGAAAAGAGACCGCACAGAGTGCCCAGAAACTCGCCCGGCAAGCGTCTAGACAAAGCGTAGAAGCAGCAAAGAAAACTTTGTCGCGTCTTTTCAAGGCCGATGAGGCCGAGTAGTCACTGTCTACTCTCTAATTCATCGGCGAGACGACGAATCGCCTTAATGCGCTCCTTACCGAGCGGATGTGAGGCAAAGAATTGATTGAGGCTGTCGCCAACCCCCTGCCTCTTGCTGAGCCACTCGAATAGCTCGGTGCTGCCCTCGGTTGTACCATACACGGCGTAGACCAGGCGCAATGCGTAATCATCGGCCTCCTGCTCTTGCTGCCGCGAATGACCTGACTCAACGAGGTTGTTGGTGAGTTCAGCGCCAAAGTGACCAGTCCCAACCACTAAGCCCTGTAGCGCATTCCAGGCCAAAGACGTACCCAAGCGTCGCAACCCATGGCGATGATGGTGATGCCCGATCTCATGGGCGAGTACAAACGCAAGCCCGATATCAGATTTCACCAAGTCGACGAGGCTTTCTGTTACACCAACGTAACCGCCAGGAATCGCCACCGCATTGGGTGAGTCGATGTTGAAATCACAGAGCTGTAGACCGCCGGTCTCGGTTCTCCCCTGCTCTTGTAGCCGTTTGAAGATGTCGGCGGACCGACCTTCAGTGATCATGTCGCCACAAAAAAACCGTCCAAGGCCATCGAACCACTGACGCTCGGTCTCAAACGAGATATTACCGACAACGTGTTTGATACCGTAAGCGAGCCCCTGATAGGCCAAAAAGGCACAGACCACGATGACCGCGATGGTCTTCATCACATCACGTTGTTTAAGCTTCGGGCTCGAGATATCTTCGGTCTCGACTAAATCCCGCGCAACAAGCTTCATGCTGGTAGGGTTCTGGCAGACTCGAAGGCCGCAGGCTTGGGCTGTTCATACTGGATCGCTGTCGCAAAGGCGACGACCTCCACGGTGCCAAGGGAGTTCGATTGATTGCCAGAGCTGATACTCGAGGTCATCAACCTCAGGTTGACGTACTGGGATGCTTCGGGCGCCGCGGCTTTCATGCGCAAAATCGCCTCGCGTCGGGCGCGGTCCAATAGCGAGCTGTACGATACGACCTCTCCACCGACGAGGATTCTAACCCCCGCAATAAAGCGCTTAAAGTAATCGACCGAGACCACACAGGAGCCCGTCACAAGCCTGGCAGACACCACCTGCCTCTGGTCTTCAAGGTCTTTGAACTTCGCAGTTAAAGCCGGCTGTAGACGAAATTGCCGTTCTCTTTCCTTAATGCTCGCATAGTGCGCTTTCTCGCGCCGTCGCCCACTATAGTGGCCGAGCAACAAGAGGCACAAAGGTACGAGAATATTGACCACAGCGCCCATGTGCTACTCAACGAGTACGGCGGTGCCGTAGCATAGGATCTCAGACGCACCGGCTGTCACCGAGGAGGTGGCGATGCGCACGTTCACCACAGCGTTCGCACCGAGCTCCCTTGCTTGCTCGGCCATGCGTTCGAGTGCTTGTTCACGTGATTCGATCAGCAGCTCTGTGTACCCTTTAAGCTCTCCACCCACGAGATTTTTCAAGCCCGCCATAAAGTCTCTACCGATGTGTTTCGCCCGAATCGTGCTCCCTTGAACAAGGCCATAGTGGGCAATAATTGTACGCCCTGGGACTGATTCCACATTGGTCATGATCATGTTTGCATCTCCTCATTGAACAAGCCTGCTTAGAACAGGCGTGCCGTCTTGACGCCTAGTACCCGTTCTAGGGTAAACACGAAATGAATTTTGGCACGATATTTTTGTCTCGCGGCAAAAATGAATCGGTCAAAGCCCACCTAGCAAGGGGTTTTCCGAGGCCGTGTACAAGCCCGCATATCAGACTGTGCGAGCTGTACTACGTGCAAGCGCACCCATTACGGGTCTGTTTTTTTTGAAATCCGCTTTACAGCACTGCTGCATTTATTTAGTATTAATTCATTCCAGGGGGAGACTGGGAAACCAAGGGGATGCAAAAGCGAAGGTGTGCCGCTGGGGGGCGGCTGCCTTCGCTTTTTTTTTAATAGTACGTCTCGGCCTTGACGCGTCCAAGAACCTCAGGCCCTGCGACCCGCTTAGACTTCGAGAATAAACTCGCCCTGACCGTGAGTAAGCCCTTCAGCTTGCGAAATCTCAAAAGGCGCACATCTTCGAGTACGTCGCCCTTCACAAGGAGGGATGTGGGGAACTGCCCCTCGAGTGGTCGATATGTCCACTGTCGCCTGATCTGGTTCTTGTCGTCGAGAATCTCAATCTTAATCTGATAGTCCGCGGGCTGGGAGACGGCCTTGAACCAGTTTCTAATGAGCAGCATATTGTGACCATTGTGCCGAGGGGTATCGAGCCGCCCACCAAACCATTCGAGACCATCGAGCCGGGCCACAGGTTTCGTCAGGCCGCCGGGTAATTCCCGACCTACCCGGCGCAGCTTCATTTGCTCAAAAGTCTTGCTGCTTTGCCGCGCGACCTCCTGATTAAGTGCCTGTACCAGCCCATCGAGCTGAGCTGGTTTTTGACTCGTTAAGTCATCCTTCTCACCTGGATCTTGTGCAAGGTCGTAGAGCCGATGGCGCTTCTTCATCGGGTCATAGATCACCTTCAGCTGACCCTGAACTGCCGAGATTGTACGTTTACGTTTCTTGTCCGCACCTCGAATTGACTCTGCGAGGATTAAACGGTCGCCGGGCAAATCCTCTCCAACGAGCGCCCCTGCCAGGCTCATATTGCCGAAGTCAACGTCAGCGTCTAGCCCCACTAAATTGGCCACCGTCTCGGGCAAATCGATCATTGAGACCGGTGTATCGACCCATTGTTGGACCGCGCCAGGTACATGAATGATCAGGGGCACGCGAATACTCTCTTCAAACAGCTGTTTGCCATGAAAGCGTCGCCCGTGTTCACCGAACTCTTCGCCGTGGTCAGATGAAATAATGATGAGCGTATTGTCTGCCATCTTATGCTTGACCAGAGCTTTACGAATTCGGCCGACCCAAGAATCTGCCGACCTAATCTCGGCGTCATACCGGTCCTTTGCGGCTGTTCCGAACTGATAATCCCGGTGCTTAATGTAGGGTTCATGGGGCTCCAAGATGTGTATCCACGATGCCCACGCCTGTTCTGGCTTGAAATCCTCTAGAGACTTGATGAAACCAGTTGCGAGCGCCTTGGCAGAGCGCCCCTTCAGGCGGGCGTTTTTGTAATGCTTGAAATTATCCACGCTCTTATCGATGCCGAACCACATCCCTCGAGCGAGTTGATAAGGCAGATGCATGGATGTGTGGTACCCAGCCGTCTTGAGTCGCTCAAAAAGGAAGTTATTGTTTTGTCCCAAGACGAGAAAGCCGCCCATGGAGTCAACGTCCATATCGGCTAGATGCCGACCCGCAAACATCGTCGGGATCGAATAACGCGTCGCGTTGGATGTAGCATACGCCCGTCTAAAGACCGCACCTTCAGCGCCGAGCGCCTTCAAATTTGGCGCCGTTTTCCGTTCATATCCGTACAACTCGAGATGGTCCGGCCGCAACGCGTCGATGGTGATGATCAAGACGTTCCAACGCTTCTGCAGCTTACTCGGCAGTGGAACATGTTTGACCAAAGGTCGCTGGCCTTCCGCGAGCAGCGTCAGGTCGCCTCCGCGACAGTCTTCGTCGATACCGTTACCAGGGATGTCGAAGCTCACGGGGCTGATGGCCGGGTCGGCGTCATCGCAATCGCCACCGGAAAAGTAAGGGCTATATCCATCACCGTCCGCGTCGGTCACCGATTGTATGCCGCGGATCAACAAGTGAGCAAACGCGCTTACATCGGACAAGACAGCACGGACACGCTCATCACCGACGTAGATGCTGGGTGTCAAACAGCCACAGGCCACAATGACAGCGACGCTGAGCGCGAGTAATCGTGGTCTGACCCGTTCGCTGCCCATAAACAAGGCAACGCCCACCATGATAAAGCCTGCCAAACCAAACAACACCCCAACGGTCCAGGGCAAGTCCTTGGCGACGATTGAAGCCGGGCTTACTAACATCAAAAGCAAGCCACCGAGCAGTACGGGATAGCTCAGGGCACGTTGAAGCCCCGGTCTCATACGGCGCACCAACAGACGAGAGATGGGATAAACGATGATCGATAGGCCGAGTCCGATGACGCAAAAGCCGACCAGTGCGATGGACACCGCGGGTGCAACTAAATCCTGATCTTTCACACGGTCGCCGACGAATCTAATCGCGAAATAACCGGAGCGCGAAACGACGAGCACAAATGCCAGCGCACAGAGACTCAAAGCGAGCAGCTTCTCAGTCTCAGAGGTCCACAGGTCGTAAAGCCAACGGCCATATGCCGACTTCACAAAGAGAGTACAGAGCATGCCCAATGAAACGGCTGGAATGGCCATAAGAGACCAAAAGCTCACGCTGACAACCCACACCTTCAACGCCGGACCGTCTTCGATAGCCGCCATTGTCGTTTCAATACAACTCACAGAAAGCACAGCGATAAGCGCGCCGGCGAGATTGATTTTGAACGATTGCAAGTGCGTGTCCATCGGCCTTCGGTTCATAGGTTAAACCGCCGGACTCTACCAAGGTCGTTCGTCTCGTCAAGTGCCATCTTCAATGCATGACGGTTGGACACTCGAGTCGCTTTGTGGTTTAAGCCCAACAAGTGAAGCGTAGTATTTCTGGAGGTCTCTTTGCAGCGGCTGCTGTATATCGTGCCATTGCTCACCGTATTTTGGTTAACGGACCAGTGGCTGACCGACGACCGCACCATCGGTTGGGAGCGCAATTCTGTCAGAAATTCACTCGACCGCTGGGAAAATGAAAACCGTGCTCAGGTCGCAATCCTCGGTTCGTCAACGTCTAAAGATTGGCTCCCCGGCCGAGTCGTAGAACGCCTCCTCGGTGCGGGTCGCGGTCAGGTGGTCGACGCCCATATCAATGGTTGCCATCAAGGGTGCACGTGGAGTTCAGTACGCAAGATGCTGCAGCGTCATCGACAAAAGCGCTGTCGCTGGCGTGGAAAAGACCGCTGTCTTCCCCCGACGAAAAAACGCTTCAAAGCCGTCCTGTTCGGAACAAACCTCTTTCAGATGTGTGAAGACGGCCATTCCAAACGTGTGCTCCAGCACCAAGCTCTCTTACCAAGCGAAGATATACCGGCTCTTTTTTCAATCTATCGTGAAGCAAAGCAGCCCCTTGAATATATAGGTCGCTTCGCGGGCATGAAGCTATCAGGCGCCTATGGAGATACGCGCGCCGTGCAAGGGTATTGGGGCGCTCGACTGCTCGGCGGTAGCAACCCACGTCACGCGCACCGATGGTATCGACGGCAACCGAAGAGGTCCTCAAAGGAACTGCTTAGTTGCGACTATGTGCCCGATAACGTTGCTTTGAAGCTGAAATTTACAGAAGCCTTGATGGATGATTTACACGACCTCACGGACCGCGTGTATGTGATGTTGCTCCCAGACCGCAGTCGAGCCTCTAAGGATCCAGAGCAACAACGGCGATGGCAAAGCCACATCGCCAAACACAGAGAGATCGCACGTACAAGACCCTGGGTGCGTATTCTCGATTTGACAGACCCGGAAGCCATTCGACCGAATCACTTCCGCGATGGTTTTCACCTCAAACCAGAACAATTCAAAGCCCAACAGAAACGATTAGAACGAGCGCTTAAGTCTATCGGTGAAATCGGAGTCCTTAAACAGCCGAAGAAGGGTGAGCGCTGATTATGGTCTTTACGACACCGGCATTCGTCGTCTTCTTTAGTCTCTTTCTGTGGGCTTGGTTCATACTACGTGGCGTTCAGCGTAAGTGGCTTCTGCTCGCAGGCTCCTATGTCTTCTATGGCAGCTGGAACCCTCATTTTTTGGCGCTCATCATTTTGTCCACTATCATCGATTACTCGGTGGGCAGACGCCTTGACGAGACCGACGATGAGTCATTAAGACGCCGCCTGCTCTATGTGAGCGTATGCGCGAATCTCGGTATCCTCGCGGTCTTCAAGTACGCAAACTTTTTTATCGACTCTGCCACCGCAGGGCTCGAGGCCCTTGGGATCTCATTCAATACTGAGAGTTTGGAGATTCTGTTGCCGGTCGGTATCTCCTTTTACACGTTTCAAACCATGAGCTACACGGTCGATGTCTACAGGCGCACAATGCCCGCCTGCCGGTCACCACTCGACTTCGGTATTTACGTGGCGTTCTTTCCCCAATTGGTCGCCGGCCCAATCGAACGGGCCAAACGACTATTACCCCAAATCAGTGAGCTGTCCGAACGTTCGAGTTACGATAGCTCTGGCTGGGGTTTAATCGCGCTAGGCTGCTTCAAGAAAGTCGTCATCGCGGACAATCTCGCACGATATGTAGACGCTGTTTACGCCGATCCAACCGGTGTCTACGGCCCCGCTATGTGGGTTGCCACATACGCTTTTGCCATTCAAATCTACTGCGACTTCTCCGGTTATTCGGATATCGCCGTCGGTCTCGCTCGCATCTTGGGTATTCAATTGATCCAGAACTTCAAAGCGCCCTACGCGGCCGCTGGACCGTCCGAGTTTTGGAGGCGCTGGCATATCTCGCTGAGTACTTGGCTGAGGGACTATTTGTACATCGGGTTGGGTGGTAATCGACAAGGTGCATGGCACACCAAGCGCAACCTAATGCTCACGATGCTTCTCGGCGGTCTCTGGCACGGGGCCGCCTGGAATTTTGTACTCTGGGGCGCTTGGCATGGCGGCTTACTCATCGCTTTGAGGAATGTACGCCAGAGCGCCGAATACGGTTTGCTGTCGCGCATCTTCAGAACGATTCTTTTCTTTCACTTCGTGTGTCTGGGGTGGGCTTTGTTCAGAGCTCAATCACTCGCTGACTGCGCCACGCTGTTCACGGGCATGCTGCAGTTTTGGCAATGGGACTGGGGCGTCTGGCTAACGGAGGCCAGAGCATCAGGCGCAGGCGCAGACCTGATCATCATTATGGGGACTTGCCTCGCGATGCTGGTGGTCCAATTCATGTATCCAAAGGGCTCGGACCAACTTATCGCGAGGCTATGGACCCGAGCAGGCGCTGTCAAAGTAACCTTTGTCCTGACCCTTCTGTATGTCACGATGCTGGCGGCGCCTGAGCGGGCGCCGCCCTTCATCTACTTCCAGTTCTAGCGTTCATCGTCACTCCGACTGACTTCCTGGACTGAATCCGTGCGGCCCACAGCCGCGTATCGACGGCCTTAATGATGGCGTGTGGGCGTGGCGACGACGTGCCTCAGTTCTAGATGCTCTATTTACCAAGCACCTAATTTGTGTTAGGCCCTCACGCTGATAAACGAGTCAGTTAGCAACGAGGACAACTAGGTGAATTATCGTATCCCATTCATTGTCGTCTTAGCCTTCACCTTCGCGTGCGAGGATGGGCCGGAACAAGTATTCAAGCCTGTAGACAACGCGACCACTGTGCCGGTGACATCCGGCGCACCGTGGACGCCGGAAGGCAGTCGCCCTTATTCAACGGAACAAACCGGTGGCGACTCCATCGGACGCGCGCGTTTCTGCGACGAGAACCAAGCAGAAGAACAGATTCAAGCGATGGTCGTAGCGCCCATCATTCCCGATGTGAGCGTAGGTACGATTCCACTCCTCGGAGAAGATGGCCAACCCTACCTCGCAGATAACTTACTCGGCACGCCCGAGATGGGCTTGTACTGCGATCCGACCGGCGAATACGCGGACGCGTTTGTTTGGGGCCCAACCCAAGAAGTCATCGTGCTCTTCGATCAGGAGACTCGATTGGTCGACGCTGTAATCGCCTATCAATCGTACCTCGGCGCTATGACGGGTACGGTTTCTATCGGTGGAGAGTCCACGGACATTACGATTCAGCCCAGAGAGCGCATTAAGATCGGGGAACTCGAGCTGACTGAGTATGCGAGCAGCGCTGAGCGCAATCAAACCGCCAACTCCTTTCTCAACGAAGGTAACGTGACGAAGATGTACGGCATGGTTCGCGAAACCTTTTTTGGCGACGACCCCTTGCCGGCAGATTACAACTGCATCACAACCAAACTTTGCCGGATTGTGTATACAACGCCCAATCAAGAGACCACGCCCCAAGACTCATTCATTATCTTTGAGGACTCTGGCATTCAGCTCAGGATGACACCTGATGGCTATGTGACCTTTGTCTATGCAGAGCCGGTCCGCGTCGCGCCATTCGAGGTGAGCAGCGAGATTGACCTGGGAGAGGAGACCTTCGATCCAACTTTACGCAGTTTGTCTAAACCAGGCTGCGTCATCGATTTGGACGCTGAGTTGACCTGGGCAGAATTCCGCGAGACCTGTGTGACCACAGAGGCTACGCTCAACCGAGTTGGCTTCGATGTCCACTCGCAGCGCGACGCTGTCACCGCCCAGTTCAATGGCATCAGCCTAGATTTCAAGCGGAAGACATCCGAAGACGGTATCCTGGGCGACGGTGAAGCGCCGGGCGACACAGACATTCTTTACGAGATGACTTGGACGCTGAGCATGTCCGCGCCAATCTCTAATTACATTCCGTCGCTGCTGGCGCGCGGATATCGAAGTCGCTTGAATCGCAGGTTGCGAGACAGCATCAGCGACGATGCACCTGAGGACCACCCCCTCAAAGCTTACGTGATCGACTTGCCTGCTACGCTGCTCGCTCAGAATGACCCGTATCCACTGGACGTGATCGCGGTCGACCCTGCTAATGGGGACAACACGAACTGGATTCGAGGGATCATCACCGACATCGTCGAAATCTATCAGTCACTAACACCTGAACAGCGGGCGATGGTCGACCCACGGATTAGTCAGCCAATCTATTTGATAGAACCCTTTGTCGAAGTCGCCATGAGTCAGCTCTCGGGCGGATTGACCGATTCCCCAGACGCTTTCGTGGCGCTTCGGTCCACCGACGATCTCAACTGGTCGATCGGCTACGGACACTTCGTGCAAGATGGTGTCGCCTACCGAATGGTTGTTCAATTCTCAAACAGCTATGGTGCTGTGACTGCAGTCACAATTTCACGCGGATACAGTGAAATTGACGAAATCTATGCTGGTATCAACACCTCCGTTCGCAACCGAAGTGACGTCGATTCGTATCCATACTACCAACTCGACCTCTCTCGACTTGACCCGGCGATCAACCCCTATGCCCTAGGCGGCGATGCAATGATCGTGACCGATTTCGACCGCCAACTCGATGTCGTCACTGTAAACGCAAAAACCATCACGCCTTCCGGTGCTGTCGGCCGTAAGACGCTCATTGTACCCGGCTCATCCATCGATGACCGCGGCGGCTACACGCGGCAGCTCGCAGGAGAGCGCTTCGAGTTCGTACCGGCGTCTAATGTTCGGTTGCTTGGTAAAGAGACGGTGATGGATTTCTGGGTCGAAGCAGATGGCACCGTAGGTAGCGTCGCAGAGTATCTGTTCAAGGGTGAGATTAAGCTCTGTGATGGGCCCACAATCTTTCCGCCGGCCGACCCCGATGCACCGGAGGATTCACCGGCGCCGGAGCCGATCGATCAAACACTCTTCGTTGAATACGGTGACGATCTGCCGAAGGTCTTGGAAGCATGGCGCAGCGAGGTGGGTGACGACATCTACCGCGATTGCCAAGTCCTATTCAACTATTCAGCGGACGGCAATGTGCTCGACGCCGTGGTCTCACTCAAGACAAAAACATTGTTTGTCACCGTCGCCGATCGAGCTGTTACCGCTCGGATCTGGAAGTAAGGGGTGAATAGAATGAAGTTTAATCACGTAAAAAATCTCTTTATCCTCTCGGCTCTCATCGCTTTCACAGCATGTGTAGACAGCCGACCTGTGCGCAACGGCCTTCGAGACGAAGCTGTCTACCTCGATAAGGCGACGCTCTTAGAGCAGGACACAGCTCACGAAGACTATTGGCTTATGAAGTCAACTGTCATCGGGGCGAGTTCGCCCAATATCGTCGGTGACTACGCCTTTCCGGGCTTCGAGAGTGAACTCAAGATGGTGCGTTTCCGGTTTACGGAAAACAACCTTCAAGTTTTAGACGGCATGCAATACCAAGCCGACGACCTCGACAACCCCAATGATGATACGCCAACTCGACTCGACCGAATGATCATGGAGTTCAATGGCGACCACGTTGACGTGAAGCTGCGTGAAAGCCTGGATGGTGAGCGTACGAATTTCCTTGAAGAGAACTACGAGGAGCCCTGGAAACGGCGCCAAAAGTTCAAGGTTGATTTCGAGACAAGCAGTATGGATCCGGTTGCCGCCATCTCTTGGTTCTATGGTGAGTGGACTCATGAATGTGGTCGTCCAATCAGCACGCAGCTCGTTCCAGACTCATACGAATTCGATGAAGAGGGCCGACACATCAGCTGGGTGCTCGAAGTCAATTATATGCTCACCATCGGTGGCTATTGCTGGGCCGACCAAGCGACGTGGGTCACTGGCACTGAGACTGCGACCGTCCGCTACCGTCTCTCCTTCTACCAACCGGAGCGGGTCGAGGACGACTCACCTGAAAAATACGAACCTCAGGTGATCGATGAGAAAGACCCCGTAAACAAGAAGTACGGCGCATTTCAGCATCTTAATGTATTCAAAGACGGTGAGACAGGTCTGCTCGACGCACACAGCCTGACCAACCGTTTCAATCCCAAGCGAACCGAGCCACTGGTTTTTTACTTTCACGAAGGCTTCCCACCTCGATTCAAGCCCATGTTTGAAGAGATTAAGGCGGAAACCAACGCGATCATGGAAGAGGCCGGCGCAAACCTGCGAGTTGACTTTCAGGAATGGAATGAAGGCGGCATTGAGCGCAATTTTGGTGACATACGATACAGCTTCGTGGTGTGGCACCAAGACATTGGCACCACCCGCGGTCTACTTGGCTACGGACCCAGCTCGGTCAACCCAACCACAGGTGAGAAGATCTCGGCGAATCTGCATCTATACAACATTGGCATGGACTACTATCGATTCATGATTCAGGACTATTTGGAAACCAATGGTGCCCCTGCCGAGGGCGATACACCTTGGGAAGAGATAGACTGCGAAGAAGGCGAGACGGTTGTACCTGCGGATAACTCCAAGCGGCTTCGAGCTGGCCTGTTTAAAGAGATGCGCCGGACCCTCGAGATCGATGAACCGAGTGAGGATGAAGACCCAACTCGACAATTCATACCCACACCGAAGCAGAGTGAGGAGTCATTCATCTCAAATTATATGAGACTGCTTCCGGAATATCGCTACGTACGCCCGGAATGGAACGAGTATATGTGGCAGACCACCGGTCGAAACATCTTCGCTCGCTATGCAGACCGCCTTGCGACAGAGGTCGAATATAACAACACGATGCATGACATCTTGCACGGCCACAATCCTTTCGGCCACGCGCAGCTTCACACACGCGCAGGCATTGAAGCGCAAAATGAGTTTGCTGCAAAAATGCGTGGTTGGCGTCGTAACTCAGCCGAATTGCACGCTGACGAATCCTATCTTCTCGGCCGGCAGAACGTCATGGTGTTTAACGCATACGATGCCCTCAACGCCGCGAAATCTGGGGCTCGAAAGTGTGTGGATGGCAAGTGGGAGTCAAATGAGGCCTTCAAAGAGCGGATCATCGAAGAGGTCGTTTTCCACGTCGCAATCCACGAACTCGGCCACAACCTAAGCCTCCGGCATAACTTCTATGGCAGCGTTGACGCGGCTCATATGGATGAAAACGAATTGACCTCATCTGTCATGGACTATGTGTGGTCCGCCTATGAAGCGGGTACAAAACGCAGCTGGGGTGCATACGATGTGGCGGCACTAAAGTGGATCTACGGTACCGAGGACGTGCGCGACGAAATGATGGCCGAGGACTTCTTGTATTGCACCGATGAGCACCGATTCCGGTCACCGCTGTGCCGTGCACATGATGTTGGCATCACGCCATCGCAGATCGTGCTCAATGCGATCGAACGGTATGATTGGCTCTACAATTTCCGTAATCGCCGTGCCTATCGAAAGTTCTGGGATACAGCCTGGTACAATAGTCAGGTTGCCGGCGCCATCTATCCCCTACTACGTATGTGGTATCTGGCGATCTTCGACTGGGGCGGCGGTGGCGTCCAGGAGGTCCTGAAGCGTCAGGACCAAGTGGATGAAAATCGTACGGTTCTCACAGACCAAGAGTATGATGAAATCTCTATAGACTTCTACAACGACATCTCCGCATCGATGGACCTCATCATGGCGTTCTACGATGCTGTGATCAATCAGCCGGCAAGCCTGAGGAACTATCAGACGGAGTATGACCCGTATTATGGTGATGTGATTCGATTGGGTATCGTGCTCGATAAGTTACACGCCGTCTTTGCATTTATGGACGTCCAGGAAGTCTACGACTACTCACCGAATATTTATACCTACGTGGCGCTCTACGATATCCCCTTCGGAAGTAAGAATGCTGCCCTCGCCCAGCGTGTGATGGACAACATGCTCGGCAGCAGCTACGACACCTTCCGCTGGTTTAGGTATCTAGGCATCAACCTATTTGCGTGGGCCACGAACGGCAACGACATTGGTGACATCTCCCTCAAAGAGAGAATCGCCATCCGCCGCTACGAGACGCGCACCGAGTTTACCGACGCGTTCAGTGAAGAAGCCTTGTTTGCAGCTCAGGCCGAGGATAACCCAGCGCAGTTGTTCATTCATGAAGGTGAGCAATGGATTTATACATTCCTCGCTGACCAGGGTTGGCATCTCGTCGCGAACGAGTCGCGAAGCCCCGTCAGCTACCGATTCATTAAGGAATACAACGAATCCATCAACGCTGGTGCCGGTGGCGACCAAGATAACTTTGGCCTGAAGATTCTGCTCGCCTACTACGAATTCTATAATGTATTTGCCGGGTTCTAGAATGCTGCGTTGTGCATATTGGCTGCTCGCGCTGCTCGTTCTGCCAATGCAAAACGTTGCATTGGCGGAGGACAACGCGAGCAAAGATAAGAGCGCTGTAGACGAAGCCGAGAGTCCAAAAAAGGAACTGATACCGGCGGCCATCGAAGGTGATAAGCCTCCGGTGAAGGCCAAGGCTGCGCCTGCGAAAAAACAGAATCAAAAGGCAAATGCCGTCAATGCGACCGTAGAACAACCGGGTGCGGCGTCATCCGAGAAACCCGCTGTCGGCAATGGCACTCCGATGACAGACAAACGGTCGGAAACAGACGACACGCAGGCCGAGACAACCGCCCAACCGAAGGATGAGGCGGACGAGCAGCCAGACGCCGCATCGGCACTCATCGATGGCTCCGTCGCCGCATCTGCAAGGAAGCTGAGTGTTTTCTTCAGCACAACCTACTCTCAGCTCGCAATCGCCGATGATGATCCCGAGAATGACCGTAGCCTCATGTATTGGATCGCTTCATCGCTGGCTATGCCGGTGAAGGGGTTAAGGCTTCATCTCGATGGTGGTTTGACGGAGCGTTTCAGCGTTGAACCCGGTGAATCAGCTTTCGAGTTTGAAGATACGGCGCCCGGCGTTTCATACGGCCACGCCCTTTTGGATGGCAATAAGCTGAGAATGCTGCATCGACTTGATGTTTGGCTTCCGAGTTCGCGCATCAGTCGTCGCCGAGACCTCGTGATGGCGCCCACGTTGAACACCAATGGGTCGTTTCGTGCCATTGGACCGCTGACGTTGACCTACCGCTTTTTTGGCCAATACCGTTGGCATAAATATGCCGAAACAGAGAGTGGGTTGGCGATGAATACCCAATGGCTTCTCGGTCAGCGTTTGGGCTTCATTGTACGCGCCTTTAGTCACAAAAACTTTGGCTCATTGAGTGTTGCTGGAGCGACTGGTTTTAACTGGTCGAGACGTTATACGTCCAGGGACAGTCACATGAGTCCGTCATCCGATCCTCATTTTTGGCATCAAACGCTCGGTTGGGGCTTGAGCTTGCAATACGTCCCGCTCGGATGGCTCGTCACGTCCATTGGCGTCCGGCATGGGGCGCCCGTACGGCGTAACGGCATCGTCAACCCCACCTTTGTACATCGCGATATGACAACGCTCAATCTTGGTTTTGCCATTATTTACTGAGCGTAGATTCGGCCATCGTCGCATCTTGGTCACAAACGTATCTCGGCATATTTTGTCTGCAACCTTTCCGCGTCTTGCGAATCAGTGGCAGGTCGACCTTCCATGTTGACAGACAGTGCTTGCATGGTTAGTAAGCGAGCGCACACTTACTTAAGTTTGACAGGAGCCGATGTGCGGCCGAGGAAACACAGCGACGAGGATATCTTGACGGCGACGCGGCAATGCGTGCTGGACCACGGTGCGCAGGTATCCACGGAACTCATCGCGGACGCTGCAGGTGTATCGCAGGCCACTTTATTCAAGCGCTTCGGCACGAAGGACAACCTTCTTCATTTGGCCCTCTGTACTCAGATCGCCGCTGACTGGCTCGACCGTCTGAACACAGGCCCAGCACCAGGTTCGATTCGCGAGCAGATCAAAGAATTCGCAGTCGCATTAGTCTACCTGTATCGCGAACATTTACCGTCTTTGATCACCTGGAGAGTCGCCCTCTCGGCTCAAGGGTTGCCAAAACAGGAAGAGAGTGGGCTGCCAATGCCAACTCGACTCCGTGACGCCCTCACCGCTTGGGTTGTAAGAGCGCAAGCACAGGAACGCATGGCGATGTTCGACGCCAAACAGTGGGCTGTCCATTTCTTTAGTGGCTGCCAAGCACCAACGCTTCGCGCATTTCTGATCGGTGAAGACATCGACGATGAATCCTATGTCGAGACCTTTATCGAGACGCTGTGGAAAGGCTGCGCACCATGTTGAGGCTTTCTTGCACCGTACTTGCGTTGTCGTATCTAATCGGCTGCTCCAGCATCCATGAGAGAGTGAAGGACGAAACATTCTCAGACGTTGTTCCGGCGAATGCTCAGTGGACAATCAATGCCACCAGCGGCCCAATCGTCGAGAAATGGTGGACCACCTTCGACGATGCAACGCTGGTGTCTCTAGTGGAGCGCTTGCATGCCCAAAGTCTGGACCTCAAGCAAGCGTTGCAACGCATCAAACAATCCGATGCGACGCTCCGTGGTGCCAACGCGACCCGATGGCCAACGTTGACCGCCAATCTCAATGCACAACGCCAGCGCGCGAACAATTTTTTGGGCCGACCTTTTGAGTTAAATCAATACAGTGTGAATGTCGCCGCTGCATACGAAGTGGACGTCTGGAATCGACTCGGTTCCCAGAGAGCGGCAGCACGGTTCGCGAGGGACGCTAGCGTTCTCGATCGGCAGGCATTGGCCATGAGCCTCACCGCACAATTGGTCGACCTGTACTTCGCGTACCTGGAGCAACGAGAACTCGAGGCTCTCGTTCGAGCACAGATCAAAACGGGAAGTCAGATGCTTTCCCTCCTCAAGAACCGGTTCATCGATGGTCGCGCGGAAGCGGTCGATGTCCTGCAGCAAGAACAAAACCTCGGTTCAATTCGCGCGTTCTTGCCGCCGCTACTCGCACAGCAGCAGATAATTAAGAATCAACTCGCGACGCTTGTTGGCCTATCACCTCATGGGTTTGAACTCGATGTCCCCACCCCAGCTCGCCTAAGTACGCCCGGTCCGCTACCTGAACTGGGCATTCCCGCTGCCCTTTTGAGCCGACGACCTGACCTCAAGGCTTTGCAGCTCAGGATTAAGGCGACCGACGAGAATGTCGCCGCCGCCGTAGCCGATAGGCTGCCGAGTTTCCGCATCCAAGCGAGCGCAGGCGTGGGCGCACAATCCTTCGCGGAACTTCTGGACCGATGGTTGTTTAGTATTTCGGCGGGCATTGTGGCGCCACTGTTTGATGGCGGTCGCCGCGCCGCAGAGGTCGAACGGCTAAAGGCCCTTTTGGAAGAGCGTCTGTTGGATTTTAAGGCTCGCTATCTCGTAGCGATTGCCGACGTCGAGAATGCCGTACTCGGCGAGACAGGTCAGCGCGATAGACTTAAAGCGCTGCGAGTCGAACTCAAGACAGCGAAGAGCCTTCTCAAACAAACACAACTGCGCTTTAGCGAAGGTCTAATCGACTATTTGCGGGTGCTCACAGCGCTGCAGGCGGTTTACGGGGCAGAGCGCAACGCGATCACCGCACGGCGTCAATTGCTGAGCCAGCGCATCGCTCTTTATCGAGCCATTGGCGGTCAATGGACCCTGGAGCCCTCACCAAAAGAAAACGACGGAGAGCCACGATGAAACCAAGGTTGTCGACGTACATAGTGACCCCACTCGTGGTGGTGACCATTCTCGGTTTTGGTTGGGTCGGCTTCAAAAAGCTATCCAGCATGCGCACATTCGCGAAAAGAAAACCCGTGGAGCGCAAGGCGGTAGGCGTCCGCACACAGAGCCTAACGGCACATAATGGTTCGATTACCCTGAGGGCCCTCGGTCAACTTAGGCCAGCGCGGGAAGTCACAATTCAAGCCGAAGTTGCCGGACGCGTGGTCGAGCTCGCGTCGCAAGTCGTCCCTGGGGGCATGGTCACAAAAGACCAAATGTTGATTCAGCTCGATAAGCAAGACTACGCGCTCGCGGTGTCACAACGGCGTGCCCAACTCGAGAGCGCTCGCATGCAGCTGAAGCAAGAAGAGGGTCGTCAAAATGTGGCCAAGCGCGAGTGGGCGCTCATGGGTGAGCAAGCAAATGTGACGGAGGCCGGCAAAGCACTCGCTCTCAGAAAACCTCAAGTCGCCAACGCACGCGCGGCGGTCAAAGGCGCACGCAGCGCGGTCGGTACGGCAGCCTTGGCACTTAAACGCACACAGATAAAAGCACCGTTCGATGCTGTGGTCTTATCCGAGCAGGTTGAAATTGGCCAACGAATCGGACCGGGCCAGAACGTGGTCAGGCTCGCGGGTACTCAAACTTGGTGGGTCGAGGTATCGCTGCCGCTCGAGCACCTGCAGTATTTAGACATTCCCGGCGCGACGGCGCGCGTCTTTCAAGGCCAACTCGACAAGGTGGGGCGAATAGGTCGGGTCGTCAGGCAATTGCCGGACGTTGAGCGCGCAAGTCAGCTCGCGCGGGTTGTCGTTGAAATCAGCAACCCTATGGACACCAAGGAGGGCCAACGCCTCTTGTTGGGCGCTGCGGTCCGAGTTGAACTCATGGGCAGCATGAAAGTCCCAGCGATAAAGATACCGGTTGGCCTGTTGCGCGGCAATGACACCGTTTGGACGGTCGATGCCGGCTCCAAGTTACGGATCGCCACGCTGCAAGTCTTGTGGCGTGATTTAGACTTCGTCATTGCAGCGGGCGTCCAGCCGGGGACCACGGCCGTCGCGAATCATATTCCAAACGCCGCAGATGGCCTGCCACTGCGCGCCCTCGATGAGCTCGGAGATGGTAAAGAGCCCAAGGCCGTCGCGCGCCCACAAGCTGAAAACCCCAAGGTATCTAACTGATGGCACGTCAACGAAATGGTGCTATCGCCTGGATGGCTCAAAATCCAGTCGCAGCAAACTTGCTGATGTTTGGTCTCATCGGGCTTGGGCTCGCGTCCTCCTGCAATACAAAACAGGAAGTCTTTCCAACGTATACGCCCTCTCAAGTTGTCATCACCTATGCCTACCCTGGCGCAAGTCCTGAAGAAGTCGAGCAAGGTATACTGCTGGCGGTCGAAGAGGCCACTCGGGGACTCGATGGGGTCAAACGAGTGGAGAGTTCCGCGGGCGAAGGCAGCGGTACGATCAACGTTGTGCTCTTGGAAGACACCGACTTCGATCGAGCTCTCAGCGACGTCAAAGTCGCCGTCGATCGACTGCGCAGTATACCGGAAGATGCTGAGCGGCCGATCGTGAGACTGCGGCGAGCTAAACAGCGAACCGTATCGGTGGTCGTCCATGGCCAAGCCGATAGAGCTATCCTTCGCGCTGAAGCCGAACGGCTAAGGAGCGGGCTGATTCGTGATACCGATGTCACACAGGCCGAGATCAACGGCACGCCCGGTTTCGAAATCGCCATTGAGGTCAAACCAGACGTTCTTCGCCGCTATGGCTTGCAGATTGATGACGTTGCTCGCCGCATACGGCAGGCCAGCATTGAGCTTCCGAGTGGACGTATACGCTCTGAGAGTGGCGAGATATTACTCAGGACTACGGAGCGTCGTTCAACGGGCACCGAGTTCGAAGACATTACAATCCTCAGTCGCCCCGACGGCACGCGCGTCAAACTCGCTGACATCGCAACCATTAAGGATGGCTTTGCAGAACTTGACCAGGAAACCACTTTCAATGGGGAACCGTCTGTGAGCATCGACGTTTATCGTATCGGTAAACAAACGCCTACAGGCATTTCCGATGGCGTAAAAAGTTTTCTCAGCAAGGCCGCTCTGCCTGAAGGTCTCAGCGCAACCCTCGTCAATGACAGGTCCGAGATGTTTCAGGACCGTAAAGATTTACTCCTAAACAATGCGCTCTCTGGCTTGATTCTCGTTTTCGTGAGCCTCTCTCTTTTCTTAGAATTAAAGCTCGCGTTCTGGGTCATGCTGGGTATCCCCATATCATTCTTGGGCGCCTTCGTTCTCCTGCCGGGATTTGATGCATCCATCAACATGGTCTCCATGTTCGCCTTCATTTTGGTTTTAGGCATCGTCGTGGACGACGCCATCGTGGTCGGCGAGAATATCTTTCAAAAACGCCAGCAAGGTCTGTCTGGACTCGACGCGGCGATCGAGGGCGCACGCGAGGTCGGCACACCTGTTGTATTCGCAGTTTTGACCACCATCGTCGCCTTTGGCCCCCTACTCCTCGTGCCAGGCTTCATCGGTGCTATCTTTGGGGTGATCCCTATCGTCGTAATGGCTGTTCTCGTTTTGTCGCTCGTCGAGTCGCTGTATATTTTGCCAGCGCATCTGGCCCATAGCAAAGCCCATGAGTCAGGCCTGATCGCCTTACTCTCTTACTGGCCTAACAAAGTCTCAAGAGGCTTAGAACGCTTCGTTGAGCGCGTCTATATGCCCCTCGCCCGCATGTGCGCTAGATATCGTTACATCACCCTCGCGTTCGCCCTTGTCTCGCTCCTGCTCACGGCGGGTTATGTCGCGGGCGTGATGAGGTTTACTTTCTTGCCAAAAATTGAAAGCGACTTCGTCGTCGCATCCGCAAGGTTGCCTGTTGATGCGACCTTTGAACAGACGAAGTTGATTCGCGACCGTCTCGTCAAAGGTGCCAAAGCCACCATTACCCAGTACGGCGGTGATGAGAAGGTAAGAAGCCTCAACGCCTCCGCTGGACAGTCTATCGGTGGTTTTGGGCCTCGAGTCCGTTCGAGTTCCGGCGCTCATATCGCCGAGGTCGCCGTCCAATTGGTGCAGCTGAAGAACAGAGATTTCACTGCGCAAGAGTTCTCGTCGACTTGGCGCGAACATGTTGGAGAGCTCTTAGGTGTTGAGAACACCTCTTTTACCTACAGTATCGGTCGTGGCGGAGGCCGTCCAGTGGCCGTTAGGCTGTCTCATTTCGACACCCAGACCCTTGAGCTCGCTGCGATGGATTTGGTTTCATCTCTGAATGAATTTGATGGGGTGGAAGATATTGACCAAGGCTTCTCGAATGGTAAAGCTCAGCTCGATGCCAAGCTCACGCCATTGGGTCGGGCTGCTGGGCTCACAGAGCTTGACCTCGCACGACAACTCCGGTCCTTTTTCTTCGGCGCCGAGGTCCTCCGGCAGCAGCGTGGTCGCGACGAAGTCAAGGTGATCGTCCGACTCCCGAGACAGGATCGAGATCGTGTTTCCACTTTGGACAATTTAGTTCTCAGGGGACCCGATGGCAGCGAGATTCCACTTCGCCAGGCAGCATTCTTGACGCCTGGGCGTGCATACAGTCGGATCGGACGGGTCGATGGTCAACGTGTCATCACCGTATCCGCGGAGCTCGATGAAAGTGTCACAACCGGTGGCCGAATTAATGGCACCCTCAAGAAAGAGACGCTCAAGGCACTGACAGACAAATATGCTGGTCTCACCTATTCTTTCGAGGGGCAACGCCGTGAGCGCAAGGAGAGTTTCGATAGTATGCGAAAGAACTCTCTCATCGGCTTGTTGATTATCTTTGGGTTACTCGCGATCCCGTTTAAGAGCTACATACAACCGATTCTGGTGATGTCAGCGATTCCCTTCGGGTTCGTCGGTGCCGTCCTCGGCCATGTCGTTATGGGCTACGACCTTAGCGTCATCAGCGTTATGGGGTTTATTGCCCTGAGCGGTGTGGTGGTCAATGACTCGCTCATCATGATCGTAGCGACCAATAAATTCAGAGACGAAGGTTATTCACCTCAAGAGTCAGTTGTTCTCGGTGGGGCCCGTCGTTTCAGGCCAATTTTGCTGACCTCGATTACCACCTTCTTTGGCCTACTACCCATGATCTTCGAGACCTCCGTGCAAGCTAAGTTCCTCATCCCCATGGCTTTGAGCCTGGGCTTCGGTGTACTCTGGGTCACGGTCATTATCCTGCTATTTCTGCCCGCGTTCTACGTTATATTAGAAGACATCAGGCGGGTGCTGCGTTGGATGCTGTTTAAGCCTTCTGATGATACATCACCGCCACCGCCACCGGATGAGGGAGACGCGAGCGGCCCCGACGACTCACGCGACGGTGCTCCGGATGAGTATGGATATGGCACGGGACCCGCAGCCTACTGATCGCAACGCTGGGCGTGATTCAGCCCATTTCTTTCAGAGCGCTTCGGATAACGCCTTCGAGCTCGGAGGCGTCGTCTCACTCGCCGTCACAACACCCAGCTGTGAACAGACGTCGTCGTAATCCTTATGGTGTTTGAGATGCGGTGCCATTTTGAGGCCATCTTTGAGGACGACACCTGCCACATCAGAACCTCTGTGCTCTTTAAGGAGTAGAACCCACCGCAGAAAAGGTCCAACCGGCGCCTTCGGTTCCGCTAGCAGGCGCTGCAACAGGCCTGGCAACTTGGCATAGTCACCCATGCTCAACGCCAATGAACACACATTCCCAAGCAGCTCTGGCACTTCTTCGCCGGATACCGGTGCGCAATCGGCGGCGAGCGACAATTGCTCATAAGCTTCGCCGTAGCGCTGCACGCTGTAGTAGGTCAATCCGAGGCGACTGTGTAATCGCCAGCGTACCGCCTCACTATCATCATCTACCTCTCCGAGCAGCTCCTCGAAGAGAACAGCGGCTTTAGTGAAGTCTTGGGTCAAAAAAGCAGCCTCTGCTTGTTTCAGTTTCTCATCTGCGCTGAGCGCAGGACGCTCTTTTACGAACCACTCTTCGAACAGGCTCATGATGCTCGCTACAGTCTCACGTGTCACATGCCGAGCGTCAGCCTTCCAAGGATTCGGGGTCAGGCAACGGACAACCTCGTAGGCAGGGAAATACACCACGTCATCCCCATGCGTGTTGACAAACTCATCGACAACGGCGCGCAACATCGATTTACCACCTGTATCAGCGATGACACTGTTGACGGGTCTGAAGGTCGCTCTGAGTGGCACGGGTGAGACAGTGATGAGAATATGGGCGTCTGGGTTGTTCTGCTTGAGCAGCTCGTAGCAGCGATTGAGATTTTCGAGATTTTCCTGATACGTCGACATACGAAACGCATGTATCTCCGGATCAAAGATCTCCGTTGGCGGTACCATTGGAAAAACTGAACCGTCTCGTTTGTCGTACCAAATCTCCGGTTGCCCAACGGTAATGATGACGACTTTCGCGTCAGTAAACGCCTTTTGGACAGCCTGTTTGTGCTCGGCTAACTCCGAGTCCATCTCGTCTTTTGAGTCCCAAGCGAGACAATAACGGTAAGGGCTCAGCAGGTGTGTTCGACCATCTTCCTCAACCTCCCAGCACTTGGTCTCAGGCTCGAACGTTCCAAAAGCCCGTTCGAACTCCTGACGTATACTATACGTGTTAAAAACCCGATCGTAACGCGCTGAGCCGGACTCGGTACATGGTCCGTCGGCGGTCTGTAAGTAAGTATAGCCATTCTCGATGAGCCATAGCTTTATCTCGCGAGCGAAACAGCTACCGATTGAAGCGATGGGTGTCTCGCGGTCGACGCGGAGGCTTTGACCCGCATGGTTGAGCAGGAAGTCCCGATTAAGCTCTGCAAGGCCCGGATAGAGGCGCCAACTTTGGAGGCCGAGAATCTTTACTTCCGTCAGACCCTTGCGATTGGGGTTATAGCTATACATGTGTGTCCTCACATTCACTCTGAGAGCGGTTCATCCTTGAACAGGCCGACGATATCGGCGTTGAGAGCACCACGAAGATCCCTCAACCATAATCTACATCGACACGACGAGACACATCTTGAGGGCAAATTGTTATCCTGCCAATTTTTTGCGAACGAATCTGGTGAGCGCGTCTACAACAAACCGCTCATCAGTGGCGAAATAAGATGGTGTGAAAACCTGCGAAGGACAGCAAATTCCCTGCAATTAAGGGAGACAGGCGCTTGGGCTGACAGCTGTCGCAGGCGTGTCACTTCGCTTAATGGAGTGGTAAGACCGGTCAGCACGTATCGCCTAGAGCCCGTGCTGACGCGTCAAAAGGCTTGGCTGGTAGGCTTTAGCGCTGCTGGACGGCAGCCTGTGGCTTGACCACCTGCGCCTTGAGGACTGTCAGCGCTGACTTGCCGACATAGCGAACCGCTGCAAGCGCCTCGATGGATGCGATCGGACGGGCATTGACGATGTTCCCTGCGGCCCGTCGATTGAGGAGCGCATCGAGAGCCTCAAAGCTCAATCCGTTAGCCATTTCCAGAACGTCCTCAGCTTCGTTCACTGTAAATTCAACGTCATCATAGACGCCGAGCAAATCGTCCGCAAACGGCACAAAGCCAAGATCAGCTGCAAATGCGAGTAGTCGATTGATGGTTTTGCCGCCAACCCACTTCACACCGTCCACTTCGTCAACGCTGTCAAACTGATTGTCGTCCCATGTTCCGTGAACGCCGTCAGGTCCGTTGCGATGATGAATCAACCCGCTCGCTGAGCGCTTATCGAGACGAGCGTCGATGTCTAAGACCTCAAGGTCAGTGCTTGGGTCGTTGAGAAAGTTAAGAAGGCCAACGGCATCAGCCGAGCCTTCGACGAGCGTGTGCGAAACAGTGCCGACGGACTCATCGTCAAATACGACGGTCACGCCTTCTTCTTGAATATCACCACAAGCTGCCATGGCGATGACAGTTAGGCACACGAATAGATTCTTTGATGATCGCATTCCGACCTCCAATGCAAACCCCATAACTGGGACAACTAAAATTTGCAGTGCGGGGCAACGTCACCGATGAGAAACACCAGCGCATTTTACGTGCCTTCGGACAGAAGACACGGGACGAAAACCGCCAGCCCTTATGGCCAGCACATTTTACGCAACTGTGGATGCCGGACGTATACTCAAGGCGCGCCCGAGGATCAATATTTTTTGTTTTTTTTTCTTCACCCTGCTTGCATACAGCTCCAGGAAACTGAATATCCCGAACAGTTTCAAATATTTAAGAAACTAAAGACAGACGGTCCCACGTCACAGGAAAACAACTAACATACATTACATTACATGTGTTGTTTGCCGTACATAATCGCCCATTGTCTTGAAGGTCACTACATAGGGTTAACCGGCGTGAAAACCATACGAACCGAGAACCACTCAGCTCGCCCGACGAACCGACTTGGAGTGCATACTCATCGCGAGACATTTTCACCCATCCATGTCACATTGCCGACATGCAGACCAACTCGACACATTTTATCGTCATCGACCCCGCCCTCCACACACCCGAGCGGGCATGTTTTGAAAACATCCAAACACTCTCTAACGCGGCGTGCACTTACACCCTACCCGGCTTGTCAGCAGACGAGTCGCTGCCCCGAATTCAGAAACAGACGGCTGGCGTCATCGTTCTTGGCAGTGGTGCATCCGTGTACGACAAACGGCCATGGCAGACGGCTTTGCACCGCTGGATTTATGATGTGGTCGAAGCAGACATACCATTTTTGGGCCTCTGTTATGGGCATCAGGCGCTCGCACATGTCTACGCAGGGCAGGTCGACTTGCTATTTAATGGTGAGAAAAAACGTGGCCGTCGCCTGATGGAGATTATGGATCCGCGAATCCTAGGCCAACGGGAAGCGGGACAAGTCATCGTGTCCCACCGCGAGGGGATAACCTCGATGCCTAAAGGCTTTAATGTCATCGCGAAAAGCGCCGACTGTGCCATCGATGGCATCGCCCATAAAGATAAGCTCGCGTGGGGTTATCAACCACATATTGAAGCGGTGCCAGAGTTTCTCGCAAATAATGGCATTCAGCTTGATTTCGAGGCGTCAGACTTTACGTTTGGCCACAGACTGCTGCGGGCATTTTTCACTGCGGCTTATAAACACCGTTCACTCACGCCAACCTAATGAAGGACCCTCATGTTATGTCTGATTTCGAACGAACTGTTTTGTTCCTGTGCGTCGCCAACTCAGCACGCAGCCAACTCGCTGAATCAATCGGCCGATACTTTGCGCCAACTGGAACACAGGTGTTCAGCGCAGGTTCTGAGCCCAGTCGAGTGCACCCGTTAGCACGCCAGGCCCTAGATGAGATCAACCTCCGTCATGAAAACCAACATTCTAAACCTTTTGACGACATCGACTTCAGTCGTGTGACCGACGTCATTACCCTGTGCGCGGAAGAAAACTGCCCGTACATACCCTCAGCAGCCAAGCGTTACCATTGGCCCTTCCCCGATCCCGCGGCAATCGCACAACCAGAAAAAGCCATCGACGGCTTCAGGCACGTAAGAGACATGCTCATACCTAAAATTCGAGACTTCCTCGCTTCGAATCGAGAGCTGCCGAAAGCCAATTAAGGACTAAACATGTCAAAGCAAATCCTGCCCACTTTGAGGCGAATGCGCCCATCGGCGACGCTGGCCATCAATGAACGCAGCAAAGCGCTAGAGGCATCCGGTAAGCACATATTCCGACTGGGTCTTGGGCAGTCGCCTTTCCCTGTGCCTGCATCGGTGACCGAAGCACTGCGCAAGCATGCCGCCGAAAAGGATTACCTCGCGGTACAGGGGCTCGATGCGCTTCGAGATGTAGTCGCCCACTGGCACAATCAGCGCACCCAGCGATCGTACGGCCCAGACAACGTCATCATCGGGCCAGGCTCAAAAGAATTACTCTTTCTCTTGCAGTTGGTCTCAACACGGCGGCTCACTCTGCCATCGCCCTCATGGGTCTCCTATGGACCTCAGGCGCAAATTTTGGGCCGCGACGTCGATTGGATCGATACATCATTTGAGACACGTTGGAGTATAACGGCCGAGGCCTTGGAAGAACTGTGTCTGAAAACACCGTCCATACCACGGCTGCTTCTGCTCAACTATCCAAGTAACCCTACGGGACTCACGCTGCCGCGCACGGAACTCAAAGCGATCGCGGAGATCGCCCGCAAACACAATATGCTCATCGTCTCCGATGAAATCTATGGTGCCCTCACCTTCGAGGAGGCGCACACGAGCATCGCCGATTACTATCCGGAGGGCACAATCATTACATCAGGCTTGAGTAAATGGTGTGGTGCCGGCGGCTGGCGACTCGGCTACGCCGTGATTCCAGACCAGCAGCGAGCGACAATGAAGGCGCTGCAAACGGTCGCAAGTGAAACGTTCACCTCTGTGAGCGCACCTATCCAATATGCCTCGGTCCGCGCATTCGAACGCTCGCCTGAAATCGATCGCTACTTGGCAGATTGCAATCGATTGCTGAGTGGGCTTGCGGATGCGATAACCACTCGCTTAGCTCAGTGTGGCGCCCGGGTACATCGTCCAGAGGGTGGTTTCTACATCTTTCCCGATTTTTCGCCTGGGCGTCTACAATTGAACGCGCGGGGCATTCACACATCTGCTGAGATGGCCGAGCGAATTTTGGATGAAACAGGCGTCGCCTTCTTGCCAGGAAGCTGTTTCGGTAGGCCAAGTTCTGAGTTCACTGCACGCATGTCATTTGTTGACTTTGATGGTGCGCATGCGCTCGCAGCACTCGGCAAGATTTGCCTCGATACTGTGTTGACTCCGACAACCATCGAAACACTATGCGCGCCGACGATTAAAGCAATTTCACTGATCGCTGATTGGTTCGGACCATGTCACGATTAGCCCGTCGTAGAACACGCTCGAGGAGGCCTTTTTGATGAGTACTTCGTTCAGTCAAATGGGGGAACTCATCACAAAGAACCCAGCATTTCGGCGAATATGGATCGCTCACATCATCTCCTTACTCGGCGACTGGATGAGCTATATTGCCGTTTCGTTGATCACTCTCCGCCGCGAAGACAGCGCCGTCGCACTCGCGCTGGTCTTTATCGCGCATGCTCTGCCAACTGCGGTCATGAGCCCACTCTCAGGCCCCCTTTCGGACCGGTATAACAGGCGCTACATCATGGTTTTAAGCTATAGCGCTGCGGCCATTCTAACGTTCGCGATGTGGGGCGTCTCGAGTGGTTCAGTCTGGCTCATTCAAGGCATACTGTTCATGCGTGTCTGCGTGGGCGCTGTCGGGACGACGGCTCGGTCGGCGGCCATTCCCCAATTAGTCGGAAGAGACCAACTCCACTCAGCGAATGCCCTCCTCGGGCTGACCTGGTCTTTGACGTTTGCCACGGGCCTCGCCATCGGCGGCGTCGTCGCGAGCTTAATTGGTCCGTCTGGCGCCATCTTACTCGATGCGTGTACCTTCGTGCTGGCGGCGGTCATTTATATGGGTCTTCCAAACCTCAAGCCGGGCGAACAGAAGAGTGTGCCCAAGGTTGGTATCCGGGACCTGTTAGCGGCCTGGCACTTCGTTAGAAGCCAGAAGCGATTAACGGTTATTGCCCTGTCAAAAATCCCACCCATGATCGCGAACTCGGGCGGATGGCTCCTCATCAATCTCGTCGCGGTGGCAAGGCTCCCTGCCCTTGATGCCGGCCTCGCGTTAGGCGTGATGCATGCCGTGAGAGCGCTTGGTTCGGGTGTTGGCCCTTTACTGCCCGACAAGCTGTTGCCAAGGAATACTTTATCTGGACCCGTGCTTACATTCGTTGGTGTCGCACTCTTCACTTGGTTCGACATGCCGGCGCTATTTATGTTGGGTCTCTTTCTATGGGGTGCAGGCTCAGGTCATAATTGGGTTGTCACAACCGCAAAGCTTCAGGCCTTTGCACCACAGACACTCATCGGACGCGTGACAGCACTCGACTTCAGCATGCTCAGCATATCTGAGACCATCATCATTCTCGTCGCTGCTATGATCATGGACAAAACGGGATTGCCAAGCTTGGGTGTTCTTTGCACGCTCATATTGGCCGTTGTCCTCTGGGTATTGCTGGTACATGCCTTTAAGAATTCTAGCCCAGTGGATGCAAGCAAGCTGACTCAAACACAATAATAAACGTAGCAACGTGGGGTTTCGATGTTACGCTGCAAACGCTCGCGCCAGATGACTAGGCATGACGTCCTCGCCAACACCATCGCAATCCGTTAAATCGACACCGCCACGACATCCAACCGTGTACTCAATCGACTGCCCAGTCCGCTAGACAGGCATGGGTGCCGCCAGCCGCTCTTCAATATATCGTCTGTACCTGTTGAGTTGCTCAAGTCCGAATGGTGCCGCGAGAGCATGGAAGTCTTCACGCCGCGGTCTAGAGACATGCCAGTTTTTGCAAAGCCTGGTCAGTCGGTCTGCCAGCTCGTCAAGCTTTTCGTAGCGATATGCCTCTGGAAACAACTCGGGGTAGGAAAGCCGGTTTGGTACAAGTGGCATCGCACCAAAATGAACAGCTTCGAGCATGGAGATACCAAAAAACTCATGCTTGGCTGTAGAAACAACAACGTCAGCGCTCGCGAGAATCTCATGATAATCCGCCCGACTGTCTTGGTAGCCCCATGCGATTATGTGCTCGGCAAGTCGTGTCCGTGCTTCCTCAAAAGCCAATGGTGCACGCGCATATCTTTCACCGCAAACCGCTAGACGAAATGGCATACCGGACGCTTGTAAATGATACAGCACGGAGAAGAAGTCTTCCGGTGCCTTGTCATGTTCCCAGCGGTGGTTCCATAAAATCAATGGTGACTGAGCGTCAGTAAAGTTGGCTGTGGGTTTAGACGGTCGACGAGGCAGGTCGAGTGGCAGGCCGAGCACGCTGGAGCGGGATTTTACCTTAGCCATCCAATTTTTGGGTTTCGCATCAGGCATTCGGCTTAGAAGCCGCGTCGCCTCATCAAGAAAACTGTCGAGATTCCACTGACTGTTAAAGAGGCAATGGTCAGCCACGAGGGCTGTCACCATCTGACTGAAACCATAGTGATGGTCTCGCTCACCGCTGAACTCCGCTCGAACCGGGTATGCAAGCTGGTTCTCATGGAAATAAACCACCTTGGGGACATTTGCCAGATGAGGCGCTAAAGCGACCAAGTCGCCGAGCGGTAAAAAGGATGAACACCAAATCAGGTCGTATTCACGCTTCAAGGTCGCTTCAAAATCGAGCGCAAAAAAGACGGCAGAACCACGTGCTCTCCACTTCCAGTGACGACCGGGTAGCGTCAGTTGAGTCCACTCAAATTCAGCAAGGCTCGTGAGCATCTTGGTGAAAGCTCTGTGTGAGCCCCCATCAAAGGGCTCGATATACAATATTCGGGGTCGCATAACTTGCAGTATGCACCTTCAATCGGTCAACCGTAAGCAAATGAAGAGAAGACGAAAGAGTTATTCAGTCCGTCGCCCACTTAAAGTATGCTGCTCCGGTGAATATCTTGCCCATCCATATCGAGTCTAGCGCTCGTCCACCTATGGAATTTATCGGCGTCGACACCGATCCGTTGGGACACCATTGTCCAGTTCACTTCAGAGACCGAATCTTGATCGATGCCATTCACGACGGCTGCGTCATCCCCGAAGAGTTTACTCGCGGCGCTGATGGCCATCCAATTCTGTCCGATGGTGCGTATTCAGCAGAATTTGTGCGAGAACGTGACTGGGGTGCGGAACTCATCGCTCGGCACCTTGCTTCCGCATTAAACATAGACGGGTATTATCGGGTCAATACAGCTAGAGTGCTGATGGACTTTGGACGTTTTCCTGGCATCACAGCCGCGGGCGCCGACCATTTACACCGATACGCGATCAATTACCCCTTCTCTGAGCGGCTGAGTCACCAACAAAAACGCGCGGTCCTTCGTAATCACTACGACGTCATCTCAGATACACTCGAAAACGCCATGGAAGGTAAACTACTCAAGGTTGCCATCCACACATACGACAAGCGCAATCCGACTCAGTTTGAACGCCCGGCTGTAAGTTTACTCACTCGCCCGTTTGGCTATCAGGCGTTAGTTGCCACCCCGTTTCCTCATTTCGATCCAAGCTTTCCAAGTCCAGTCATAGAATACACTGCAGATCGGCTTCTGAAGGCTCGCATGGCGCAGACACTCGAAGAGGCGTCGATTCATACAGCTGATAATTTTCCGTATTCGCTGCCGGAAGGGAGCGTCGAAGTCCGTGCCCAAGTCTGGTTCTTCTACCGACATCTCCGCTCCGTCTATGAACGTATCGCCCCGCCGCTGGCGTCCCCTGCCGCAGGCGCGCGTTGTCCCAGAGAGCTCGTTTGGGAAATGTTGCTCGATACAAATTTGCGTTCAGCCGAAAGTGAATCACTCAGAAGCTACCTACATATGTTCAGGACGCCGCCGCCCGGAAAGTCCGAGCTGTTCAAAAAAGCTCAGGCTGAGTATCAAGCGATCTGTACATTTATCGACAAGGAATACGATTACCTCGTGACCGAATATCGAGAGAGCCAGCAAAGGCCGAGTACGATTATCGTCGAGGTGCGCAAGGATTTAGTCTGGGACTTTGACGATGAGCGTCCAGTGGGCCCAAAGTCGGACAATGCCCGCTACATCGCCAGACAACTCTCCCTCGGGATCAGCCAATACCTCTCTCAGGATCGAGTTTTTAAGGAAAGGTCCAGCGTAAACAGGGGCTTCTGGTAGCCCTGAAAGCCGTGGGTCACTTTCTGGCTGCGAACCCCCAACCACGGCAGCCAACCTATGCGAGCAATCGTCGGACACCTTCGACGACTTGGTTCGGCGTCTGAGCAGTAAAATCAGGCTGACTTTGTCCAGCGTGCTCAGCATAGCCCCAAGCGCACCAAATGACGGGACAGCCATAGGCCCGAGCGCACGCGATGTCTCCCGCGGAATCACCGACCATGATCACTTTCTTTGGCGACCCACATCTCTGCGCCGCCTCGGCGAGCGGGTCTGGGAATGGCTTTGCGCGCACAGCGCTGTCACCACCGATGATAGCATCGAATAAATCAGCCACGTTCAGCGCTTCAAGCAAGCGAACGGACAGCGTCTCCGGCTTGTTTGTCACGACAGCGAGTGTGTACTCGTCAGCAAGTGTTCGTATGAGAGGCTCTATGCCGTCATATAAGCGCGTTGAATCGGCGATGTGTTCAGAATAGTCAGCGGTGTAAGCATCAACAACCTCAGCGTGTCGACCATCTGCGAGTAATTCCGGAAAACTATATTCGTATAGATGTGGCATACCGCGATTAACGTGAGCTCTAAACTCATCGGCATCCCGACAAGCCAAACCAAAGCGAGCCCGAACCCGCTGGATCGCCGCAACCATGTCGGTGCGGCTGTCTTCCAATGTTCCATCGAGGTCGAAAGCAATGAGCGCAGACATCACGAGCCCCTTGAACGCAGATCTTCGACACTACCACGACCATCACCATGCTCCGTCACACTACGAACACCGCTGCGTGAACCCTTGTATGCCGAAAATGTTCGCGGATTGTGTACCCGAACTTCATGGGCTACCCCTGCCGGTATCACCAGAATATCACCTGCTTCAAGTGTGACCGGGCCCTCATCAAAGTGAAACGTAATCACACCCGATACGGCGCCTCGAATCTCTTCCTCATCATGTGAGTGTCGGCTGCGGACAAACCATGGCTCGACGGTCTGTAGGTCGTATGATTTGAAACCAAAACCTCTCATCTCATCGGCCACGCTCTCCGCGGTGGGTTCATGTGCATGAGGCCACTTGTGTACTGTGACATTGTTGGGCATTCCCATTTTTACTACCTGCTTTCAGACGCGACGTGCGCGATGCCGCCAGGTTATGGTAGAAAGCGCCGTCAGGGAAGGATTTAAGTCACCGAGCTGGTTACCTGCCCTCCCGTTTACTTAATTTTTGAGAGAAACATGAACACGACTGGTTTGTTCCGCAAGACCTTAATCATGTTGGCCTTCATGCTGAGCATGGTATTCGGGATCGCATTCTTCTTACCGAGCACCTTTCACGTGGAGCGAACGCTCATCATCGAAACGGCACCAGATAAGCCCTTTTCATGGATCAACGACCTTGAAAAGTGGCCGAAGTGGGACCCATGGACACGAGCCGACCCGAACATTGAACATATCGTTGAGGGGACACCCGGAGAAGCCCAAGTTCAAAAGTGGAAAGGACCGCGCAGTAGCGACGGGAAGTTGGTCATCGTTGAAAGCAAAGTAAACCAGCTCGTCGCCATCGATATGTACACACCGGACACGCCTGAGCCAAGACGGCTGACTTTTACTTTTCAAGATCTGGGCGGACGGACGAAGCTGACTTGGGCTATCGACGGTGCGAATACAATTCAACCCATCGGTAATTGGTTTGGCCTGGGCATGGACAAATACTTGGGACCGATGTACGAGCAGGGCCTCAGCAACCTCAAGGCGCTCGCCGAGACAGGCGCTCTGCCCCCTGAGCTCAAGCCACTCGGCGATAAGAACCAACCCAAGTAGCGAGACGGGATTCTCGTCCTAGCCCGACTCCCCTTCGGTTCGACGTGATCGCCGCTCAGCGCCAAGCACCTCTTGATAGTTATGCTCTTGCTGAGTGAGCTCTTGCTCCCGCTGAAGAAACATATCGTCACTCTCGGGTGCGGGCCCACTACTGAGGCCGGAGTGGAGGTATGAAACGAGCCGTTCGTAAGCAATCAGCGCGTCCGATGATACCGCCGCTGAGTGAGCCTCTTCAGCTTGCGCACGAAACAACCATTTAATGAGATCCAGTTGCTCTAAGTGCCGGTTAGATACATTTAGATGCGGCGATCGATTGGCGGGCTCAGCTTGACCGTCGTCCAGAAGAGCTTTCACCCACTCGAGAAGAATACATGCTTCAATCTCGACGTCTACATCCTGTTGATGTTTTCCCGCAAGAAGTCGTTGAATCAGTTCATCGGGAATCACAGTCGACTGCGGCAAAGCTGCCAAGGCTGTCGCGAAAGGCTTTGATTCAACGAAGCAACGAGATGCGAGAGCGACCCAGCCTGCGACCGCAGCTGTCACGAAACAGTGGTAAATCGAATGGCTCGCGATCTGAGTCTGTGCGACGAGGTCGTGGTCTGTCAGCTTAGAATCCATCGACAGCCCAAGTCCTACGCAAATGGGCCCTAATTGTGCTGGGGCGGGGTCGAGCAGGCTGCGACTTCGTTTTGCCCTGTAGATATGAGCGACTTGCAACATACGCCGGTCCGCATCGCGCCAAATCGCCATTTCATACCCCTGAACAAGACGCTCTCTCAGTCGGCGCTCATCGACCGCGTCCCCGTCTCGAGACAAACACGTCAACATGGCAAGCTGACTTTCAATGCGATGTAAACCAAACTTCTTCAGGCGCCGCCGAATCGCCGGCGACAAAGCGCGAACTTGAGGCGGCCACGTCTTGAGCTGGTCATGCTGCCCATCGTTCAAACTTACGTGTTCACCGATGGCCTCTTGCAGTCTGGGTAAGCGTTGTGCATCCCAGATAGCCATTCGGATAAAAGGTATATTTCCGATACTCCGCATGTTGTCCCCCGAGGCGAATATCACCGCACAGCGGCCTTAAACGCTGATATGACACGGGTTTACTCTGAGCGCCAGTGTGAAAATTGTATTAATGACTCATGAGCGAGTTGCGACTTAATTTTAGCCAGCGCCGGGCGCCGATCAGTTATCCTCATCGGCTCCTAGTAAGACAAAGGTCGCCTGCCCACGGCGGACAATACGCATGAGCACATCACCGGAGAGACTCTTCATCAATCGCCGAAATTTTCGGGCACTCTCTACCTTCTTCTTTTGCACAGCAACGATAATATCGCCCTCTTGAATCCCGGCTTTGTTCGCGGCGCTGCCGGGATCGACACCGATGACTAAGGCGCCATTGATCTGGGCATCAAGCCTCAGGCGTTTCCGAGCCTGCCCGTCCAGATCACGCACACTCAGACCACGGTATTGTTTCTGTTTAGGCATTGACTCAACGCGGTTCGATGCAACGGCCGGGCTATCGTCGAGTTCTCCAAGCACGACGGACACACTCGTCGCGCGGCCTTCGCGCAAGTAGGCTATGCGAGCCGTCGACCCCTCCCCTTTCATCGCGATGGTGTTTCTGAGTGTGGCAGGACTATTTGTCTTCACGCCGTCAACGGCGGTGATGACATCGCCGGACTGCAGACCAGCCCGGTCGGCAGGCGTTCCATCAAGGACACCCGAGACCAGGACACCTTTGACATCCTTCGAGATACCGAGATGCTGAGCGATACGTTGGTCGAGCGGCTGGATGCTGACGCCGAGCCATCCACGTCGCACTGTCCCGGTTGCAACGAGACTATCCTTGATGGCAACGGCCATGTGCGTAGGAATTGCGAATCCAATCCCCTGGTAGCCACCGCTTCGACTCACGATCGCTGTGTTTATGCCAACGAGCTCACCCTGCATATTGACGAGAGCACCACCCGAGTTGCCCGGGTTGATGGCCGCGTCAGTTTGTATGAAGTCTTCATAATCGGTGATCCCCATGTTCGCCCGGCCCTTGGCAGATACAATCCCCATCGTCACGGTATGCCCGAGGCCAAAAGGATTCCCAATCGCGACAACGGTCTCCCCCAAGCGCAGCGCTTTCGAGTCACCAAACTTCATCGGTACGAGACCAGCCGTCGACCCTTTAATGCGCAACACCGCGACGTCACTTTTTGGGTCGGTGCCCACGATATCAGCCTCGAACTCTTTACCATCAGCCGTTGTGACCTTAATATCGGTGGTTTCGTGCACAACGTGGCTATTGGTGAGCACAAGCCCGTCCCGGGATATCACGACACCCGAACCAAGACTATTGCCCCGCGGCTGCGGAATATTTCGCTGCTGACCAAAAAAACGACGTAAGAACGGGTCAGACATCATCCCCCGCGACGCCATTCGCTTCGTCGAAGAAATATTGACCACACTGCGGACACCTGCCTCGGCGACGTCAGGTAGAGTCTTTGGAGCTGCCGAAGCCAATGAGGTTTGCAGAAAGATAAATACGGTGAGAGCGCCGAGTTGCGCGCCTCGCTTTACCAGCTGACCCATGAACTTGTCCTTATCATCTATACAATTCAGTTTCATGTTAGTGTTCCAAATTGGAGGCGCGGAACAGAGCTGAACGCCCAACGCCTCGAAATTCAGTGCCGATAACGGCGGCTAGGCTTGATTTAATCCACTGCCAAGTCATTTTTCTGACAAATCACACACACAGCGTCGACACCCCTCGGCGAGCTTCATCGAGCCGGGTGGCAAATCGCCTTTCGGTCTCCGCAATCACGCGTGCGGGCAACCCCCGCAACTGCGCGCGCACCTCAGCAAACGCTGCACTGACCTGGTCAGAACCAGCGAGCTCTTTGTGCGAGTCGAGAAGCCCTCGCCAGGTTACCATCACTTGCTCGAATTGCCCTTCCACTTCGGGGATAGCCACCTCAATATCTGAGAGCCGCTCTCGCAGGCGTATAGAGCGCTGCGTAAGCTCTTCTACGTCTTTCTTGAGGTTCGCAGCGAAGTGTCTCTCCTCTGCATTACGCGCTCGCGCTGACTCGGAGGCGGCACACATGCACGCGATTTCTGTGATGTAATTTGCACGGTTTACTGCATCAGCGACCTCAACAAAGGAGCGCCGACCTGTACGGGAGTGATTCTTCACCTCACGGAGCTGTTGCCTGCCTCGACGAAACGCCGAATGAAATTCGATGAGAGCACTTTGGGCTTGCTCAGTCTCGCTGCCAAGATGCATCAACTCTCGCTCGATCATCTCGCTGAGGCGGACCATCGCTTGAACGACCTGTTCACTCGAGGGCGGATAGAGTTCAGCGACAGCTTCAAGCTTTTTAGCAACACTTGGAGTGGCCCGTTCGGACGACCTGGCTTGCCGCTTAAGGCCGTTATCGAGGGCAATCTCCACCCAGGATAATGCTTCGTCGGCCCTGCGCAGCATTGTTGCGTGCAAGTGTTCCGACAGGCGCAAACCGACGTTTTCACTGATGGTTGAAAAGTGGCCCAACAAATCATCGACTCGACGAAACGTTCTGTCGCAAATCGACACCGCGTCTGCAAAGCGTTTCTTGGCCGCGTGGGTGCCGGTCTGAGCGTGAACGAGCCGGTCGAGAAGTACTTCCGCAAAATCGACGGAGGCAAACGCCTTACGGATTCGCCCCGAAGCAGTCAAGAGAGCCTCCACCGAGGCGTGGCGCGTCCGAGGGGAATTGCTCATCGTCGGTTCTTGGGCCAGTGCCGAAGATATTGACTCGTAGGCCCAATTTATGAGCTTGGTTGTCTCCTCTGCTGCTTCACGCTCCGTTGCGCTGGCTGGACCGAGCTTGTCGGGATGGAAACATTTGAGTCGTGCGTGCCAAGCCGTCTTGAGTTCTTTGAGAGTCACACCGGGTGTGACCTTCAAAATCTGATAGGGATTCATACCGCTGGACTCAACCAAGACCCGAAAACACCTTTTAACACACCACTTAGCGCCCGCCACCCTCGCAGCTACCGAGAGAGACTGTCAGCGTATAGTCTCCGCGCTCAAGGTCAGACCAGCCATCGATGAAGACGTAGACCGTCTCCCCTGCAATGGCGCGTACAGTCATTGCAGACGCACCGAAAACACCTGTAATCGCACGGTTATCATCGTTGCAATGTCGCTCTGCTGATCGGTCGGTACAGACGTTACGACGTGAATAGAGAACGGTATCAAACGCACTGCCGATGGTGTGAAAACAGAACTCTTGCTCTTGGCCAGGCCCCAGGGCGGGCTCAAACTGATAAACGTGTTCAAAACCGCTGCGACCGCCACAGGTTCCAAACTCGAAATTTCGAGGTCCAATCCCATCTGCAGGCTCAGCTGTAGAACCCTGTATCTCTCCGAGTTGCTCGATCAGGAAGGGTGCTCGACACGTCCCTGGTTCTGGTGCCTGACGACAGTATCCCGTCGCGAGGTCGCACACCTGGCCGTCGCCACAATCTTCGTCACGTACACAGACCTCTGGTGGCTCGAGCACTGTGTCGATGATGTGTACAACGCCATTGGTTGCAGGGAGATTTGTCTCGATCAATCTCTGATCCGAGACATAAATATCTTCCCCCCTTACATCAAGCATGACAGGTCGACCCTCAACGGACATGAGCAGGTTCGATTCCGCCAGCCGGTCGGAGAAATAAGAGCCTGGCAACAGATGGTAAGACAACATGGGTACGAGTACGGCGCGTGTCCGCAACAGGTCTTCCAAGTTCTCAGGGTCTCCATCGGGTACGGCCTGCAGTTGCGCATCGAGCGCCGCAAAGGCGGCGTCTGTTGGTGCAAATAGCGTATGGATCTCATCTTCGTTCGTGAGTGTTCTTGACAGTTGTGCAGACGACAACGCATCGAGCAGTATCTCGAAACCTCCTTGATTCTCGAGCACCTCCAAAATGTTATTTTCAGGCGCCTGTTCTCCACAGGCCCCATCGCTCACACGCAGGTTGAATTGCCCTTCAGATTCGGCACCAAAGCCATCAACAAAGATGAAATAATCCTCACCCGCTTGCGTATTGAGGGTCAGCGCCGACGCAAAGTCACCTGCATGGTCAGAATCATCATTACAACACGTCAGGTCGGCAGCATCCGGGCAATTGGCTTGTGCCTCGAGTTCTTCACACACACCACGTCGAACGTGTACGACAGTGTCGAAATCAGAGCCAGCAGTACTCACGCAGATGCGACGATCGTCTGGGGCTGTATAAAGAAAGGCGATCTCGCGGCTTTCAGCCAAACCGCCACAGGTTGAACCATAGCGTGCGCCACCCAAGCTGGTATCTCCCTGAAATTCTCCAAACTCTAAAATCTCGATGGGCTCCTCGCATGCATCAGGTTCCGCAGGCGGCCTCATCACCCGATCGATGACATGGATAATTCCGTTGTAGGCAAGAATGTCTGAATCGATGGGGCGGTGTCCGTTAACCCGAATGCCATCATCGCGTTCCTGCAACGTGAGGGGGCTACCTTGGTTTGTAATTACACTCTCCAAAGCGCCCAATTCTGCTTGCGTATAGATCTCCGTCACCATGTGATATTGAATCAGATCAAGCATTTCAGCTGGGTTTGTTAACACATCGTTGTATCCAGCCTGGTCAAAACTCTCGAAATCGGAAAAGGCCTGATCATTGGGCACAAAGAGCGTCAGATTCGCGTTCGCGATGACATCCAACAAGTCGATCATTTCGGCGAACTGAAGGAATGTTGTAAATGTGCCCATCGCGCGAAGCTCATCCACAATGGTTCCATCGTAGGGCTCAAGCATACATTGCCCCTCATCGCATATCTCCTCTTCCCCACAGTCGACCGGCCCTGCAGGACAAGCGGTAGGTGGCGTTAAGATATCGTCTAAAGAATGGATGAAGCCATTGTCTGCCGCGATATCACTGCTCTCCAGGAGAAGTCGATTTGCGAAGATCGATCGGCCGCGATTGTAGAACTGAACAAAACGCCCATCCAGCGTCGCGACATTCTCCTGCTCGATCAACCGTTCACTCGGATTGGAGCCATCGATGATGTGGTACAAGAGTAGGTCGCGCAGAGCCGCAGGGTTGGAAGTAAGCTCGGCCAAACTGCCCGGGTTTGCATCTTCCAATGCATTAAACGCCACCTCGGTCGGCGCGATCAGAGTACGGGGTTCTTCTCGCTGGAGGAGTTCGTCTACGCCAGCGACCCGCAATGCGTGAAGCAATGTTCGATACTTCGCGGTCTGTTGTTCAAGGCGGTCCATGATAGTTGTGGGTTGACGACATGGCCCCTGTCGAACCGTGAGGAGAAAATGACCCTCTTCGCCGACCACACGGTTACGCCGGCTACAGCCGTCCACCATCACAAAGTATTCAGCGCCCGCGACTACGTCGAGTTCCACGGCGGAGTGAACCCCACCAGCAAATGCAGAATCATCATTACAGACAAGCTCTGATGTGCCGTCATCACAATCACTGCGAATATGCAAGACGGTGTCGTAGGCCGAATCACGAGTCAGGAAGCAGACCGTTCCATCCTCCTCGGCCACGTAACTAAATACCGACTCAGGACTGTTAACTGGCCCACAATGCTCGGAGCACAGGGTGTCCATCGACCCAATTTCCCCTTGCGTAACGCCTAGGAACCGCCCGAAACCTGGCAGCTGTTGTGGTGCTTCACAACGCCCTGGCGACAACACCGTAGGCTGTTCTAAGACGCCAGCCACAGTGTGTATGCGACCGTTCTCAGCGGCTCGGTCGACTGCGGTCGCTGCCACACCGTTCAAAGTAATCCCGGCAGGCCCCGCATCAATCTCGATGGGCATTCCTGTAGCGCTTACGATGCGATCGAGGGCATACAGTTGATGGGAAGAGACGTCGGATGTGACTACATGGTAGAGCAAAAGCGCGCGCAGCCCGTCGAGATCATCGAGCAGCGCGTTAAATGCCACAGGATCTTCAGCCTCGATCTCAGCAAAGACAGCGTCCGTTGGAGCGAATAGCGTAAACGGACCGCCGTGTCTTAAATCTTCAGTTAGACCGACGCGCGCCAGATACGCCAAAAGACGCTGAAATTCGCCCGCGTTTTCCAATTCTGTGATGATATTTTCAACTGGCGGAGGCATTTGACAGAAATCATCGACACAAACCTGGTCCCCCTCGCATTCAGCATCGGCTACGCATGGCGTCCTCGGAGAAAACATACGATTTACGGTATGGACTATGCCATTGTTGGCCGTAAGGTCGCCTCGCTGAACCAACACACCATCGATCTCTACGTTTTCCCTGATTTGGTCTGCAGCGACGCTCTGACCATTTTCGGTTTCCCATGTCTCCCGTGTAATGAGCTCCGCCAGTGTATGGGGATTCGGCAAAGTGTGGTGTTGAATGACCAAGCGTAGTCGATCATCATCACCCAAGAGAGCTTCGGATGCACCGTCTTCAAGGGCGTCAAGGCGGTCCCAGGCGGCTTCAGTGGCTGCGAAGACCGTTAAATTGGCGTCCGGAGCAGCAAACCGATCGTAGTCATCAAGAATGTCGAGAGCGATGAGGAAAGAGTCAAAACCACCGAGTCCTTCAAGAATATCAATGATAGACAGAGGGCTTTGGCATGCGCCATCGGATACGGAGAGCACGAAATCTCCGCTCGCATCGTCAGGGCCATCGACGACCACAAAATAGCTTTGCCCCGCAGTCGCTTCGATCGTCAATTGACTCTGTGCGAGAACCCCCGGCATTACGTCATCATTCGAGCCCACCAGTGTCGCCTCATCAGCGCAATCCGTTCGCGCGCTGATGCGCGTATTGTAGGCTGAGCCCAACGTGCTTACACAGTAGGCACCATCTGCGGGCGCTGAGAACTCGTAGAAACCGGGTGCGAGTACCGTTGTCCCCGCCACCAAATCACCGACCGCAATGGGGCCAGGTTCCAAACAGTCCGGTGGTTCCTGAGCTTCGGGCGGCCTGATCACAGCCCCAACAACGTGTACCAAACCATTGTGAGCATATAGGTCCGGTTCGGCGACAGTGCTCGAACCAATGACGACCGACCCATTGCCCGCCAACTGAATTGGCATCAATCGGCCACTCCTGGCCGCTAGAAAATCAAGTTGTCCAAGGTCTTCGGCATCATATTCGCCAGTAAAGACGTGGTGCAGGACTAATTCCAGCGCCCATTCTGGGTTGCCCAATACGGCCTCAAGAGTACCGGGTGTTTCGACTTCAACAGCTTGGAAGGCATCATCGGTGGGTGCGAAGACGGTCAGTAGCTCCTGCCAATTCACCTCGTCGAGCAGAGCTGTCTGCTGAGATACTTCAACAGCTTGTAGAAAAGTCGTGAAGCGGCCATCTGCATCTAGCAACTCATGTATCGTTGCGTCCCTTTCGCGCAGTATCACGCCGTCCAAAGCATGAACCAAGCCATTCCCGCCATCTATATCAGCCTCGATGACCAGCTGATCGGCTACACGTTGTCCTTCGGGTGAGGCCTCGAACGGCAAGCTTACATTGTTGAAATTGAGCACATTCCGCAGATTTGCAATTTCTGCTGCCGCGAGGCGGCCCTCTACGAGGTGCGTCATGACGAATGCTTCCCTCGCAATCTGACCTAAGCCAACGAGGAACCCCGGTTGAGCAGCTTCCAACGCGTCAAAAGCATCATTGGTTGGCGCAAAGACTGTAAATGGCCCGACCTCACTGAGGTCGGCATCAAAGCCAGTGTCATCGATTAAATCTGCGAACGTAGAAAAGCGCGCGTCGCTGCGAAGGACCTGTAAAAGATTCTCCGGTCGCGGCGCGTCGGCACTGTCTAGGACGCCTGCCAAAACATGGATGAAACCATTCGACCCCTCGATGTCCGTCTCCAAGAGGGCGTTGCCATTGATCAATGTAGAGTCGTCCATAAGGCTGACCGACACCGCACGCCCGGAACGCGTATCGATTTGCCGACGACTCCGAATCGAATCAAGATCCATGGCCCCACTGTGGATGTGATAGTTCAGTAAGGCGCTCAGAGCGACAGGGTCTCCTAACAGCGCTTGCAATTGTGGGACTGCATCGAATGCCTCGTCATTAGGTGCAAAAACTGTGTAGCGCGCTGGCCCATCGAGGATTGTGTCTAATCCGGCAGCCTCGACCGCTGCGACGAATTGGCTGAGGTCTTGACGCTCTCGGGCCACCTCCATCAGGTTTGGGCCAAGCTCCTGCCCGCCCATGCCGCCTGCACCCCCAAGGCCGCCGGCGCCACCCATTCCACCTGCGCCGCCCAGTCCGCCTTCACCGCCCATACCTGCAGCACCGCCGGCACCACCCATACCGCCTTCACCACCCATACCTGCGGCGCCGCCGACACCGCCCATGCCGCCAGCGCCACCGCTACCACCTTCACCGCCCATGCCGCCCGCGCCACCCATGCCAAGGTCCGCGGCTCCAACGTCAGTCGCACCTTGGTCGGTCATTGCGTCTAGCGGACCACTATCAAGCTCTCCCGCATCGGTTAAGGTCGCAGCGTCGCCATTGCCAGCGTCAGCAGGCAGCGTGGCATCGTCTACGGTTGCATCGGCAGATGCGTCAGCTGCCGCATCGGGCCCTGGTTCAGTTGTTGAATCGCCCCCGCAGCCCGACAAGACCATTAAGCCTAGGAGCGATAAAGTGACTAAAAATTTAGCTGTAACTCGCATCGACCGTTCCCCTCGACCAACCCCCATGTCGGCCTCACAATCCGAAATTCTAAACATCTGAGTGTGACGTTCATTTTGCTATCTCTATCCACTACGATAGAGTCTCATAAAATGAGGCTCTCAATCGACCCTAATTTGTCATTTGACACCTGCTGCGAATTCGGCGAAGGAAGCACTCACGCGGGCGTTTGCGAAAAACGTCGACGGAATCACTAAGGCGGCGCAACTATGGCTCAGCTCAGAACGACGAATATTGAAAAGCTCGAAAGCGATGTATTCGATGTATTGGTCGTGGGTGCAGGTATAAACGGTGCTGTCGCATCGGCAGCCTTATCGGGGCGGGGCGCGAACGTCGCCTTGATCGATCGAGGAGATTTCGCAGGTTTTACAAGCCAAAACTCATCCAACCTCGCCTGGGGCGGGATCAAGTACATGGAGTCGGGCGAGCTTGGGCTTGTCTCTAAGCTCTGCAAGAGTAGAAACCACCTCATGAGCGCCTTTCCATCAACGGTGAAAGAAATCCGGTTCCTCACCACGGTAGAACGTGGCTTTCGATGGCCCGTTTTTGCCCTCTACCTCGGCACCGTTTTTTATTGGATTCTTGGGCGTTTCTTTACTCAACGGCCGAAATGGCTGACCCGCGGCCAGCTTGCCAAGAGCGAGCCCTTAGTCAAAACCGATGCCGCCCGTGGTGGATTTGAATACTCCGATGCGATTCTCTACGATAACGACGCTCGTTTTGTGTTTGGCTTTGTCCGCCGCGCGATGACATCTGGATGTATCGCCGCGAACTATGTGACATCGCATGGTGGAGAGCGAGAGCCGGACGGCATATGGCATTTCGACTGCGAAGACACCATGACCGGGCGACATTTCAAAGTACGTGCCCGCACTTTGGTCAATACATGTGGCCCATACGTCGACGCCCACAACGAGAGAACTGGTGTGCAGTCATCCCATCGACATCTTTATTCGAAGGGGATTCATCTCATCGTCAATCGCCTAAGCCGCCACAACAAGGTCCTGACCTTCTTTGCGGACGACGGCCGACCATTCTTCGCGATTCCAATGGGCCCACGCACGGTGATCGGTACCACCGACACCCGGGTCCCGACGCCGGAGACCCAAATCACCGATGAAGACCGTCACTTCGTGCTGAGTAACATCAACAAACGGCTCAATTTGGACAGGCCACTCACCTCTCAAGATGTGATCGCAGAGAGGTGCGGTGTCCGGCCCCTCGTGGTTGAGAATGATGGCCAAGAAACACAGGGAGATTGGACGAAGCTGTCGCGAAAACATGTCATCGCTCTCGATCGCGATATGGCGGCCCTGAGTGTTTATGGGGGCAAGCTAACCGACTGCATTAACGTTGGAAACGAAGTCTGCGAGACCCTCGAGAGCATGGGGATCTCTTTGCCCTTCCGAGACTATCAGTGGTACGGCGAGCCTCCGAAAGTCACCTATCATGAATACATGCATCAGGCACAGCTACTCAAACTCGATGAGATGACGGCGCCCCATGCCTCAGAGCCACTCAGCCAACGTCTCTGGCGACGATACGGGGCAAGAGCTCTCGGCATGCTCGAAGACATCCGACGAGATCCAAAGAATGCTGACATCTTGATCGAGACCTCAGAATACATCCGGTGCGAGATCTATCGAACTGAGCGGCATGAGATGGTCATCACACTCGAGGATTTCCTTCGTCGACGATCCAAAATTAGTCAAGTGGTCGAACACGAAAAGCTCCTCAAATCGACAGGTTTGCGAGAGGCTTGCCAAATCTTGTTCGGTGGACGTGCAGAAGCATGCTGGTTTGAGTATTTCGGCCAACCGTGGGGCATGACCGAGAATTCGCAGGGGCCTCTCACGGCCAGTTCAGACTTGCACGATAGGGTCGCTGAAGGGTAAACCTGTGGCACACGGCTTCGCAATTTTGTGGGCCGCCTGTCAATCGGAGATGCACCTTGCGTAAACTCATCGCTGTCTGGGGCCTGGTCGGCATCGTTTTCCTCGTTGGCAGAGCCCTATGGACGCTTACGCCGATCGCCTGGAACACCATGGTGAACTACAACATGACCTGGTGGCATTGGACCTTGACGATCGTCTGGGTTTTATTCAACGCATACGCCGAAGGCTACCGAGGCTTTCATCTTAAGTTTTCACCGAGAACAGTGGCACGGGCCTTTTACCTTGCGGAAAACCCAACGCCACTTCGGGTCCTTTTCGCCCCATTGTTTTGCATGGGGCTCTTTGGCGCAACACGCAAAGTCATGATTATTTCATGGACCGTTATGAGCTTAGTTGTCCTACTCGTCATATGGGTCAAAAGCCTGAGTGAGCCTTGGCGAGGTATCGTTGACGCCGGCGTCGTCGCGGGGCTCGGTCTGGGTATGCTCAGTATGTTTGGTTACTTTGCACTTGGTCTCACAGGTGGAAAAATCGAGCACGATCCCTGTGTGCCGGAAGGTTGACCTCCACTTACTATCGGCGAACAGCCCGCCGCCGATAAGCTTTGAGTTCACTTCTTGGCTTTGCTGAGTGCCTTCATCACCGCGCGCGTCTTCGCAACACGCCGCGTCAGGCTACGCCCACGCTTAACGAGACGGCCGAGGTCTTTGACCCGCTGGCCCAACTCACCCATGATGACGTCCGCATAAACGGCCTTACGCCGGTCTTTAGACAGCTCTTTTGGTGCATTCTTCAGTAGCCGTATGCTGTCTGAGTGCAGTCTCTTTATGCCCTTGAACACCCCCGAAAAACCACCCAGCACGCCTTTAAGGTCGCCCTTTGCACGTTTATAAATGGATGCCATTTTGGTTTTCTTGAATGCTTTCACCCGCAGTTTTTCATCGATCTCAACTAGGCGAACCTTACGGAGGTCGGTCTTCAACATTCGACGGGTATCTACGTAGAATTTATCTACGATGGAATCGATGAATTGAAACTTGCCGATGAGGAGTACTGCGCTGCGATTAAACGCGTCAATGCTGCTGACACCAAACGTCTTATAGGTCAGGGACAGCCTTTTGTTCTTGGGTGCTTTAGTACTGAGAAAGTCATACTTGGTCCCTTTTAGCCCCTGAAAGTGGCGTCCAAGATCCTTGTGCCCGAGACGAATTGTTTTCGACTCGACCCCCATATTGATGGCAAGGGCCTTCCTAAAGCCAGCCGCGTCTTTACGACCTGCACAGCCCCATGCTGCACATACTGCAAGCAAAACAGCCAAAGATGTAAAGAACCTGTTCACAATAACCTTATCCCCCGCCCTCTTAGGCCTCGATGAGACCAAACATAGCACTGCCGGTCTAATTATACGTAAGAATAAAACGCTCGAGGCCACGCGCTCCTCTACCAGGCGACCCCTGCTGTGTTACTCACGCATTCAATTAATTTCGATTGTGACCGTCCCCATGCGAGTCGGACCTGTTAACGTGACAAGCCCTTGATATATTCATCCAAGCGGAAGAGATGTGTCATGAGGGCTTCCATCTCCCCCAGCGGGGTCGCACACGGCCCGTCGCACAATGCCTCAGCGGGATTCGGGTGACATTCAACGAATACGCCAGCGATGCCCTGTGACACTGCAGCGGTCGCAAGCTCCCACGTTCTTTCTCCCCGGCCACCTGTTGATTCCAACGCACTGCCCGGCGTCTGTAATGCATGCGAGACGTCAAAAACAGCCGGCACGCCAGCTCGCTTAAAGGCGCCAAAAACGAGCATATCCACGACGAGGTTATGATATCCAAAGACGGTCCCGCGCTCGCAAATTGCGACGTTGTCATGACCAAACCCACCGCATTTACGGACGACTCGCAAACCCTCCGCCGGTGACATCATCTGCATCTTTTTGAGCAGTAAAGGGCGGCCGGTTCGGCAAGCCGCTTCAATCAGATCCGTCTGCCGTACAAGAAACGCTGGAATTTGAAGAACGTCCACGAAGGGGGCGAGTTCTTGTGCCTGATAAGGCTCATGAATGTCTGTGACGATCGGCATCGCCGTCACGTCCCTTAGCTCAGTAAAGAATGCTTTCGCCAGATCCATAGGCACACCACGATAACTCGCGGCTGACGTACGATTCGCTTTATCCCACGACACCTTAAAGACAAGCTTAAATCCGTTACGCGTGGCGATGTCGTTGAGTGTTCGTGCAACGGTCAACGCGATATCTGAATTCTCGAGAACATTCATGCCCGCGAAAAACGTCAGCTGTTGGTCATTGCTGACTGTGAAATGGCCCGGTATTTCCAAGTTTTTCTGCGTCATCTACCAATCCCCTGCAATCGCTGTTCTACCCGCTCTAGGTCCAGGGCGGTGTCAACGCTCAGACCATCCCAGTCTACGGTCACGGTCTGTATCGTTAAGCCATGCTCTAACAGACGTAGCTGCTCCAGGGACTCAACGGCTTCGAGTTCCCCACGACTGAGCTGTTCATAGTCTAGAAGACTAGCACGGGTGTATGCATAAACGCCGAGATGCAAAGAAAAGAAACTTGGACGTCCATGGGGTATGGCTGCTCGAGAGAAGTAAAGAGCCTGACCCGAGCGGTCGGTAACAACCTTAACCCGGTTGGGGTCATCAAAAAGCGGTGCTGTCACCTCGGTCATCGGCAGCCTACGGATACAAGTCACCACATCGCTGTCCGTAAGGTGCCGCGCTTCGATGAGCGCATTGAGAACTTCGGTCGTCATCAGGGGCTCATCCCCCTGAAGGTTAACGACAAAATCGTATGACAGCTGCCCGACTTGTTCAGCCAGTCGCGAGACCCCGTTGGGGTGTTGGCGGCGGGAACGTAAGCAGCGGGCGCCCAGTTCGTCACACAACCCCTCGATCTCGTCATCTGGTGTCACCACGTAGGTGTTCTCTACACCGGCCACCTGTACGGCCACATCAACAACGTGGGCCAGCATTGGACGACCTTGTATCGGCAACAATAATTTTCGAGGGAGGCGGGTAGATGCCAGTCTCGCCGGAATCATGATGGCGACTGAAGCGGACACTCGGGAAAACCTATGAACTCGGTCGCCGATAGGCGTCTTTTACAGCCGTCTCCAATGGATTGCTTTGCTCGCGTTCTTTGGCACGCGCCTGTAACCAGCGCACGGTAAAGCCAATGATAATGAGCGGTATCAGGGTGAGTAACGCTGTGGTGAATAGGAAGGCGTTACGATTTTCCTCATTCGCTGCAATGCAGCCCGGGCAGGCCAAGGCAAGCGATGGAAAGCACACATACAAGAGCCAAATAACGTAGCGCATCGGAGTCCTAAAGATAAACAAGCCAATATAGGAGGGGCCACATCCCAACAACAAAATACCAGAAGACTTCAGCCGCCCAGAAAGCAGATTCTGAAAAGCGTCCCCGGACGGAGCCAACCCACACAAATACTAAAAACCCTACGGAGAAGACTGCATGTAGGCCGTGGCATCCGATCAACAAATAGAAGAAAGCGCCATGTGCACCCGATGCCATCGTTAAGCCTTCGCCGAGTAGAGCCACCCACTCGACGCCTTGGAAGGCCAGAAACACAAGGCCCAAGCCGATAGAGCCTGCCAACTTTCCGTTGAAGGACTTGCTGCCAGACCGATATGCACGGTGCGCAAGAAACAGCAACACACCACTGGCGATTAAAATCACCGAGTTCACAGCGGTCTCTTCTACCGGCAAACGTGGCTGACCCGGAGGCGGCCAAACTTGCCCTACGGCGTTCGACTTTACGATCAAGAATGCTGAAATGAGGCCCATGAAGAGCATGAACTCAGCAAACAGGAACAGCCCCATGCCCAAGACGCTGCTGGCGATGAGCGGTTTCGGGCGCGGAATAAACTGAAAATTGGTGGGGTCGACTGGACGACTCGGCATAGGATCACCTCCATGAATGGAGCCGCGCGAGTTATCCTCGGTGGAGTTCACGCTTATTTGAGGCTCGCGATGTAATGATAGAGAGCCTCAATCTCGTCATCGGTTACATTCACGTTGATCATTCCGCCATCTGGATAGTCCTTCGACATTTGTGAGTCAGGCATCTTGATGGAGGATACGAAGTAATTCTTGTCGTTCTGGGCGACCTTAGCGTCCTTGAACGTTGTGATACGCCCGTAGAAGCCCTTAAGAGTTGGTCCCGTGTTCGCCGAACCGTCAACGCTGTGGCAGGTTTGGCAAGGCAAGATACCGCTCTTTGCCGCAACCTTGCCATGAAACAGGTCCTTCCCCTTGGCGACTAATGCATTGTCGAGAGTGGGTGCAGGGAGCGGATTTGCCATCAACTGAGCCGCCTTTGCGCGAGCCTTCGCCCATTCTTCGGGCTTCGGTGCGAGCGGGTCAAAAACGTCGACTGATGGAATAGCCAGAGGGCGTGCATTGTCAGCGACGACCATCTTCATCGCGGCTTCGATCGGAAGATAGTTGCGTTGTAGGCCGGCAACCATCTGCTTGCCCTTCATCGCGAGCACGGCTGGCTCTTCGAGCTGGTTCGTCGAGTATTGCTGTTTGTCGTACCAGTAAGACTTGTGCAGACCGAGGGCCTTCTGCTTCATCATCGCGTTACGCACGTTGACAGCAGTGCTACCACTTTGCCATGCGCCTGAAGCCGACCATTCGTCTGACTGACTTTTGGCGACCTTTTCAGCAGGTACGCCTTCTTCCAGAGCCTGGCGCCGCAGTTGATGCTTGACCTCTGCTGCAGCGGCGGCATTGGTCCAGCTGTAGATTTTACAAATTTTCTGGCCGTTCTCTTCCGCCCATCGCTGACAGGCACCATCATGACGCATCACGTCGGGTGCCACAGCGCTGAAGAAGAGCAACATGAATACGACGGTCGTCGCGAGCATGTATTGAACGTACTTCAACTCGAACTTCAGGTGCATGAAGTAAGCGATGACATAGTAGGCCTTAACGAAGGCGATACCAAAAGCAGTAATCAACACGGTGACCTTGGCGGCCGTGGGACTCATGTCCATCCAGGCAGCCATCTCAGGCCCGAGCACACTGATGATAAACAGCACGAGAAGAATCCAGTAGACCTTCCAGTAGCCCGGACCGTGATGTTCGTGGTCAGAATGATTATCGTGAGCCATTGTTTACCTCTAACCCCTATTTGGCGATGTACAAGAGTGGAAACAGGAAGATCCAAACGATGTCCACAAAGTGCCAGTAAATACCGACAAGTTCGACTCGTTGTAGCTCCTCGTTCTTACGCGCCCGGAATGACACAACCGCCATCGCGATCATACCCGCGATGACGTGAGACGCGTGGATGCCCGCTGCCACATAGTAGAAGTGCCAGAACGGATTGCTCTGCATGGTCAGGCCGTGCGAGATCTCGTAAGTCCACTCTGCGGTCTTAATGAGAAGGAATATCCCGCCACCAGCGATGGTGAACCAAAGCAGCTTGAACGCCTTCTTCCCGTCACCTTTTTCAGCTGCTTGGTGCGCCAATACAGCGCACAAACTCGAGGAGAGCAATACAAAGGTATTGATACCACCCGCCCAGACGTTTGTATGGGCTGCGTAGCCACCAAACTCTACGTGGCCGATGCGGTGCATAATATATGCGGCCAAGACCCCGCCAAAGATGACGATTTCACTCGCGAGCAGCCACCAAACAGCTAATTTGCCGGTTGGTATTCCGCTGACGGAACGATTCGTTGCAATCGGTTTTCCATGCATGAGCTAAACCTAATCCTTATCCTGGCTCGTTCTGAGGCCAGTAGTCCAATTCCCTATCTGGGTGACTATACTCGTATGGGCCGCGGTAGCAACTTGGAAGTTCTTCAAAGTTGCCATGCCCTGGAGGACTCGGGGCGACCCATTCGAGCGTATTCGCGTTGTATGGATTTCGCTCCGCCTTCTTGCCCTTGAACATGCTGCCAAAGAAGTTGATCAAGAAGATCGGCTGCGCAAGCAACATGACGACTAACGAAATCGTCGCAAATTGTCGCATGTCCCACATCCACGGTTCAGATAGATTGGGGTAGTTCGAGAAGTCATAAATACGGCGATGTTGGCCCGCCATACCCAAGACGAAGAGCGGCAAGAAAATGCCGTTGAACGCGATGATCGTAATCCAAAAGTGGACCTTGCCCCAGAACTCGTTCATGTGGCGACCAAACATCTTCGGGTACCAGTACGTGAGACCTGCGAACACGCCGATAATCGCAATCGGATAAAAGGTGTAGTGGAAATGCGCGAGCACGAAGTATGTGTCGTGCATGTAGATGTCTGAGCCACTTGCACCCAAGAAAATGCCTGTCACACCACCGATCAGGAAGGTGCCGAGAAAGCCGAGTGCCCACAGCATGGGTGTCTGGAGACGAATTGAGCCGCCGTACAGTGTCGCGATGTATACAAACATCATCTCCGCGAGCGGCACTGAGATCAAAACGGTGGTCACCGTAAAGATGTTCGCCATCCGTGGGTCAATACCCGAGATGAACTGGTGGTGCGCCCAGACGAAGAAACTCAAGATGCCCGTAGCGATCGCCGTGTAGAGAACGATTTTGTAAGCGAAGAGCTTCTTGCGAGCGAAGGTCGTGATGACCTCGGCCACAATGCCCATCGCTGGCAGTAGAACCACGTACACTTCTGGGTGACCGAAGAACCAGAACAAGTGCTGCCACAAGATGGGGTCACCACCGCGGTTGGGGTCAAAGAAACCTGTGCCGAGCTGTTGGTCAAAGACCAACATGATGGCGCCGGCAACCAATGGTCCGACTGACGCCATGAACAAAATACTCGCGATGACGATCATCCAGACAACCATGGGAATATCCCAGAGTTTCATGCCCGGTGCACGAGAGTTCATCGTTGTCGTGATGAAGTTGATACCGCCCATCAAGAAGGCCACAAATTCAAGCGCCACCGCGACCACCCACAGGGTGGAGCCCAATGGCGTTAGACTGTACTCGGCTTTGGCTGATAGGGGCGGATACGCGGTCCACGCACCACCGAATGCACCGCCCTCGACGAAAAATGCACAGAGAAGCACGATCGCGCTGATCAAGAACACTTGGTAAGACAGCCGATTGAGTCGTGGGAATACCATGTCGTCGCAGCCCAGCATCAATGGAATCAGGTAGTTCCCGAATGCCGCGATCAACACAGGCATAGCGACCCAGAAGATCATGATGGTGCCGTGATTGGTGACCAATGAGTTATACGTCGCCGACGTCACGTAACCAAACAGCGGCACTTCCTGACCGGGAAACGCGAGCTGCATGCGAAACGCATAAGCCATGAAGCCACCGATCGCCGCCATGACCATGCCTGTGAGCAGGTACTGCATGCAGATGATCTTGTGGTCCGTCGACCAGAAGTACTTACGAATAAAGCCTTCTTCGTGGTGCTCGCCGTGCGCATGTTCGCCGTGACCTTTTTCAGGCTCCGGTGGTGCAGCGACCGCAGCGTCTCCGCCGTCGTGGACGTCTGGGGTGATTACGTCATCCATTACTTTTCACCTCCGATTGTGGGGCGTTCGTTGTCAGCCAGTACGGCATTCTGCTGTGTGGCGTCGTTCTGCGCGAGCTTGCTCGCAGCGACCGTCTCCGGCCGATTGGCGATCCAGCTCGTGTGCGCTTGTTTGTCCTGAATGTAGATTCGGGCCCCCATAATACCGTGGCCGATTCCGCACATCTCTGCGCATTGGATATCGTATGGTATCACCTTCCCGTCTTCATTCTTTGGTGGCTGGTGATTGTTCGTCTGAAACCAGCCTGTGATCACGCGACCCGGTATCGCGTCTTGCTTGAGCCTGAACACAGGCACTGAGAAGTCGTGCATCACGTCCCGTGACTCGAGGTGGTAGACGTACATTTGGTCGTTTTGGACATACAGTTCGTCGGTGGTCTTAATGTCGTCTGGCGTGTCGAGCTTGCCGTCTTTCCCTGGGTGGGTAAATGTCCACGCCCACTGCTGCGCCATCACGCGGATTTCAACAGTGTTTGGGTCCTCAGGGATCTCCTGCTTCACCTCGTACCAAACACGTACAGCCAAGGCGATGACGAAGACGTCACAGATGAGCACGAGCGCGTGGGGCACAGAGACGAATTTCTTCTGCTCTTTTGTCTCACCCGTAATGTACTGAGCTTTGACTCCATCCTTCGCGCGAAACTTGAAGATGAAATAGAAGAAAACTGCGAAACAGGCCACGGTCCAAAAACCGACCAGCCAAAAGATGAACTCCCAGACGAAGTCGATATCTTCTGCGTAGGTCGATGCCTGCGGCACAAGTTGATTGATGATCATTTATTCAACTCCCTTAAAGCACGAAGGCGAAGACAGCGCCGATGTAAAGCACCGCTCCGATCATCGTGAGTAGAAACAACTTCTTCGACAGCGCATCCGCGCTTGGTTTGTCAGCCATGGTGTTTCTCCTCCCTATTGCCCACTGCTGTTGCGTGCAAGACGCATGATGTAGGCGATTACGTCCTTCATCGACTGTTCGTCTGGTAAGAACTTGTTTGGCTCTTTTGCGGGCCAAACCTTCTTCACCATCGACATGCCCTGGGGATCGCATTGTTCTGGCGGCACGAGGCCGCTACATTCTTTCAAGTCGCGCCCAGCTCGTCGCTTCTCTTTGAAGTTCTTGAGCTGGGTGAGCAGGTACCAGTCGCCCGAGTAGCGGAGGTCAGGCCCTAGACCCGCCATTCCGCCTGCATCAGCGCCGTGACACGATTTACAAATCTTTGCGTAGATGACCGAGCCGCGATCGGAATCGCCGTTGACGAGCGTCTCTTTCGGCGCGACCGTGGGCATGGACGCGATGTATTCGGAAACGCTTTTCATCATCTCTGGTGACATCTCGGTGGATTGTCCAACCTTTAACATCCGCGCCATCGGACGCATCCTGTGGCCGCCAACGTCGCCGTACGCGTAGCCACGGTAGATGTTGAAGAAGTTCTTGAGTTGTCGCTCCACGTAGTCGGCCTGTAGACCCGCAATACCCGGTGCGTTGAACCTCTTGACCCCCTGCCCGTTCACGCCGTGGCAGTTGATACACTTTTGATAAATCGCTTTGCCTTCAGCTGGCTCGGCGTTCGCGACGCCCGTCGTGAGACCCACGGCGAGCGCCAAAACGGCGAGTGCTGACAACTTCGAAAACGCGGACATCTTTTACCTTCCCGTCCCGTCGCGACTACGCGACTGTCGTCGATATCGTGGTCCGTGTGTGGTTTCTACCGCCACTTACCACTTACGAAGCTTGCTTATCATCCGACTCAGTTGAAGTCTATGATTTTTGCAGAATGAGTGAAGAACATCGCCTGGTACCACCTACGGTGGTGGCGCCCCTGGATGATTATTTCTTCAGACCGCGCACGATCTTCACGAGCCCATCGAGGACGGCCTTGTTGTCGGCCAAGTCTGGGTTCGCGGTCATCAGTGCGCTCTTGCCAACCGCCGTACCACCACCCACGATGACTTTGCGGATGTGGTCGTCGGTGACCGATGCTTGCCATGCAGGATCGGCGAAACTGCGAGGCTTCGGGTTAAGACCGGCCGCTGCCGCGCCATTGCCCAAGCCTGCGATGCCGTGGCAGGTCGAGCATCGTGCCTTAAACACCGCTGCCGCGTCGCCACCGACAGCCGCCAAAATCGCGGGCTCAGGCTCTTTTGGCTTCGCTGGGGCCTTCTTTTTCGCGGTTTTGACTGCCTTGGCACTGGCAGGCGGCTCTTTCTTACCGCAGGCGGCCACGAGACCCCCGACCAACAGCACACATAAAACACGGATAAAAGCACTCATGATAGACCTCCACTGAGTCGTCTTGGTAAATATCGACACGGTCCCCGTCCGAACCGTTCAACGATGCCGTTCTGATGCGCCGTTTCGTCGAATTGTTAATGACCAACAAACCTATCTTGCAGCGAAAGTCAAATGACAAAATTGCACGTTCAGAGGATCGCGGAGACTTCGGATCCGATGAGGCGTGTTTAGCGACGCTTATGCACCCGGCCTGTGGTCTTGTAGTTCCCCCAGGGCCGTATCGATAGAATAGGTTGGTTCGTAGCCAAAATCACGCTTCGCGGCGTCGATATTGTACCAGTGCGCTGTGGATAATTGCTTGGCAACAAAACGCGTCATCGGCGGCTCATGCTGAATGCGAAAAAAGCGATAAATGAACTCCAGAAAGGCGCCGATAAGCAATGCTGTACGTGGCCCGACAAGCCGTTCACAGCTCGCTTCACCACTCGCCTCGAGCAAGCCGTTGATCAGTTTGTCCGTCGGCCATGGTTCACCCTGCGAGATAAAATAAGCCCGTCCCGCGCATCGACCGGCGCCAGCCAATTCCCGCGCCGCGAGCAGATGAGCTCTCGCCGCGTCGACGATGTAGGTTGAATCGACGAGTGGAAAAGGTGGACCCACGAGGCGGAGTCGACCCCGGCGCGCACGGTCGATAATGCGAGGCAACAGGTGATTGTCACCAGGCCCCCAAATGAGGTGAGGCCTCAGCGCAACGGTGCGTAAATCCTCACTGTTTGCGTCTAAGACCATCTGCTCCGCACGGGCCTTGGTTTCTGGATAGTGAGTCTCAAAGTGGGTTGGGTACGGTAGGCTTTCATCGGCGCCGGCGATATCAGCACCTGCGTGCACGACACTCGGGGTGCTTGTGTACACCAAGTGCCGAACCGCGAACGTCTGGCACGCATGCAGGACATTCGAGGTGCCGAGCACGTTGACATCTTCGTATGCCTGCCTCGCCCCCCAGACACCTGCTTTTGCGGCGACGTGATAGACGATATCGACACCGTCAACGGCTCGCATGACATCGTCTCTATTTGCGAGATCACCGATGAAACTTTCCACGCCGAAATCATCCAACCAATCGTATTTGGAACGCGACAGGCTGCGTATACGCACACCTTCAGTGCGCAATTGGCGCACGATCGCGCCTCCCAAAAATCCCCCGCCCCCAGTGACTAAAGCCGTCTTCATCGCTGCCTCATCGCCCATTGACTGAGCTGTTCGCGCTCGATCTTGGCGTTATGGCGAATGTCGACGGGAAAAGCCTTGTGGCAAAAAAACTCAGTGATATCAGAAGTTAAGGGCCGACGCTGACCAAGCTCGACGAGCTCCGCCCGGATAACGCCCCAATCTCGCGTCGCGCCGCTTTCCAATTCGACGCAGAGCCCAGGGACGGGCCTGCCATCCGTGTCCAGTGCCACCAGGGCGCTGCGGTAGACATCTGGATGAGTGTTGAAGACCGACTCGATGGGGACAGAAAAATAGGTGTCGTCAACGCCCACCACACGATGTTTCTTGCGCCCACAAAACCAAAGTAAGCCATCATCGTCGAGATACCCCACATCGCCCATCCGATGGACGTTCATCCCCAGATCAACATCCTCAATTTTTGCCAGTTGGTTGGCCTCTTCCCGAGCGAAGTAGCGCTGAGTGGTCGTCGGACCTGCGACGGTAATCTCACCGATTTGACCGGTCTCGAGCTCATTTACATCTGCCCATGTGTTGATCACCTCATCGGTGATCTCGATGATTCGAACGAGATTAGGTGGCACAACACGCCCGACACAAACACCAGCACCATCCGCCGTTCGTAGGCGTGTTTTGCCCATCAAGAGCGCGTCATTTGCGGTCGCCACAGGCAGGCACTCCGTAGCACCATAGGGCGTGTTGATCGCTGCATCGGACGGCAGCCACCGTCTGAGTCGAGCGATGGTGTCGCTCGGTACAGCCGCGCCAGCCGAGATCACCCGTTTTAGAGTCGAAAGGTGGCGTTCATCTTGATCACAGAATCGGCTCAGTGTGTTTAACAATGCCGGTGAGCCAAACATATTGGTGACCCCGAAGGCGTCGATGGTGGAAGACAAGATTTTGGGGTTTGCCTTTGCTGGCTTCGTTGGGTTCATCATCGGAATGACTGTGGTCATACCGAGCGCTGGATCGAATAGCGCGAACAAAGGGAACGTTGGCAGGTCGACCTCTCCGGGCTTGATTTGATAGATCGACCTGATCAGCTCAGTCTGTTCAATGAAATGTCGCATCTGGTAACAGACGCCCTTTGGGCTACCGGTGCTGCCGCTCGTGAACAAAATCGCCGCGAGGTCAGCCCCTCGCGTCGCGGGTAAGGGTTTTGTCCAATTCTTGGCTGCGGCGCGTACTCGCAAAAGACTCTGGCCACCCCACAAACGAAACCGACCAACAGTGATCAGTGTTTTGATGTGACGGCGACCCCAACCAAACACCAACCTCGCGATGTGGGCTGCCGGGATCCCGATGAAGGCGCCAACTTGTGCTTCGTCAAGACAACGCCCCATCCGCTTTACACCAATGCCTGGGTCGATCAAAACGGGCACCATACCCGCTCGAAATAGACCAAATGTGAGTGCAAACAATTCGAAGCTGGGCTTGACCATCACGGCCACCCGAGTACCGGGTACCATACCTACGGCGAGTAGACCTCGGGCGATCTCATCGCATGTGGTCTCGAGTGTGCGATAACTGAATGCCCGATAGACGGGGACGCCCTCGCCTTGAGCCTTGACGGGCTCGTGAATCGCGATCGCGTCGGGCCTTTCGGTGGCCTGACGTGCCAACGCATCCGAAATGTTCAGTCGGTCACTCAACTCGCATCCAGAAAACGCTCGATACGTGTGACAACGTCCTCCGCTTCGTCTTCTAGGATATAATGTCCGCCGTTTGGATAGGTGGTCACGGACGCGTCCGGAAAGCGACGTTGCCATTCAGCGAGGAAGTCCGCGGTGAACACGAAGTCTTTCTCACCCCAACAGATCAACATTGGATGCGCTTTGAGACGCTCAAGATTTGACTCTGTCTCGATCAAGGGATGCCAAGCTGGATCGTCTGGGCCCAAAGGAATATCTTGGACAAAACGCAGCGTCGCGATGCGGTCGGCCCAGGTGCTATAGGGCGCTGTATATGCCGCCCGAACGGCCTTCGGCATCGGCCTCGTCACCGCCATGCGCGTTGCCCCCGCGCTGAATGCATTGAACCCTTGTACCAGCAGACGGCCGAGCGGTGTATTGCGGATCAGCTTCAGTGATGGGGGGATCTTCTGACCATTTGGGTTACGAAACGCACCGGTATTCAAGACCACAAGACGTCTGACTCGTTCGGGATGTCGACCGGCCCAACCGCAACCGATAGCACCACCCCAGTCATGGACAATGAGGTCGACTTGCTGGCCTGGTACTGTTTCGTCCAAAAGGCTCGACAAGTCGTCTATTCGGTTTTGCAGACTGTAACCATAGGCATCGGCCGACGGTTTGTCCGAGAAGCCACAACCGATGTGGTCGGGCACGATACAACGATAGCGATCTTTGAGAGCCGAGACGACATTCCGATAGTAGAAGGACCAGGATGGATTGCCATGGACCATCACAACCGGTGTCCCCTCACCCTCGTCGATGTAGTGAAGGCGCCCTCCGTCCACTTGGTGGTAATGCGACTCAAACGGGTAGAGGGTCTCGTCGACTCTCACCATTCGATCTCCGCCATGGCGCAGTTGAGACCACTACCAATGCCCATCAAGCCGATACGCTGGCCTCGTTTGATCGAACCCAATGAATTTAGGGTCGACAACGTATAAGGAACGGATGCAGGCCCGATGTTTCCGCATTCGGGGAAGGTCAGTAGTGCACGGTCCGCATCGAGTCCCAGCGTCTCACAGAGCTTGCGCGTGTGTACGGCGCTCACTTGGTGAAGGACAAGGTGGTCTAGGCAATCTGATGTCCACTCGAAAACATCTGCTGCGAGCGTGTAGGTTTTCAGCGCGAGCTTGACGCCTTCGGCGAGCAGCGTCTTTGTGTCGGTCTGCATGAAATCAACCTGGCCTCGGCACAGATGACTCCATTCGGACGCTGCGACCTGCACGCTCCCCTTGTAGGACGGCCTATCGGCATGTTGGTCCAGACGTCCGAGAAGCATCGCTACGGAACCAGATCCGAGCGTCAACGTCGCAAACTCTGCACGGAACTGCGCCATATCCGTGGAATCTTGCGCCAGTCTTTGCAGTGTTTGTTCCTGCACAAATCGACTGCTCTCGCCGTCCACGACCAACGCGTACTCCACCTGGCCAGACTCGATCATCATACCAGCTAGATCCATCGCGTTCATAAAGGCCAGGCACGCGTTACCCACATCAAAATTCAAACAGTGAGCTGGCAGCTTGAGCTTGCTGTGAACGAGACATGCAGTTGATGGCTCAATGTAATCGCGACACACCGATGTGTTGATCAAAACGCCAAGGCGACCGCTGTCAACGCCCGATTTCTCGAGCACTGCGCGCGCTGCGAGCGTTGCGGCATCGCTTGGTTGAACGCCTTCGTCCCACCAGCGGCGCGCGGTAATGCCGGCCACGTTCACCAGCATCCCTGGCGGGATACCCAGACGCTCAAACGTAGGCGCCAGCCTCGCCTCAAACTGCTCAGATGGCACACGATTTGGTGCCTCAACATGGGCGAGGCCCACAATGCCAACGTTGCTAAACTTCATGCAGCAATCCTGCGGTCGTGACAAAAGTACAGAGACAGCGTGTGCCTGTGTTCGCAGCCGCTGTCAAAGGAATCTATGTCGATGATGTTTTTTTTCCGATATTGAGCGGATAACACCTGACCGATTGTAACTCAATGGGGCCCTGACTCATCGCCGCAATATGTGTCTTAGCTCGGAGAGGTAGAGGCAGAAATGGGTCGAGCAAACACTCTGAAGAACCAACTTGAAAACGTGTTAGACAGCGTCGGCCAAGTCCAATGGCGCGACCTCACTTATTACGGAAAGAAATGGTCAACCGCCATTATTTTAAGCCAAATGGCAGGCCTATGGCATCGGTTAACCGCCGGTTCCCTAAGCTACTCTCGTGATGAGCAACGCGCGTTGCTCGGTCGGCTAGCCAATCTTTTCCGGGATGACTTACGGCATGTGAAAGCGGGTCGGTACGAACGCGCGTTAGCAGAGATGTTTCCTCTCGCAGAATATTTACGAATCGCGCCCTCAATGGTGTTCGAGTTTCCGCGGATTCATCGGCGTCGGTCGGCGGCCGACTGCTATGATCTTCCGCCCTACTCCGAAGGGGCGTACCCGCGCTACTACACTCGCAATTTTCACTGGCAAACCGATGGCTGGCTCAGCGAGCGCTCGGCCAAGCTCTACGATCCAAGCGTAGAATTTCTCTTCGGTGGAACCGCCGATATCATGCGACGCATGCTCTTACCTGTGCTCATCGAGGCGTGCGATGCCGTCCCCTCCCCGCGCATACTCGATGTCGCTTGTGGCACTGGTTCTCTCTTGAATCAGCTCCGATTCGAGCGCCCGGATTGGACGCTGTTTGGCGTTGACCTCTCACCGTATTATATTGCGCATGCAAAGCGGCAGCTCAGCGATGCCAACGCGATTTTACGTGTTGCAAACGGTGAGGCACTTCCCTTCGACGACAACACATTCGATGCGGTGACCTCGGTCTTTCTGTTCCACGAGCTGCCACGTGATGTTCGCCGCCGAGTCTTAGCGGAGATGACCCGCGTCACCAAGCAAGGCGGACTGGTAGCCGTCCTTGACTCAGAGCAGCTCAGCCTAGGCGAAGATATCGGGGTGTTTTTGAACAATTTCCCAAAGGTCTACCACGAGCCTTACTATAAGGGATATCTCCGTGACGACGTGCGTGATGTGTTTGAAGAAGTCGGGCTACCGCGGCCCCAGACGCAGCCTCATTTTGTGGCCCGTTCATTTCACACGCAGAAGCTGAGCGAGCGCGCAGACGAGCGTCAATAGAGCATCAGATAGATCACAACGCCGGTGATCGATACGTAAAGCCAAATCGGATACGCATAGCGCACGATGCGAAGGTGCTTTGACACCTGCATGTGCCATCCACGGTACAACGCAAACAGGGAGAGTGGCAAAACGGCGACGGCGAGTAGAATGTGACTCACCAGAATAAAGAGGTATGTGCCGCGAAAATCACCCGTGTACTTCTTCGGCCCTTCTTTGAAATAGTGATAGATGACGTAGCTAACAAGGAAGGCCGCAGACAGTCCGAAAGCGGCCAACATCGCACGTTTGTGTTGTTCGACCTGCCCCCGTTTAATCAACCAAACCGCGGCGATGAGAAGTAAGGACACGCAGGCATTGATCGAGGCATTCAAAGTGGGCAAAAAGCTGACGTCGAGTTGACCCGAGAGGCCCTCTGGCCGTGGGCCCAAAATCAAAAAGGCAACGGCACCACAAACGACGGCGGAGAGGATGTAGATGATTCTCGCGACGAAGCCGTCCTTTTTTTTGAGTTCGTCCTCCGATGGCACGTGCTGTTCTGCGGCCTCGTGATAACGCTGCCGCGCCTCGTCAACACGTTTCTTCGACTCGGGCGTCAGCGACGCTGCCACGGCCGACTCGACAGCATCCCATAGCGCTACGCGCTCATCCAGCGCGTTGAGCGCAGCATCGGCAGCGCGTCGCCAACTCTCTCTGTCTTCACCGCAGACAGAACACAGAAGACGCTTCGCCAGTTCACCATGGCTGTCGCCATCGAGCTCTACATGGCGGTCGAAATAATAGCGGAGGCGTGGCGATCGCACCCCATCCGCCGTATCGACCTTTCGGATCAAAGGGCGGAACATCGCAGGTATGATCGCTTCGCGCGCGAAGCAAAACGCTGCGGCGATGGCAGCCATGTCGCCCGACTCAACCGTTTTCATCGTGGCGTTTGTAAAGTCCGAAGCGCCGGCAGGCGCGCCGCACTCCGTCAGCGCGTCGGCAACCGAAACGCCCCGCTCGATCGCACCCAAGAATGCGTTTATCGGCCCCGTATCTGCGCCCGTCTCTTCCATCGCTTCAATATAGAGTTCAAGGTGGCTCGAGTATCGTCCGTCCGCCGTTCGGTCGGACTCCTCTCCCGCCACAACCTCGTTGATGAAGGCTCGGACGCCCGGGTCGCCCACAGGGCGCCAGGGAAGCTCAACGCACGTCAACTTTTTTTGCAGCGCTTTGACAAGACTCATGAAGTCCCAGACCGCGAAGACGTGAAATTCCATGAAGGTTCTCATCGCAGCCCGATCGGCGACGGCGGTGTAGACGGGATGGACCGTGAGCTCTCGTTTTTTTGAACGGACCATCACACTCAACGCATCATATTGGTCTGCCGCTAGTCGTGACATGTTGTGTTTATCAACAGCTACCATACCCACTCCGACACTACGCCTCCAAGGCATCCGGCCCTTCGTTTAGGCTACCGGGCCGAGTTGTTCATCGCCCGTATTAGTTCAGTGCGATGCCAGATACAAGCCGAACGGCCGCTCGAACTCGCCATTTTAGATACGACAGCCCCAAAAAAGTCACCGATGAAAAGCATCCCCTGGTTGCTCTTCAATCGTCTCACAGGCTACGCTGAAGCCCGTCAATCAAGGGGATGATCTTGCAGGTACGCACTTGGCAAATCCTTACATTGTTCTTCCTACATTCAGCATGTAGCGGTAGCGAAACCCCAATTGAGTCCACCCCGGTGGACGCGGCGGCGATGGATTCTGGGTCCCCGGACAGCCAAATGCAGCCCGACGCTTCGAAGCCCAGCTGCGGCGATGGGCGTTTGCAGCGCGGTGAAGCTTGCGACGATGGCAATACACTGGATGACGATGGATGCGATCGAAACTGCACGCCCACCACCTGCGGTAACGGTGTCGTCACGTCCGGAGAAGGGTGCGACGACGGCAACCAAGTCGATGGCGATGGCTGCGATTCGAACTGTCGACCCACTGCCTGTGGCAATGGGATCTTGACCGACCGCGAGGCCTGCGATGATGGCAATCGCGTCAACGGTGACGGCTGCGATGAGGATTGCAGCATAACGCGCTGTGGTAATGGGATCGTCGCCGGCGAAGAGGCGTGCGACGACGGCAACGATGTTGACGCCGATGGATGTGATTCAAATTGTACGGTCACGGCCTGTGGCAATGGCATCACCACCCGCGGCGAGATCTGCGATGATGGCAACACCGATGATGGCGATGGTTGCGATACCAATTGTCGCCCGACCGGTTGTGGTAACGGCCGTATAACCGGGGATGAGATATGCGACGACGGAAACATCGACGATGGTGATGGATGCGACAGCAACTGTACGCCAACGGCCTGCCTGAATGGTGTGATCACACCCGGTGAACAGTGTGATGATGGCAACGAAGTCAATGGTGACGGATGCGATAACAACTGTACGTTGACGGCTTGTGGAAACAGTATCACCAGTGCCGAAGAGAGCTGCGATGATGGTGACAGGATCGACGGCGATGGCTGCGATTCAAATTGCACGGAGACCGGCTGTGGCAACGGCATTACAACAGCGGGCGAAGATTGTGATGATGGTAATCTCTTAAACGACGATGGCTGTGACTCCAATTGCACAGTCACTGGGTGTGGCAATGGAATTCTTAATGAGGGCGAAGCTTGCGATGATGGGAACCTAATCGACGGTGATGGCTGTGACTCCAATTGCACGGAAACGGCATGCGGAAATGGTGTTGTGCACGACGGCGAGGCCTGCGACGACGGCAACCTCGTAGATGGCGATGGTTGCGACCGTGATTGCACCCTGACGGCCTGCGGCAATGGCATCCTCACCGCGGATGAGGCCTGTGATGACGGCAATCTCGTAGACGGCGATGGATGCGACAGGAATTGTACACCAACCGCCTGTGGGAATGGTGTCCGCACGGGTAATGAGGCATGCGACGATGGTAATCGACTTGCAGACGATGGCTGCGAACCGAACTGCACTCTGACTCCCACTTGTGATGACGAACAGCAAAATGCAGACGAGACCGCAGTAGATTGCGGTGGGCCACGCTGTGATGCGTGTGCCTCGGGACGCACCTGTCGAATCGCCGGTGACTGTTTGAGCGGCATATGTAGTCGCGGCGTCTGCGAACAAGCCACGTGCTTCGATGGTCTCCTCAACGGCACTGAGGGCGATGTGGATTGTGGGGGGTCATCGGGCTTCGCAGACGATGTCGCTGCCGGTGGAGATACAACTTGTACACGCCTCGTCGGTGGTAAACTCGCCTGCTTCGGAGGCAATCAGAATGGTCAGCTTGGGCTTGGCGATACAGCACCGCGAGGCATTCTGCCAAATCAAATGGGCGACGCACTCGAAGACGGACTCCCCGCTCACCTAGACCGTTTGCTTCAAGTTCAGCTCAGCGACCAATTCAGATGCGTCATAGATCAATCGGGCGTCATTGTCTGTGCGGGTTTACACAGCGCATTCGCCCCTGATTTAGCTCAAGTCGGTGACCAAGCGACCGGCGATCAGGCGGAAGAGATCGGACGCGCCGCAGCGCGATTTCAACAGCCCGATGACCCATTCGTGCGAATCGCCACCGGGGAAGACTTTATCTGTGCACAGTCTCGTTCGGGTGGGATTGCCTGCTGGGGGCAGAATGACTTCGGTCAACTTGGGCGCGCCGATGCGCGCGCCTCGATTACCTTTGCGGAACGCGTTCCAGTCGATTTAGGCGCCTTCGGAGTACCCACAGGGCTCTCCGCCGGGGGCCACACTGCCTGCGCGCTCAACGATGCCGGTGACCTTAAGTGCTGGGGGCGAAACGACCGAGGTCAGCTCGGTCAACGACAACGAGGCGATGTCGGCGCGCTGCCAGACTCCATGGGCGACAACTTGCCCGTCGTGGACCTTGGTACGGGCCGAACAGCCCGCAGTGTAAGCGTCGGCACAAACTTCGTCTGCGCCGTTTTGGATGACGCGACCGTCAAGTGTTGGGGCAGCAATGACAGGGGACAACTCGGCCAAGGTCAAGACTGGTTTAGCTACGGCACTGGGCGGACTCATATGGGTGACCACTTGGCGCCAATTGACGTACTCGGCGGGCAACCCGCTGCATCCGTCAGTGCAGGCGACGCACACGTTTGCGTTGTGACCGTCGCTGGTGTGCCCGTCTGCTGGGGCAAGAACCACCGAGGCCAACTGGGTATGGAAGACGTACTCGACCGTGGCCGCGCCGCCGCTGAAATGGCCGAACTGACGGGCATATTGACCCCGGGGATGCTTGGGGTCAGACAAATCGCTGCAGGTCGCGCCCATACCTGTGCGCTGCTGTTCGACAAAAGCGTTATCTGTTGGGGCGACAACTCGTTTGGACAACTTGGCCAGGGGGATGATGTGTCAAGAGGTGCCACACCCGAAACGCCGGTTGATTCGATCGAAGTCGTTCTCTTTGGGGATAACTGCCGGCCATGTGCTGCAGACGAATCTTGCACGCGCAGGGCGCAGTGCGCATCGCAAATCTGCCGCGCTGGCACATGTCGCGAACCCGGTTGTTTCGATGGTATTCAGAATGCATTGGAGACGGATTTTGATTGCGGTGGGGGCGACTGTGCCCCTTGCCCAGTCGGGTTCCGATGTATCGATCACGCAGATTGTCTGAGCGGTAATTGCGACAGCTTGGACGGAGCGGATGGGCCAGGGCGTTGCGACCAAGCCCGTTGCGATGATGGACTCCAGAACGCATCGGAGAGCGATGTTGATTGTGGCGGTCCTGCGTGCGACGCCTGCGGGGATGGCAATCGATGCATCAACGGCACCGATTGTCTCAGCGGTGTCTGCAGCGATGGGGTCTGTATTTCATGCCGCGACAATATGCAAAATGCTGATGAAACCGATGTTGATTGTGGCGGCAGTCGCTGTGACCCATGTGACGACGCATCTCGCTGCGAGGAGGCGACGGACTGCCTATCGAACATTTGCCTTGAAGCCCGCTGCATCTCTTGCGGCGACGGGGAGCAGAACGGTTTGGAGAGCGACATCGACTGTGGTGGACTAAACTGTGACGCATGCAGCGATGGTCAGGCCTGTCGCCGGAATGAGGACTGCGTCTCCGAGCAATGCGCGCCTAACGGTCGGTGTATCTCCTGCGATGATGGTCTCCTCAACGGTCAAGAGGTTGAGGTGGACTGTGGTGGTCTGATTTGCCAAGGCTGTCAAACAGGCCAAAGATGCGAGGTCGACACAGACTGTACGAGCCAGCGCTGCATAGACCAGACATGCGCCCCATCAACCTGCGCCGACGGCCTTTTGAATGGCGCCGAGGGCGACGTCGACTGCGGCGCACAAACGGCGGTTGTGCTTGATGTCTCCGCTGGCTACGACCATACGTGCGTCCTCTTGGCCGGGGGCCGGGTCAAATGTTTTGGTAACAACACCAACGGACAACTCGGACAAGGAGACACAGTACCTCGAGCAAGCGTCGATGAGCTTGGCGAAGCCCTACCTGCAATCGACCTTCCAGAACCATCTGTGGCTGTGCACGCAGGTGTGGCGACAACCTGCGCAATCTCAGAAGGACGCCGCGTTTTTTGCTGGGGGGATAATCGTGCAGGCCAGCTCGGCCGAGGCGATAACGTCGAAGATGTAGGCTCGGAGGCCGCCCACATGGGCGCAGCGCTCCGACCGGTCTCTCTGCCGGAGAACACCGCGGTCGACTCCATCTGTTTGGGCCAGAGCCACGCATGTGGACTATCGAGCGCTGGAGAGGTGTTTTGTTGGGGCCAAAACAATAGAGGCCAGCTCGGTTATTCTGACCGAGCAACCCGTGGTTTGACCCAGGCTTCCATGGCAACCGTTACAGCCATCCCCCTCGCCGGCTCTGCAGTCGAGATAGGCTGTGGCGCGCTATTCACATGCGCCCGGCTCAGTACAAACGAGGTGACGTGCTGGGGAGACTCCAGCTCAGGGCAGCTCGGCCTCGGACGCGCCTTCCCGGTCGGTGATGAACCGGGTGAGATGGCCGCACTCCAACCCATAGACCTCGGTTCGAGTGGCGCTCGCGCGCAGCAACTCGCGGTCGGAGCCCGACATGCCTGCGCTCGCCTGGATGACAACAGCATTAAATGCTGGGGGCAAGATGCATTCGGTGCGCTTGGCATCGAGGCGGCCGGCGATCGCGGTGACGAGCCCAACGAAATGGGCGATAACTTGCCTGCCGTGAGTCTACCGCCCGGGTTTCTACCCATCGACGTGCAGGCAGGCGATGGTAGCACTTGCGTGCGAGATGATGCCGAGCGCGTTCTCTGCTGGGGCCAGAACGGACGCTACGCAACGCTCGGTATCGAAGTCCCATCTTTGATTGTCCGGCTCAGTCCGGACCACCCATTTGTGCCTATCGAAGGCTTTGGAGACTTCTGGCGGTTCACGCTTGGCTGGCACCATGTCTGTCTTGTGAGTCAGGCACGAACAATGCACTGCTGGGGCTGGAACGAGTCCGGACAGCATGGTCGCGGCACCCAACTCACCGTCGGTCGTAGCCCGGGAGAGATGGTCGCGACGTCGACACCAGCGATGCTTGGGCGGGGGTGCGCCCTTTGCACCGTCGGCCGTTCCTGTCGCGTGAATGAGCAATGTGACTCGAGCCTATGCCTTGACGAACAATGCGCACCAGCCGGGTGTGGCGATGGTGCCCGAAACGGCGATGAAACCGATGTGGACTGCGGTGGCGGCACGTGCCCTCAGTGCCGGGCGAGCGCTGGATGCATCGCAGATGGCGATTGTGTAGATGGACGATGCGTCGCCGGACAATGTTCGACCTGTGCCGATGGAGAATCCAATGGTCGAGAGACAGGCATGGACTGCGGCGGACCCGATTGTGGTCCATGTCCGGACGGCTCAACATGCAGGACCCCCATCGATTGCGCGAGTTTTTCGTGTACGGCCGATGAAGGTCAACTTCGATGTGCAGCGCGCTCCTGCGATGACAACATCGCCAACGGCACGGAGAGTGATGTCGACTGTGGTGGTGCCGATTGTGAGCCGTGCCAGGATGGCTCGACCTGTCTTGATAACGACGATTGTTCCTCCGGCCAATGCATCGGTCAAACATGCGTGTCGTGTGAAGACGAACTGCGCAACGGGACGGAAACCGACATCGATTGTGGCGGTGATATCTGTGCCCCCTGTGATGCCAACGCCAGATGTATCCGCCCAGCCGACTGCTCGAGCGGGCGCTGTCGAGATGGGCTGTGTGCCCTCGAGAGTTGCGCTGATGGCATTTTGAACGGTGGCGAGGGTGATATTGACTGCGGCGGTAGCACCCCGCTCCAAGATGTCGCAATCGGCACGGAGCACACCTGTTTCCTGTTCGCCAATGGGTCGGTGAAGTGCGTTGGTGCGAACCAAAGGGGCATACTCGGTGTGGGCGATGATATCCCGCGCGGCGGCGACCCACTCGTGCTTGGAGAGTCACTGCCTCGGGTTGGGCTAGCGACTAACCTAGAGGTCGCTGACATCCAGGCGGGATGGCGACATACGTGTATTCTGACGTACGACGGACGGGTCATCTGTTGGGGCAACAACGATGCCGGACAACTCGGTTTAGGGCATCGAAACCACATCGGAGACGACCCGGAAGAGATGGCGCAACCTTTTGCTGCCATGGACACAGGCGAACGCATCACCATCGCGATCGCTGTGGGTGGAGACCACACCTGCTTGCTGTTTAGCGATGGACAGGTTGGCTGTTTGGGCGACAACGAATTTGGCCAGCTTGGATTGGGTGACACCGACAACCGCGGCACGCGACCCGAACATTTGGGGGCGAACATCGCCCTTGTCTCACTTCCAGATGGCACACGCGCAGTCTCACTAGCCGCTGGCGGACAACATGTCTGCGCTGTGCTCGACGATGCCTCGGTTCGCTGTTGGGGCCGCGGCGATAGTGGTCAACTTGGCCTGGGCAATCGTGATCATCGTGGCGACGCCCCCAATGAAATGGGCATGAGCCTCCCCGATGTTCGACACGGATCCGCATTCGAACCTTTGTCTGTGAAAGCCGGTCGGGCCCATACCTGTGTGCTTTTCTCCGATGATCGAGCCAAGTGTTGGGGCGACAATCTCTTCGGCCAGCTCGGCCTCGAGCATGGGCGAAATATCGGAGACGATGCTGTGGAGATGGGACCGACTCTCGCCGCGGTCCAGATCATGGAACCGATCTCGGCCGTAGAACTCGGAGATGGGCATACCTGTGCCCTCCTCGCCCGGGAGAAGGTCCAATGCTGGGGCAATAATGTGGATGGCCAACTTGGTCTCGGCATTCAGGCGCCGAGTGTTGGCACACAGATGGGAGACATGACAGATATCAGCCGAAGCGTTGATCTCGGACAGGGTACACGCATACGTCAGGTCGCCCTTGGTGGGCAGCACACCTGCGTCTTGCAAAGCGACCGCACCCCCAAGTGCTTTGGTCAAAACCAATTCGGTCAGCTCGGATTGGGTGATTTAGCGAGCCGAGGCCGATTTGAGAATGAGCTGGGGCTAGCGCTCGGTGCGCCCGCCCTTGGCACTGAGTGTCGCGCATGTGAGGTCGGCGAACAGTGCCAGACCCCTCGACATTGCCGTACGCTGACGTGCAGCGAAAATGGCCGCTGCGCCTTCCTTGGATGTGATGAAGCCAATTGCCCAACATGTTGGGATGCGATTCAGAACGGTCAAGAAACCGATGTCGACTGCGGCGGTGAAGCCTGTAATGCCTGTGTCGACGGGCAGCGCTGCGAGTTCAATCTAGACTGTGACTCTCGAAGCTGTGAGGGCGGCCGATGCATCAGTTGCCAAGACGACATTCGAAATGGGCAAGAGAGCGATACCGATTGTGGTGGTGACGACTGTGTGCCCTGTGGGCTAGGCGATGGCTGCCTGGCTGACCGAGATTGTGCACTTGGGCGATGCCGAGATTCAGTCTGCGCGCTCGACTAATCAGGCCGCTTTAGCCCGGCATCATCAGGCACCATAAGTAGACCGTCTTGGTGTCCCAAGATCGTCTTTGAGAGTTGATGTGGTGACGGCACAAACTCACCGGGAACAGCACTGTGACCAACGCCGAGCATATGCTCGACTTGCGCAACCAAATGCCCGGCGAGCGACGCCTCGTGTAGATTAGAAAAGAGCCGACTGGTCTTGCCGCTACGATGCTGGACGTACACGTCGTAGTGCTGTCGGGGGTTCTGATGCACGTAGAGTTGGGCGATATCTGAACGAATAAACCGGCGTCTTCTCGCAAATGGCCCAAGACCAAAAATCGAGATGAGTTCGTGGTCGTTCACCTCGAGCCGAAAGCGCCCCAACCAAGCGAGCATTGCGAGACCAGTACAGGCCGTCGCTAAACCGCCGGTCATGAGAGAATACCAGGTACCGAAGAATGGTGAGGTCGCCGCGATGTAAGTGGTGCATGTTGCGAGCGCAGCACCGGCCCAGAGCCACAGCCCTAGAAGGCGAAACTCTCGACGGCTAAAGCTGAGGCTCTGTCGGTCATCGTCCAACGATAACCTCGCATTCGAAATGAGGCGCAGGGAGCCACCGGTCGGTCTTTCACTCAAGTGAAAGACCTCAGCACAAGGTCGACACACGGCTGTCATCGTGTCGATGTTGATGTCACCGCCCTGAACGGGTGAGCCACATCGGGGGCATAAGGCTTTCATACCCAGATGCTATCACAAGAATACGAGACCCCAAACGTTTGCCATAGGAGCCAGCGTCCACCAGCGCGACGACCGATCATGGGACGCTATGAAAAAGCGGTATCCTCAAGTCGATAACACTCAGCCACAAGGCCCTTGACTCCTCCTAAGAGTTAGATAAAACAGTGGGCGCTTTCGGCGCGTGTGCGAGTTCGATATAGGACGCTCGCATGCACCGAGAAGAACTCATTACGACTCTTAACTTGGAGGATTCTACATGGAGCAGTCGCAGACAAGCGATGTCTGGATCCGAGCGGAAGGCCTATCAAAATTCTACGGTTCCTTCACGGCGATCGAAGACGTCAGTTTCGAAGTATCAAGAGGGTCTATTACGGCATTCCTTGGTCCAAACGGAGCAGGTAAATCAACAACACTGAGGTGCCTGACGGGCTATCTCGCACCGTCAGCGGGTCGTTCGGTCATACTCGGTCACGACATGGCAACGGACCGGTTGGCTGGCAGCCGAGAGATCGGCTACCTTGGAGAGAGTGGCGCGCTCTACCCAGACATGACACCGGCGAGTTATCTGCGCTTCGCCGGGACTGCCAGGGGGATGGGCGCTGCTGAGGTTAAGCAAGCACTAGAGCGAGTGGCGGTGCTCTGCCAACTCAAAGAAGTGTGGAGCAAACCAATCCGTAAATTGTCTCGTGGTTTCAGACAGCGTGTTGGGCTCGCACAAGCACTCATTCACGACCCAAGAGTCTTGATTCTAGACGAGCCGACGCTCGGCCTGGATCCGAATCAGATTGCTGTCGTGCGGGACCTCATCAGAAGCATATCGAAGGAAAAAGCGATTTTGCTCTCGACCCATATCTTGCAGGAAGTAGCGGCGATGGCCGACACGGTGATTCTGATTAATGAAGGCAGGCTCGAGTACAACGGAACACTCTCCGGCCTGACAGATGGCGGCGACTTAGAGGCGCGCTTCCGGACGCTTACAGGAGGGCACGCCGCATGAGTATCCATCGTCACGCTGTGAAAGCCGTCTGGAGACGCCAATTGTGGAGCCTTCTTGGCAATCCGCTCGGTTACGTGTTTGTCCTCGCTTTCGTACTTATCTACGGCAGTCTACTGTTTGTGCCAGCGGACTTCTTCGTTCGAAACATTAACGACCTTGGGCCGGTGCAAGCCTACATGCCATGGCTCATGGCCGTGCTCATTCCGGCGATCGCAATGGGTTCTTGGGCCTCGGAGCGAGAACTTGGCACAGAAGAGCAATTGCTGACACTACCGATCACCGAAGCCGACATCATCATCGGAAAGTGGCTCGCGGTGATGTCTTATTTTAGCCTCGCTTTGGTGTGTAGCCTGTCTAATGTCGCCGTGCTGTCTTGGCTCGGGGAACCCGATCTTGGTCTGATCTTCGCGCAGTATTTTGGGTGGTTTCTCGTCGGCTCAGTCTTCTCTGCGGCTGGCCTGCTCGCAAGCTGTTGGGTTGGGCTACCCGCGGTCGCGTTCGTGGTTGGCATACTCCTGTGCGGCGGATTCGCAACGCTGACCGCACGGTTGGAATGGCTCGACGCATTCGACCGCGGCATCATCTCCGTCGGGCAGATTGGCGTCGCGTTGGCATTTACTGCAGTCGTTCTCGGACTGGCCATACTGAGTCTCAGCGCTCGACGTTGGCAACCCGCTTATCGAGCCGTCTTATACGGTAGTCTGGCGACCTTCTTTGGTGTCGCGCTGACATTGCTCAACCTCTCAGTTCAACTCGACCGCGCCGCGATCGATGTCGACGTGACCGACGAAGGCCTCTCGAGCTTGAGTAACATGAGTACGAACTTGCTGAAAAAACAGGAAAAGCCGGTGAGCATCACGGCGTTTGTGAGTGAAAACCTGCCCCCAGAGCTCGCGCTCAAAGGTAAGGAGGTGCTCAATCTGCTCAAGCTTGTTGAACGGAGTGCACCTGACACGGTCAAACTCAAGATTCACAGACCGGAGGATGCTCTCGATGATGCGGCGGCCCTCGCAAGTGAGCACTATGGACTCGAGCCCTACAGCGTGGTCGTGGACACAGTGACCGGTCAGGAGGAACGACAAGTCTTCCTCGGCGCGGTGATCAGCAGTGGCACACGGACGGAAAAAATCCAGCATTTCTCTCCTGGCTTATCGGTGGAATATGAGCTTGTTCGCGCCGTGAGAACCGCCGCCACGGCAAAGAGAGTCGTGGTGGGTATCGCGAAGACCGACCTCGATATGCTCGGCGGCTTCGACTACGGGTCACGTCAGATGAAGCAGCCATGGCAGGCCGTCGAAGAGCTCAAGAAGCAATATGAAGTCCGTTCGGTGAATATGGAGGTTGCAGTGGGAGATGACGTCGCTGTTCTGCTGGTGCCGCAGGCATCCAGTCTCACAGAAAAAGGCGTCCAAAATCTCCATGACTATATCTGGGCGGGGCGCCCTGCTCTGATCATGGAGGACCCGATGCCCATGTTCGAGGGCCCGCAGTTCGGCTCCTCGCAACCCAAAGCACCCAAACAACCGATGATGCCCGGCCAGCGCCCACCCGCACCAGAGCCCAAGCCTGACCTCGGTCCGCTGCTCGGTGCACTCGGCGTTGGCATGCAGCTTGACCAAATCGCCTGGTCAGATTTTAACCCATCGAACCAATTTAGAAACGTCTGGCCGCGTAATCTGGTCTGGTCGTACCGAGCCAAGAAAGGCATCAAAGACGCCGATTTTCTTCGCGGTATCGACACACTACTCTTTCCCTGGCCTGGCATTCTGACCATAGATGAAAACAAACCCAGCGAGATCGTCGTCAAGCCCCTCGCACTCGCTGCGTCAGGTTCCGTTTGGGGTACACATCGATATGATGAGTTCATCAGCCGGGGGCTGTTCGGGCCACAGATTAGGCAGCCGCAACGACATACGCCATTACCAGGGGACGCGCCCATGGTCGCGGTCGAGATCACCGGCAAGATGGCTCACGCCTACGGCCCGTCCACATCGTCACCCGAGCAGGGAGAGAAACCTGTGGAAGGGCCAGCGAAGGGTGACTTGTCTGGCGATGTCCGAGTGATCTTGATCGCGGACAGCGATTTTGCCCACGATGAGTTTTTTGAGTTCTATCGTAACTCGGGCAACCGTTTCTCGGATGACGCCATCAAGTTCCTGCGAGATTTGCGAAACGTTCAGTTTATCTCGAACGCGGTCGACGCACTGTCCGGTGAAAAAGGCTATCTCGATCTTCGAACCCGGCGGCCGAAACCACGACCACTTTCCACACTGGTGCAAGTCTTAGATGCCGCTCAGGTTGCCTTTAGAAACGCAGAACAAAAAGCCCAGACCTCTGCCGACGAAAAGATCACGTCACTGAGAGCGGAGTTCCAGAAGAGCTTAGACGAGGTCAACAAAAAGACTGGACTCGATGAGAATGCGAAAAATCAATTGCGCGCGCAGATTCAACGTTCGGCGCAGCGCCGCCTCGACGCTGATATTCGTGCGACGGAAAGAGAACGCGACTTGTCGATTCGTTCAGCCAGCATCGTTCGAAAACGGGAAGTTGAAGCGGTGCGTGGTCAAGTGCGCACAATGGCGCTCGGCATGCCGGCAGGGATTCTGGCGTTCGTCGCGCTTCTCGTTTGGTCGCGTCGTCGACGAGACGAGGCATTGACGGTACCCACCACACGCAGGAGGGGAAGCAAATGAACAAGACAGCTATGATCGCAATGATTTGCGGCCTGGGCACCAGCGTATGGACCTGGTGGCCACAGACCGAAGTTGTGACTGACACTACACCACAGACCAAGCAAGTGCTGACCGCATCTGGGCAGGCTGTTGACCCGAACCAAATCGCAAGTATCCGAGTGGTCACGCTCGACAAAGAGGCACGCACGCCGTATCCATTTGAGGTTAAGAGACAAAACGGCCAATGGCTCATCCCAAGCCATTTTGATTACCCGGCCGATGGTGGCACGCGCGTGGGCGAGACAGCCGGCGCGGTTCTCAACGTACCCCTCGGACCACTGGTCGCAACAGATAAGAGCAGCCATAGCCAATATGGTGTTCTCGATCCGATGGCGGCGGAGACGAGCGCCGAGGCAGGAAAACGTGTCACTTTGAGCGATGAGGGCGGCACCGTGCTGGTGGATGTCATCATCGGCAAACAAAAAACGGGCACTGATGTCTACTTCGTCCGGCGCGCCACTGAGAATTCGGTCTACACGGCAGCGATCAAGCCGGATGAGTTGAAGGCCACATTCGCAGATTGGGTGGAGACCGACCTTCTCAAAATATCGGCCGACGATATTCGCATGGCCACCGTAAAGGACTACAGCGTTGATGAGGGCAGCGGACGAATCAACCCCCGCTCCACTGTTCAGATTCGCCGAAGTGATGCCAAGAGCCCTTGGGAGATTCAACCGCCGATGGTTGGCCAAGTCATCGATGAGACGACCATTCAGGCGTTCACAAGCGAAGCCTCTGGGCTCAAACTCGTCGGTGTTCGGCCGTACTCGAACGCGTGGTTGCAGGACCGAGGCTTCTATGTCGCCCAGGGTGGACGCGAGCTGTTTGGCAACGAGGGTGAAGTCAGCCTCATCGCGAAGAATGGGCTCATCTATCGCTTATTTTTTGGTGAAATCGCCCTCGGTGACGACCAGGACAAGGTTGCGAAGGTCACCCGTGACGGCCAGGCTCAGACTGGCTCACACAACCGCTACCTCGCCATTTTCGTACAATACGACAGTGCGGTCGATGAGACATTGCCTAAACCCACCTACTCACAGGCATCAGCGCCAGCCGAGGGCGCGGGCGGAGAGCCGGTGGCGAGACGCGCCGATAACCAAGACGCAATCGATAAGGCGATCGCCGACGGGACGGTGCGAGCCGGCAAAGCTCAGGCGAGATTCCAAAAGTTCTTCTACGTCATCAATGACCAGAGCTTTAAGAAGTTACGACCTTCAATGCAGCAATTCTATAAAAAGGCCGACGTGGCATCGCCTGCCAAATAGAGCAGATTAGACGACTGACACGCATTAATCCCCTCCTGTATTCCGACGAAACCATCTGTTGGTCACGTGGATGGTGCACGAAGCTCCACTGGAGCTACCAACTCTCAGATAAGTCCGATAGGATTAGAATATTGGGGGGCTACTGGAGGATTCATCTGCAATGGCCACCCAGACACGAGTGAAGCAATGCTGCAAAAATAACGAAAAGTGCCTTGGGCGGGACGTGATTGCTCATCTGCAATGCGTGCAGAGACTCCTAGGAGAACAACATTGGTAAACTATAGGTCGATCCAGCCAATATCTTCACAGACGATCGCGCTGTTGACGTTGATCGGGGTCGGTCTAGTCGGATGCGGTGGCGCGCCGGAGAAGCCTTCGATAAAGCCCATGGCAGAACGTTTCTGTCCGCCCGCTCACACCGTGAAGGCAGACCTACGAAGTGGGCAGCGTCATCGCTGGTGTGAAAAACAAAAAGGCAAAGCCCACGGTCCCATGAAGGCTTTTTACCCTGACGGCAGTCAGATGCTATCGTTTGGCCTGATCGATGGTCGGGTTCATGGTCTTTATCGAGCTTGGCATCCCACCGGGCGGCTCGCGATCAAAGCAGAGTACCGACATGGGAAACAGCTCGGCGAAGCCACCTTCAGGCCACCATTCGGTCCCCCCAGTACGTGTAAAGCCGGTATGTGTCGGGGCATGCAAGGCACCCTAGACAGGCCATTCTGTCTCGAAACAGACATTCAATCGACGTTCAAGAAGGGGCATGAAGAGTTGCGCGCGTGTCTTGAAGATATACCCGCCTCAAGGGTTTTCGTCGCGAGCTGGACCATTGATCTGCTCGGTCGAGTCTACCGACCAAAGGTGGAAGCACAAGATGAATCAGCTGACGCGCTTGCTTGCATGGCTGACAAGCTGGCAGGGTTTCGTTTTCCTGCGCCATTCGGACAAACTTGCACTGTCTCGATGGAGTTTGAGTTAACGAATCGGTAACGCCTGGGTGCTGACACACTCTACAAGGGCGAGACGTCACAGGATGAATGGGTGTTAGCCATTTTGGATTCCGTTGACACGCGGGTGTGAACGTGGCACCGACTGTGTGCCATTTGAATCCGTATGAGGAGGCGATTTGTCTACACTGGTACACGATGAAATGACGCACTTCATGAGCGAGTTCCGGGCGCTCATGGTTCAATTCGACCGACCTAAGCTCACGCCGGAGCACATGGCCGCGCTCCAAGGGAAGCTCGAAGCACTCGCGAAGAAGGCAGAAAGCCTGTGTCGTTCGGTTCGAACGCTGAAGAGTCATCATGGTGAACGGGTTGCCGATGCCCTCGACCGGTTTCGGGTTCTCGTCGGTCAACAAACACTCAACCTACACAAGGCAGGTCAGCAAAAGGCAGCCGAACTCAACCGCCTCAAGGCACCCCTAGCCGAAAGATATGAACACGTTCTCGATGTTCTTAGAAACACACCTCGCTTTGAGGCGATTGCACGCTCCTTACGAACCCTCAGACCGACGAACTACTGGCGCAATATTTTTCACGCGTGCATGGGTATCTCCGGCGTATTTGTCTACGAGTATTTGACGATCAGCCGCAGCGCGACCCTCATCACGCTGGCGTCTGTGCTCGTGACGTATATTGCGCTGGACAAAGCCAGACATCTACACCCAAAGGTAAACGCATTCATCTACGGTAAGCTATTTGGGCTGATCTCTCGGCCAAGAGAACAATATCAAACCCCAGCGGCGATCTGGTACGTCGTCGGTTTGATGTTCGCAGTCGCTGTGGCCGATAAGACCCATGCGCAACTTGCATCCTTGGTCTTAGGGATTGCAGATCCCGCAGCCTCCCTTGTGGGTAAACGCTGGGGCAAACTGAAGCTGTTTCGAGACCGCAGCCTTCTAGGAACCAGCACATTCGTGGCGGTCGGTGTATTAGGGTCTAGCCTATTCCTCATGGCCTACAGCGGTCTCAACGCATTTGAAATTGGGGCGACGGCTCTCGTGGCTTCGATCGCGGGCGCCGCTGCGGAACTGATCAGCGGCGAACGCCTAGATGACAACCTTAGCATTCCAGTGGCGATTGCGCTTGCGCTCAGTTTTGTGACTTGGGCCGGGATGCTTGCGACGTAGAAACGGGACTTGGCCGATGGTCTTGTGACGAGAGTTGGCGCTAGCAACTGTCTCGGAGAAGAGAGAAAAAGAGTACCCGAGGAGGGACTCGAACCCCCACGCATATAGCGGGTGATTTTAAGTCACCTGTGTCTACCGATTCCACCACTCGGGCACTGAGCGGAATATGGCGCGCTCTTGCTATCACGTCAAGCCCCCAATTGCATTCGACGAAGAATCTCTGGACCGGCGGCTTGTGAAAGTCGGTAAGTTCAACTAGCGTCTCTGCGTCCGTTCAACAAGGAGATCAAATGAACACGAATCGAGGCGTTTTCCTGGCGTGCCTTTTGAGCACGTTTTCTGGGTTTGGTTGCGGTACAGAGGGTGATACAGCGAGTCCAAGCGGCGTGATCACAGAGGCATGGAGCAATTACTGCACAGCGGTTTTCACCCAGGACCATGTCGTCAAGGATCGATTCGACGATGACCTGTTCACAGCTAAAGATGGTGAGGCTTACCTCGTCAGTTCGATTCGTGAATTCGGTGGAAAGTACCGAGTCGATCTGCTCTATCTGACGAATTCGAGCCCCATCACCTTAGAGTTTGAAGCCGATAATGTCGCCGATTTCCCGTTTGAGTCGAACTGTTCGCCAGGGGAGACGGATTCGCGAATCGCTATCTTCACAACCACAGATCTCTATGCCGATGAGATGCTGACCGAATTGTTGTGCACACTCAATGAGGGGGACACAGCCACCGGAAATATCGAATCTCGTCTGATTTCGGAACCCACCCTCGGCGGTTCAGCACCTCTCACCTACCTTGTGGGTATCGGTGGTTTCGCAGAACGTTGCGGGAACCAGGCCGAAGCCTATGTCTCGGCGAAGCCCGTTCGGCTGTTTGGAACCTCGTACTTTTACCCGCCGATGAAACGCGTATCTTTACCTAGATGACGCGTTCGCTTTCAACTGAGCACCGCACCATTTTGCGGTCGGTTTACCGTGCTCACGAGCGCAAGTTTTTGGCATCGACCTTGGCCTCACTTTCCTCGCATCGTTGCGAGGAGTCGCTGCACCGCGCGACGGGACACCGCCTTCAGTTCGTCTAGTGATTCGAGTGTATAGTCGGACGTTGCGATGGGTTCACCTACGATCACGGATGCACGCGAACGACCGAATCGCCAATCTGACTTGGGCAGCGCCGAGTGTGTGCCTGTCACCGCGATAGGCAAAATAGGCACGCCGGCTTCAATGGCAAGCCGAAAGGCGCCGTCTTTAAACGGGAGCAGCTCATCGTTGCGTGAGCGCGTGCCCTCGGGAAACATCATGATGGGCACCCCCCTCGCGAGGTACTCGAGACACTTGGTCATCGCATGACCGATGGAATCCCGGTCGCTGCGTTTCATGGCGATGTCGCCGCTTAAGTGCATTGACCAACCGACAATTGGGATCCGGAATAGACTCTTTTTGCCGAGCCACTTCATCTCCCACGGCAATCTAGAGATGAGAAACGAATCGCTGTGCGAGCAGTGGTTCGAAATGACCACAGCCGGCCCCTTGAGCTTGTATGTCTCACTTGCTTTATGAAACAGCCGAAATCGCCAGTATGGATTCAACCGGGTCGCGAGTACCGCTGACCGCCTAAAAATTTGACCACTGACGATACGATTACGATCAAATGGTAGGAGAAGCGGTAGACTCAGGAGCTGCAGTATAAAGCCCAGCGTCGCGCACACCGCAACCATGAGCCAACCCCAAATCGATAAAACTGTTCTCAGAAGCTCGCCCATGCGCCAGTCTCACACGAAACCACGCTCACGTCAGCGACATTTTGGCTAACGCCGCCAATTTTGGGGGGTGAGGCGCGCCAAAACGTTCTAATCAGGACGGTAATTGAGCAACCATGCCAAGGTTTCGGCTTGTTCGATCGCATCGGCCAGCGCGTTATGCTTGTGATGATTTTCAGGCGCAATGAAACCTGCCTGTTTCATCACATGCTGGAGCCTTCGCCGGTCGGTACAACCGAGACGACCCATCGCAAAGCTTGGAATATCGATGGTGCTCTTGCCGATCAGGTCTTCGCCGAGATGAGTTGCAGACAAAAAGGACAGAAACGGAACATCAATGCTGCTCGGCCAGGCCGCTGGTCGCACGCGACCGTAGCGCTCACGCAGGTCGCTCATGTAATCTCGAAAGGCGATGAGCGCCTCCACGACAGGCGCACCGTTCCCACGCAGGTAGTCTTCATCGAGGCCGTGGACCGAAACCGACTCCGGATCGACCTGCATGCCATCTTGGGGCTGCAATTCAGCGTAGAAGGTGCGCGTGAGATTCACGTCCCAAGCACCGCGGTGGCGCACGACGGGCACCGCGCCGATAGTCGCCACGCCATTTCGGCCAGGTACGAGGCCATTCGTCTCCAAATCGAGGCTCAAGAAAATCATCCTGGGGCCTCTCCTTTCTCATCTGCAACCAGACCCGTGACCTGAACTACCACGGGCCGTTCCTGTGATACTGTTAAGCGCTCTTAATTGCTAGAATTTGTATAAATTCAGACCTCGGAATATTTACAGCCAACTGGGCATTGACGCTGGTATTCTCCAATGTTAGACCCTCGGACCAATGTAATCACTGGACGTTAGCTCAAGCGCTAACGGAACGGCATAGTTTGTATCGACCCCTGCCATTTCTTGCCATACTTTTGATGAGCGTCAGTGCGCATGCATCCACCGGTGCCTGTTCTGTAAATGCTATGGCAGAGATCGTCCATTCAGTTCAAACAACTGAAGCCACACACTGTGAATCGTGCCTCAGTGCACCAACCACTGTAGAACGTGTGACCGGAAAGCCGGCTGGACCAGACGAGCAGAACGTGCCGGGCCCGCGCTGTTTACAGGCCGGATCATCGTGCGACACCAGCCCTCCGGCGACGGGGCAGCTTCGTCTCGTCCTCTCTGCCGGCTGGAAGACATCCACTCGGATGAGCCAGACACGCAAACAAGGAACCTACCCTTCGGGCTCGGTGTTTTTATGTCTCGGCATTAACACTCAATGGCATCCAGACCGCGCCGTGCCGCCACCGCGCGCCTGACGCTATGCCCCCAACTTCGACATCGACTCGACTGTGGATGTCGTACACTTAACTCAATTTCTAAAGTAAGAACGCGGCCGCACGGTGTGGTCCGCGCAAAAGAGAGGAATCATATGTTAGCTAAGAAAAGCTTAGCGTTGATCTTGATGAGCCTCATGGCCTTCGGCTGTGAGCCCGTCGAGAAGACGAAGAAAGAGACAACCAAGACCGCTGATAAGTCCGCGACGAAGAGCGCCGCAGGCACCGGCGATAGCGACCTCATCCCAGTTGGCACAAGCTACACCAAGGGACCCAAGGACGCTTTGGTCACAATCATTGAGTTCAGCGAATTCCAATGCCCCTTCTGCTCACGGGTTCTACCCACACTCAAGCAGATCACCGACACCTACAAAGACAAGGTTCGGATCGTTTTCAAGCACGCCCCACTCCCATTCCACAAGGACGCACCTTTCGCAGCCCAGGCAGCCCTCGCTGCAGGCAAGCAGGGAAAGTTCTGGGAAATGCACGACAAGCTCTTCCAGAGCACCAAGAAGCTCAAGAAAGCCGACATCGACGGCTACGCCAAAGAGCTCGCGCTGGACATCAAGAAGTTTGAGGCGGACCTCAACTCGAAAGAGACCAAGGACGCGGTTGCAGCGGACATGGCCCTCGCAAAGAAAGTGGGTGCGCGTGGCACACCTAACTTCTTCGTTAACGGCGAGCAGATCACGGGCGCACGCCCCTTCCCAGCATTCAAGACCGTCATCGACAAGCAGCTCAAAGCCGCAGAGGCCGCTGTAAAAGCTGGCACAAAGGCGAGCGATGTTTACGCTGCGATGGTCAAGAAGAACTACAAAGAACCAGCCAAGCGCCCAGGCAACAAGAAGCGCCCAGGCCGAGACACCAAGACGGTCTACAAGATTCCAGCGACCGAAGGATACACCAAGGTCAGTAAGGGCCCAGCAGACGCACTCGTCACCATCATCGAGTTCAGCGAGTTCCAATGTCCCTTCTGTACCCGAGTCAATCCAACCATCAAGAAGATCATGGACACCTACAAAGATAAGGTCCGCGTCGTCTTCAAGCACAACCCACTGCCGTTCCACAAAGACGCACCTCTCGCAGCACAGGCCGCCAACGCAGCCGGTAAGCAGGGTAAGTTCTGGGAAATGCATGATGTGCTTTTCAAGAACCAGAAAAAGCTCAAGCCTGAGAACATCAATGCGTACGCGAAGGAAGTCGGACTCGACATGACGAAGTTTGCCGCCGACCTCAACAGCGCCGAGAACAAGAAGGCTGTCGCTGCTGACCAAGCGCTCGCACGTCAGTTCGGCGCACGCGGCACACCTAACTTCTTCATCAACGGACGCAACCTGGTTGGTGCACAGCCTTTTCCAGCTTTTAAGACCATCATCGATGAAGAGTTGAAGAAAGCTGAGAAGCTCGTTGCTGCCGGCACACCAAAGGCACAGGTATACGCCAAGCTCACAGCAAAGGGTAAGACCAAGGCGGCAGCACCTAAGCGACCAGAGCGCAAAGCCGACACAACGGTCTACAAGCTGCCTGTAAGCGCCAATGACTTCAGCAAGGGACCAAGCGATGCGCTCGTCACAATCGTCGAGTTCAGCGAGTTCCAATGCCCCTTCTGTACCCGCGTCAATCCAACGCTTCAGAAGGTCATGAAAAAGTACGGCAAAGACGTTCGCGTTGTCTTCAAGCACAACCCACTGTCCTTCCACAAGGACGCTCCCCTCGCTGCGCAAGCGTCCATCGCCGCGGGCAAGCAGGGCAAGTTCTGGGAAATGCACGATGTACTCTTCAAAAATCAGCGTAAGCTGAAGCCTGCGGATATTGACGGTTATGCAAAGGGCCTCGGACTCGACATGGGTAAGTTCGCTACAGACTTGAACGCGGACGCGACCAAGAAGCAGGTCAAGGCTGACCAAGCTCTGGCACAGCAGTTCGCTGCACGGGGTACACCTCACTTCTTCATCAACGGTCGACGACTCCGAGGCGCGCAGCCTGTCGCAAGCTTTGAGAAGCTCATCGACGAGCAGCTCAAGATTGCTAAGAAGATGGTCGCTAAGGGTACACCGCGCGCAAAGATTTATGCCGCTGTGACCGCCAAGGGCGCGACAAAGGCGAGCGCACCTTCACGGCCACAACAGAAAGTCGACACGAAGGTCTACGACGTCAAGGTCAGCCCAAATGATTTCTTCAAGGGTAACAAGAACGCCAAGATCACCATCGTCGAGTTCAGTGAATTCCAATGCCCCTTCTGCTCTCGCGTAAACCCGACGATCGCTCAGATCATGAAGGAATACGGAAACAAGGTGAAGGTCGTCTTCAAGCACAACCCACTGTCTTTCCACAAAGACGCTCCATTGGCCGCGCAAGCTTCAATTGCAGCGGGCAAGCAGGGTAAATTCTGGGAAATGCATGACATTCTGTTCAAGAACCAGCGTAAGTTGAAGCCAGACGACATCAACGGATACGCAAAGGAAATTGGGCTCGACATGGCGAAGTTCGCAACGGACTTGAACGCCGATGCCACCAAGAAGCAGGTCCAAGACGACATGGCGCAAGCCAAAGCATTGAATGCACGCGGCACACCTCACTTTTTCGTCAACGGTCGACGCCTTGCTGGCGCTCAGCCATTCCCAAGGTTCAAGGCGCTCATCGACGAGATGCTTAAGAAATAAGCTGCATCGGACTTGCAGGCGTCGTTTTTCACACCGGCGCCTGCAAAAATGCCGCCTCCATGGGTGACACCTTTGCCCTCATTTGGTAATCCACCATAGGACGACTCTGCTCTGAATGGTGGTTTGCCTCATGCCCAGTAATTCAAACGACAAGTCAACGCCGTCAAGGTCACTACGCTGGGCCCTACTGATCGGCTTTGTGCTCATCTTTTCTATCGTCACGCAGATTCACATGACCGATGGCGAGACGCGAAGAGAAGTCGCGCTCGCAGCCGCGACCGACCTGAACGCCGAAGTTCGAGTTGGACCGGCACCGGACTTTGAAGTGATTCGCGCCGATGGCAGCCGAATTCGTCTCAGTGCGCTTAGGGGTAAGGTTGTCTTCATTAACTTTTGGGCAACTTGGTGCCCACCTTGCCGCGAAGAAATCCCCGACCTTGAGAAGCTAGCGGAGAAAATGAAGCACGTGCCTTTTGAGATTCTCGCCGTCAGCGCCGATGAGAGTTGGCGCGACATCAATGCCTTCTTCGCCGGAAAGCAAACGAAAATGCTCGTCGGCCTGGATCCCAACAAGCAGGCGATTGCGCGCATGTATGGTACCGAGAAGTTGCCGGAAACATATGTGGTCGACAAGAACGGTCAGTTGCGGCTGCGATTTGTCAACAAACAGCCATGGACAGACCCACGAATCCATAGATACCTCGAATGGCTTGCGACGAGCCAATAAGGGAACGCGAGGGGTGTACGTCCTCGGCTCTTAATACCCGGTAGAGAACCACCTCGGGCACCAACGCTTGTGGTCGAATGTCCTTAGCGCCTGGGAGCTGTTTAGCCTATAGTGAGCTCGCCGACAGCCCTTTGAAGTCCTCAAGCTTTAGATTCACTGAAAGAGAAGCATGCTGCCAAAGTTGATCCTTTACCTGATTCTCGGCGGTGCGACGCTTGGTCTTCAGTTAGGCTTTGGATATCCGGTCGAGAGCTTAATGTTTCTTCCGAGCTGGTCGAGTGAGTCTCTTTCTCTTGACCTGATTTATGGCCTTGGAATCGGGATTGGGTTAGTCGCCCTGTCGAGAATGAGTGTCCAACACTTTAGCTGGGGCAAACAACTCGACATCGAGTTCAGAACAGTCCTCGGTCCACTCTCGAGACGTGATATTTTTCTCCTCGCACTGTTGAGTTCACTCACAGAGGAGCTCTTCTTTCGTGGGTTCTTGCAGCCAATACTTGGCCTGCATTACGCCGCGATCATCTTCGGTCTCGCCCACTTTCCATATCGAGCATTTCTCGTTCCGTGGACGTTGACAGCCTTGGGTGTTGGCTACCTGTTTGGCTGGGTCTTCGATGCGCGCCACTGTCTGGTTGCACCCATCGTCGCTCACTTCGTCGTCAATTACTTCAATCTCCATTACATACTGAGACCGCGTGCGGACGAACAGTTATCGGGCCCTCCCCAAGCCAGGAGAAGCCAGTTCGGCCAGCCGCACGGCGCTGGGTGGGCACGGGACGACGACCAGACTTAAACGGTGCTATAGCCTGGTCACAGCAAACCGCCAGATAGGCAAACCGTCTCGAATACAGTTGGTTTCTCGATGGGTAAGCGGCAGCTCATCCTGCTCAAAAGGTTCGGGCGCACTCAGGTTATCTTGAGCCGCGAGGGCCTCACGAATCTCGAGGGCCAAAGGCTCGACATCGGTTTTCACCCACAGTATGCCCCCCGGTTTCAATAAACCCGCGAGCTCTGCACCAAATCGAGTGTCCACGAGTCGACGCTTGGCATGCCTTTTCTTCCACCACGGGTCGGGGAACGTGACGTAGACGTTGTCGAGCACGGACTCGCCGAAGATAACCCTCGAGACGGCCTTGGCATCGGCCCAAATAATCCGCAGGTTTCCTGGCTCCTGAGCATCCTTTGCCATGAGCTGAGCGAGACGCCAACAATAACGCCGCCGAATTTCGATACCGACAAAGTTCTCTTCAGGACGCTGTGCTGCAAGGCTGGTTAAAAACCGCCCCCTGTTAAAGCCAATCTCTAATGACATGGGCGCGACGCATCCAAAGATGCCGGCCCAATCAAGCGGGAGCACATCTGTTCGAACGGAAACGTCATGTCCACCGATCGACTGATCACCAAAAAGCAAACCATTGAGGATAGGCCAGGCCGTTGGCCCGTCTGGTTTCTCAGTTAAATGACCTCGAATTCGCGGCATAGTCTATTCCTTCGTTGCTTCGCTTCCCGCATCAACAGTCGACACACGTCTGACGTCCGTGGCCGACGCTCCAAGTTTTGCCCGATCGGTGGGACCGAGTGGTAGTTCCAACTCAGGGTTACCCACCACTGCTTTCCAAACATCTGAGTTGCTGTCGCCCATCGACGCTCTGAAAAACAGGACGAACGCGAGACCAACCGCAACGAGAATGAGCAATAAGAAATGGTTCTTACTTCGAGTGGGTGCGATATCCCTTGCCATACGCCGCTGTCTTCGCTTCATGCCGGACCTTCTGTTGGACGCATGCCTTCGATGCGAAAGACCATTTTTTCCCGACCACGCCAGACCTCAAGGTCCGGCGTATATACCAGGTCCACGGGCGCGTTGAGCATGACGGCGTCATCAGCCCGATTCCATGCCAGCCCCTCGATTTCACCTGCAGCTGTCCGAATCAGAAGCTTAAGATGTCCACCTCGAAGTACACGATGTCCCGCCCTAATGCCCCGCGTGTAGATCTTGGGGGCTGGGTTTGCGTGTCCAAACGGGCCCACCCTGCGTAACTCATCATAGAGCTCGCGTGTAAACTCATCGATTGGCAACTCAAGATCATATTCGAGTGGCTGTACACCCACGTCATCGGTCATCAAAGCTTTCACGCCCGACTCAAACCGCTCTCTAAAGGCGTCAAATTCAGCCAGTCGCAGGGTCATACCGGCCGCTGCAACATGCCCACCATAACGCATGAGCAAGGGCGCACAGTGGTCGAGCACGGCCTTGATATCGACGCCAGGAACACTGCGGGCGCTACCTTTCAGGATGCCGCCATCCTGGGCCAGGAGAATCGTGGGTAGACCGAACTCGTCCACCATCCGCGAGGCGACGATACCCACAACGCCGGGATGCCAATCGGGATGCTGCAAAACCAGGGATACTGAATCGGGGCCCAAAGATGCCCGGGCCATCTCAAGTGCTTCTTCACTCATTCGGGCCTGTAAGGTCTTACGCTCCTTGTTCTGTTCTTCTACGAACTCGGCGAGTTCATCGAGAACTCTGTGATCATCCTCGATCAAAAGTCTAAAGCCACGGGTTGCATCATCAAGCCGACCAGCCGCATTCAGCCGTGGACCGAGTCGGTAACCGAAATCACGCTCACTCAACCCAGCAAGCTCCCCGCCTGACTTATCGAGTAAGGCGGCGATACCTGGGCGGCAAGCTCGCTTCATTTGACCCACACCAAAGCGCGTGATGGCGCGGTTCACGCCAACGAGCGGTGCCACGTCCGCCACCGTTCCTAGGCTGACGAGGTCGAGGTAGTGATCGGGTCTCGGGATCGGTCCCTGATAAGTGTCATCCTCTCTCAATTGGCGACGAATCTCGATGAGTAAAACAAAAACCACGCCGACAGCTGCGAGAACTTTGTCTGGATACGCACAGCTCTGTCGGTGGGGATTGAGATGTGCAAACGCCTGAGGCTCTGGATCGCTGACCTGGTGGTGGTCGATGACGATCACGTCCATGCCCAGTTCGGATGCCCATGCGATCTCATCGACTGCAGACGAGCCATTGTCCACCGTTACAAGTACCTTTGTCCCCTGTTCGGCCAGAGTGCTGATCGCTGCCTTATTGAGTCCATAGCCTTCGCGCATCCGGTGCGGGATGTAGGTCCCCAGCTCGACATTAAAGACGTCACGGAAGAACAGCCAAAGGGTGGCTGCACTCGTCACACCATCAACGTCATAATCACCATAGATGACGATCTTATGGCCGAGCCTGATGGCTGAAAGCAAACGGTCGGCCGCGAGACTGATGTCAGCAAGCATGCGAGGGTCCGGCATGTCGGCCAAGGACGCTGAGAGAAAACGCGTCGCGTCTTCCGGCACGGTCACCCCACGTAGCCATAAGAGCCGGGCGGTCGAAAGGGATAAGCCGCTGGCGCGTGCTAAAGCGCTTACCGCCGCAGCATCGGCCGGGCGAAGTTGCCAATTTTGGAGGGAGAGTTCAGTGGCTGTCATCGTCGGCAGCGCCCTTTAGAAGAGGGAGAGAACGCATGCGACAGGCAGCATCAGCCGCGTGCGCGTGCTCGCGCGACCGCTTTGTCGGCCGCGACAGCGTCAGCGGCGCGCGTCTTCAGGTAGTTGTCCATACCCACGACCGCAGGACTCGCGACGTAAATAGACGAGTACGTCCCGATAACGACACCGATCAACATCGCGAGCGCGAAGTTTTGGATGATACCACCACCGAAGATGAAGATTGACAGAACCGCCAGGAAGGTCGTGACCGAAGTCAGAACCGTACGCGACAGACAGTCGCTCACGCTGATGTTGATACTGTCGACGAGTGTGTCACCCAGACCCAGCTTCAAGCTCTCTCGAATCCGGTCGTAGACCACGATGGTATCATTGAGAGAGTAACCAACGATGGCGAGCAATGCTGCGATGATAGGCAGATTAAACTCGAGGCCGAGGAGGCTAAATACACCGATGGTGATGCTCACGTCGTGAACCAAGGCAAGCACCGCACCCGGGCTGTAGCGAAGGTCAAATCGAAAGCTGACGTACAATAAGATGCCGATGAGAGCGTAAATCACCGACAAGATACCTTGATTCCGCATCTGTGCACCCACTGCAGAACCAACAGACTCAAACTTATCGGCGCCGACGAATTCAGCCCCGTAGGTCTTCTTCATCGCGCCCACAAGTCGGTCTCTAAGCGATGGGATGCCGAGACGATATTCCGGGTTCGTGGCATCTGAATGAAGATTCACGGTGCCATTTGGGTAGCCAGCAGCTTTGAGGGCTTCTTTGAGTAAGCCTGCTTTTGGCTTTTCTGCAAACTTCACACGAACCTCTTCGCCGGTTTCATCATCGTCCTTGTAGGATGTCGGCTGACCGACCTTCTCTACAATCGCCGCCTTGAGCTTTGCCTTCTCGGCGGCGGTAAACAGACTTTGGCTTCGGCTTCGTACAAAGTACTTACCTTGGTCGGTGTGGCCAAACATCACAACCTCTGGCATCTCAAGGCCAGTAGCGCTGATGTTCTCTCTCAACTTTGGTAGGTCTGTAGGCTGTTTGAAGCTCAAGAGCGCTTCTGTACCACCCGCAAAGTCGATACCGAAGTTCAGTCCTTTTGTCGCCACAAGGGTCCATGATGCGATGACCAAAAGTGCACTGACGGACAGCAAGGGCTTTGACAGTTTAAGGAAATTATATCGGGTTCCTGGCTTAAAAAATTCCATCGTGATTCCCCTAAATGCTCATCTTCTGGGCGTTACCACCGCCATACATTTTCTCGAAGATTAGTCGAGTCACGACGAGCGCCGTGTACATCGAGCAGATAATCCCGATACCCAAAGTCACTGCGAAACCACGAACTGGCCCTGAACCGAATTGATACAGAACAACCGCTGCGATACCTGTGGTGACGTTAGCGTCCAAAATCGCCGTAAAGGCTTTCTCATAGCCTGCATCGATGGCCGCTCTCACGGACTTACCCAGTCGCAATTCCTCGCGAATACGCTCGAAGATAAGTACGTTCGCATCGACTGCCATACCCACGGTCAACACGATACCCGCGATCCCCGGTAGTGTGAGCGTTGCACCAAACATCGTCAAACCAGCCAACACAAAGAGCACGTTTAGCAACAAAGCGATATCGGCAACAAAGCCCGCGCCGCGGTAGTAGATAAACATGAACAAGACGACCAAACCAAATCCGATGATCATCGAGAGCTTACCCGCTTCAACGGAGTCAGCACCGAGTGATGGACCCACGGCGCTCTCGTATTCCTTCTTGAGTGGTGCTTGCAACGCACCACTTTTGAGAACAGCAACGAGTGCGTTGGCTTCCTTGAGCGCCTGCGAGCCGGAATTACCAAGCTCGATGCGAACACGACCACCGCCGATAGGCTCCTTAATATTCGGCGCGCTAAAGACCATCTCGTCGATCATGATGGCCATCAATTCATTGGTGTGCGCCTTGGTCATTTCGTAGAATTTGTCAGCGTCGACGCGCGCGAAGGTCATGTTGACCTCTGGCTTATTGAATTGGTCAAAACCGACCTGCGCATCTTCAACATTCTCACCGCTCATGCCGGCTTTCTTGAACATATAGACGAGTTCGTATGCCTTCACGACAGACTCGTTCGCGAAATCGACATCTTCTTCGCGGAGCTTGCTGACCGCATCTTCCTGCTCTTTCGACAGGTTGGTGATTTGATTAAGGTTAGGGTCCTTTGGATTGACATAGATCTGCTCGAAACCGATGAGGTGCTCATCATCCACAAGGCCCTTGGCCATAAACTCAAGGACTGCACGGCTCGTGCTCCTCGCCGAGAGACCGCTGGTGGCGATCTTATGATCCACCCGAACGCCTTGTGTCTTCAGCTCCTCTGGCCACTCAGCGCTTTTTGGCGCTCGTTTTTGAAGCTCACCGTAGAACTTGCCCTGCGCATCGGTACGGTCGACGATCTGAAAGTGAAGCTGACCTGTCTGTGCAAGCTTCGACTTTGCTGCCTTAATGTCTTCTTCTTTAACACCAGGCAACTGGATGACGAGCTGGTTCTCACCGCGCTTCGTGATGGAGCTCTCGGCGACACCAAATGCATTGATTCGACGCTCAATGGTCTCCTTCGCCTGCGCGATGGCGCTGTCCTGGAACTCTTTTACCGCATCATCTGTCATGTCGATGATCACAGCGTTACCATCGGTCTCGACCACCTGATAACCGGGGAGAAACTGCGCCATGAAGTTAGCGTCTAGCTTATCTGTATCGGCCTCGCTGGCGAATTCGATACGGATCTTCAGGTCGCCATCCTTGCCAGGCTTTGCTTTGACCTTGATCTTACGTTCCTTCTCAAGGTCAACTTCGATATTGCCGGCGCGCTGAACGGTCTTTCGCTCGAGTGCTGTCTCGACCTGGACGCTGTAGTTCAGCAGAATGCCGCCCTGCAGGTCCAACCCCAAAACCATCTTTTTGCTGAAGAGCTTTGTGTACCACTCGGGTAGCGACTCTTCACCTTGACCATCACCACTGCCCACAAAAGTGGGCACAAGCATTAGACCACTGACCGTGACCAATGCGAGCAATACGATAGCGCGAACTCTGCTTCGTGCGTCCATTCCCTATTCTTCCTTCTCGGTCGACGTTTCCGCCGCCTTATACATCTGCACTTGATTCCTCATAACGCGAACTTTGACTTTATCCGCAACCTCAAGGACTAACTCCGAATCCGTGAGCGCGAAAATGCTGCCGATGACACCACCCGCGGTGACCACTTCATCACCTTTTTTCAGCCGGCTGATCATCTGGGCGTGCGCCTGCTGCCGTTTTTTCTGCGGACGAATCAGCAAAAAATAGAAGATCACAAACATCAAAAGCAGCGGCAAAAGTCCGCCGAGGGCACCGCCGGGAGGCGCTGCGCCTTGAGCTTGGTTTACTGAAAATAAAAGTAGTTCGTTCACCGTCGTCTCTCTTACAATTCAGGCGGCCCGTGGCTGCTTATTTACAGCGTCGAGGTGCACCTTCGTTTAGGTGTTCAGCCGGCAGGCTTTATCAGATCGGTGGTCGGTAAGCAAGTGAACCGGTCACCAAAGTTTGACTTAATCACTGATATGAGAGCGGCCGAATCGCCGTACCTGCGTGAGACTTTCACTCGTCACCGCCCACGCCCTTCGATATAGTATGCGCCATGAGACCTTTTCAAACGTTCATTTATGGCACCGTTTGGCTGTGCCTATCATTGTTTGCCTGCGCGCCAGGTGAATTAAAATCCACATCCGGCGTGACCGATATTGAGCGAGGCCCCGAGGACAAGCCTTCTGGCCCGATGACACCGACGCACGAAGAGGTACCGACCGTCGAAGAGCCATCACGAGACGACGGACCCAACGACGAGACACCGGATCCAGTTGTCCACATAGAGCCGGACCCGCCTGAAACAAATGAGGGCCCGCCCGTCGATGCATTACCCGGCGATGACGACATCGAGCCGATGGTCATCGATGAGACGGAAGAGACCCCCTCGGTGGAGAGTTGTGATTTTGGCTACCCCGTGGTGTCGGCTGCAATGCAGATGAGAGCTGAGCCCGACTCAATCGCTGCAGACGCACAGCCATCTCGCCAAACGAGTCGAATCGATTATCTGGAGCCACTGCCGCCCTACACCTGGGAAGCCTTTCCCGATATCAGACAAACTCGGCGGCCGGCTTATGATGTGCGCGGTTTGACGATGCCGGGCTATCAGGATGAGATGCCTCGATTCGAGCGCGCAGGCCCCTGGACCGAACCGCGTCGATGTTATGAGACCCCAGACGGCGCTCAACTGTTGTCCCAACCAGAAGCATTCGACCTCTGGGTTCGCATCGTACGAGAGACTTTATGGTTCGACGTGGACACGACCCCTGGGCGGCGAACGGTCGTCGGCCTCAGAGGTGCATATCCGGGTACGTTTAGATGGAATGGCAATACACCCAACTGGTTCGATGACACCTTGGTGTTGCTTTGGATCGATGAGGACGGTGACAAGCACGTACGAGAATTTCCGGTCAATACGGACACGGGCGCACACAACTTCGGCTACCATTCAAGCTCGTCTCTCATGCCAAACCGCTACTACCCCTATACGAATGCCTGGCATCGCAGCTACAACGCCCTGCGTATGGGACTATCGAGCTATCCAGTCCGCGATGACAGCAACAAGAACGGTCATTGGGACAGCGACAGAAACGGTTGGCTCAACGGCGGCGATGCAGATCATGATCGGCTGGGCTCTGGACATAATATTCATATGGGTTCGGTGGAAGGCCGCCTTTCAGAGCTCAGAATCAACCGATGGTCAGCCGGCTGCCAGGTGATCCCAGGGACCGCCAATTGGAACGAGTTCATCTTGAACGCGTGGACATTCTTAGGTGATGAGGTGGACTATTACCTCATCGACGCCCGCGACATCGCCGAGAGTACGTGGCGGCCATGTGACCAAGAAAATGGCAGTTATGAGTGCCCCATCAGAATAGAGGCGTACCCGTTTGTCGCGCAGGGTGATACAGCAGCAAGCCAAGTATCAGAGCACGACGTATACAATTGCTCTGACGCGAACGAAGCGGGTCACGAGGTCGTCTACGTATTGAACGTGAGGCGTTCAGGGCGTTTGCAGGTGGCGATCACAACAAACAGTGAAGAGATTGACCCGGACATCCATATACTCACGGGCAATAACGCCAACGCATGCCTGGCGCGCGGCCACCGAAACATCGACCATCGGGTCACCCCCGGACGATATCTCGTCGTCGTTGATACATGGGTCAACGGAGACGGCGTGGCACTCTCAGGCGCATATGAGTTGACCGTCGACCTATTGGAGTAGCGCCCTAGCGATCGACTTTGACTTGACTCTCTAAGACATCAATACGTGCCGTCAGTTTTTGGATTGTACCTTTCAGCTCTTCTATCGCGCGGCTATCAGCGCCACTGCTCTGCCCCTTTTTACGCAGTGACTGGGCATAACGTGCAAACATGGGCGCCCACTGGGGCGCGAGTTCAGTCGCCATTTGGTCTATCGCACCTGCGTGAGCCGAATCCCCGATCGCTGTGAGCGCCTGTGCCACATTGACCTGATGACGCCACGCGCGTCCAGACGCTGAATCGATCAAAGCCTCAGCTGCCTGAGCGCGTTCTGCTTCCGTCAGCCAAGCCGACGCATCGGCAAGCCCTGCGACTGTACCCAGTTCAACTTGGGGTGTTTGCAGATTCTGCTTGAGATCGGCGAGCAGGAAGTCGAATGCAGCCCGAGTGCGGGTGTGCCCGAGCGCGATCCGAGCGGCTCGTCTTGTCCACCCCCACCAGCCAGTGTCTTGAGCGGCGGCCTTCAGCCGTTCTAACTGGCCATCACCGCGCTGCAGGCCAAGAGACTTGAGAGCGGCACTGGTGGCCCCGTAAGGTTGATTTCCTCGGTCTAGCCATGCTGTGAGCGCATCGACCACCATCTCATCACGGTAGCGTCCGAGCTGCTCGGTCAGCGTCGACATCACGCGGACATCTTGCTCATCATTAAGGAGTTCGATAAGTAGCTCCATAGCCGACTGGGTGCCAGCCCGACCCAGCGCTCGCGCATAGGCCCTCTTTAGACCCCAGCGTGTCTCCTTACCGTAGGCGTTCTTGATGCCATCTACGCTGCGTTGATTACCATTTTTCATCAACACGTCAGCGGCTTGAATTCGGCCGTAAATGGTCGGCGCGTGGGCCACTGAGCGCAGTGAGAGGTCTTGACCTGGCTCAAAGTCGAGGGCGTGTAAAACTTTCATCTCTGGGTCAACGACCACTTGCTTTGGCATCTCATCGGCTGCGAAATGCACCACAGCTTTGGGTCCGTCCACAGATACAATGAAGGTTTGCCAATCCCCTGAAGACGACTCAACGGCGATCTCAAGGTCGAAACTAAACACCCCTACCGTTTGACCAAAATGTTCACCCATTTGCGTCTGCTCCACTTCAAACTGCGCAAGCCCGGTTGCGGCGTTGTGCTTGAAGGCGCACTTGAGCTTTGGGTACCCAGGCGAATGAATCCACTGGTCGAAGTAACGCGCCAAGCTCAACCCAGAGGCGGCTTCGAGTTCGAGCCGGAAGTCGTCGGTTTCGACCACTTGGCCTGAATACTTTGTCAAATACTGGTTGACCGCGGTCCAAAAATCACTCTCGCCCAGCATGTGTCGAAGCATATGAACGCGCCATGCAGCCCCTGGATACAGGTGTCCATCGTACATTTGAAAGCTGCTGTTGAACTGCCGTGTCATAATTGGCCGAAGGTAGCGATTATCCGCTTCGTTTCTGTAGTGCAGGCTCTCTTCATACATTTGCAGGTGGAGCGCATCCTCGCCCACGGTATCGCCGAGCCAGACGGATTCCATGTACGTCGCCCAGCCCTCCTTAAGCCACGCATGCGCGAAGTCACGGCAAACCACGGCATCACCAAAATAACTGTGTGCCATTTCATGGAGGTTGATCAGATCCACCAGCCAGCCCCATTCGGCGTGTAGCATCGCGTCTGTAATGAACACGTCATCCCACGTGGTCAGGCTGATGTTCTCCATCGCGCCACCAACACCCGGTGCTGCGAATTGATAATACTTCGGATAAGGAAACGGGACGCCGAGTCGTGCCGTCATCCACTTCATCATCTCCGATGAGGGACCAAAACTGCGCTGAAGCTGTTCCGGGGTGTAGGGTTTAGGCGCAAAGAACTTGTGCGATACGCCGTCATGTTCACCCCCATCGGCTTCGCAAAAATCGCCAACGGCGAGGCAGATGAGATAACTAGGTGCCTTTTGTTCGAGCTGCCAGTAACTCGTGGTGGTGCCATCCGTGTTTGTTTCTTCACGCACCAACTTGCCGGGGCCAAGTCTCGTATGCTCAGACTTCGACCGCAGAGCGAGTTCAACGGGTGTTCTGACATTCGGCAAATCAATACAGGGCAGCCAATATCTCGCGCGCTCTGTCTCATTGTCCGTCACCATCCAAATGCGCTCTCCCCTCACCTGTCCGGGTGCACACCCAAAGAACATACCACTGCGGGGACGGTCGACCGTCCACTCAATACTGACCCGACGCGCGGCGTCTCTTGCGATGGTTTCGTTCCATGTAATGAAAAGTTTCTTGCCATCATGTCGCCAGGTCAGCTCGTATCCATCTAAACCCGTAACGGCCTCAACGTTCAGCTCTACTGCGTCAAGCTCGACTTGTCGTTCACCGTCGCGCCGGCCATGGAAAGTCCAAATCAGTTGACCCACCGCACCTTCTTGCTCGAGGTCTACAGCCATCTGCAACTGGAGGTGTGTGGGTTCAATGGTCAAATCGGGCGCATAGTGAACACCGAAGCCCGGTAGCGTGAAGGCACCATGACCCTCTCCCATAAAACCATTGGCCTGCTTCAATGCGCGTAACTTCGCCATTCGACTTTCTCCATTCAATGCATTTGAATGCGTAATTTTGTGTGGTACGAGGACTGAAAGTATAGATCAAGTGGCATTTCGGCAACTAAACCGACCGTGAAAACCGCCGATGCCCTCGAGATGAAAGTTGAAACTCAATGGCCGATACAAAAGACCGCAAAGCGCTTGAGCAGGAACTCCGGTCGCAGATTGGTACAGCCGATTGGCCCGTCCTTCAAATCCATGCCAAGTCCGGCAACATGATCGTGCTGAATCAGTCGGTGGATCTACTGACCTTCGCCATTGCTGTGGCGGCGAATGACACTGAGGTTGTCTCAAAGCATATCCAAGAAGGCGCAGTCTCGAAGCCATCTGCAGAGGAGCAGGCGCGCTTTAAGGGAGCGACTGGCGAATTCTTCCAATTTGTTATCGTTGCGCCGTTTATCCTGGTCAAACCTGTGGGCCTAAACGACCGCGAAACACTTCACTGAGGTGCGTTAAGCTCCATCTTGACCAAGCGCCCCTTCGCGCGGTCGGTGACCCAGAGTGCGGCCCCATCCACAAACATCCCACCGGGTGTAAAGCCCGACAAAATGAAATCGACTTCGGACCCGAGGAGCGTCGCGACACCAAATTGTGTGCGCCATATGAGGTTTTGCCCGTGGAAAGTGAGTGCCGTTGATTTGGGTGGTGTATGCCTGCGGCATCCGAGACGGCGAGCATCCACATCAAAATTACAGACGAGGCTGCTGTATGGCCAATCTTCGAGCGCGATCAAGAGCGCCAAGGACGACCCATCGGTGGTTAAACTCTTGAGTTTCAGTGGATTAGGAATGGCTTCCGCCTCAAGCAAGGTCTCGGTTTCATTGTCAGCGCCGAGTGCTCTTGAGTACAGACCGCTTCCATCACCCCCGTTGACAGCGAAGATGAGAGCTCGATCATAAGCGGTCATCGTTGTTATGGTACCCTCCACGTCAAACCACGGGACGAAAGGCGCATCAAAAGAACCGCGATAAACCGTCCGCCCATCGGTCCAGATCCAAAGTTCATCGACTTTGATGACCTGCTCTATGCCCGGTACCGGAACACGCTCGGTTACACCAGACTCATCGATCCGCACTAATGATTCGGCGTCAGTGAGGAGCCCGACGACACCGTCCCCGTCGGTCCAGAGTTGTTCAAACAACGCGTCATCGACGATGCGGGTCGCCTCATCCGAGGCCAACACCACGAGACCCTCCGCTGTGGCGACCCATGCGCCCAACTCCGTTCGAACGACCGCCCCCGGGCGGTCGAGGTCGGTGGCGATGGTCTCGATTTCGTCCGCTCGCGGTGCAGGCAACACCGTTCGGGTCGCCTCGCTGGATGCTTGCACATCCAATGTGCCGCGCATCACCCCAGGTGGATCTGTAAGGTCGGCTGACCAAGCGCAGCGAAACCCAATATCCACCGCCCGAGTCGCCGGTGGTCGCCCGCGTCTCGATTGCGGTCTCATCTGTAGACGGTTGGTCAAAAAACTGCCGCCGCGGATCACCCGATGGACGCTATCCAATGCCTCCCCATCTGGTGCGTAGGGTGCGTACCAGTCGGCGACCCACTCGGCAACACCGCCACCGAGGCGACTTATGCCTTGCCGCGTGAGGGCGTCATTGTCATCGGCGTTCGGCTGCAAGCGCCGTGTACATCGCCCACCGTCATAACTGTAATCTGCTAAATGGCAACGTGGGCCCATCTCCACCATCCAAGGCCACGGCCTTTGTTGTGGGCCATCGGCCGCGGCGTATTCCCACTCAACTTCGGTCGGCAGGCGTTTTCCGGACCAACGACAGAACCAATCAGCGCTGCGATGGTCGACCCAATTGATGGGGTAAGACTCATAGCCATCAAGTGGAACAAACCGGCCATCGGACCGAACAATTGGCATGCGAGGATCGTAACACCACGTGCCACATGCATGGGTCAAAAAATCGGCGTAGCTACTGACGTTGGTCTCATGTTTATCGAGCCCAAACGAGGCTACATCAACAGGGTCTGCACCCAGCTCATTGACATACCAACCGTCTCCATATCGCCCCACCGCGAGACCACTCTCGGTGCCCCGTGTAAATGCGCCCCCCTCGAAAATAGCCACACCACTCATATCTACATTCGGTGCATTAGGCGCTGGCATTTGTGCAAGGACCACGACCAGAAATAACATCATGGTGTCTCTCCCCCGCTCGCATGCGCCTTCACAAAATCCCAGGCCTGCTGGTTCAGCCATGGTTGGTATCGATGCGCCACCCCCTCTAAGCGTTTGTAGTGAAGCGTCTCATCCTCCCAACCGAGTGACTGCAAAGTTGCAACAATCCTATCGGTCGCGGCCACAGTGCCACACTGCCTCACGGGATTGACGCCGCAACGACCACCTGGCTCGCAATCGATACACACGTCATCGTCGAGAGTCCCATGCATGAAAAAGAACGCCGGCCGTCTCGCCCCAGACCAATTGGCGAGTCGATCGAAATAGCCGAACTCCACAAAACCTGACTGCGGTATGGCGCCGGCGAAGACATCAGGGCGTTCCAAGGCGGCGATGACGCTCATGGCAGCGCCACGGGAATGGCCTGCGAGATAGATCCGGTCGGCATCGACCAACCAAGCGTCGACCATGTATTCGGCTAATGAGGTCAAGAACGACACGTCTGGATTAGACTGAGGCGCGCCGGCCCAGTCCCAATCTGTATACCAAGACCACGAGAAGAAACGGTCACGCCAAGGTTGCTCCACATAGACTACGATGAAGCCATTAGAGGCCGCGCTCGAGTCTAACTCCGTATAATCGGGTAAGCTGTAGTGGCTCACGCGATTACCCGGCAGCATGAATATTGCGGGTCGTGGACGGTCAGGGTCGAGCCCAGGCGGTACAAATATGCGAAAGCGACGGCTACGCGGCGCCGCGTCTGGTACGGGGGCAGGCAACGATTCATCAATCCATCGCCCAACCCCGACATGGACATCTCCATCCGTGGCCATCTCAGGGGCTTGCTGGAGCAAACCACGATGGATGCATGCTGCCGCAATAAATGGACGCATCTCAGGCATGGATTCACAAGCGCTGACGCAGTCCGCTTCGTCGCTGCCTAACGGACATCGGCTTGGTTCGTCACAAACGCCGTTATTCGACCATGCGCAATCGCTATCTGGCTGCCGTCCCCCGTCGACGACGGCGTCGACGTCACCGCCAGCATCGCTGACGAACACCAATGTACCGCCGTTCTCATCATCGGTGTCGCATCCAAACAAGGCAACGCAGCATATCAAGTAGAAACCGAGCCGAACGGTCATTCTTACTCCATAACCCCTCATCTGAGGACGGCGCCTGTCAACGCTTGAACTTCGTCTGCGGTATGTCCATCGGCAACATCCACCAGCTCAAATCCACGCGCCGTGACATCGATGGTGGCGATGTCGGTCACCACTCGATTCACGCAGCCGGCGCCGGTCAATGGTAAATCACACTGTTCGAGTAATTTCGGTGCACCGGACTTGCTGTTATGGGTCATAAGCACGACGACCCTTTTAGCGCCGCTGACAAGGTCCATTGCCCCACCCATTCCGTTGACTCGCTTGCCGGGGATCATCCAATTGGCGAGATCACCGGTGGCGCTGACCTGCATGCCACCAAGGATGGCAAGATCGAGATGCCCTCCGCGAATCATCGCAAAACTCATCGCGCTGTCGAAGAAGCTGCCACCCGGTAAGACTGTGACCGTTTGCTTACCGGCGTTGATGATTTTTGCGTCAACATCTTCCTCGAAGGGGAAAGGTCCCATGCCCAGAAGACCATTCTCGCTGTGAAGCCAAACATCATAGTCTGACGGCACATGGTTGGCGACCAGCGTTGGGATCCCGATACCGAGATTGACAACAAACCCATCCGTGATTTCCTGGGCGGCGATAGCGGCCATTTCGTCTCGCGTGCGTGCCATGTTCTAGGCCTCCCTTTCACGAATCGTTCGGTATTCGATGGGGTTTTCGTAATCGCGTCCTTCAAACACTCTCTGAACGAAGATCCCCGGCAAGTGAATGTCATCGGGCTTTAACTCGCCGATCTCAACAAGACGATCTACTTCAACCACCGCCGTTTTTGCGGCCATCACCATCGCCGGGCCAAAATTACGGGCCGTGCCGTAGAAACGCAGATTGCCAAAGGTGTCGGCGACCTCCGCCCGAACGATGGCGAAATCAGCCCTCAGGGCCGTCTCGAAAACGTATCTCTTGCCGTCAATCTCGCGCTCTTCTTTACCCTCAGCCACTACAGTGCCGACGCCCGTTGGTGTGTAAAACCCACCTAACCCAGCGCCACCCGCTCGAATGCGTTCCGCCAGTGTCCCTTGGGGGTTCAACTCAACCTCAAGCTCCCCCGCGAGATACTGCGCCTGCAGATCAGGGTTGCCACCGATGTAGCTGCCAATCACTTTGCTCACTTTTCTCTGCTGCAAGAGTTTGGCGAGACCCCGACCCTGGTTGCCGCAATTATTGCTGATAATGGTGAGGTTTCTGACCTGTTGCCGTGCGAGTTCGGCGATACAATTCTCTGGGTTGCCACAAAGACCGAATCCACTCGCCATGATCGAGGCGCCATCGCGAACATCGAAGAGTGCACTCTCCGCGTCGACAAATACTTTCTTGGTCACTTTGGTTCTCCTATGGCTGCCAATGTGTCGGCGATCAAATGCATACCCTCCCGCAGCTCCGCCTCTGTAATACACAAGGGTGGCGCGATGAATAAATGTGTCCATTTCTGCGCGATGTGGATGTGCCGCTCCCTGAGCCCCTGCCGCAATTGGCCAGCCCAACTGTGTTCATCACCACTCTGTGGGTAGGGCTGTAATGGAACGCGCTGACCACAACCCGGTTTAATGAATTCGATCGTCCCGAAAAGGCCGAGATTCCGTACATCACCAACAAAACTGAATCGCGCAGCTAGGTCGTCGAGGGCCGCCGCCAGCTGCAGACCACGTTGCTGGGCATTGCTCAGCATGCCTTGGTCTCTATAAACATCTATCGCAGCGTCAGCGGCAGCGCATGCGATTGGGTGGGCATAACCTGTCAGACCGCACCACAAGGTCTCGTCATCGAACTTTTTGGCCAGGCCATCTCGAATTGCGACAGCCCCCATCGGGGCATAGCCACCCGTCAACCCTTTCGCCATGGTGATCATGTCGGGGACAACGCCCCAATGTTCAACGGCAAACCATGTACCCGTGCGCCCAAATCCAGAGAAGACCTCATCGGCAATCAACAAGATCCCATGCCGATCGCAGATCTCGCGAATGCGGGGCCAATAGCCGGCCGGGGGTATAAAACCACCGTTGGTGCCTGTCACCCCCTCCATGATGACAGCAGCAATACTGTCGGGGCCTTCCATTTCGATAATATGCTCAATGTGCTCGGCACAACGCAGTCCACAGGTGTCCGGGGACAAGCCGTACGGACAGCGATAGCAATAGGGGTCTTCGGCGCGTAGCACGCCCCAGAGTCCAGGCTCGAGCGGCCACCGCCTCGGGTCACCCGTGAGCGACAGCGCCCCCATCGAAGCCCCGTGATAGCTTCGACGACGTGCGATCACTTTCTTTCGCCCCGTCAGCAGGCGTGCCATTTTGTAAGCGTTTTCGACGGCCTCGGAGCCTGAAAGGCAAAAGAAGAATTGATTTAAGTCACCGGGCGTGATGGCGGCGAGTTTCTCAGCGAGTCGTACTTTTGTCTCATACACAGCCGCGGGGTGCGCGCACGCCAGTTCACGTGCTTGGGCTGCGATCGCTTCGGCAATCCCGACCTGCCCATGGCCCACGTTACAGTTAAAGACCTGACTCTCGAAATCGAGCCACCGGTTTCCATCCGAATCGAAAAAACAAGCCCCTTCGCCTGACTCAATCGAGATAGGCTTTGCCGCGCTCTGCGCTGTCCAGGTGTATAGGACGTGACGTCCCTGTCTATCTGCTAATGTAGGCATCGGCTTTCCCCCCGCTGATGCATTGCTCCACGCCGTGAAACGAAGAGAGAGATTAGTTCGTTCGAGCTAAACATGCCTCAAGGGCGTCATGTTTGGTGACCTGTCCAAACTCAGCCTGCATCACGGCGACCGGATATGTGGACAGTCGCGGGGCGCACGAACCCGCGGGACGCCAATTCCCACTCATCCCCGTCCCCCCAAATGGCAATAGGCCCGACGCGCCGTTCGTGCTTCGATTAAAGTTAATGACCCCAGCCCGCACCACATCATAGAAGTCTTCCAGCCGCTCGGGCGATGCACTGAAGAGGGCAGCACTCAAGCCGTAGGGTGTGTTGGCGGCGCGCTCAAACGCGTCCTGCTCATCGGATGCACATTCAAACGAGATGTGGGGCCCGAATAACTCTTCTCTCAAGAAAGCCTCATCGCCAGTGACTTCGTAGAGCCCTGGTGTCACAAAGGCACCGCCACCAATCGATTCGGATTCCACGAGTACGCGAGCACCTTCACTTCGAGCACGCTGCAACAACTCGCTGAACCGTGTCTTCGCATCAGCGGTCGCGAGTGGGCCCATAAACGTATCCGCCTCGGTGGGCTGTCCCGGCTCGACCCGAGAAAACGCTTCGATAAGACGCGCTCGCAATGCATCGGCGATCCCGGGTGTCACGATCACTCTAGACGTCGCCGTACAGCGCTGCCCTGTGGTGAGTAACGCACCGAGTAGGATTTCACGGACCGCTTGCTCCAGGTCGGCGTCGTCGAGCACAACGGCGGGATTCTTCCCACCAAGCTCAAGTGAAATTTTCTTGTGTGGCATATCGAAGGTTGCCTGCCGAATCCGCCGACCCGTTGCATAACTGCCAGTAAAGATGAGGCCATCGACCTGGGGATGTTCAACGATTCGCGCCCCCACATCACCCCGACCTTGAACCATATTTAAAACGCCCGGCGGAAATCCAGCGTCCAAGAAAAGTTCCGCATAACGCTGCCCACAGAGCGGTGTGACATCGGACGGTTTGATCACCACAGTGTTGCCCGTCAACAACGCAGGGATCACATGGGTGTTGAGCAGATGGATAGGAAAATTGAAGGGGCCGATGACCCCGACAACGCCCAAAGCTTGAAATCTCTGCTGGCCGGGGGCGCCGACGTGCGCATGCGGCAGTTCTGCACTCAGTTGACCGATCACGCCCTCGATTTTACCCGCGATTGAGCGCGCCTCAATCAGGGCTTCAGCATAAGTTTTCCCCATCTCTGCAGTAATCGCCGCGGCGATTGATTCCACATGACCTGGCACCATATCTTGGACCGCGCGCAGCGCGGCAATCCGTGCATCGAGTCCAGCCCGACGCCAGCTGGATGCTGCGGCCTTGGCCGCCTCAACCGCCTCATCAACGGCTTGAACGCTGCCCTGAGCAGCCAAGACAATCTCGCCGTCGCTGGCCGGGTTGCTAGACGAAAACTCATCATGAGCCGGATAGTGACGGAAGTGGCCGTTGACAAAATGACCCTTGAACGAATCCAACATAGGTAGCACTCCGACGTTAACGATTAGATTTGGTCTGCGGCGCCTTTACCGTCAGCCCAAGATGTCGCATGACGGCCTTTAAGTCCGTCCATACCAAAGCTTTGCTCTGCGGGAACTGCAACAGCGCCTCGGGATGAAAAGTCGGCAACACGGGGATGCCCTCATAATCAAACCACTTGCCTCGCAGGTGTGGAAAAGCCGCACTGTGTCCAGTCAAGCGCCGCGCACTCAGCTCTCCGAGCGCAACAATGACTTCGGGTTTGACCACCTGGATTTCTGTCGCGAGAAAACTCGCACACGCCTCGAGACCAACCTCAGCCTCTGTTCCAGCGCTGTAGCAACGCGTCAGATAGGTGAGATAGGTGTCATTTCGCTTTAGGCCCATCGCGCGAATCATTCGACCGAGCAAGAGCCCTGCATCCCCTACAAACGGCAGCCCCGTGCCGTCTTCCATCATACCGGGTCCATCGGCGATAAACATCACACGCGCGCCGGGGTGTCCGTGACCATGTACGATCTCAGACCGCTTTGCATGCAGAGGACATAGCGTGCATGTGCCGATGGTTTCTTTCAAGGTTTGTAGCGCGGCCGCACGTTGCGCCATTTCACTGCCTCCCACACTCACGTCGATCGGTATTACTTGCCAACAAGGCTTCACCGGTACATCAGCTTGCACAACGGTCTGTGTCACGGTGCTTCGCGTCGTCTTCGGCTGCACATCAGCGCTTTGAAACGCCTGCTTTAAGACCTCAACTTGGTCATCCACAGGGGCATTTTTTGCCAGTGGTACAACCTCAGAGTCGAACGCGGGCATGTTGAAATCGAGGGGCACCTCTAACGAGATGTCTCCGGCCTCTCTATGCCATTGTAGCGCACCGCGTAGCGCACGCACGAGGCCAGCGAACTCTCGTCTGAGCAAACTCATCGCCGGCCGCCGAGTGCTGCGACCAACCAATGCATCAGCCGCACGCCGATCTCAGCCTTGGACATCATCTCCAAAGGGTGAACACCATCGGCGTCAACAAGCGTGACCTGATTTGTGTCGGTCTCAAACCCTGCACCTGATTGGGTGATGTCATTGGCAACGATCAAGTCGAGATTCTTTCGCACCAACTTTGCCTTGGCCGATTCGACCACGTCATGGGTCTCTGCAGCCCAACCCACGAGTAACGGGCCCGGTTGACTTCGGTGCCGACCGAGTTCTGCAAGAATATCGTTTGTGCGCACCAACTCCAGGCTCATAGACTGAGCGATCTTCTTCTGTTTTTGCGCGGCCTGCTCTACCGGTCGCCAATCGGACACGGCAGCCGCCATAAAAACGGCATCGCAATCTTTTGCCACGTTGAGAACTGCTGCGTGCATGTCTGCGGCTGATATGACCCTTGTGGGATTCAAATGCGCGCCCGGCGAGACTGCCATCGAGCCGTGAATCAAAGTGACATCTGCACCAGCAGCATGGGCCGCTGCGGCAACGGCAAGCCCCATCCTGCCAGATGACGGATTGCTCAAGAAACGGACTGGATCGATATATTCACGCGTCGCTCCAGCCGTGACCATCACTTTGCGACCCAGCAGCGGCATCTGCAGCCGCAAAAGGTGCTCGATCCCGTTGATAATGGCCTCATGTTCAGCGAGCCGGCCCGGACCAACTGCGCCGCATGCCAAAGTCCCGGCTCCTGGCCCAACGATATGCCAACCACGCGCACGCAATGTCGCGAGATTTTGAACAACTGTATCCTGCTCGTACATAACGGTGTTCATTGCGGGCGCGACCAGCACCGGCTTGTTTGTCGCCGCGAGCACCGTGGTCACGACGTCATCTGCGATGCCTTGAGCCGCCTTCGCGATCACATTGGCCGTCGCAGGCACAACGACGATTAGATCAGGATTCTGAGCGAACGCAATGTGACCAATCTCAAGCTCTTCTGTCGGGTCGAGGGTCTGGGTAAAGACGGGCCGCTGAGTCAATGCTTGAAACGTCATCGCCCCGATAAAATCGGTGGCGTTCTTGCTCATCGCGACCTGCACCGTCGCGCCCCGTTTGACCAGGAGACGAGTTAACTCTGCCGCCTTGTAAGCGGCAATACCACCCGTCACACAAAGATGTATCGTACGTCCATCCAGCATAGCGCCGACCATAAAACTGCTTGCAACGGATCACAATCACAGTCTGCGTTCAGTCGTCGATTATTTGTGAAAACTGTCTTGAAGACAATCGCGTACCCGCGAGCCTGTGGCGAATCAGTGAGCCCAAACGCGAGTCGAGCTCTCATGCCGAGTCTGGCTGCCGACTTAGATTCAATTGCCTCATTACCCGTATGGCTTTGGTAAACGGATGGGTCCTCCATCAAGACTCAAGGCAAGCAGTTGCAGGGTAATATAAGCGCTCAAGCCCCACAGCGTCTCTCCATCCCAATCGAAGTAATAAACCGGGTAAGACAACCCCTGCTTGTCCCAATACTTCGTGACCCACCTCTCAGGTTTAAGAAGCGCAGAGATGGGGATCGTAAAAATTCTTGCCACCTTGACCTGATTCGGCACCAAGGTCGGTAGCGTCTCGATATACCCAACAACCGGGGTGACGATCATGTCGTCGGTCACCGTTGGAAAGTCATCCAGTTGACCGAGTATGGAAACATGATGACTCGGCAACCCCACTTCTTCATGGGCCTCACGAAGCGCTGTCGCCTGCGCATCTTGGTCGGTCTCATCCGCCCGGCCGCCCGGAAAAGCCACATGACCCTTATGAGTCGATAAGCGCTCCGTCCGACGGGTCAGCAGCAGCGACAGCTCACCTTCCACCCACACGATGGGTACAAGCACGGCTGCATATCTCGGCCGAGTGTCCTGCCGACGCGCCCGTTTCGAAATCGCACCCGCGAGGTGTTCGAGCCAAGCTTCGGTCATGAAACGTTGAGACGGTCTAGGCGCCTTTTGAGTGCGTCAGCAACCATATTTATAGCCACATGGTTACGCCCGCCCCGCGGAATAATCACATCTGCATGACGTCTAGACGGGTGCACAAAAGCCAGGTGCATCGGCCGAACGGTTGCCTCATATTGCCCGAGCACACTGTCGAGACTTCGACCGCGTTCCGCCGTGTCTCGCCGCACTCGCCGCATCAGACGAATGTCGTCATCGGTGTCGACAAAAATCTTCACGTCCATGAGCTTTCGAAGCGCCCTATTTTCTAGCACTAGGATGCCCTCTACCACCACGAGGGGCCGTGGCGCGACGGGTTGCGTCTCTGGCAAACGCACGCTCTCGGTGTAGCTATACTTGGGCTGTTCGACATGCTGTCCTGCGAGAAGCGCTTGTACGTGTTCGACTAAGAGTTCGGTTTCAAACGCATCGGGATGGTCAAAATTGACCTGACGACGCGCTTCGACATCAAAGCCACTGAGGTCTCGGTAGTAACTGTCGTGCTCAAAGTAGGCGACACGCTCGCCGCCGATACGGTCCACAATCGCGCGCGCAACCGTTGTTTTGCCAGAACCTGTTCCGCCTGCAATACCCAACACAAGGGGCTTCATTTTTCGGGGTTCCCTTTAGCGCTCAATGTGGGTAAATTACCCACATATAGTTTTTGGTCGTCTCACAACGAACTCAGCATACAGCCCCAGACAGCGTGCTGGCAACTCGTTAATCGTCGACCATAAGAGTTATGAAACGGACCACAGGAGAGGGACGAGCGTGACTGCGATTCCATTGAGCACTAACTCTCGAAAAGTTCTCGAACAAGCGCATGATATTGCAGCACAAGCTGGGCAGGACTTCACAACCGCTCATCTTCTACTGGCCTTTTTCGTGGTACCGAACTCCGCTGAGATGTTGCTTCATGACCACGGTATAAATGAGGAAACACTGCTCGCCCGATTTGATCCTCAAGCGACGGAGCGGAGCGGGCTTGTCGCGAGCGCCGAGGCGCGTGCCTCGGCATTTGCGGCTTCCACCGGTTCAGAGGCGATCTTTTGTCTACATTTGTTGGCCGCGCTCACGGAGCTCCCGGATGGAATTGCGTATAGAATGCTCGTGCGCGTGGGTGTCTCGGTCAGTCAATTGCGGGCGACAGCCCTGAACTACGCCGAGCAAGGGGCTCCTGAGCACTGGCAAAAAAGCCAACGCGAAGAACCAGTGTCGCGCGAGACTGCAGCTTTTGCCGCAGTGGATGCCCAGCCGAGAGATGCGGTTGACACCGATCTAGATCTACCCGCCTTGGGTGAAGTGACGGTTCAATCACCGGCGGTGGGTCGGAGTCAATCGAGGCGGGCTGGTCGAACAGAGCGCGCGTCAGGGGCAACGGCAAGTGCGAGCGACCGTCGACAGAATGGCGCAGGGCGCAGAGCCAGCGATCGAATTGGCGCCAATGGACGTCGTCGTGACCGCAACACCGATGCACCTGCAGAGAATGCACCAGCGGGTTCCGGCGCTTATACGTTGGATCCAAAGGTCTTTCCCGTACTCACTCAAATTGGCCAGAACTTAAGCCAATTGGCTGCTGACGGTGCATTCGATCCAGTCATCGGCCGCGATGCCGAAATCGAACAAGTGATAGACGTTCTCAACAAGCGCCGTAGTAACAATCCGTGCCTCGTAGGCGAGCCGGGTGTCGGCAAGACCGCCATCGTTGAGGGTGTGGTCAACCAATACGTCAATGGAGACAGACAACACCCGGGCGAAGCAGAGAAGATTTTTGTGCAGGTCGATGTCGGCGCGATACTGGCGGGTACTCATCTTCGAGGCTCACTCGCTGAGCGACTCCGCGGTCTGCAAGACGAGATCAAGGCGGCGCAGGGGCGTGTGGTGATTTTCATAGACGAAATGCACACCCTGATCGGCGCAGGAGGCGGCGACGGCGCACATGATGCGGCCAATGAACTCAAGGCATCGCTCGCTCGAGGCGAGTTCCCTTGTATTGGCGCAACGACAGTCGACGAGTATCGCGAATACATTGAGGGCGATGCAGCACTCGAAAGACGGTTCACAAGTGTATACGTCCACGAGCCCTCAATTGAAGATACGGTTGAGATTGTAAAGGCCGTGACCAACCGCTACGCGATTCACCATGCCGTTCAATACGACGACGCAGCGATTCGCTCCGCTGTCTCACTCGGCCGACGCTATCTGCACGAACGTCGAGATCCGGATCGAGCGCTCAGCGTCCTCGATCTAGCGGGCGCGGTAGCACGCCGTTCTGGCGGTATCGTCGACCGTTCTGCCGTTGCAGCCGTGATCTCACGCAGCGCACAAGTACCCCTCGAGCACCTGCTCGTAGACGATCCAGAACGTTTTCTGAATATGGAACAAACACTTTCAGAACAGGTCGTCGGACAGGGTCATGTGTTAGCCGCCGTATCGGAGACAATCCGAAGAAATCTAGCGGGTTTCGCGACCAAGCAGCCCATCGGCTCGTTCTTGTTTCTTGGCCCAACCGGTGTCGGAAAAACCGAGGCCGTGAAAGCCCTAGCAACCTTCATGTTCGGCTCACCGACAGCAATGGTTCGCTTTGATATGAGTGAGTTTCTAGAGTCGCATTCTGTTTCCCGTCTCATCGGATCACCACCGGGCTATATCGGACACGATGATGGCGGCCAATTGACAGACCGTATTCGTCGGCGCCCTTATCAAGTCGTACTATTCGATGAGATTGAGAAGAGTCATCGGGATGTGTGGAATGTACTCCTTCAGGTTCTCGACGAAGGCCACCTCACGGATGCGCGCGGACGTGCCGTCGACTTTTCAAACACAATCATCGTCATGACGAGCAATCTGGGGGCTGATAACTTTAACCTTTCGGACAAACGGATTGGCTTTGCGGGTGCCGACATCAGCGACAAGGCTTCACTGACCAGGCGAGTGATCGATCAAGCCCGTTCAACCTTTCCGCCCGAGCTTTGGAATCGAATCGAAAGCAAGCAAGTCTTTCACCCACTGACCTCACAAGAAATACAGCATATCGCCTGCTACCAGATTGAACAGCGTTCAAAGGTGCTGGAAGCAGAGAGAGGTATCGCGTTTAGAGCGAGTGACGCCGCGATCACATATCTGATCGACAACGGTGGTTTTGAACCGAGTCTTGGTGCCAGACCGATGCGCCGAGCGATCGCGGAGCACTTCGAGACGCCCATGGCCAAGCAAATCTTAGCCAGGCGAATTGCGCGCGGAGATACCGTGCGAATCGACTGCACAACCGACGGCTTAGTCTTTGAGGTGATTCAGTGTCATGATGGCGAGGAGCGCATATCTGGCTCTTTTCTCGCAGCCGATGAAACGTGGGCGGTGGCGTCTGAACAGCAGATGCACTAAGCCGCAGGAAGCGCCAATATCGCTTTAAGGCGCGCCATCTTCTCGTCATCCCAACGCAGCATGTTTGCTGTGCGCACAGCCAGGCTGCGATAGAGGGTTGCCAAGTCAACATCGAGCGAGTCGAGTGCAACCAAATGTCGGGCGATGGTGTTGAAGTCGGCCCTCGCGAATGGTCCTGTAAGCGCATCACGAGGCGGTAACTCAGACAGATTATCAATCGTACTGCGGACAAGCTGCAGGAGCATACCTTTGGCCGCATCTGGCGCGATTTGCACCTCATCGAGAAGCCGCATTCCAGCGTCCACCAGTGTCGTCGTAAAGTTACCAGCAAGTACGGCGGCTGCATGGTACAAAGCATGTCCTCGCGAGTCGCGCTCGACGAAAATGCCACCCATACGCTGGACCATGGTTCGCAGAATTTCGAGCGTTATCTGATCACCATGGCATACGCACCAAGCATCGTTCAGGTCTCTTGCGGACCCCGTCATCGATTGGACCGGATGAAAAACGGCTGATGGACATCCCAGCTCACTCAGCGCGGCGAGTGGTTCCAGTCCAAGGGCGCCTGCGCAGTGAAGAATATGTGGTGTTGCACCCGCTAATACCTTGGAGAGTTCACACGCCACCCCTTCGATAGCATCGTCCGTGACACAGATAAAACACATGGATATCTCACCCATGGGAGGCCATGAATCATGCCCACCAGCGCCTCGATTTGTGGAGCGTGACCACGTGTGAACGACGTAACCCGAAAGCGCCAAAGCTGCCGCTAAGCTGCGACCCATGCGTCCCTGGCCAACGACCAACACACTGGGTAACTTGGCCAAATCACGACCGTACAAGGCGATGACTCGTTCTCGAATACAGTGGGGAATCCAGGCAAGCACATCGGGTCGTTGGGCGCCAGCCAGCTGTTCGCGGAGCATCGTTGATGAGATATCGGGTAAAGTCGGACCCGGTCGACACCACGCTTCATCACGACATTCATCGAGCGCAGCCTCATGACCAGGTCGGCCCAGAACGATCAAAGGCCAGGATGCGGTGATATTGTTGAATCGGTGCCATTGGTCGCGAACCGCCAGATTATCGGCACCGATCACCCAACAAAAGGCATACTCGGGGTAGGCCGACGACAAATGAGTGAGCGTGTCCAATGTACGTGACACATCTGGGCGTTCACCTTCGAAGCGCGAAACCGAGACTCGACCAGACCAGCCTTGGCTATCGATGAGTGCTTCCACCAGTCTGCAGCGATCCTCAAAAGCGAGCATATCTTTACCGAAGACGTGCCGTGCAGTCGGCATAAACCAGACCTCATCGACATCATCGCGAGTCAAAAGGTAGCTCACTGTAAACAGGTGCGCTAGGTGGGGCGGATTAAAGGCACCTCCGTATAAAGCGATACGGGTCTTCTCCATTAGCTGTAGCGTAGATACGGCGCCCGCTGGAGTTCAAATTGAGCGGCCTCTTTTTGCCACTCTCGCCAAAGCGAATCGAGATCATCGACGCTGGCGCCAGAGTCGATCAACACCCTCGCGTCACTACACCCAAACAGAAGGTCTATGGCGAGTCGATCAGCGACAAACTCGTAGGCTTCTTTCCGCCACTCAAAGCGGTCGCCATAAAGGCGGCGCATGGCCGCTAGGATATGTAAACCCATCCGCAGCGGCTCAAAGGCTCGGCGATCGATGACGTGTGTCGCGACGCCACCGATTGTCTGGGTACCGTACTTATGAAAGGTTGGCTGAAAAAAAACCGGCCGAAAACGAATCCCAGGCAGTTCGATTTCGTTGAGTGCAGCGGCAAGCTCGAAGGGTTGCACATAGTCTGCCCCGACTAATTCGAAGGGACGCGTTGTGCCACGCCCCTCGCTCATGGTCGTCCCTTCGAGCAAGCACATCCCCGGATAGACAACCGCTGTATCAACGGTCGGCATGTTGGGTGATGGTTGAACCCATGGCACGCTGATTTCGTCGAAATAAAATTCACGTCGCCACCCCTGCATTTCCATCACAGTCAGGTCCGCCTTGAAATTCTCCCGGTCGTTCAAGAAGGTGCAAACCTCACCAATCGTCAATCCGTGCCGCGTGGGCAACGGCCACATACCAACAAAGCTAAGGAAGTCATCACGGGTCATCATCCCCTCGACCGATAAACCCGATATTGGATTTGGGCGGTCCAGAACAATACAGGCGAGACCGCATTGGCCAGCCACACGTAACGCAAGCGCAGCGGTGTAGATGTACGTATAGTACCGCGCCCCCACATCCTGCAGGTCGATCACCAATAAATCGAGGTCCCTGAGTTCATCCAAGCGCGGGGCGAGGCTATGCTCATCAGTCCCATACAAACTCGAAACAGGCGCGCCTGTCACCGGCTCTGTCACCGTGTCGGTGACCGCGATCATATCCTGTGCATCGGCCCAAATACCATGTTCGGGCCCGAAGCAACGCACCACGTTGACACCATTATCGCGGAAAACTTGCGTGATATGGCGATGGTCCGAAGCGATACTCGCGGCGTGGCAGAGGAGTCCAACCCGCTGACCGCGAAGCCGGTCACAGTTTGAGCGGACCAGCTGGTCCAGTCCAGTCTTTACATCGTGCTTCATGGCTCTCATATGAACATACATGCCAACCGACAACAACTCCCCAATCTACTGTCATCAAGTCCTTGCGCCGCAAAGTAACGAGCCAATCCTGATGTGGGTTGCGCCTTCAAGGATGGCTGCGTCGAAATCAGCCGACATCCCCATCGACAAATTGGGCAACCGCCCAACTTGTCTTTCACACTGCGCCTTCAAGTTTCGTAAACGCGCGAACCACTCCCGGGTTCGTGCCAACCCCTCTCTCGGAGGAATGCTCATGAGACCTTCGATCCGAATATGGTCGAACGCGGCTAAGTCTTTAATGAGCGAGAGCGTCTCCTCGGGCAGCAAGCCGGATTTTGATGTCTCCCCACCTAAATTCACCTGGACAAGCGCAGGCACCACCACGGCTGATCGACGCGCACGGGCATCGATTTCCTCCGCAAGGCGTAGGCTACTCAACGTGTGTAACGAATTGATTCCAGGTACAATCTTGCGCACTTTGTTGCGCTGCAAGTGGCCAATAAAGTGCCAATCGACGGCATCTCCGATGACATCACGTTTGTCGAGATACTCAGCGACGTAGCTCTCACCGAAGTGCTTGACGCCGGCCTCAACTAACTCAGATAACCGAGCAAGACTTTGCCCTTTGGTCGCTGCGATGAGCTGCACCGTGGATGGTTTTCGATCAGCCATATCGGCAGCGACTTCGATCCGACCCTGGATCGCCGCCAGCCGTTGTTTTGAGTCCGACCAATCAAGGCCCGACAGCTGCGAGAGCGCGCCGATAACGTCCGCCAATGGCAGACCAATGATCGACGAAAAGTCGCCCTCATAAGATGCCACGAGCGTGCCACCATGCCCTTGAATTCCGTACGCCCCTGCCTTGTCCATCGGTTCGCCTGTGGCGACATAGGCGTCGATTTCATCTTCGCTTAGTTTGCGAAATCGGACCTGAGCGATATTGATACCACTCAGCGTAGAACCAGTCGGTCCGCTGACACACCAACCACTGATAACGTCATGGGTCTCACCAGACAAAGAGCGCAGCATCCCTCGCGCTTCCGCCTGATCTGCGGGTTTACCTAAAATTCGATCACCGAGAGCGACCACCGTATCCCCGGCGACGGTCCATGGCCCATCACCAAGGCGGGCCACCGCTTGACACTTTTCCACGGCCATGCGGTGTGCGAACTCTCCGGGCTTTTCTACCCCTTTGGGCGTTTCATCGATATCAGCCGGCCGCACACTCAACGAAAAGCCAGCACCGCTCAACAGCTGTCGACGCCTCGGCGATGCCGACGCCAAGACCAATTCCAGGGACAACATGATTGCCTCCATCCTTCAAATCTCAAAGACAATCACTATTTGTTTGACTATCTGTTCGTTTGTTCAGTAGCATCCTGTCACACATGAAACTACGTTCAGTACCATTGAGCACCTGAAAGGCAATCCATGAAGGGCCTCACCAGTCGGCAGCAAGAAATACTCGAGTTCATTACCGCTTCCCTCGATGAACGCGGCTATCCGCCAACGATAAGAGAGATCGGTACCCAAATGGGTATCAAATCAACCAACGGTGTCAACGATCACTTGAAGGCACTCGAACGTAAAGGTTTTTTGACACGTGACGACCTTAAGAGTCGTGCCATCAGGCCAACAGGTTACGAGACAACTGGTGATTTCATCAACGTACCCGTACTCGGACGCGTGGCCGCAGGCGAGCCTATTTTGGCGGTGGAGCAAGCAGAGGACACGGTTAAAGTCGATCGCGTGCTACTGGGTGGCCACCGGGAGGTTTTTGCCCTGAGGATTGTCGGCGAGAGTATGATCGAGGATGGCATACATGATGGCGACTATGTTTTCGTAAAAAAGAGCGCCGTGGCCCGCGACGGCGAGATCGTCATCGCGCTCGTTGAAAACGAGGCCACGTGCAAGCGGATTTTTAGAGAGTCTGAGCGTGTCAGATTACAACCGGCTAACGCATCGATGGAGCCGATCTACGTGCACGCTTCAGATTTCCGTGAAACGATGATTATCGGCACCGTTGTTGGTGTGTTTAGGAAACTTGGATAGCAACCAAGCGTAATCGCAGCCGTCGGTTAGAGTGCCTATCTCGTACCGTTCGTTCGTGCCGTTGCCACACCCTGATTTTTAACATTTGGGCAAAAAAAAACCTCGGCTGTTAAGCCGAGGTTGTTCGCTGGCGTAACGATGACGTTAGCCTGCCTTCTTCATCAAGCCTTTCGGGGCTGTTCCATCGTCGGGTCTGCATGAGCAGCTCTTGCAATCCACACCCTCAGCTGCCGTAGCAGCCTCACAGGCACCGTTCGCAGCGGTCCCCTTTTCGACACCCGCACGTGTCAACCCAAGTACTTGGCCTTCCCAGCTACCTTTGTGTGACCCGTCGGCGTCCGCATGCAACTGACAAATGCAGAGCCACTTCTTCTTTGTCATCGCAGCTTTTGTAGCGGCTGCACCGGCAACGGCAACAGCCGCTGCTTTAGCGCCCATCTTCTTGGCTCCGGCAGCTGCCTTGGCCCCCATTTTCTTGGCGCCCGCAGCCATTTTCTTAGCGCCGGCTTTCGCCTTTGTCGCCATTTTCTTTGCGCCGGCCTTTGCTTTCTCGGCTGCTGCTTTTGCCTTCTCTTTGACCTTCGCCCGTTGCTCTTTGCTGCAGCCGGTTGTCACCGCGACGGTGCCTCCAGCGAAACAAAGCAAGCTTGCCATAATAAATAGTCTCTTCACGAAGTTCCTCCCCTTAGGCTTGCAGATGCTGACCCCACGCCAGACCTCCACGAACCTATAGTTTGACACAAGTACCTAACGCATAACGTGACGTTAGGCATCGAACGTCTAGACGATAAATTCGGTCGCATCGATATGCAAGCGCAAATAAGCCAAGCAAATTGTAGCAGACGCTTGCCCGCAGCGTTTACCCAACGCCTCATCACGTGCTTAAAGACTGTTTGGGTACATCGTGGGTCGGTGGACGCGTTGACAAGAACGGCCTTTCGCAAGGCTCTTCTGTGCAAACAACCTCCTCGCGGCCGAAGACCGCGGACACAAAATTATAAAAAAAGATACCAGGACCATTGACACCATATCGGGGGTGTTTAGAGTCAGCGCCGCTTAAGGACGAATGTCCAATTCAATCGTGAAACCTACGACATTGTTGGAGTAATCAATGAACGTCAGGCCTTTGTATGACCGAGTCATCGTCAAACGACTCGAAGCCGAAGAAAAAACTGCTGGTGGGCTCTTTATCCCCGATACAGCGAAAGAAAAACCGATCCAGGGTCAAGTGATCGCCGTTGGAAATGGAAAACGAACTGATAAGGGCGAAGTGCTCGCACTTGAGGTTTCCGTCAACGACCGCGTCTTGTTTGGCAAGTACAGCGGCACTGAGATCAAACTCGACGGCGAAGAGCGCGTCATCCTCCGTGAGGACGAGATCCTCGCCATCGTAGAAGCGTAAAGGAAGCAATCATGAGCGCAAAAGATATTGTTTTTTCCGAGTCTGCCCGTCAGGCCATTCTCCGAGGCGTGAACCAACTCGCCGACACCGTTAAGGTGACCCTCGGTCCAAAGGGCCGCAACGTCGTCATCAACAAGAGCTTCGGTTCGCCATTGGTCACAAAGGACGGCGTCACAGTCGCGAAAGAGATTGAGCTCGAGAACGCACTGGAGAACATGGGTGCGCAGATGGTCAAGGAGGTCGCCTCTAAGACATCTGACGTGGCGGGTGACGGCACAACAACAGCGACCGTCCTTGCACAGGCGATCTATCGAGAAGGTGTCAAGCTCGTCTCAGCGGGTGTCAATCCAATGGATCTCAAGCGTGGTATCGAAGCTGCAGTTGCGACCATCGGTGGCGAACTTGACAAGATTTCGAAGCCGACACAGAGCCACACAGATGTCGCTCAGGTGGGTACAATTTCGGCCAACGGTGACAGCACGATTGGTGACATCATTGCTGAAGCGATGGAGAAGGTTGGCCAAGACGGTGTCATCACTGTGGAAGAGGCCAAGGGTCTCGAGACCACATTAGAGACTGTGGACGGAATGCAGTTTGACCGCGGCTATTTGAGCCCTTACTTCGTGACCGACCCAGAGCGCATGGTCACGGAACTCGACGACCCCTTCATTCTCATCAACGAGAAGAAGATCAGCAACATGAAGGACCTCCTTCCCCTGCTCGAAAAGGTCGCTCAGGCGGGACGCCCACTGGTCATTATCGCCGAAGATGTGGATGGGGAAGCCCTTGCGACTCTCGTCGTCAATAAGCTACGAGGCACTCTCAAGGTCGCCGCAGTCAAGGCTCCTGGCTTCGGAGATCGTCGCAAAGCGATGCTGCAAGACATCGCCACACTCACTGGTGGTGAGGTGATCAGTGAGGATGTCGGGTTCAAGCTCGAGAATGCCAACGTGTCTCATCTTGGCCAGGCTAAGAAAGTCGCTATCGACAAAGACAACACCACCATCGTTGACGGTGCTGGTGACAGTGCAGCCATCGAAGGCCGCGTGGGTCAAATCCGGAATCAAATCGAATCTACAACAAGCGACTATGACCGAGAAAAGTTGCAGGAACGTCTCGCGAAGCTCGTCGGCGGTGTGGCCGTCATCAAGGTTGGTGCAGCCACAGAAACCGAGATGAAAGAGAAGAAAGCTCGCGTCGAGGATGCTCTCCACGCGACGCGTGCTGCGGTTGAGGAAGGCATCGTTCCCGGCGGTGGCGTGACAGTCATTCGTGCTGCCAAGGCGCTGGAAACACTTGAATTGACACCTGACCAACAATTCGGTGTAAACATCATTAAGCGCGCGGTCGAAGAGCCATTGCGCATGATTTCACGCAATGCGGGTGTCGATGGCAGCATCGTCGTCCAAAAGGTGAAAGACTCTGATGGTTCCTTCGGTTTCAATGCGGCAACCGAGGAATATGGCGATATGCTCGCCTTCGGTATCATCGACCCAACCAAGGTCGTACGCCACGCGCTTCAGAATGCAGCAAGCGTCGCCAGCCTCATGATCACAACTGAGGCGATGATCGCGGACAAGCCTGAAGATAAGAAGGCGGCACCAGCCGCTGGCCCTGGCGGCATGCCTGACTACGACTTCTAGTCAGCATCGCGTAAGGCGAAACAAAAGGCCCGGCATCTGTCGGGCCTTTTTTTTGACTTGAGGGCGCTTTAGACCTGAAGAGCGGTTTTTATCTGAAGAGCGGTCCGAAGGGATCGGCATCAGCGTAAATCGGACTCTTGTCAAGCTCGCTCAACATCAGATGAAGCCAAACAACAAGATCGATGTCTTGAGCGGGGCGGGTTCGAACAGCCAAACCTGTGTCTCGGGCTGCGACCACCCGGCCGTTTAGGTTTACTCTGGCACCATCGGACATGAATACGCTCATCTCAAACTCGGTACCAATTGTCAGCCCGGAGATATGACTGACGAAGACGCCGTACAGAGATACATTGGACACCTCACATTCAACCCCATCCACAAGCGCTCGCAATGTGACCGGCACTCGAGGGTATCGACGAAACTGAGTGCTCTCAGAACTGAGTTCCAAAATATGATGCGCCAGCTCGGACGCACTTAAAGTGCAGTTCAGTCGGTATATATCCTGGCTGAGTTCAGCTGAGGTTGGCGCGATCGCTGCGAGGGGTAAAAATGCGAGACCACGTTCGATCGCCGTGGTTGCACCAGGTGCTTGCGTATCCACCACCATAATGCCTTGACTGTCATATAGAGCCAAAAGAGCCTCGTCTATATCAGCGCTTATCCGATTGACCACTACGCCACGCGTGGTCAAGGCGGCCGCTAGCTCTTGCCAGGTACCCTCTGTAGCGTAGAGCCATACCTGTTGCTTTCGATGCCCATCGTTCATGTCCACTTCAGTCCATCCAGTCCTGTCTCTGCGAGTACAGTGAATACGGCGTTGTGTGTTTGCTCGACTCGCACTGGGATCGCCGAGACATCTCTCGCACGACCATCAGCATCGAGCAGGTCAGAGTAGTCAAACCTACGCTCGCTCACCAATGCGCCATTCTTGAATACCTGGCACAGAACCTGGGGCTCAGTCGGCGCACAGTCTTGTGTCGTGAGATGATACTCCGCCCCTTCGTAATGAGCGGTCTCGTCTAGAACAATGACACTGTGCTCAGGCGTCTCGGTACGTACTGGCAGAGCGGACAGTTCCGTCAAAGGAACTTCGCCGTCATCGGATAAGGCTTCGTAGCCACTCAACGTACCATCGATGGATACAAACTCGTCTGCACTCAAGAATGGAACGCTAGGCGTCTCAGGCACCGCAATCGCCGGAGACGCGGTTTCCCTATCCAACATTTGTTTATGGGGCGGAAGCGGCGGCGGAAGCTTCGGTTGAGGCGTTGACTCCTCCCTCTTCACGCCATCCAAAGCGGCGCTCAATACCGGTGACAGCTCACCGGAGCTCTGCGTTTTAGGGGTCGCGCCTTTGTCGCCTGAAGACAACATGTCGGACTTGGCAATGGTGCCCAGAGTAGGCTGCCATTTTACAGTAAAGGGACGCTTTGCTCTCCTGCCCTCACTCAAAAATGGCTCATCCAAACCCAGACCTGCAAGTTCATCCTCAAGGGACGCAAGCTCATCCTCGAGCTCAGACAGGGACACCACGGGCGTCTGTTCGGGCCTAGGCCTTTGGTGTTCTGAACTGCCCATCTGCGCCTCTGCCGACGCTGACGCCGGCTGCTCAGGCGCCTCATCACGAATGGCCTGCGAACCAGCGAGCCATTCCAAATCATCATCGCGCTCGAAGGTGCTCGCAGACTTGCGGACCGGAGGCTCGGATGTTGCATCGCCAATACCAATACCAATACCAATGCCTTCTGCAGAGCCATTAAACGAACCGTCGTCACCCACAGAGCCTGCCTCGAGTAAAATCAGTTCATCGTCTTCATCTTCAGAAAAGTCATCCAACAGGTCATCGAAAGGTATATCCGACAGATCACTGTGCATTTCGGATGGACCTGCGTTTAGTCCCTGACTTTCATCCCGTGACTGTTCATCCCCAATCGTTTCGAATTCTGTGGATGTCGGGGGCTGAGTCGGTAAGCCGATATTCACGTCACCGATGAAACCGTTCGCAGCATCGCCACCGACCAACATATCCTCTTCCAGCACGAGACGACCCGAATCGCCGTCAAACATCTGTTCATCCACGAGCGCATCGAAGTCACTGGCGTCTTCACCCAATGAGAATTCGAGTTCCCCGATATCAGCCTCATCGTCGACTTTAGTCTCGAGTAGGTCTTCAATGTCGCCTTTCCTAAGCTCAATCGCAGATTCTAGTTCGCCTGCACCAGCCGAACTGGCAGCTGAAAGCTGATCGGTGGGCATGCCCTCTTCACCGTCTCGCACAGGTACAAACCCACGCTCCGATTCATCGATTTCATGTCCGTCTGAGGCATCGGCCAGGTCTCTACTCCCCGCAGGTTTGCCGCCCAAGTCACCACTGAGAGGCTGCTCATCCATACTCTCTTCGGGCATCATCATGTCAGCGTTGACATCGTCCGGGCGAGCCGAGCCGTCTGTGGGTCCTAAGTCGGCCCACTCATTCTCAAGCAACCCCTTGGTTGGAGCACCGACGGACTCATTGTCGGGCGTAAAGCCTTCTGGCCCAGCGGCATCGCGGGCTGACTGAGCATGCGGCGTGCCCTCTTCGCTGTCTGACAAAAACGCGACCGCACCTTCCGACACGCTAGAGAGCTCTGCGCCCGACACGTCCAACAACTCTGCCGCGTTTGGCAACTCAGCGCTCAACTCATTTGTGGCCGGCGGCTCGTTGGGCTTGTGCGCTGTATCGTCCAAAAGCTGCTCGTCTGAAAATGTAACGTTGTGCACCACCGCCAGCTCATCTTCGACATCAATGAATTCCGCCAGCTCGGCCTCGGCGTCATTGGGGCGCATTTCCTCGTCGACACCACGTGGCTCCATACCCTCATCATGCATCACATCGGCCAGCAGAGCATCAGGCCCAGCGTCAACTGGAGGCACATCATCGACTCGATTGGTAGAGGGCTCATCCACCGCCAACCCTTGGCTCTCGTCCGACCTAGGGGCGACTGCGCTCTCTGAATCGCTAAGCTCCCCTCCGTCAATGGTCGATTCTTCATCTGTGGTTAGATTTTCATTTTGCCCCGCAGACTCAACCGAGGCCTCATCGTTGGTCGCGTCAACAACGTCAACGGGGCCTTCATCCGCTCCAGCGAACTCATTTTCTAAAGCCTCCGCGTCATTAAAAGAACGGCCTTCTTCAGGGTATGACTGGATGTCTGCGTAGCTCTGTTTTTCGGATGGCACGGCCTCTTCGAGCGCCTCGAGCGCCGAAAGATTGGCGTCGGCATCATCGTGCAGCTTAACGTCGCCGACCGCCTCGCTATCGACACCCTCATCGTCCAAGGTTCCGCCGGATTCAGCATCAACAGCACCCACCCCGGGTTGAAAGTCGTCGACCTCATCTACACCTCTGGCGGAAAAGTCATCCCCCGACCCGACATGGACACGTTCTAATTCATGCGCCAATTTGGTGCTGGAGTTGGCGAGCTCATCGCCATCTGACAACTCAAGGTCGACACCCGCGAGCATCTGTTGGTGAGCCGCTTCAGGCTCAAGCTCTGCCGACGCCACTGCAGTCTCAGCGGCAACTGATTCATGTTCTTCAACCGGGGCTGGCTCGTCGAGCTGTGCTGGATGTTCGACCAGTCCTCCATCTTCAACAGATGATTGTTCTTGAACAGCTGGCGGTTCTTCGAGCAGTGCTGCATCGTCGGCTGCGACCTGTTCGTCAAAAGCTGGCAGCTCGACCGGTGATGGTTCGTCAACAAGTGGCTGTTCGACCGGTGATGGTTCGTCAAAAGGTTGCTGCTCGTCAACCGCTGGCTGCTCGACCGGTAATGGATCGTCAACAGCTGGCTGGTCGACCGGTGATGGATCGTCAACAGGTTGCTGCTCGTCAACAGCTGGCTGGTCG
>JBMHDS010000110.1:0-5784 GCA_049889275.1 Bradymonadia bacterium | reverse complement strand
CATCTCGAAACTCTGCGCTGACGGTGGGCCACTGTCGGACACGCGCACAGGAAGAGAAGCGCTCACTCGGACCGTCGGATCGTCTTGATCGCTCAAATCTCGATGGACTCCAAATCCTTTCCGCCTGGGCGGTTTGCTGTTGTCTGAGCTGCGAAACCTCATGCAGTCTTTCTCATGGATGATCCAGGACTTAGGTATTCCGAACAAGCTAGCCGCGATGCGCTGCCGGGTACAATGATCCGTCTCGTAGCGCATCGAGTCGCTTAAAAAGTCTAGCAGAATATGGATTTTCAGAAACTACATTAATTCCCGTTATGATTGGTAAGATGCTGGCACCTTTCCAATGAATAGAGGGCCTGAAGTGGGTACAGCTGGTGCGTTGATCCGGACGCACCAGCCGGTTTCAGGCCACCTAGCTCGATGTAGCCACCGAGTTGGTGAGCGAATGAACCATAGCCTTCAAGTCGGAACCGATCGTGTTCTTTAACTGACTCGACAGGCTTGACGTGACGCCAGCGAGTTCACTGCCGGCGACTTGACTGTCAACCATCGTCAGAGACCCGATCTGTGCGCCGTGAGCGGCTTGCATCAGGTCATGGACGAGCTTCGGCAGTTTCTGACCGACCACAATGTCGCGCGCTTGGGGACCGAGTTGTGCCCATGTGACCGCCAAAGCTTGAATCGCCTCTGCATTGGCCCGACCATCCTCCATGATCTGAGCAGCTTCACCTTTCGCCTTCTCGATCAGCGCTCGCTGCTCAGCCTCCGCTGGCCTAATGACATCTGCGACCAACTCGTGGCGGACCCTTTCGAGCCGTGCGCGCTCAGCTTCTAACTCGGCTTTGGCTTTGGCTACATCAGCGGCAATCCGCGTCTCAGTCTCCTGCACGAGTGCAGTTTGTTTGGTCTCGGCATCGATTATTCGGCGCTCGGCTTCAACCTTCGCGATATCCATCTCCGCCCGAATTCGGGCCTTCTCGCTGTCCTGTAAATTTTGCGCATTGCGAATGCGGGCTAAAGATTGATTCTTCACCTCAGCGATAGCAGAGCGCTTATACAATAAGGCCGATTGTTGGCGACCAATGCTGTCAAGATAGCCCACTTCATCACTTACGTTTTGGATCTTGAGCGTATCTAACTCTAGCCCTAACTTCTTTAAATCGGTGTCCGCTTCAGTCAACAAGCTCTCTGCAAACTTAACCCGGTCCTGGTTGACCTCCTCGGGCGTCAACGTGGCTAACACACCACGCAAACTGCCTTCGAGACTCTCCCGTGCAACCCAAACAATGCGGTCCCGTTCTACGCCGAGAAAGCGCTCGATCGCGTTACCGATGGTCGGCTCATTACTGGCAATTTTTACGTTCGCAACCCCTTCCACATTAAGCGGTATCCCGCCACGGGAATAAGCACCCTTTACCGATAAATCGATGACCATATTGGTCAAGTCCAGACGGTCAATTCGCTCAAGGAGGGGAATACGCATCGCCCGACCACCATGGATGATACGATACGGGCGTCGATACCGGCCTGAATTTTTCACCGCACCAGAAAACACGAGAACTTCGTTCGGCTGACAAATTTCGGTCAGGTTCTTCATCACCAAAGCAGCGCCAAACGCCGCGACTATCGCTACAACTAGAATAATTAGAATCGTCATATTAAAAGGTCTCCCAAAAATTGTTTAAGCAACCGATTGAGTTACATTTGTTAATTCGGTCGTTGTCGCCTGGTGACTAAGCACCTCATAGCCAAAGGTCTTAGACACCTCATCGAGCAACCCGCGGGCAATCGCCGGATAGGCTGCGACAAAGCGTGAAATGGATTCTCCGTCCCCGCTGTCAACGATTGAGGTCTCTGCGATGCGCGTGTTCTTTGCAACGTCGACGACTGACTCTAAGATTGCATCAAGGTTTTGAATCAGCATGAGCTCCTTGGCGTGAGGACCAGCTTGCTTCCAAGCCTCTGACACAAGCTCCGTACTGGTCGCGAGCGCCTTACCCTGCTCAGCGATAGATGCCGAATGACCGATAGCCCGCAATTGCTCAGCTTGCCGATTTGCCTCAGCCGGAAGCACAACGTCTGCCTCAAGGCGAACTCGCTCAAGCTCGGTTCGCACCTCTTGTAGTTCTGCCTCAGATTTCGCTTCGGCTGCTCGATTCTTGGCAGGCACTTGCTGTTCCGATGCGAGAGCTCTTGCGTTCATTTCGGCGACGAAGCGGCGCAACTCATTACTCATCTCCGTAACCTGTGTCTCGACCTGACGTTCGGCAACCTCCGCCTCACTCTTGGCCTTGGCCTCGAACTCCTTTGTCTCCTTGCTTGCATCGGACTCAGCGACTTCTGCCAACCGTAAGACCTCTGCGATCCGCGCGCGGCCAATACTGTCGAGATAGCCCCTGTCGTCTGCGACAGCTTGAATCTTGAGCGTATCGAGCTGCAACCCGAGTTTTTGGAGGTCGCCAACCGCTTCTACAGCCATCTGCTCGGCAAACTTAAGGCGGTCTTCGTTGACCTCCTCCGGCGTCATGGTCGCGACAACACCTCGGAGATGACCTTCGAGTGTCTCTTTGGCTACGCGAGCGATAGACTGGGGCTTGTGACCCAGGAATCTCTCGATCGCATTGCCACGATATTGCTCGTCGCTGCTGATCTTAATGTTGGCGATCGCATTGACGGTGAGCGGTATGCCACCTTCTGAATATGCGTTCCTTACCGTCATCGGCACCGTGATCAGTCGCATGTCCATCCGGTCGACCTTCTCCAGAATTGGTACCCTGAAGCCGCGACCGCCATGAATCACTCGAAAGCCAACCTCTCGACCCTCGGGCGTCACCCTCTTCATGCCGGAGAATATAAGAATCTCGTTGGGCGCACAGACGTATAAGATTGACCTCATGAAGGCGACCATCAGTATGATGACCAAGGTCAGAGCTCCAGCCGTCAAAAATGAAATGAAAATTGGAAAATCAGACATACTCATCCTTTCGAGTTAAATTGAACTAATCCTGTCCACGTAGAGTGTGGGTTACGGTTAACAATCCATTTTCACAGGCGTCGACAACGAGCACGGATGTGCCCACCGCCAACTCTTCGCTCGGACGCGAAACAGCCATAACTTCAAGAATTTGGTCCGCATCATGAAGACGAACTTTTCCTGGTTGAAGGCCACGAACAGCCACCATCACTGTCGCCTGTGCGCCAATGTGCTGGGAGACACTGAGTGGCCGACTAATCACCCGCTTTTGCTGCCTGCCGATTAAATTATGTACGGCAATCGCGCAGCTGTAGCCCAGAATGATGGCGCTAACGAAAATACCTGTCTCGGAGATTTCGTCTGTCAAACTGGTGAATAAGATCCCCGACAAGCCCATAGTCATGCCGAAGAAAACCCAGAATCGGATTGATAAGAGCGGCAGCCAGCTCGTAACGACCCCAGTATCCGTGAGACTTGGATCAAATGACGAGTCCGATGGGTCTAAGTCGGTGAATGCCTCGAAATCTTTTTCAAAAGAAATCTTCGATGTGACATCACCGCTGTCGCCATCGCTGAAAATACCAACAGCGGTCAAACCAAGCAGGAACAGCCCAAGTAACAAAGCGGTTAGATAAAATGCTAACAAAACAACCTCTCATTCAGAATCTGCATAGAGAGATAGCGAGAATTGTGCCAACCGCCCCAAAGGCAAAAAAATCAATAGAATTCAGCTACTTAAGAATTACTCCGGGCTGCCCCCAAAATAAGACCGCAACAAAAAAGTGCAGTATTTTTAATCGAGCGTTATAATATTCACCATGCAGTTCGAACTATATTCAAAGTTTTGGAGCGGAAACCCATTCATCCATACCGTTGAGCAGATATCCGAAAATTCGTTTATCCCATCTGCATCGGACGTTCGAATTGAGCTATCACGGCTCATGAATACGGCCAACATACACGGTATGAAGACGTTTATTCTTTCGCTGGGTCATGCCCAGGCAAGCCTACTCGAGGGGCAAGAAGAAGAGATCTTAGGACCAGAGTTCATTCCGGACATCGTGTTCGAACATCTGCCTCGCACCAGGAAGGAATATCGCAGGGTTGTCTTGGGTGCGGGACGCTGCTTCAAGAGACTCCGGCAACTTGCGGGAAAAAGCGAATCCATGCACGTGACCAAGAGGCATATTTGGTCAGCGTGCTTCGGACGCTCTCTCGTACATACCCTTTCACTTGAGCGTGTTATTAGAGATCATGACGTTCTGATTCTTGGAGAAACAGGGACGGGTAAAGAACTCGTATCTCAAGCGATCCTTGAAGGATTACCCGGTGGTGAAAATGGTGAACGTGCGGCAGGTGCTTCAATAAACGCTGCCGCATTGCCTAGCACGCTGATCGAGAGTGAACTTTTTGGGCATGTCCGAGGCGCATTTACAGGGGCGCATGAATCGCGAGAGGGCAGGATACGCAGTGCTCATGGAGGTTCTCTTTTCCTGGACGAAGTGGGTGACTTGCCTACAACGACTCAAGTCAAGCTGCTTCGAGTCATAGAGACAAACATCGTACAACCGGTCGGATCTGATGAGTCATTCACAGTCGACGTCAGATATGTCGCCGCCACCCATAAAGATTTAGAGCTCATGGTCCGTGAGAAATCTTTTCGTCAGGACCTCTATGAAAGGCTTGCCGGTAAAGTCATTCGATTACCACCATTACGCCAACGTACCGAAGATATTGTTGATATAGGCCATCAGTTTCTGAGTAACCTCAACTTAGGTGAGCCAATGGAACGGGAGAGATTGCGGGCTATGGCGTGGCTCAAGAGCAGAGAGGCACACGCATATGAGTGGCCTGGTAATGTCAGGGAGCTACAAAATGTTCTCAGAAACCTCATTCTGGGTTTGGATGCAGGGTTACGCAGTGACGAACCTAAAGGCTCCATGGAGCCAGCTCACTCAAATTCGATTCCTGAACAAATAGCACGTGGACGCTGGCCGGTTGATAAACTGCGCGGTTGGTATGCCCAAGTTGCATTAGAGTCGCATAAGGGCAACCTCTCGGCAGCGGCGAGGACCCTAGCGGTCGACCGAAACACCCTCAAACGCTGGCTCAGAAGTGTATAAAAGCCACTCAAGGAATCTACGCACAACTCTTGGATCGCACGCTGGATCGGAATACCCGAGGGGGAGACGAGTGACCCCACCCCTGTGACTTAAGTTACACACATTGGATGACTCAACACATTGGTGAGAGCGTGAATTAGCCCAAGATAACCCCGTTTCGCGCCTAGATAAAACTGGCACAGAGATTGCTTTACCATTCTATCACAGAGCGCATACGAGCTCGTTCAGACAACGAACGGGCATGTAAGCGGTTTAAAATGTGCATCTTTGATAATTCGGAAAGCCTTAGATTCAAGGCCGCGGGCGTCACGCCGCCCCCCCCGTCCCCCTCATGGTGACGTCCGCTGCCTCACTTTTACAAAATGCGAAGCCAGACAATACGGCGCGCATCAATGACTAAAGGCCGCGGGCGTCACGCCTCCCCCCCGTCCCCCTCATGGTGACGTCCGCTGCCTCACTTTTACAAAATGCGAAGCCGGACAATACGGCGCGCATCACTGATTAAAGGCCGCGGGCGTCACGCCTCCCCCCCCGTCCCCCTCATGGTGACGTCCGCTGCCTCACTTTTACAAAATGCGAAGCCAGACAAGACGGCGCGCATCACTGATTAAAGGCCGCGGGCGTCACGCCTCCCCCCCGTCCCCCTCATGGTGACGTCCGCTGCCTCTCCACGCTGTCCCGGCTTTC
>JBMHDS010000109.1:0-20078 GCA_049889275.1 Bradymonadia bacterium | reverse complement strand
GTTGCTGTGGGCATCTTGAAACTGATCATCGGGATTAAGCGCGAGGCACCCTGGACCGGTTGGGTGTGGTTTGAGACCTTGGGACTGTTCTTGCTGGTCGGCTACTGCATGCGTTTCTTGTCTCAGGGCTTTGCAGCGATGCGCCCGGCATTTGATCGACTCGACCCGACTCAACTTGAAGCGGCACGGGCGCTGGGGGCGGGGCAGGGGCGTCGCTTGTGGACACTGATCCTACCCGCGCTTAAGCCGGGTACCCGGGCAGCCTATGCGGTTATTTTTCTCAGCATTGCGAAAGAATTACCCATCACCCTGACATTGATACCGCTCGGCTACACGACCTTGGCCTATCGGGTATTCGATGGGCAACAGGAGGGGTCACTGCCGGATGTTGGACTTGCCGGGTTGACACTGCTTATCATGGCCCTCGGTTTGCAACTCTTTCTGACGAGGGATCGGAATACCAATGACCGCTAAAATGATCGAAATCGAAGGGGTCAGCCATGCATTCGATGGGATGGGTATCCTCAACAAGGTGAGTTTTGATGTTGAGCCTGGGGAAATTGTCGGTGTGTTGGGGGCAAGCGGTTCTGGCAAGACAACACTTTTACGGATGCTTGCAGGTTTTATCGTTCCCAATTCAGGTTCAATCCGTATCAACGGTCAGCTCGTCGCTGAAAAGGGGCGCGAACTCGTGCCGACTGAAGCGCGTGGTGTCGGTCTGTTATTTCAGGATTTTGCTCTCTTTCCGCACATGACCGTGGCAGATAACGTCGCCTATGGACTTCATCGGCGCCCCGAGCAGCGGCAGACCGTTGAGGCGTTGATGAGCGCTGTTGGTCTCGATGGTTATTGTGACCGGATGCCCAACACCTTATCGGGCGGTCAGAAGCAGCGTGTCGCGCTGATCCGAGCGCTCGCACCCAAGCCCTCGGTGGTCCTGCTCGATGAGCCATTTGCTAATCTGGATACGATGATGCGCTTGTCTCTCGGTGGAACCGTTCGCAAGATGCTCAAAGAGCAAGGCGTAGGCGCACTGCTGGTCACACATGACCGCCGAGAGGCTTTTGCATTGTGCGATCGCGTGGCGATTCTTGGTGTGGCTACAGCGGGTCATGCGGGCGCTGAGCTCTTACAGCTCGACACGCCAGAGCGGCTCTATGCCCATCCTGCGACGCTGAGTGTCGCGCAGATGACGGGGACCGCCTATGCGCTGAGTGGTCAGACCGAAGGCGGGGTGTGTACAACGCGCCTCGGTCAGCTTGCCACCCACCAGAACGCGTCGGGATTCGGTACAGCCATCATTCGTTATGAACAGCTCGCCTTCTCAGTAGATAGGCAAGGTGAGTATGAGGTTGTGTCCAGTCACTTTGAAGGCCCTTATTACATGCTGCAGCTGCAAGGGCCTGATGGCAGCGTATCCGTTTCGGCAAAACGCCCAAGTCCAATAGGCTGCCGTGGTCGGGTAGAGGTTTCAGGGCCAATCGCCTTCGTGAATGAGTCGTCGTAGACGCGCTGCGGTTAGCAGCATCAATGACTCGGCTTTAAGCGAGTTTGAACGCCTCGCCGACAGCTAATTATCGATGGTTTTTTTCCGAATGCGGCGCATAACAGCACGCAATCTGTCCATAATCGCGTGGTGTTTGCGGCTGACCTGTGAGCGATGAACGCCGAGTCGTGTGGCGAGCTTGGCGCCCGAATCGTCCCTTAAGCTCAGATCGTATACCGCTCTAATAATCCGTCGCTCTTTAGTGTTCAGCTCCTCGAGCGCTTGCTTCATGATGGCCAGCTCTTGGCCCCAAGCGAGCGTCTCCTCGGCATCGGATGCCACAGGCATGACGGGGTGATTGAGTAGAAGGGTTTCGGCATATTTATCGATTTCGCGGAGCGTTGGGTCATGCTGCGGACTTGGCGGGCTGCTTTGAGCATGCTCCGGTTGGACCTCCTGCCCACGGTTGATAAAGTCACGCCTGAGCCGCTGATAATGGGACCGTCCGTATTTGCCCAGGCCATTGCGGATCCCATCCAGAATGGCACCACGAATTCGAGGCCTCGCATAAGCGCCGAGCTCAACACCGTAATTGGGATCAAATCGTTCCTTGGCCTCTAGTAGGCCGATATGTCCGTAGCTGATGAGGTCACCGCGTTCGTAGGCGCCGGGTGGGAGCTCGCGCTGTACCCGGGCCACCTCTTGCTCCACCACCCTATGGAGTTGTATGTCGGCCTGAATTTCGCGCTTACGCTCATTCATTGTGGGCGATCGTCTCCGCCCGCCATTCCGCCACCAGAGCAGGTGCCTCGCGCCATGTTGCAGAACCCTCCGTCGGGGCAGCCGACTCGGTTACATGGCTGACAGGCGGGTAGCCGTGTCTCAAAGTCCCTGACGCAGACCGTGCCATCGGAGCAGAGCGTGCCCATCGCGCACAGGCCGCACTCGCCATCCACGCAGTCGAATCCTGGATAAAGGTCGTCAGCGCGGCAGCTATCCTCTCGGTTTCTACACATCACCTTTGTTGCGCAACGCCCCTCATCGCAGACCAGCCCGAGATCCGTCATGCCCCTAAAGAAGCAGTCTCTGTCAATACTGCAGGGGTTACATTCGCCTTCGATGCAGACACGACCGTCCATACAGAAAGTGCTTTCGACCGAACAGGCCTGGCAGCGGCCTGCGACGCATTGCGCTGCTGAGCTACAGCTGTTTGGGTCGAGACCTCGCTCGATACAGTCGCGAATTCGGCATGCGGCATCGGACTCGGGTGTTCCCTCACGGCAGGTGACGCAGGTATACCCGCGTCCCTCGATGGCGTTGAAAATGCACATTGGTGCCTCGCTCTCACAGCCGTCATGGGTTTCGGGATTACAGACCTGGCAGCGTCCGCGAACGCATCGACCCCTATTGCAATGGCTAGAGTCTCCACACTCCATGCATGTGTTTCTACCGCCGTCCATATTTGTGCAAATGGGGACCACCTCATTACAACCGAGGGCTGGTCGTGCTGGAGCACCACCGAGCCGGCAGACGCCGCATTTACCGGTATCTTGGTCGCAAAACTCGCCAGCGCCGGGTACCCGTTCGCAGTCGGCATCCGCAGTGCAGGCTAAACATTGGCCGTTGCTGCAGAGGGGGGTATTCGAGTTGATATCGCAGCCATAGCTTTGTTCGTTTGCGTCTGGATTCATATCATCGCCTCCGATCTCCATCGGCTCATCTGGTGGATTGAGGGGCGGTGAAACACAACTGAGGCAGCTTACGGAATTGGCGCAGCGTTCACGGATTTGGACCGTGGAGCGTTCGGCGATGCAATCGTCGATTCGACAGACATCACAGGTACTATCGGGCCGACAAACAGGCGCTGATGGAGGGCAGCCGCCTTGAAACACGTGGTCACAGGCGCCCACACAGACATTGTCGCCGCACGTGAGCGAACCGCCGCAGTCGACATCCTCTAAACATTGAACGCACCGAGACATCGCTGGCTCACAGAAGGGCCGTGCTCCATCTGTACAACCTGTCTCGGCCACACCAGGACGGCAGCCTAAGCACTTGCCGTCTATACACGCGGTTCGATCGCCGGGGCGTTCGGCGCATTGCTCGTCTGTGGTACATGCCTCGCATACACCGTCGTCACTGCAAATGGATTTTGGCCCAAACTGATCACATCGATAGGTGTCTGTGTCTAAGTTGGCCATTGTCGCCCGAGTCAGAACGGTGGGGCACTCAGTACATTGACCCAGTTCATTGCAAACGGGTTTGCCTTCGGGACAATCGGCGTCTGAATCGCAAGCGCTGCAAGAGCCCGAGCGGCAGACCGGCCTGAGCTCATCGGTGCATTGCACCATCTCGCCGGTATCAGTGAGCGCGCAATCTTGGCATTGACCGAGGGTTGGGCAAGGCGTATCCGCAGTGCCGCAACCGCTTACTGCCGCGGCGTCGACGCAGACGGACGCCTCACCGCATTCGCCATCATTTTCGCACGACCGACATAAGAAATCATCGCCACAGATGGGTGTTGAATCAGCGCAACCTTGACGGGTTCCAGGTCGACAGGGTACGCATCGATTCTCCACACAGAACGGTGCGTCGCTGCGAACACGGCGACAGTCTTGGTCCGTTGTACAGGGGTTGCACGTAAAGCCCCCATCGCCATCCGGAAGACAGTAGGGGGCGTTGTCAGGGCAAGCGAATGCTTCGAACTCAGGCAGACACTCAACACAGGCGCCGCGGTCGGTGCAATAAGCGTCCGTTCCTCTGGCGAGACACGCTTGGTTCTCACCTGAGCTGTTCGGTGCGCATTCGCGGCAGCTGCCGTTGTAGGTATCGGTCTCCGTGAGGCGGCGTAGGCATTCGAGTCCGTCTGGGCACTCGTCGGTGGTGGAGCATCGTTCACAGTATGGTGTGCTTGCGGGATCATCGTCTGAGAAGCAGGGTCGTTGGTAAGGACAACCGTTATCCCCGATCGGTGCATTGGGATTGCAGAAGTCGCAGGCCGTTCGACCGTCTTCGCCGAGGCGACAAAGGGGTTTGTCTGTGGGACAGCGGTGTGATGCGATGCTGGTTGGGTTGGGGTCACACTGCCCGCAGCGACCGGATTCAAAATCGCAGAATGTGCGCGTGTCGAACTTATTGCTGCAGTCGGCGTGACTCTGGCAGCCGACACATTCCCAGGACTCGCCATCGCAGAACATGTCGGACAGGTCACTCTGACAGTCCGCGTTCGTTCGACAACATTGCTCTAACTCATCGATTTGACCATCGCAGTTATTGTCGAGGCCATCGCACCGTTCCGCGAGGGATGGGTGCCCCGACTCATTCCAACGGGTGGTACACGCTCCGTCATTCGGGTTTGTAAAATCGATGCGGATGGGTCCACGGCTTCCGGACATTGGCTGGGCTCTCAATTGGACAACGCACTGACCTTCACACTCAGCGCCGAGGGCATGCGCGCTACAGTCATCGGCGGTGATCGCTTGATTGAAGAGGCTCACTTGAACCGACAGTCTTGAGTCAGGTCGGAGCTTTAGAGCGCTTTGGTCGACGACGATGAGCTTATCGTCACTCCAGCGGATGGTTCGCGTCTGTTTGGCGTCATTGTTGACCCGTATGGTGAGACAGCCATTGGGCCCGTCTCCGGCGTATACTGCGTTCGTGACGGTCTTCCGATTACATGTCTCGGTCTCAGCGTTGTCATCGACCTGAAGGTCACCTAAGCATCGACTCATGTTAAAGCGTAATTGATGCTCAACGAGCTTGCTGTCCTCCTGGCATCCCGTGGCGATGCAGCCGAGTGAGATGGCCAGTAAAATGGTTGGACTATATCGCGAGGGCCTATCCACCTTTTATCGTCCTTAGTCGCAGCTTGAATCGAAGCATACGGTGCCTCGATGAGTTGGTTTTGGGTCGTCTCGATTGACTAGCCAGATCGTGAGTGCGCTCGTCGTCAGTACAGCCGCTGTGCCGGCCACATACCATGGCCATTTCGCCGCACTCTCCGCGCGCGCTGGTGGTGTGACAGGTGGTGACTGTGTCACAAATGTCAGTTTCGCTTCACTCGTCTTTCCGGCTTCTACGCTGACCATTTGTCGAACCTTCTCGCCCTCCTCACCAATGACGACAACGAGGCCCGGTTTGATGCGCTCAAAGACGGCCGGACAGGGTTGCTTCAGTTGGCTGCCTTCGATGCTCACGAGTGCCGATTGGGCGCCCGTGCAGAGCACGGAGACTCGGCCGTAGACCTTGGGTAGGAGGAGGTCGATCTTCGCCTGAGCCCGGGATTTTCGAACTGGGTCATTCACTTCTCGCGAATAATCTTCAAAGATGGCGAGCGCCTCGGCTGGTCGGGCAAGCTCTTCCAAACAGCGGGCGATGTTCCATTGTAGGCGGATCCGGGTGCTCTTGTCTTTGGAGCGTGATCGCAGCGTCCGAAAGGCGGTGAGCGCTATGTCAAAACGACCCGCTTTGAAGTCCATTGTCGCCGCACCAACCTGCGTGTCAAAAGCAGTTGCATTATCGCCCGGTTGAGCGTGGGCGAATCCGATGCATGTCAGCATCAGTAGAATGAAGAGATATGTCCGCATAGCCAACACTATAGGCTACCGAGCCAGTGACGCAATAGTGGCACAGCGAATTCGTCCCACTTCTGCTGGGATTCACGCTTTAGAGTTCGGGGATTACGCCAGGTGTGGGTTTCTTTTCAATCTTCGCAGGCGTTTTCTTAGGCGGCGCATTCTTAGGCGGCGTTTTCTTCGTGGATGGCTGTCTGACCCTCGTCTTTGACTTTCTTAATTTCTTCGTCTTTCGCGGTCGAGCGCGTTTCGACGGCGCCCTCTGCGGCCGTCGCTGGACCTCGTTCTGCGCGCTTGAGGGCGCCTCTGTCGGCATTTGCTTCTGATCCGCTTTATCGCTCTGCTGCGCTGACTCAGGCTGGCTTTCATTCGCACCAGACGGCTTGTCTGTATCCTTCAGCGCGGGTGATGCGACTGGCCGCAACTGTTTGGGCTTCGCTTGTTTCACAGGTGTCGGTTGTTCGTTTGCGCCCGCTTTTCCTCGCGATTGGTCATCTGGTTTGGGGTCCGTTGGACCGGTCGGTTGTACCGATTCCGTGGTCGCTGTAGACGCGGGCACCTGAGAGACCGCCTGAGGACGTGATTGGCTGAACCACCAGGCGAGCGCGCCCGCGCACAGCAGGACGAATCCGACCGCGATTGGCAGACGATTTGTCCGGCTGGGCGGCGTGAGACCTCGAACCGTTGTCGTCGGACCATTGCGCGCTTGGTCATTCGCCATCGGTTCTTCAAAAACGGCGACAGGTTCTGCTTGTGTGTCTGATACGGGCGGGACAACAGGCGCCGCCGCAGCGATGGTGTGCTCGGCTGCATCAGGGGTCATGGTGACGCCCTGGCCCATCGGCATCAAAGGGGCGGGTTCCTGCGTGATGGGTGCACCTTCCCCTTTGAGCGCTTTGATGAACGACGCCGCATCTTGGTAGCGCTGCTCTGGTTTCTTGTGCAATGCAGCGTTGATCACATTCGCCAAATGCTTAGGCACGCCGTCGTCCGGCGTCAATGGCGGGGCGTAATCACGCAGCTGAGCGCGCAATGTCTCCGCGCGGCTTGTGCGCTGAAAGGGCCGCCTTCCTGACAGCATCTCGTAGAGCAAAATGCCCACTGCATAGAGGTCGGTTGCGGGCCTGATGCCTTCTCCATGAATCTGCTCAGGCGCCATGTAATTCGGCGTGCCGAGCATCACGCCCGTTAATGTGTCAGGCGTATTACCATTGGGGTCATCAACGCTCTCGAGCATCTTCGCGACGCCAAAATCAAGAACACGCACCGACTCCTCACCGAGTGCGTCCCTGGTGAGCATGATGTTTGAAGGCTTCAGGTCACGATGCACAACGCCATGTCGGTGTGCATCGGCGAGCGCCCGAAGAATTTGAATTGCTACCTGCTGTGCGCGCGCTGGCTCGAAGCGACTGACCTGTCGTGTCGCTTCGCGCAGCGTCATCCCGGAGATGAACTCCTGGGCCATGAAGAAGTAACCACCACAACCGGGTAAAGGTTTACCTGGCTCGATTTCACCAAAGCGAATCAGCTTGACAATGCTTGAGTCGGTGAGCGAGCCGATGGCTCTCGCTTCTTGAAAAAAACGCTGACGAACACCTTCATGTCGATAGTAGTGGGAATGCAAAACTTTGACGGCAACAGGCCGCCTCACTGGAAACTGAATTGCTTTGTAGACCGTGCCGAAACCACCCACCCCGAGGATATCCACCAACGCGAACTCATCATCGAGGAATTGACCGAGCAAGACATCGTGCGGATTCTTGTCGTGGGCGCCCTCGGTGACCATGATCGCACCTTCTCGAGGGCATCGATCTCCCTCTCGGGCTTCAAAATCGAGGTGTCCACATACTCGACAGCGCAACGCTATTTCCCCGCTCGTTTAAAGTTGGTCACCCGAATCGACAACACGTGTGGGCAACTCGAACCACGACGCATGTGTACCACACTCTTGGGATGGAGGCATCAAGCCCGCTCACTTCGAGACAAACCGACAATGACTTGGTTCTCATATCCCGGGGCAGAGCCCACATTGACGACCTACTTTGGGATCTTCGGATCGTCGAATCCGCTGGTCCAGGACCTGTAAAATTCGCCAAAGCGATTTTCGCGCAGGCTTTTTCTAATGTCTTCCATCAGCTTGAGGTAGACGCGCAAGTTGTGAATCGACAGCAGGCGGTGAGCTAGAATCTCATTGGCATAGAGGAGATGCCGCAAGTAACCACGGGAATAGTTGCTGCAGGTATAGCAATCACAATGCTCATCGATGGGCTTTGTGTCCTGCTTGAATCGAGCATTCCTAATATTCATCTTTTGGCGACCTTGGTCGACAAACAAACCGCCTTTGCGCGCGTTTCGTGTTGGCATCACGCAATCGAACATATCAACACCACGGGCCACCCCCTCGATGAGGTCTGCAGGCCGTCCGACGCCCATCAAATAACGAGGCTTATCCTTGGGCATTTGTGGTGCTGTATGCGCGAGCGTGGCGTACATATCGGGGATTGATTCACCCACCGAGAGTCCGCCGATCGCAAAGCCGTCGAAGCCCTCACCGCAGAGCTCTTCAATATGCCGGGTGCGTAGGTCAAACTCAGTCCCGCCCTGAATGATGGCAAAAACGGCGCGTTCAGAGCGTCGGCGTGCCGCCAAGCAGCGCTTGGCCCACCGTGTCGTGCGCGCCATCGCATCTTCAACTTCTTTTCGAGGCGCGGTTGTCGCCGGTAAATGATCCAGGCACATCATGATGTCGGAGCCGATGGCTTCTTGGATTTCGATGGCATGCTCAGGTGTGAGCTTGAGCAGTGATCCATCGATGTGACTGCGAAAGGCCACACCTTCCTCGCTAATCTTTCGAAGTTGGGCGAGCGACAAAACTTGGAAACCGCCGCTATCGGTCAAGATCGAACGAGACCAATTATACATCTCGTGCATGCCGCCGAGCGCGCGCACAGTCTCGATACCCGGTCGCACAGCGAGGTGATAGGTGTTACCGAGAATGATTTGCGCACCGACGGCTTCAACCTCGCTCGCCGTCAGTGCCTTGACCACAGCTTGTGTCCCCACCGGCATAAAGATGGGCGTCTCAAACTCGCCATGAAAGGTCTGCACGCGACCAAGTCGAGCCTCGGTGTCGTTGCATGCAGCTTCGAGTCGATATTCTAGCGCCATCGTCCGTTCTCCCTGCGCAGCAGCATGGCGTCACCATAGCTGAAAAATCGCATCTTGTGTTCTACAGCGTATCCATAGGCCTCGAGCACGCGAGCCCGGCCTGAAAACGCCGACACCATCATCAAAAGCGTGCTTTGAGGCAGGTGGAAGTTCGTCAAAAGTCCATCGACGAGTTTGAACTCGAAGCCTGGATAGATGAAGAGCTCCGTTCGGCGCCCATCGGGTTGTAGCGCATAGCTTTCAAGCGCCCGGACCACCGTTGTCCCGACGGCCACAATCGGACGACCAGACGCCAGAAGCGTGCGTGTCTCTTGCGGGACCTCAAAGGCCTCGGAGTGCATCTTATGGTCCTTGATGTGATCCACCCGCATGGGCATGAAAGTACCGAGCCCAACGTGTAATGTAACCCTCGCGATGGTCACACCGCGTTCTTGCAGAGCACCGAGAATTTCATCTGTGAAATGAAGACCGGCGGTTGGTGCTGCCACGGCCCCGCGATTACGCGCAAAAACGGTCTGGTATCGCTCTTCGTCTGCCGAGTGAGGTGTGCGCTGAATATATGGGGGGAGCGGAACTTGCCCTGCGCGCTCCAGCCAGGCCCATAAATCGCCATGATTTGTCAGCTGCAAGCGAAACACGCCGTCGCCTAAATGGGCTTCAATAAGAGCCGTAACGCCCTCGGGAAGTTCAATCTCTGTGCCCTCCCGTAGACGCTTGCCACGCATCATGGCGTGGATGGTTTGATCATCGAGTGCCTCGACAAAGAACATTTCCACACGTCCACCTGTGGTCTTATGGCCCAACACGCGGGCGGGCACGACCTTGGTGTCGTTGACGACCAAGACCTCATCACCACGAAATTGCTCTACTATGGAAGGGAAATGATCGATTCGAAAGGGCCCGGAGGTTGGCACATCGAGTAGGAGACTCCCATCCCGTGCACAGGCTGGATCTTGCGCGATCAAGTCGGGAGGGAGTTCAAAGTCAAAGTCTTGTCGTTGCATAGTGCCATCTCGCCACATCGAGTTTTCTCTGCCGTGAGATCGTTCATCGCATACGGCATTCGATGGGCCTGAATCGTCGCCTTTCGCGCTCAGTTATCCCAAACTTCGAACTGAAACCAGCCACTGTCGGGGTCGTTGCCGGTGACATCAAGACCCGCTTGAAGTTCCCAGGTGTGACTGATCATCTGTCCATCAAAGGTCGGGTTCTCTGATTCAGGGATTTGGAATGTCGCCTCCCACTCGGCCGTCTCGCCTTCGCTTAGCTGTTGCGGCCCAGCGATGTCATAGCGGGTATTGAATGTGACGTGATGGCCGCGAACGTACTCCACACGACGCCGCCCATCATGGAAATCGTAGTCCACGTCACGCACCTCAGCGAATTCGCTGGCTTTGACCAAAAGATAGACGCCATCAATTGAGATGTCGGTCTTGGCGGTGGCTTTAACGCGGACGAAGACATCCTCGCCGAGAGTCGCTTCACCGACCTCTAGCGCCACCGTTGCCTGTCCGCCGGTGAGCGTATTGACCGCGCCCTTTATGCTATCCCAAAGCCCCATTTTCTACTCCTTGCACGGCTTACAGGCCGGCGATCTCTGTCAATCGTGATTGGAAGCGCGATACTTGTTCATCCAAGTCGCTTAACTTGCCCCGTGTCTCTTCGATGACGGCAGGGGGCGCTTTATCGAGAAAACCGGCGCTGCCAAGGCGTCTTGCGAGGCCCTCACGCTTCTTGGTCAGCTTGTCGATCTCTTTTTGGAGTCGCTCCCGTTCTGCGCCGAAGTCGATCAAGCCTTCGAGGAGGATCACAACGTCTAAGTCCGTACCTGAGTTGACCGCGGCCTGCTGGGGTGCCGTGAAAGCCCCTCGGGTCTCACAGCGCAACTCTGTCACTTGGGCGAGCCTTCGAATCTCGTTTTCATATTCGGCAATGCTCTCCGCGACGCCAGCGTCATCGCTCACGACAACGACTGGGACTTTCTTTTGCATTGGGAGTCCAGACTCGTGCCGCCCATTACGAATCAGCGTGACCGCCTCCTGCAATTGACCGATGCGCTTTTCTGCGTCGGCGTCGATGTAACTCTCGTCACCTTCAGGGTAGGGGGCTTCAGCGCAGAACCGAATCTTCGACCAGCGTGTGTCGCGGCCGGGCAACTTTTGCCAAATTTCCTCGCTTTGAAAAGGACACATAGGGTGAAGCATGCGCATCGCTTGGTCGAGGACGGTCAATAACACAGCACTCGAGATGGCGCGCTTCTCCTCCGGGGCATCGTCGGACAGATTGCCCTTGACCAACTCGATGTACCAATCGCAGAGCTCATCCCAGAAGAAGTGATAGATAGACGTCGCCGTCTCGGCGAAGTTATATGCTTTAATCCCCTGATTAGCGCGCTGAGTGGCGGTCTGTAGACGCGATAGTATCCAGCGATCGGCCAGACTGAGTTTATCGCGTACGTCATCGAGCTTCGGGATCTCACCATCGGTCACGCGCATCAGCGCGAACCGTGTCGCATTCCAAATCTTATTCAAAAAGGCGCGATAGCCCTCAACGCGTCGAATATCGAGTTTAATGTCGCGGCCTTGACCGGATAGTGAGGCAAGGGTGAATCGCAGACCATCGGCACCAGACGCGAGAATCCCGTCTGGATAAGATTTGCGCAGACCGTCGATCACCTGGGGTAGGAGCTTTTCAGGTACCGGATAGGTCTTTGTCTTCTCCACAAGGCCGTCTAGGCTGATGCCTCGGATGACGTCCAGAGGGTCGATGGTATTGCCGAGAGATTTGGACATTTTTCGACCCTGAGCATCACGCACCATCGCATGCAGATACACATCTGCGAATGGTGCTTTACCCATAAAATATGTGCCCATCATCATCATTCGGGCGACCCAGAAGAATAAAATGTCAAATCCCGTCTCTAAGACGGCGCCCGGGTAGAATCGAGCAAGATCGTCCGTTTCATTGGGCCAGCCGAGGGTTGAGAACGGCCAGAGTCCCGAACTAAACCATGTATCGAGTACGTCCTCTTCTTGGACGAATCGTCCACTGTCATCGGTGAGGTCGTCGGTGCTCGCGATCGAGAAAGCGCGCACACAATCGTCATCGAGCGTATTGAGCGCGATGCTGAGTAATTCGTCGGACGCTTTACCCTCTTCCAACGCTTCGAGGGCTTCTGTTCGGCCCTTTCGAGCGGCATCCTCACGGATCGCCGCCGGTAGCTTTTCGAGGTCGTAGAAGACTGGAATCCGGTGCCCCCACCAGAGCTGCCGGCTGATACACCAATCTTGGATGTTATCCATGAAGTGATTCCAGGTCTTGACCCACCCCTCAGGAATAATGCGGGTCTCCGAAGAGCGAATACACGCGCTCGCTTTCTCCGCTAAGGACTCGGTCCGTACGAAATACTGGCGACTCAACATGGGCTCGATGGCGTCGCCTGAGCGCTGGGAAATGCTCACGCTGTGTGTGATGGTCTCTGAGCCGCGCTCGAAGCCGAGCTCGCGAAGCGTCTCTTTGACCTTTTTTCGCGCCTCATAGCGGTCCAAGCCTTTAAACGATCCACCTTGCTCATTGATCCGGCCGTCGAAGGTCATGATGTTGATCATCGGCAGGTCGTGTCGTCGACCCATGTCAAAGTCATTTGGGTCGTGAGCTGGGGTGATCTTGACCGCGCCCGTGCCGAACTCGCGGTCTACATAGTCGTCAGCGATGACCATCACGTTGCGTTCGGGGAAAAACGGGTGCTTGAGCGTCTTGCCTACGAAGCCACTGTAGCGCTCGTCATCCGGGTGCACGGCAACGGCGGTGTCACCGAGCATGGTCTCGGGGCGCGTGGTGGCAACAACGATTTCTCCCGACCCATCGGTGAGCGCGTACGCAAATTGCCAGAGCTCGCCTTGGCGTTCTTCGTGCTCAACCTCTTCATCGCTGAGCGCGGTTCGGGTGGTCGGATCCCAGTTGACGAGTCGCTCGCCTCGGTAGATGAGATCATCGTTCCACATGCGGACGAATGCCTCAGAGACAGCCTTTGAGCATTGCTCGTCCATTGTGAACCGCGTCCGGCTCCAGTCGGCGGAGGCACCAATCGTTCGCAACTGTTCGATGATGCGAGAGCCGTTACGCTCCTTCCAGTCCCAAATCCTCTCTAGGAAAGCCTCTCGACCGAGTTCATGGCGGGTCTTGCCTTCATGCTTCTTGACTTCTCTTTCCACGACCGTCTGTGTCGCAATGCCTGCGTGATCGGTTCCGGGCAAGTACAGGGTGTTGGCGCCCGTCATGCGATGATAACGCACTAAAATATCTTGGATGGTGGCCGTTAATGCATGACCCATGTGCAGCGTGCCGGTGACATTAGGCGGTGGCATCATGATCACATATGTCGGCTCGGTGTCTGCGATTGGGCCGTGGTCTGAACGTGGCTTAAACAGCCCCGCATTCTCCCACTGCTGGTACCAGCGTGTCTCAGCTTCATCGGGGTCGTAGACCTTCGGCAATCCGATGTCGGTGTCTTGCGTCATCTGCATTTATCCTTTGTGGACCAGGCTTTCGGCATTTGCCGATCAATGAACCGTGTATATTGACTTTCTTGTCTCGGTGAAAGCACTGCCTAAAAAAAAATGCAGGTATCGTTTCGTTGAGGGGGAGTGAGCGGTGAGGAGAGCAGCGTTACTCAGTGTCGAGAATCATCACGATAAACCGATAGATACCAAGAAGAATGAGTAGGCCCCCGGCGCCCGTCACAAGTGGGCCGCTCGAGATGGATTCGACGAGGTAAATGCCGGCCGCTACACAAATAATACCAAAAACGAAGTTGTGCATAAGGTCACTCCCATCGGCAGGGTAACAGCCGAAATGAGTCCAGACCAATTTTCTGGCATATCTTCGCAGGTGCCGATCTTCGGCGCGCTGCGCGCTGGCTCATCCCAGTCAATGTAGCTCGAATCGGCGTCAACACAGGCTGGATTTAAAACGAAGTGTACGAAGGATTGGAAAGCGCACCGAAAATCGTTAGGTTGTCGGCGACTCAGGATGATTTGAGAGGAGTGTCTGCCTTATGACTGCAGTGCGTGTCGAGTCTGATAGTTTTGGTGATTTGAATGTGCCCGCCGACAAATATTGGGGTGCACAGACCCAGCGTTCGCTGATGAACTTTCCAATCGGTTGGGAGCGGCAGCCAGCTGCGCTCGTGCGCGCGCTCGGGGTGATTAAGCAGGCCGCAGCGGAGGTAAATGTTGCCCAAGGGAAGCTCAATCCCGAACTTGGAGAGGCGATTTGTGCAGCCGCGGCGGAGGTCGTCGCAGGGCGCTTTGATGATCATTTCCCGCTCGTTGTATGGCAGACAGGCTCCGGTACCCAGTCGAATATGAATGCGAACGAAGTCATCGCCAACCGCGCCATCGAAATCTTGGGTGGTGAACTGGGCACGAAGCATCCCGTTCATCCGAACGATCACGTAAATATGTCGCAGAGTTCGAACGATACGTTTCCCACCGCCATGCATATTGCGATCGGAACAACGGCCCGCGACGTGCTGCTACCCGGTCTGCGATCGTTGCATCGTGCGTTGGTCGCCAAAGCGACCGAGTTTGCTGATGTGATCAAAATTGGGCGGACACACACTCAGGATGCAACGCCGCTGACGTTGGGGCAGGAGTTTGGGGGCTATGCGTATCAGGTGGAGCAGGGCATCGCGCGGGTTGAATCTGCCTTGCCAAATATCTATGCGCTCGCCCAGGGTGGAACCGCCGTTGGCACTGGGTTGAACACCAAGACGGGTTACGCTGAAGCCGTAGCGCAGAGTATCGCTCGGATCACTGACCTGCCTTTTTACACCGCACCAAACAAGTTTGAGGCGCTTGCCGCGCACGATGCGCTCGTGGAAATGTCCGGTGCTCTCAAGGTCGTCGCTGCAAGCTTGTTCAAGATTGCCAACGATATACGTTTCTTGGGGTCAGGACCGCGCTGTGGACTCGGAGAGCTGGTCTTGCCCGCCAACGAACCCGGCAGTTCTATCATGCCAGGGAAGGTGAATCCGACTCAGGCCGAAGCGTTGACTATGGTTTGCGCGCATGTGTTTGGCAATGACGCGGCCGTCGGTTTTGCAGGCTCGCAGGGACATTTTGAGCTCAATGTGTTTAAACCAATGATGTCTTACAACGTGCTGCAATCCATGCAGTTGCTCGGTGATTCGAGTCAGGCGTTCACCGATAAATGTGTCGCGGGTATTCAGGCAGATGAAGAGCGCATCTCGAAGCTTATGTGGGAAAGTCTCATGCTCGTGACAGCGCTGGCACCTGAGATCGGATACGACAATGCGACGCTCGTAGCCAAAACCGCTCACAAGAACGGAACAACTCTACGAGAAGAGGCTATCAATCTCGGTTTCGTCGATGGCGACACCTTTGACCGTGTTGTCCAGCCCAAGGCAATGATTGGTCCATCGCCGGCCTAGCACGTCCGAGCCTCCGTGACCGAGGCGAGGATCTTGAATGCAATCCACGTATTGAAATGGGGGGGCTTATCGTACTGGTGGTGCACGATTTTCTTGTGTCCCAGGGGCTTAACCCACGGATTTGCTGGAACTAGCGTTCATCCCACCTAAAAAAATGCTGCATCCAGAACTGCGTTTTGTTCAGTGATTTCAGTTACTTATGGCTTCCTCGCGCGCGCGGATGGCAACAGCGCAACAAAGATACTTGCCCCAAACCCACCAAAGTACATATCCTGCGCCGGTATCGGTGTAGGTCGCGGTCGTGAAGACCCGATCACCCGTGGCAAGACCATCTCAAAAGTAAAAGGGAGATAAGATGGATAAGCTAAAGAATCTGTTGGTTCTATTTGCCTCACTGAGCCTCGTTCTGGGCGCCACAGGCTGTGACGTCGACGATGAAGGCGACTGCGATGACGCAGGCGTTTGCGCTGATGCAGGCGGTGCTGGCGGCGAAGGCGGCGAGGGCGGCGAAGGCGGCGGTGGCGGCGAAGAGCCTGCTGAGTATAAGTTCGTTGTTCTGAACGACACGAGCGCTGTTGAGAACATGGCAGGTACGCCTGGCGCTGACATCTGTGGTATCGCAGCTGTTTGTGGCGACGCACCTGTTCTCGGTTCGGTCGCGAGCTTCCAAGAAGGTACCGGCATGATCTGCGGTCAGGAAGGCGTAGACATGGCAACCTGTAGCTCAGGCATCGATCGCAACAACGCAGAAGCGGCCACCGACGACGGCATGGTTTGTGAGCCGGTCGACGCGGATCCAAACTTCGAAGACAACCGAAGCTGCTATGTGTCCATGGGTATCGGCGGTGAGCTCGTACTCGGCTTTGAGCAGGACCTTCAGGGTTGCTCGATCAACGTCGTTGAGCTCGTCGGAAATGACGAAGAGTCATACACATTCAAGGTCTGTGCAGCAGACGCTGAAGGTAACCCAAACATGGAGGACTGCATCGGCGAGACGGTCGCAGCCATGGGCGGTAACGCAACTGTGGCATTGCCTGCTGCTGGTGGCGGCGAAGGCGGCGCTGGCGGCGAAGGCGGCGAAGGCGGCGAAGGCGGCGAGGGCGGCGAAGGCGGCGCTGGCGGCGAAGGCGGCGAAGGCGGCGAAGGCGGCGAAGGCGGCGCTGGTGGTGCTGGCGGCGAAGGCGGCGAAGAAGGCTAAGGCCAGCTTCACGTTATCGTGGGCGTGCACTGCGCGCCCAGCGAACTGGGAAAGCGAGCTCATCGAGCTCGCTTTTTTAGTTTCTGGATGAACCCCTGAGGGGCTCGCCCATCGAGCTCTCTTCTTTAGTTTGTAAGCCAACCCGAAAGAGCGCTTATTCAGCTGCAACACGTCGTTACCGTACGTCGCTTTAGACCGCTCCTGTGGCGTCATTGAGTGCCACACTGGCAGACCCAGCCAGTTCAATTTTGTCATCCCCCAAAATGGGCTATCATCCAAGCAGACGACTCAGGGTATTCTGATTGCCGATGACCTGAGTGTCGGGGCTGTCTTGTTGGGGGATGCTAAATGTATCGATGGATACTCGCGGTTTATCTGCTGGTCTTGGGCTGCAGTGGAGCCGAAAATAATCAACGGGGTGTGGTTGTCGTGATCGACCTTGGAGGCGATGCCGCCAGACCCGATGCGGGTCCCGCGGACGCGATAGTCGAGTTGGCCGATAGGGGCGCGACACCCGATGCCTCTCCATTGGACGGTCAGCTGCCTGACGCGTCAGAGAGTTGTTCCACGGATATGGGCATGCTTCCAGAAGAACACGAGGTGATCGAATACCACGACGGGCAACCTCTCTCTCACGTTCAAGCGCAGAGCTGGTCCATTGTCGAGGTTCCCATTGGCGAGGCGACGCTTAACGAGTCTGTCGTGTTCGAATTGTCTAGACCAGCACGCATTTTGGGCTATGCAGTTCAATACGGCTATCTGCCGGAAAGTCGTACCGAGTCACTTACCGTCTCCTTACATCCTGACTTTGGCTACAACGGCTTCGATTTCTGGCCCTCCGAATCACTTGCCAGTGTGAGCCGCTGTCGGGACGATATCGGTACCAATGAGTGGGTCGAATTCATTTTGGCGTCACCCGTTGAGTTTGAACACCCGGGCCTTGTTCATGTTGTGCATCAACGAACAGCTGACGGCCCAGCGCTCGCGTTCGATGGCAGCCCGCCGACCCCCGATTGCGGCAATGATTGTTGTAGCGACTTTGGTGCGTGTCATTCGGCTTGGAACTTTCCCGAACTCAAGCAGTTTCGGTCAGGCGGTCAGCTCAATTATGCGTATAATGGCCTGAGTTTGTCGTTTCAGTATGACTATCTTGTTCGACTCTACGTCCAATACACCGACTCAGTTACGGCAGATGAACAGGTTTTTAGGCGAGTACCCGATGTGCAAACCAGCAATCGCCTGGCCTGGGCGGACTACGATAACGACGGGGATGATGACCTACTCGTCAATGGCCCAAAATTATTTAGAAACGATGATGGCCTGCTCATAGATGTGACCGATGAAGCCTTCGGCGAACTCGATTCCATTTCTGGAAGCGGTGTATTTGCCGACTATGACAACGATGGCTGTCTGGACCTTTTTCTATTTAACGAGAGTTATCAGGTATCGGACTTCTTGTTACGAAGCGATTGTGAAGGCGCTTTTACCGATGTCACCGCACAGGCTGGTTTCAATGACGTTGTAGAAGAGTCCATGAGTTGTGATGGTGGCGACAGGGCGCCGACGGCGGCAGCCACTTGGATTGATATAGATGCCGATGGTTTCTTGGACTTGTACGTAGCAAATTTCTTGTGCTGGAGTTCCGGCCGTCCATATCTCGACCAGGTTTGGCGCTCTCGCGGTGATGGGACCTTCGAAGAGTGGACGGGTACAAATGGTTTTGCAGGCCTCGATGATCGGCGTGCACATCTATCGAGTCGCGGTGCCCTCGCGGCTGACTTTGATACAGATGGTGACGTCGATCTGCTCGTAAATACTTATCGACTGAATCGAAATTTGTACTACCGAAATGATAACGGACAATTTTCTGAGGTGGGGGAGGAGAGTCGGTTCGCGGGTCAGGCGACACGTTGGCAAGGATATACTTACTATGGCCACAGTATCGGTGCCGCGTTGGGCGACCTCGACGGTGATGCCGACTTAGATGTCATTATCGCCAATCTCGCACACCCGCGTTTCTACGATTTCAGTGATAAGACTCAGGTCTTGTTGAATCGGGGGGCCGGTCTCTTTGAAGATATACAAGGCGACTGGAGTCGTCCGGTGGGGGCTGCAGGGTTACGTTTTCAAGAAACCCACTCGGTGCCCTCTCTCGCCGACTTTGACAACGATGGCGCACTCGACTTGGTGCTGAGCGCCGTATATGTCGGACGGCCGACTGATTTCTATTGGGGAAACGGGGATGGGACCTTCCGGCTCGACGCATGGCGCTCCGGCGTTGATGTCACCAATGGATGGGGGCAAGCGGTGGCCGATATCGACCGCGATGGTCGTCTCGATCTTGCAACGAGCGATGGTATATTCATGAACCAGCACCCGACGAATGGCCATTGGTTACAGGTCCGCGCAGTGGGCAACGCGGGTGCTAATCGAGCAGCCATCGGCGCTGTTGTTCGTGCCTACGCCGGTGAGCGCATTTTCATGCGTGCCGTCACCGCCAGTACGGGTCAAGGTTGTCAAGACAGCCTCTACCTCCATTTTGGTCTCGGTCAAGTAGATGAGATCGACCGAATTACCGTGCAATTTCCGGGGGCTGCAGCGCCCGTTGAGTATGACGGTCCGTTTGCCGTAGATCAGCGCTTATGGCTGTATCAAGACGGTTCGATAACCATGGGCTGGCAGGGCGCCCCGTGACGGAGAGCTGTGGATTTACTCTACGCGACAGACCGATCGGTGAGGGCGCACATCGCGACGGCAGCGAGCGGCATGAAGTCTGCAGTGTACCGTCCGTGACGACACCACGCTGACGTGGCGTCAGGCACAGTCGGAAAATGCTCGAGGCGGGTGTGAACGATGATCTCTTCTAGGGGAGTGTGGTTGGCGGGGCGTCGATTCCATTGACGCCCCGGCCTTGGGGAGGACGTCGCTTATTGGCGCGAGATGCTCATGCGGAAAACACCACGCCACAGCGGCATGCCACCGTAGAGGTCGGCAAACAGATAGATGGTCTGGCCTGCTGTCGCGTTGAACTCAATCCGACTCATGAGGTCGCGCTCCGCCATTTGCATGTCATCTGGCATACCCGCGTCTCGGTCATCGTTACAGGCAAGGTCCATCGGCTCACCAAAGTTGCACAGCGTGCGTGCAAATAGAACCGTGTCCGGTGCGGCTTGGTCATCGGGGTTGTCGTCCTCGGCA
>JBMHDS010000108.1:0-36312 GCA_049889275.1 Bradymonadia bacterium | reverse complement strand
CGGCCTTCGAGCTGGCAGCGCCAGGCGCGCGGGCAGACGCCCTTGCGATCAAAATCTGGGTTCACGCAGTGAAAGCTGGGTGGGCCGGGAATGTTTGCACAGCGCATGTCTCCTCGACATGGCTCATCGGCTCTCGGCTCGCAAGGGGTGAGGCATCGTTTACCGCGTGGTGTATCCACACAGCTTGAGCCGTCTGAACATTCCTCGTCAGCTACACAAACCGTGCAGGTGTCACAACCCTCCGGCTCGCGGTCGGGGCTGCAAAATCCATCAATACAGAATAGGCCCGATGAGCAATCAAGGTGGCTGTCACAAGGCCGTTTGACGTCAGGGTCGGGTACGCATTGTGGCGGATAGTTTGCGTCTCGAAACTGCTCAACCGCTGCGCATCTGATACCGCCTCGTACGCGCTGACACTGGACGTTTGAGCATTTGAACCCTTCGGGACACGCGCCGGGCTGGTTTGGGATGCACTCGCAGCTGCAGAATGCTTCGCCATTACCTTCAACGACGACCTCACTCTGGCAACGTTGCTGACCCCAAGGTTGGCCGCACTCTTTGTTGCCCGGTACGCAGACTTTCATGCCCATCTCTTCCACTGGCCGGCAATCGAACCCGAACAGGCAGTCGCTATCATCCGCACACTCTTCGGTGCAAATCGATTGAAATACAAATTCGGAATCGGGCGCCTGTACACAGATTTCGCAATCCTCGGCACAAGGTTCCCCTGGTAACGCGCTCGCGGGCCGGGTCATTAGGCAGGCTTTAGCGCCACCACCGATCGGAAGACACTGGGTCGAAGCGCTGCACTCTTCGTCCGCAGTACAAGGAGGCGCACAGCGATCGTCCACGCAACTGCCGCATGCCTTGCTACAGAGCGCGCCGCTTTGTGGCGGATCATTTACCGCCATCTCAAGGGCCCTGCCTGCGTTGATGCGCCCATAGCCGAATCCGCGACTATATCCGTATTTGTCGTAGCTGAAGAGTTCGTCTAGGTTGAGACCAATCGAGCGCTCCCAGTCATTCTTATTGGCCCTAATTTTATCGGCGGTCGATTCGATGATGAGACGTACTTGCTGCGCGGTCAGGTCGGGACGAGCCGAAAGGATGAGGCCGGCTAGCCCCGCAACCACAGGGGCTGCTGCACTGGTGCCACCAAAATCCGGGGCGATGTCTCGGTTGCTATAGCCCTCCGCTCCTCTATGATCGGTGGTCCAAAGGCCAGGCTCGCGCTGATTACAGCCCTTACTCGGCGCCGACACGCTGATGACCGATCCGTAATTGCTATAGCAGGCGAAGTCATCGAGTCGTGTACTGGCCGAAACCGCGATGACTTCAGGATGGGAGGCATACGGGTTCACGTTTGCGGGCGTAAAGTAGTCGTTGCCGGCGGCGAAGATGACGACGACCCCGAGGCCATCACGACCGGCCTTTGTAATGCGATTGAGGACTTCGCTTTCGGCCCGCGACAGTGGAAAAAAACGGGTCAGCGAGGGGCCCCAGCTGTTATTGATGACAGCGGCGCCGTCACGAGCTGCGCGCTGGAAGGCGTTGGCGGTTGAGACAGAGCGAACACCGCCGCCGCCGAGCATACGGACCGGGTAGAGGCCGCAGCGTGGACATACGCCACTACCGAGGGCTCGATTATTGCCGCGGGCTGCCGCAACACCCGCAACCGCGGTGCCGTGGCTGGCGCGGTAGGGCCTCGCCTGCGGGCACGACCCTGCAGGGCCTGCGCCGTCCGGTGTTTCGATGCATGGCGCCTCGGGATCTGTGTCTCCGTCGATAGCGTCGAACGCACCCACAATGTTTGACTCTAAATCCGGGTGCCCCATATCAAAACCATTGTCGAAGATCGCGATCACAGCGCTGGCGTGGCCGAGGGTAATGTCCCAGGCCCTTGACACATCGATATCGCCCGTATCGTTTTCGGCTTCTAAATGCCACTGTTCGGCGAGCTGCGCATCATTTGTGCGTGCACCGATCTGTACATGTCTGATCAAGTCAGGTTCGGCCCAAATGATATTGGGGTGGCGTCGGGCCTGATTGGCGGTTCCTATGGCATCACCGTCAAGGGCCAAAGCTGTCCACACGCCGTCCATTTCGGTTCGTCGAAGGTCATACAAGCCGAGTGACGCGGTTACGGGGGGCAAGCCGGAGGCGGTTCTCAGACTGATCCGGTCATCGAAGAAACCCACATCACCGAATCGCTCTACTGCCCGCCAGTAGCGCCTGACCACGGCTGCCTTGATAAGGTTGTCCAAGATGCTGAACTGCTCTTGCAAATCTACGGTATCACCAAACTGGATACCATATCGCCCTGGTGTCAGTGGTTCGATTCGTACGAGATCAAGCCCTTTCAGATCGAGACGGGCGAGTCTGTCACGGTTGAAATCCTGAGCATCGATGAGCCACCAGGCGGCCGACTCAGAGACTTCCACAGCCTGGTCGCCATTGAAATAAATGCGAGTGGCATTGGCTGAGCCCAGGCTGGCGAAGATGAAAAAGCAGCAGGCAGCCTGTACGCTGAAGAATCTACGTTGGTTCATGTTGGTAGGTCTAACCTCTCTCGGACGCTTTGGTACCACGGGGACCACGAGGAGCCCTCGAGGCCTCGCATCGTTACCCGCGCGTGTCGAAATTCCACTTCGAAGGGCCGGCTGACACAGAGAGAGTAGGTTGGAAACGCGCCGGGTCGTGGGGCAATGTCGATTCTTTCCTCGACAAAGAGACCATGCTGCGCCGCGGCCCTCTCATTGCGTTCGGCTCCGCCTCCATCCATCAAGACGATCACGGTCCCGTCCGATGTGATATTTCTCGCAGCCGTCTCGTAGTAAGCTTCGACGCCCCCCCTGAGTTCGAAGCGCCCGGCCGCACGCTGGGCGTCCGATGGTAGAATGCCGCTTCCGAGAGGCATGAATGGAGGCGCACCCGAGATCACTTGGAATGGTCCGACTCCAGTGAAAATGGTGGGATCTCGTAAGTCGCCCCTGAGCACCTCAAACCGGCTCTCGAGTTCATTCAGAATGATATTTCGTTGAGCGAGGGCTGCGCTCTCGGCAAAGGCTTCCACCCCAACAGCGGTGAGGTTTGGGCAAACACTGAGAGCGAGCATGGCCACCGTGCCTTTGCCCGTCCCGAGGTCGAGTAGCTGATCGGTTGGTTGGGCGGCATTTGCGATAGCCCAAGCGAGGAGGACATCGTCTGAAGTCGCCCGGTGGCCTTTCTTGCGCTGCAGGATTTTCAGCCGATTGCTGAGAATGTCGAGCGTCTCGTCCTCGGATGGGGCGATGGTTGCCCCCTTCATCCGCCATCTCCAAGGAGCGAATCGCGAATATTCAGATACGACTGATAGCGCGTTGGATGGATCTGTTCAGCATCGACAGCTGCACGAACCGCACAGCGTGGCTCGGATACGTGCTGACAGTCGCCGAACCGACAGTCCGGCTGGTAATCGGCAAACTCACGAAAGTAATCGCGTAATCCATCTGCTTCGATACCCCATAGGCCAAAACTACGAACCCCTGGACTATCGATGACCTCACCACCGAGAGGGAGACGGTACAATGCAGACGTGGTCGTTGTATGCTGTCCTCGGCCAGTCGCCTCGCTGATGGCCTGCACTTTTTCGCTCACCCCCGGACATATTTGGTTGATTAGGCTGGTTTTTCCGACACCCGAATGGCCCACCAAAATGCTGGTGCTCGTCCCCAAGCTCTCGAGCGTTTGTGCGAGTCCAGATGAGGTGACCGCCGAGACACAATGGACAGGATATCCGAGAGCCGGATAATGACCGAGCCTCGACTGTAGCTCTTGAACCTCTTCGGCCGACAACAAGTCCATCTTGTTGATGATCAGTTCCGCAGCAATGCCTTGGAACTCCGCCGCGACGATATACCGATCGATGAGGCCTTCGCGCAGAGTCGGCTCGACAGCACTCACGATCATGATCTTGTCGACATTTGCCGCGAGCACTTGTTGGCGTTTGCCGAGGGCATCCCGACGAACCAATTCGCTCTGTCGCTCTTCAACCCCGACGATGAGCCCCTCGGCGAGATCGGAATCGACACCCGGCATGTAGCGGACCCTGTCGCCCACAACCGCGCGTTTCCCGGCACCTCGTGCGATACAGGTTGTCTCTCTTGTGCTTTCAGTTTCTACCAAAAAGACAGGGCCTACCCGGCCTGTTACACGACCGCATCGCGTCCCCTCTAGGTTGCTGGTTTGGTGTTTTTTGCGTTTCGAGTTTTTGCTGCGTGCCATCTGTGGACGATCGGCCCTTGGGCGCGGAACGTCAAGGGGAGAGCGCATTCTCAATGCAAGAATGGTGAAAAAGTGCTTTGAGGTCTTGAAAATTTTATCTCCTTACGTACACTGCGCGCCTTAGTAGACGTTTTTTTTGCAGTGATGGGCGGATTTGCGGGTCGGTGCTTCTGCCGGCAACGCGTGAAACCCAGTTAACACTCGTCGACGACAGAGAGGTCCCGATGATTACGGATTTAGAAAAGGTCAGAAATATTGGTATCAGCGCCCACATCGATTCGGGCAAGACCACATTGACCGAACGTATTCTTTTCTACACAGACAAGATTCATGCGATTCACGAGGTGCGAGGCAAAGATGGCGTTGGCGCCAAGATGGACTCGATGGAACTCGAGAAAGAACGCGGTATCACAATCCAGTCAGCGGCGACACACTGCGAATGGAAAGACTATCACGTCAATATCATCGACACCCCGGGCCACGTCGACTTCACCGTAGAGGTTGAACGCGCGCTCCGCGTTCTCGACGGTGCTATTCTCGTTCTCTGCGGTGTTGCCGGCGTACAAAGTCAGTCCATTACCGTTGACCGACAGATGAAGCGCTACAACGTGCCACGCATTGCGTTCGTCAATAAGTGCGACCGTAGCGGCGCAGACCCGCTTAAGGTTTGCGGCCAGCTCCGCGACAAGCTCGCGCACAACTCTGTCATGCTGCAGCTACCCATCGGGCTAGAGGACCAGCATGAAGGACACATCGACCTCGTTAAAATGAAGGCGCGCTATTTCGCTGGCGACAACGGTGAGGACATTACCGAAGTCGACATCCCGGCAGAGATGATGGAACAGGCGGAAGAGTACCGTGAAATCATGCTCGATATCGTCAGCATGCACGATGACGACCTCATGGAAGCGATGCTGATGGAGGATGTCACCGAGACCGTGCTGACAAACGCGATTCGTAAGGCAACCATCGCACGAGAAATTACGCCGGTATTCTGCGGCTCTGCCTACAAGAATGTTGGTGTTCAAGCACTGCTCGATGGCGTTGTAGCCTACCTGCCGGAGCCGCGTGAGGTCGAGAACGTCGCTTTGGACCAGGATAACGATGAGAGCGAGATGACTCTGGGTTATGAGCCAGAGAAGCCACTCGTTGCACTCGCATTTAAATTGGAAGACGGCCGATACGGCCAGTTGACTTACGTGCGTATTTACCAAGGCACCCTAAAGAAGGGTGAGTTCATTTGGAATATTCGAACAAACAAGAAGGTCAAGGTTGGCCGCTTGGTTCGAATGCACTCCAATGAAATGGAAGATATCACTGAAGCATGCGGCGGTGACTTGGTTGCGCTCTTCGGTGTTGACTGCTCATCCGGTGATACCTTCACCGATGGTACGGTCCGTTGGACGATGAGCTCGATGCACGTGCCAGAGCCCGTTATCAACCTCATGATAAAGCCTGTGGACAACAAGGCCCAAATCAACATGTCAAAGGCCCTGTCTCGCTTCACCCGCGAGGACCCCACGTTCCGCACATATGTGGACCAGGAAAGTGGTGAGACCATCGTATGTGGTATGGGTGAGCTTCACCTCGAGGTCTACATCGAGCGTATGAAGCGTGAGTATGGTGCTGAGGTCGAAACTGGAGCGCCTCAGGTCGCTTACCGGGAGACAATCGGTCGCGCGGTTGAATATGATTACACGCACAAGAAGCAAACCGGTGGTTCCGGTCAATACGGTCGCGTCCTCGGCACGATCGAACCGAACGAGGAATCGGACTTCGAGTTCGAATCCAAGATTGTGGGTGGTGTGATCGCCAAGGAATTTATTCCATCGGTCGAGAAGGGGTTCCGCTCGCAGATGGCGAAGGGGCGTCTCATCGGCTTCCCAGTCGTCAATATCAGGTTCACGCTCACAGACGGTAATATGCACCCGGTTGACTCCTCGGACGTTGCTTTTCAGGAAGCCGCACGTGGCGCTTTTCGCGATGCGTACGATCGCGCCAAGCCTGTCATTCTTGAGCCAGTTATGGCTGTTTCGGTCGAAGGGCCAACCGAATTCCAGGGCGGTATCGTCCGGACGTTGATGCAGCGTCGTGGGATGGTCACCGGTACCACAGAGGAGGACGGTTTCACACGGGTGGACGCCGACGTGCCACTCGCCGAGATGTTTGCTTACTCAAACGTACTGCGTTCGGCGACTCAGGGTAAGGCTGAATTCACCATGGAATTCAACAAGTATGCCCGCGTACCGAATGAGATCGCTGAAGAGCTTCGCGAGAAATACAAGAAGAGCTAAGCGGTACGGTCATGCACCGATAAAGACGGCGCACCTGGACCGGGTGCGCCGTTTTTTTTTGCGAAAACAGTCTGTTCACGACGAGTGAGCATAGAAAGATTCGCATTAGGGTTGCGACTGCGCTTGGCTGTGCCTGTCCCGCCCCTGCAACTGCAACTGCACACTGGGTGTTCTAAAGCGCTGGACGCGAGGACTACGCAGGCGCGGGTTTGGTGCTCAACTGCATGTATGGCTTATTCCGCCGCCAATGCCTGACAATGAGTGGTCAGCATCATTCGATATTCAACATCCGTGAGAATCGGTCGGGATGTGCATTGGCCCGCTCGATTACAAGCGGTGAGTGTGATCCAGGCAAATTCCGGTTGAGCGTCGCTTGCCGAAGGGCTGAAGTTCCCAAATTTTAGCCGAGTTTTCACACGGTCGGCGGCGCTCGTCTCGAGCAGCTCAGATCCGCTCACGAGACGGTCGAGCCAAGCAGACTCGAGTGCAAATTGATATCGAGTGGTTTGTTGCTGGTGTGCTTTAAAGGGCGCGCCCGTCTGGCATTTCGACTGAGTCTTATCCTTACATTCGCTAAGGCCCTTGTGTGTCCCAACGGCGAATGGAAGCACTGACTCCTTCGCCGTGGCGCTGTCCAGAGACGTAAACGCGACCCGTACGGACTGCAGGCCGACGGCGTCGCTCGTCTCCACTTCGACTTCTAGGACATTGGAGGAGGCGCAGGTCGGTCGAAGCCGATGGACGATCGGCGCAGATGGTTTGATGTGGATGGTGCGCTCTTCGATGAAGTCGCCATCGGCGGTTGGGTTGGGGGCACGGACGACGCGTGCTTGGTATTCACCCGCCTGCGCAGGCTTTTTAAACGTGCATTCCCACAGACGTTCATCTTTGCTCGAGCTGTATGTGCAAGGCGCTGAGGCGTCAAACTTCGCGGCGTCGGGATCCCAGCTGTACTTGAGTTTTGCCAGTGTTAATTCGACGGTGTCAGGTGGCCAATGCGAGCCCGCTTCGCGCATCCCAATGGTGATTGAATCGCCAGCAGTCTTGGAGAAGAAGGAGGTCTCTGTTCGTGTGCCTGCGTGTGTGATGGACCGTTCAGCTGGTGCGAACTCAAGGTGTTTTTTGTCCTTTGTCCGCCACTCAATGGCGGGGGGTCTCTCGTATTCATTGTGGGGCAAATTCAAGAGCGATAGCACCGTTGGGGCAATATCTGTGACCTCTAGCGGCGCACTGTGAAGTGCACGTACTGCGGCATCGGATAGCCGCCTGTCGATAAATAGTATCGGGATGCGCATTGTTGTGGCGTTAAATCCACCCGTCCGCGCATACGTGCTCAAGTCGACTTGGTTGGCGTCTCGAAAGATCCACGGTCCTGAGCTAAACAGAGCGACATCACCACTGCGGCCTTTTGTCGTGGCTGAAAAGCTCCGCCTGACCTTGGCGTCCAGCCGTGCGCGCTGACGTGCCGTGAGGTTCATCCAAAACGACTTACGGTAAGTTGTCTTGAGCCGATGTGCGATAGGCTCGTATGGCGTTCCCACCCATGGGTCCCATGCCACGCCGGCCAACCACTGAGTGGTTATCGCCATTTGTTGCAGCGCCGGGCTTAAGCATTGCATCGCTTGTTGGCGATCGTCGCAATCGCCAAGACGACACTCTGGGAGATAGAGCCGTGCGACGCTTCCGTCCAAAGTCGTTGATATGTTGTCTTGCTCACGGGCTTTCACGAACCATGGAATGCAGGCAGGCGCGAGGTGCGTGCCCAGTTGATCCAGCATTCGGTCTCGTCCAATCACGTGTGTCGAATTTCGTTGACCATCGAGACTGCGGTCTAAGAGCCCGGAGGTGCCCACGACGATGAACAGAGTGTCACGGTATCGATCCGGTTGTGTCTGGCTGTATTGCTTGAAAGCTCTGTGCAAAAGCATGTCTATTCGGCGTAACGCCTCGTCTTGCTGATGTTTGAGGCTGCCTTTCGTTCCTTCGCAGGTCACATTGTCTCTAAGGCAGCTTGCTGCAACGATGCTACGGAAGTGGCTCACCAGAATGGACGGTCCTCGAATGAGGGCCCGCTTTAGTGCGAGACCGACCGCTTTGTCGAGCAGGGGGACAGCTTGCGTTGCGGCTGCATGGTCGAGGATGGCAAGCGTGCCGCCACGTTCGTTGCTCGGTATCGACCAGTCCGTGCCATGGCCGTAGGGGAAATACAGTGCCTCTGTCCGGTATGTTTTTGCGATTTCCTCGAGCCAGGTCTTTGACTCAAGCAGTTGGTACAACTCTGACGGTACGTCTGATGTTGGCCGCTGTCCTGAATGGGTTTGCCAGGTTCCAAAAGCGTGGGTGGGCCTATCGAGCTCAAGTCTTCGAATCGCGCCTGTGGCCTGCCGGATCAAAAAACTGTTCCCCACAATCCCGTTGTTATCAGGATAAGTGCCAGTGGCGAGTGCCGCGATGGAGGCATGTCGGGAGGAGGGGATAGCGGTCCCACCCCTGGTCGTGTATCCCAGTTTGAATTGGTCCCGGGCGAGCAGCGCAAGGCCTGAAAGCCACGGTGGTGAAAAGGCATTTGCCTCAAGCTGGCTAAGATATTCAGTCAGCGTGCTCTGGTTGAGGCCATCAAGGACAATCACCACGATGGGGGTGGGTGCATCGGTCTGTACTTTAGCGGCGTCGGATACGACCCTGTACTGTCCGATGGTGGTACATCCCAAATTGACGGCTAGGGCCAAAACGAATGCGCCTAGCCGTACAAGATTGGTGTTTTTGTGGCTGGATCGCATGCCTAATGCTCCTTCGTTTGCCAGCGCGCATATCGCTGGCGCTTCGAGCCTACAATCTCAGCCTGCGGCATTCCGTCTATGGGTTCAACATTTTCACGTGGCGCGAGCTTGACCGCGACGCTTTTCCGAGCGACCCGAAAGGCATCTCGCAGGACTTCGGGCACAAATCGGGGTTCGGTTTCGGTGAATGTACGCATCAGTGACCAGGTGACGTTGCGTCCTTCATATCCCTCAGACCGAGGAAACATGGGGTCGAGATAAACATGGTCGAAAGCGTTTGTTGACGCCTGGGCGAGGAACTCTTGATAGGTCGTCCGAATGATATGCAACCCTCTCGCTAGCTCAGGCGCGAAATGCCACGCGCCTGTCATGGTATAGAGAATCATCGGCGCCAGACGTTCAAGGCTTGTGACCCGCGCCCCGGCCGCCCGCAGAGCGAGTGCGTCGTGCCCCATTCCCAATGTGCAGTCGAGGACATGAGTGCCCTCTCGGACCTCGAGGACGTGCCGAAGCGCATCAGAATCGTGTTTGATGCGTCTGTAGGCTAGGCCTGGATGCCAGAGTTGGGCTTTCCGACCGGGGCACTCTAACCGGACCTTACCGCCTTGAAGCACAAACCCGACCTCGTCTTTTGGGAGTGGGCGATGGGTGTGAACGCGTAAGCCAAACCAGTCGGCATAAGGCTGGAGTTGCTCACTGGTCATCCGCTGTGTGATGGTGCTTGCGATGTACATAACCGGGCAGCTGCGCTCAATGGGCTCATTAACAATGACCGGGAGCATTACACAACATGGAGCCCGATGCGATGCCGAAATCGGTGTTCGGAGTATGCAAAAGTTTATCGACGGGCCAGACTCTGCTAGACTCCATCCATGGCCGATCTACTGAGCAAAGATGAACTAGACGCTCTCCTTGGAGAGATACAATCAGATGGCTCCGAAGATGGGGGGCCAACGCCCGCCGATAGTCAAGCGGTGGCTGGAGAACCAGCGCCATCTGCGGGCGTCGGTCTAGACCTTTCTGATGACAGCGAATCAACCGGTGGTACCCGGCACGAAAACCTTGAGATGATCTTGAACCTACCTGTCAAAGTGCAGGTGGAGATTGGTAGAGCGAGGTTGCCCGTGGGAGAGATTCTGAACTTGTGTCAGGGAAGTGTGGTCGAGCTTGACCACTTGGCTTCTGATTTGCTCGACCTTACGGTTAATGAACGTGTCATCGCCCATGGGGAAGCTGTGGTCATTAACGAGAATTTTGGCATGCGGGTTTTAGAGGTTGAGAGCGTCGCCGACCGGATTCGCAAGCTTTAGCCTAGGGCTTATCTGCTTTCGCTCGCGGGAGCCTTCCAATCTTTTTTTCCGTTATGTAGTGTAAGTCTGGTGGAACTTGTTTGAGTTGGCTAATGTCCTGCGTGTGATGCCGGAGGGTTTCCTGTGACAGAGAGAATCACCATTCGAGTCGTCGCTGCTGAGATCGAGCGCGACGGAAAGTTCTTGATTACCCAGAGACGGCCGTCCGCTGTGCTGCCCTTACTCTGGGAGTTTCCGAGCGGTAGGGTGGAAGACGGGGAGACCGACGAGACCGCCTTAATTCGGGAGTTGGCTGAGCGGCTGAATGTTCAGATTTCGGTCCAGCAATTATCGATGTTCATTAAGCATGAATATGAGGACTACGCGCTCGACTTTTGCGTTTATCGATGCGCTCTCTTGAGTGAGGATATTGAGACGTTACGCGTTCACGATTGGCGCTGGGTCACGCCTCAAGAAATGGAGACCTATGAGTTTCCACCCGCCGATGCTCAGACCATTCAGAAACTTTTGGAACATCGCTAAGACCGGGTGGCCCGCCTGATCAGTTGGCGGTGAGTCGACCGTTCGTGCCCAGCGTGTAGCCGTCTGGTACGAAATCCTTCAGGGTATCAGCAGATTTACTTAGATCGACGTCTCGCTTGCTGAGAATGTCGGCCGCTCTGCGTGTGATTCGGCCACTCGCATAGGTGTCTCGAAGCACATCGCAGAGGCCATCGACGACGGCCTTGAATTGCGGGTTGCCCTTGTTGATTCGGTCATCGATGACATCCATCACTTTAACGCGGATGTTGTCGTCATGGTCCATTAGGTAAGGCAGCAAAGCGACGAGGATCTCGTCCCCGTGGTAATCACTCAGAGCATCGATCAGTTGGGACCGAGGTTCGACAGAGCGGTGGTCGTCGGGTCGATATCGCTCGAGGGTTTCTAGTAGGACCAACGGGAGTTTGTCTTCGGGCATGATGCGACCCAGGGTGAGAATCACCGATGAAATATTTTGCTGAGTCCGAATGTGCTCGATCATAGGCTCGATGGAGCTTGGGCCGAAATGTTCCACCAAAATGTTTGCAACGTACTTCTTCTCTTGCTCATTCTTTATGGTGTCGCGGAAGTTGACGCCAAGTCGACGGACTAATTGAGTGATTGCGTCCGGGGTCCCAAAGTTGACCAATTCATCTATGGCTTCCTGACGGATTTGCTGTTGCTGATGCTCATTGAGCATTTTTTTGGCGAGTTTCTCGGCTTTTGCTGGCGTTGGTTTACTCGAAAAAATGTCAAAAATGCCCATCGGGGGTCTCCTTGTAGCTGGTCTGCGAGGGTCGTTTCGGCGTTATGGTTAGCGCACCGACTCAATCTTACCGTCGCCCGTAATGCGAAAACCGGGCGATGTCAATCGCGAACCATCTTTCGGCAAGAAAACAGAGAACCGCGTGCCGCCACCTTCGCTGCCTTCTACCTCGATGCGACCGCGGTGGTCGGCGACGATGCGCCTCGAAATGTTTAAGCCCGTACCATTACCCGGGAACTCACCGTCCTCATTCAGTCGCGCAAACAACGCGAAAATCTTTTCTCGCTCTTCGCTGGGTACGCCAATGCCATTGTCTGTGGCATCAATCCGGTACTCGAGACCGAGGTCAAGGACCGAAATTTCAACACAGGGTACCGCGTGGCGGTTAAACTTAAGCCCGTTTTCGACGAGGTGGTCAAAAACCAAAGTCAGACGCGCCTTATCTCCCATGATGAGTGGGAAATCACCCTGCAGGAGAACTTCGCCTTTGTAGCGTTTGAGCGCTCGTTCTCTCACATCGGCGAGGATGTCCCCAAATTCGAACTCTTCGTTCTCAGCCTTGTCCCGTTCAGCGTTAACGAGGCTAACGAGGTCATCATTGAGTTGGGTGATGCGCTTGGCATTGGTTGAAATGGTCTCCAGCATTTCGCCGCCTTCTGCGCCGAGGACCTCGCCAAAATCGGTATCGAGGAAACGAGTGTAAGCTGTGATACTTCGCAATGATTTGCGCACGTCATGGGTGATAGCGTAGACCATGGCGTCCAATTCCTGATGGGCGGACTCGAGGCTTCGGCCATAGGCGCGTATCTGACTCTGGGTGTCCTGTAGGTTATCGGCCATCGCATTAAATGAACGCGCTAGCTGGCCGAGTTCATCGCCTCGATGGGAGGCCAATTCGATGCGATAGTCTAGGGCCCCCGCACCGATCATCTGCGCGCCGCGCTCGAGCTCTCGGATGGGCCGAAGAATGAGTCCTGCGAGATAGTCTGCGAGCAGCAGAACGAACAAGAAGGTGAGCACAGTGACCACGATCAGAACCCGAATCAGCGCGTGAACAAATCGGTAAACAAAGTCTGTCGGGGCGCTGCGAACCAGCGACCAGCCTGTTTGTCCGATGGCCCATCGCGTAACAAGACGTTTCGCGTCTCCAGATTGAAACTCTGCGGTCATACCCGATTTGAGACCCGACAGCGCTTCGGGTGGAAATGCCGTCTCATTGCCCGTCTTGGTTTGGTTGAAGGTGGTCTGAGCTGGGGTGAGGAGCGCGTAGGCGCTCCGTTGGTGCGCCTCGACCGTGTGCTGACCTCTCGCCATGACTTGCTGGAGGATTTGCGTGTCGACCACGGCGCCCAGATAGCCAACGACGCGACCGTCTGTACCCAGCAAAGGCTGCGTGACGACGACTGCTGGCCTGTTGCTCCCTGTCAAAGCAGGCAGGGAACCCGCAGCCACGCCTCCGGTTTTCAGCCCCTTTGCGAGCCAGTCGTGCTCATTGAGCTCTATGGCCGAGGCGACATTACGATACGGGAACGTGTAATAGACACGACCCGTTGGTAGAGCGATGAAGAAGGAACGGAAATCTCGGCCCGCGATGGAAACAAAGGGGGCATCAGGCCAGTGATCGAGTGATGGCAGGAGACCCTTTTGATTATCCAGGCGAGCTTGCATGGCGGCCAGATCGAGGCGGTCGGCTGGATGAAGGCGGGCGATGGACTTGATCTCCAGTTGTAGTCGGTCAAACAGGTCGCTGTATGCATTCGCAGTGAGCTGGGCCGTGCTCGAAAAATGGTCGGCTGCGGCCTTTTTGCCGCGATCCATAGCCCGATTGACATTAACGAAGCCGGCCGTGAGAAGTGGACCAAGGCTGACGATCAAGAGCATGACGATGACCTTGGCGCGCAAACTGCGGCGTGTAGACAATTTCGCTTGCTCGGCTTTATGAGTCACTGATCACCCGCCCAAAAAATCATAGCCTGCCCATCTAAATCGCAAACGGGTGCTGGCGCAAGGTGCGAAAATAGATTCGCGCCCAATTGCTAAAAACCGGTTTTGTTATCAAGTGGTGTGGGCCCTCACATGGCGGAGGCAAACATCATGACAGCGTTTCGGTCTTGATCGATGCTGAAAAACCGGTTAGTCAGTTTGCGGTCCTTGCGGCTCCGAGCCGCATTAATCGCACTATCTACGGGCAAAAGGTTCCAATGAAGATACACGAATATCAAGCGAAGCAGTTACTCGCCAAATATGGTGTCGCAGTACCGCGAGGTCATGTCGCATTTTCCGCAGACGAGGCTGTCAAAGCCGCGGAAGAGTTGGGCGGTTCCGTGTGGGTTATCAAGGCACAGATTCACGCGGGTGGTCGTGGAAAGGGCGGCGGCGTTAAGTTGGCTCGTAGCATCGACGAGGTACGGGCTCTAGCCAACGAGATTCTGGGGATGCAGCTTGTCACCCATCAGACAGGTCCCGAAGGTCAGCTTGTCAAACGTATCTATGTTGAAGAGGGTGCCGATATTCACCAGGAACTGTATCTGGGCGTCGTGCTCGATCGCGACAAAAGACGCATCTGCTTCATGGCCAGTACGGAAGGTGGTACCGAGATTGAAGAGGTTGCCGAGACGCACCCGGAGAAGATCCTCAAGGAATGGGTAGACCCCGTTGTTGGATTATCTGGATATCAGGCTCGCAACCTTGCCTACGGGCTCGGGCTTGAAGGTCAGACAGTACGCAAGGCCGTCAAGTTCATGCAGGCTTTGTATCAAGCCTTTGTGGACAACGATTGCTCGCTCGCAGAGATCAATCCATTGCTGATTACCGGTGGTGGCGATGTGCTCGCGTTGGACGCCAAGATTAACTTCGACAGCAACGCACTCTTCCGTCACAAAGGGCTCGTAGATTTGCGCGACCTTGACGAGGAAGATGCGAAAGAAGTCGAAGCGAGCAAGTATGACCTCAACTATATCAGCCTCGATGGTAACATCGGCTGTATGGTGAACGGTGCTGGACTCGCCATGGCGACGATGGACATCATCAAGGAATACGGCGCGGAGCCTGCAAACTTTCTAGATGTTGGTGGTGGCGCCACGACCGAAAAGGTCACGGCCGGATTTAAAATTATCCTGAGCGATCCAAATGTTAAGGGTATTTTCGTAAATATCTTCGGCGGTATCATGAAGTGCGACATTATCGCGAATGGTGTCGTGGCTGCTGCGAAGGAGCTCGGATTGACGATACCTGTCGTCGTGCGACTCGCGGGCACGAACGTGGAGCTTGGTCAGAAGATCCTAGCGGAGAGCGGGCTCGCACTGATTCCGGCAACCGACATGGCAGACGGCGCGCAGAAAATCGTCGATGCTATTGGAAATCAATCTTAAAAGGGGGCCGTCGTGGCGATTTGGGTAAACGAAGATACACGTCTTATCTGTCAGGGCATCACAGGCTCTGCCGGAAGTTTTCACTGTGAGCAGATGCTTGCGTATGGCACAAATCTTGTTGGCGGGGTGACGCCAGGCAAAGGTGGGCAGGTCTTTAAAGACAAGGCGCCCATCTACGACACCGTCGCTGAGGCGGTCAAACAGACCGGTGCCAATGCGTCGGTGATTTATGTGCCGCCTCCTTTTGCTGGCGATGCGATCCTCGAGGCGATCGGTTCCGGGATTGAGCTCATCGTGGCCATCACCGAAGGAATTCCGGTAATGGACATGCTCAAGGTGCGAGCCGCGCTTGACGCGAGTGACTCTCGGCTCGTGGGGCCAAACTGCCCGGGCGTGATTAGCCCCGGGAAATGCAAGATTGGGATCATGCCCGGACATATCCATAAAGAAGGTCGAATCGGCGTCGTAAGCCGTTCTGGTACGCTGACTTACGAAGCGGTTGGTCAGTTAACAGCCTTAGGCATCGGTCAAAGCACGTGTGTTGGTATTGGTGGCGATCCGATAAACGGAACAGACTTCATCGATTGCTTAAGTGCATTCAATGACGACCCTGATACCGATGCTGTAATCATGATCGGCGAGATCGGCGGCAACGCTGAGGAAAATGCAGCTGCATGGGTCGCTGAAAACATGACCAAGCCGGTGGTTGGGTTTATCGCCGGCACAACAGCGCCTCCAGGGCGTCGCATGGGGCATGCGGGTGCGATCATCTCCGGTGGCAAAGGCAGCGCTGCGGACAAGATCGCAGCCATGGAGCAGGCAGGTATCCGTGTGGCGGCCACACCGGCCGATATGGGTCGCACGCTACAAGCTGCCCTGTAAGCCCTATCAACGACACGCGCTGATTGCGTGTGCCCCCCAATAAATCGGTGTCTGGTCACGTGATTTTCTTGAATCGCGTGGCCGCCTGTGTCATATGGCCACCCTGATTGGGCACAGCGGGTGCCCGTAAAAAGGAGACCATCATGGCCATCGAGCAAACCCTAAGTATTATCAAGCCAGACGGCGTTCAGCGTAACCTCGTGGGTGAAATCTTTACCCGTTTCGAGAAAAACGATCTCCGCATCGTAGCCACTCGTATGCAGTGGCTGTCGCAGGAAGAAGCCAAGGGCTTTTATGCTGTGCACAGCGAGCGCCCGTTCTTTGGCGAGTTGGTGGAATATATGACCAGTGGACCAGTCGTCATCTCTATTCTCGAGGGGGAAGACGCGATTAAGCGACATCGCGACATCATGGGTGCCACAAACCCAGCAGAGGCCGCTCCGGGTACCATCCGCGCGGATTTCGCTGAAAGCATCGGCGTGAACACTGTTCATGGTTCGGATGCGCCTGAGACAGCGGCCATCGAGACCAGCTATTTCTTTAGAGGCACGGAGCGTTACAGCCGCACCTAATGGGATGCTAAGCTGAGCGTTTTGTCCCTCCAGTGTCTATTCGGCCCACCATACCCAAAAAAAACCTGACGGAGCTATCTCTCTCGGAGATGGAATCCGTTGCAAAAGAGTTTTCTCAGCCCTCCTATCGCGCAAAGCAATTGTATCAATGGGTCTTTAACAAAGGCGCCCGCAGCTTTGACGAGATGACCAATCTGCCGAAGGCCTTCAGAGCCGCCTTGGTTGAAGAGGGTTATTCCGTGGGGCGTGCAAGTCTTGGACGGGTCGCAGAGAGTATCGATGGCACACGGAAACTGCCGGTGCGCCTCGATGACGGTGCCGTTGTTGAGACGGTCCTGATTCCCATGGGGGAGAATAAATTCACTCAATGCGTCTCCAGTCAGGTTGGCTGCGCCCTCGATTGTAAATTCTGTTACACGGGCACGTTGGGGCTGTCGAGACATCTGACGCCTGGTGAAATTGTAGACCAAGTCCTACTCGGACAGACGGCGCTTCCGCCGGAGGGGCGTATTACCCACCTCGTCTACATGGGGATGGGCGAACCCTTGCACAATTTCGATGGCGTTGTCGCGAGCATCGAAAAGATCTGTGACCCTGATGGACTCGGCTACAGTCACAAACGGGTCACCGTGAGCACAAGTGGGTTGGTACCCGAGATAAAGAAGCTCGGGCAAGCGTTGCCGGTGAATCTCGCCATCAGCTTGAATGCATCCAATGATGAAACCCGGAATGCGATCATGCCGGTTAACAAGCGCTACAATCTCGAGAAGTTGATTGCGGCGTTGCGTGAGTATCCGCTCCCGCCGAGGCGAAAGATGACCATGGAATATGTTTTACTCGGTGGCGTGAATGACTCTGCCGAGAATGCCATGGAGTTGGTCAAGCTACTGCGTGGGCTACCGGTACGCATTAACCTGATTCCCTGGAACCCATTCGCCGGTCCGGGGTTCGAGCGTCCTGAAGACGATAGAGTGCGCGAGTTTCAGGATATTTTGAATCGACATCGGTATACCGTAACGATTCGTACGACAAAGGGTCTGGATATCGATGCTGCCTGCGGTCAGCTCGGTGAACGACCATCTGAGTCTCAGTGAGGTAGTTTTATGAGCGAAGTCAGCCTGGGCATTATCGGCGGCAGCGGTTTATACGATATCGATGGTTTCGAGGCGCTCCAGGAGGTGGCTCTCGGGACCCCCTTTGGCGCCCCATCTGACGCATACATCGTTGGTCGCCTTAATGGGGTGCGATGTGTGTTTCTTCCCCGGCATGGCCGCGGTCACCGCCATACGCCGACTGAGGTGAACTATCGAGCAAACATTTGGGGTCTCAAGAAGCTGGGTTGCCGGAATGTCTTGAGCGTCTCAGCTGTCGGTTCATTGCGCGAAGAAATCGAGCCTGGCCACATGGTTTGCGTTGACCAGTTTATCGACCGAACCCGTGGCAGGGTGGAGAGCTTTTTTGGCGGTGGCATTGTTGCTCATGTGCAATTCGGTGACCCCATAGAGGAGGCCCTTCGACAGGTCGTGTTGGCGTCGGCCAGAGAGGTGGGGGTCATCGTTCATGACGGTGGTACTTACGTATGCATTGAGGGACCTACGTTCTCAACGCGAGCAGAAAGTGAGCTATATCGGAGCTTTGGGGCTTCCGTCGTCGGTATGACGAACGTTCCCGAGGCGAGACTGGCGCGGGAGGCTGAGCTCGCATACGCGACTCTGGCGCTGTCCACAGACTACGATTGCTGGCATACAGGGCATGATGAGGTGTCCGTTGAATCCGTGATCGCGATTATCAAACAGAATGTAGCCAACGCGAAGGCTGTCATTAAGACTGTTTGCCAGCGGATGGCGGAGATTGGGCCTGTTGAATGGCCCTCTCATTCTGCTTTGGCTGGCGGTGTCGCGATCATGACTGCGAGAGACCAAATTCCAAATGATCGAAAAGAGGCGCTGGGTCTCCTCATTGACCCCTATCTTTAGTTCTACCACCCGTCTCTTGCCTGGTTCGACGAAGGGGAATTGACCCTTTAACAGAGAGAATGTGAGGTCTAGACACAGAATACGTCTAGACCTATGTTATGAGCCTTGTGATGACGGGCCTTTGCGGATAGCATCCGCAGCAGACAAGTATTTCATATTGATGCCATTAGAGGGAGGCGGACTCGAGTATGATTCGTATTAAATTGATCGGTATTGTTGCCGTTTCATTTGCAATCCTCAGCGTCTTGGTTTTCGGGGATGTCAATACACGTGTTGAGAATGCAGCCGAACGCGACTTGAATTCGCAGCTCAATCGCGCGCGGAAAGCTGTGGCATTACGCCGGGCGCTGATCGATCATGCCATCCTTGAGCGCGCTGAGCAGGTCGCCAAGACTCCCAAGATTGCGGCGCTCTTAGCCGCCAAACCTGTACCGGCACCAACGGCCGAGGGTGATACGGCTCAGACGCCGGCTCCGTCACCTGAAGACTTTGCCTACAAGATCCACCAGGATGTCTATGAGGAGGTGCTGGTCTGGGATGCTCGACTCGAAAATGAAAAGACACGCAAAGTCATTCCTGGGAGTGTGGGACATTTTATTTCAGGTGCGCCCCAGTTTTTGGCGGTGGTTGGGCCGAACGGACAGGGCGTAGCGGAGTCAAAAGACGCCGCACGATATGGAAAGACGGCCAACTACGGTAAAAACTATCCCGCGGTGCTCGATGTCTTGAAGAACGGCAAGCCCGTTAAGGATATTTGGTTGATGCGAGGAAACTCTATCGCGGTCAGCATCGTGCCTGTACGCGCTGCAGGTGGCGCCGTACTCGGTGCGGTCGTGCTTGGGTATAACCTGGCGGCTGCAGCGGCGAACGAAGACAAACGCTACGCTGACGCGGAGGTCGCCTATCATATCGGAGGTCGTACAGCCGGGACTTCGAGCTTGGGCGCGCGCGTCGAACCCGCATTTCAAAAGGCGATGGCGGCCAGTCTGAGTGCGGCTAAGGCTGACCGTGGTTTTTTCGAACTCAAAGCGGGAAAAGACAAATACAAGGTGAGCTGGGTGAGACTCGATGATTACTTCACCAAGGGCAGTGTACTCGCTGTGTTGGTGGATAGCTCAGCTGTCATGCGTTCCGTCAAGGATGGCTTGTTGTTCATACCCGCGGTTTTGTTCGTCTTCGCGTTGCTCATTGGCGTGGGCATTTTAGTGGTGTTTTCTCGTTATGATGCCCAGTTTCGCAGTCTCGATAAGGGCGTCCTCGAGATCATCAACGGCGGGCTTGATTATTGGTTTGAAGTTGATGGTAGTGGCGTTCCGTCGACGATGGCTCAGAATTTAAATATTATGGTTTGCCAACTCTCAGGCCGCCCGCTTCCGGAAGAGGATGGCGAGGTTAACGCGGAGTATTGGACCGGTGATAAACTATTCGTCGAAAGCATGGATGCAGCTCAGCATGCCGAACGAAAGAGTGTAAATACGTCGATTATCGACACCGGGCAAATGGCGAAGATGTCGAAGGAGATGGTCTCGCTCATCAGAGACGACGATGAAGTCTACCACCGGAACGTCTACAAGCAGTACGTCGATGCACTTCGTGCTACGGGGCAGCCCGCGGATAATGTACCCTTCGATGGGTTTGTCCAGCAGCTCACGGCGCATGCGAATCGGCTAAAGGGCGAGCTTGGCTGCGACCGCGTACGGTTTCTAGTTGAGATCGAAGGCGGCAAGTCAACATTGAAGCCTGTACCTTTGGACTGAGGCAATCAGCATGGCTCTCCAGGACATGCGATTAGGGTTCGTTGGTTGCGGTAACATGGGACAAGCCCTGCTCCAAGGGTGGCTGCGGGCCGGTCTGGTCGAAGCAGCGTCTGTGACCGTCGCAACCGCGTCCACCGGTCCGGTTTTAAGCCGAAAATACGGTGTAAAATGCGGCTCAGTCGAATCGGTGATTGCCTCCTGTGACTGGATTGTGCTCGCGGTCAAGCCCCAGAAATTTGTTGAAGTCTTAGGCGACCTCCGATTCAGAGATGATCAGGTGGTCCTATCGGTCATGGCGGGTGTGGGGATTTCGCACTTACGAGGATATCAACCCGGCGGGGCGGTCGTTCGTGTGATGCCGAACTTGGCGAGCCGGATTGGGCACGGAGCAACGGTCGGGTACGCTGGCCCAAATGCAGGGGTTGACGTTAAGCGAACGGTGCATAGCTTATTTTCAGCCGTCGGAGCCTTCGTGTGGCTGCCACAGGAGGAGCATATGCACGTCGGTACTGCGCTTGTTGGAAGTGGGCCCGCTTTTATCTTCAAGGTCATAAAGGCGTTGGTCGATTCGGCGACTGCACTAGGTCTTGATGCGGAGGCGAGTCGGTCTCTGGCTTTTACAATGGTGACAGGCAGCTCAGAGCTGGCTCGCGGTACGAATCAGTCGTTAGACGAGCTTTGTGACTCCGTTGCATCCCCGGGAGGGACGACGAGGGCCGGGTTGTCTGTGTTGGATGAACGTAACCTTGAGACACATATTGGTGATGCGGTGAAAGCGGCGACACATCGTTCGTATGAGTTAGCCCAGGAAGGTGAAACAAAATGAAGATTACCCCTTTGGACATAGACCAGCAGGAGTTTTCCACTGTGTTTCGCGGCTTTGACCAAGGGGAGGTACGTGCTTTCCTAAATCAGGTGTCCCGGCAGCTCGAAGAGCTTGTGCGTGACCTCAAACGGCATGAGGAACAGTTGCGCCGGCAAGAGAAGCAAATTGAAGAGTTTCGCAGTTATGATAATCAGCTGCGCTCGGCGCTGACATCCGCTGGTCGTATGACCGAGGAAATTAAAGAAAACGCGACTAAAGAGGCTGAGCTTATCACCGCGCAGGCCGATATAGATGCCAAGAAAATTATTGCGGATGCCCGTAATGAATTGGCGCGGGTATCCGAAGAGACGCGCGCCCTAAAGTTGCAGAAAACCCGATTTCTCTCGGAGATTAAGACGATTGTCGAGAGCCATCGCCGACTCCTGGAGGCTCAGGAGGAACTCGACAGGCAGGCTGCGACTCAGCGTAAGGTGGGGCAAACACGTCATGGGAATAAAGTGACGGCCGCCCGCTAGGGTGTTTGTCTGAGTAACGTCGCGTGGCCACCTTTTCTGGGAGGCCCGACCCTGGTGATTGGGTCATGGTAAGTGTGCAGGCAGGCACCCTAGCTTGCGAGTGTCGTAAATGAACACCTCGGTGCGAGTTGTTCTGCGGCTCGATCGGTGGTCGAGCCGATTCGGATGTGATTCCTAACTTGATTTGAGGTGCTTAGGTGTTTCGTGAGCTTTGGATTCTGCTGGTGTGGCTTGCAGCGATGCCGAGCGCTTGGGCTGGTATTTCGGTGAGCGGCCAGCGCGGTACTGAAGCTTATCAGAGTTTTGTCTCGGAGCATGGGCAAGAACTACTCGATGAAGTGGTCTCGACGCTTGGGGTTGACGGGCAGATTACGCTCAGCGTTCACGTATCTCGCGATGCCCAAGCGATGAGGAGGCGTGCCTTGAGAGAGCAGGGTGGTGTGCCCCCTGATTGGGCCGACGGACTGGCATACTCAAAGTCGAACTCGATCTACATGCACGCCAGCGCGCCCATCGAGTCATTTCGCTCGACTCTAGTTCACGAGTTCGCGCACATTGTTTTCGGGGCGTTGGATGTTCATAAACGGGCCCCGCGCTGGTTTAACGAAGGTACAGCGATCTGGTTGTCTGAGACGAGTCGTATGGAGCGTACCTGGACGCTGACGAGGGCGGCGTTAGGTAATACGTTACTGTCCCTACGCGACATCTCAAGTTATTTTCCGAGTGGCGGTGCCAGGGCGGAGATTGCCTACGCTCAGGCCGTTCATTTCGTCGACTTCCTGAACGAGCAGTATGGCAAGGCGAAGTTTCAAAGACTCTTAGCCCGATTTGAAGCCAATGACACCCCATTCGAGAAGCATGTAAGCGCTGTTTACGGGCTTAGCTTGTCTGCCATCGAGGCCAAATGGCGAGCTGATATGAAGCGCGGGTGGGCATTACTGGCGCTCTTCGCCGATTCAAATCTCTTGTTTGTGCTTTGCTCTGTGCTCTTGCTTCTTGGATGGTGGCGTCATCGCTTGGAACGGCGGCGCCGCTTACGTGCCCTTCATGAGCAAGAGTCGTTTGAGGATGCAGTCAGGGCGCATGCGACGTTGCCCGCTGCGGATGGAGATGCTCTGCATGGCGGTACGCCACCGACTTATCATTAGGAGTTTTCGTGAATCACGACGTTCCTAGCGATAAGGATGAACCATCCGGTCGGATGGCCTCAACCGTGGACCTGATAGCAAACTATCGGCGTCCCAGTTGGATGGATGGGGCCGACTGGGAGCGAGTCTTCGAGTTCCTTCAAATAGTGGCCGCAGAGTTTCCCTTGGTGGATGCCGCCGCTAAGGCGAACTTTTTTTATGAGGCCGCGAGGGTATTTGAGTGTGAACTGAATGATGATGATATGGCTGTCAATTGCCTACAGGCCGGTTTCATCGCAGATCCGACCCATGGAGCGCTTATCGATATGGGGCGAAGGGTTTTTGCTCGGGTGGAGCGCTGGTCGATGGTCTGCTCATTTGTCGAGGCACGGGTACGTACCAGTCTAGACAAACCGGCCAGGGGCCGCGCCCTGCTGGAATTGGCTGAGTTATATCTCTTTCGTTTTCAGAAGAGAGCGGAGGCGGCGCGCTGCATCGAACGCGCTATCCAACTGACTGCCAATCACCCGCTCGCTCGACTGTACAGTGTGATTCTCACATTGATTGAGACACCAAAGGATGCGTTAAGCTGGATCAATGGCCGTCAGATGAGCGGTGGTCTTCAGTTCGGTTCTGCGCGCGCAGCCCTGGCTGTATTGTTCGGGGTTTTTCATGACACCAAGTTTGCGAGCAGTGATCGACTTGCGGCCCAGCTCGCCTCCCTAAGCGATTACCCAATCATGCTTCGGGCCGCGATGTGCCAACATCGTTTTGTGGGTGCTATCGAGGCATTTCATGATGCGGCAGCGCTGTCTCTATCTGAACTGTTCCAAGTCGAGAGTCGTGCGGCTTATATCTACTCTCTTGCGATGTCTGCGCTCAATGAAGGGCTTTCCACCAAGCGCGTGGTCGCGTATGCCGACGAATTGGCGGAAACAGGTGTTCAGAAAGCACCATACTTCAGCCTGTTGGGGGAAGCTTGCCTCTTGTCCGGTGAGTTGGATGGTGCAGGGGCACACTTTGAGTCTGCGGCTCGATGGTCCCAGGAGCCGCTGTGGCGCGATCACTATAGACAGCAGGCCCTTCTTTCAGACGCCTTTGCCCACAAGTTACCACAGGCAGCATATGCGGCTCAGTTCAGCACACAGGACATGGATAACTCGGTCATCCAACATTGGCTGCATGGCGTTTTACATGTGGGCCGACAGATGTGGGATGCCTTTGACACATTCCTGTCCCAGAGCCGGACCAGGCGGGAGCGAGATTGCCCGCTATGGGCCGTTGATACTTGGCATCTTCTCGGCCTGCGGCTTCATGTAAGCGACCGCTGTGCCAATCAGGATGGCCATTTGATTGAATCATTGATCGATGCACTCGCTGAGCAGTACGGTCAGGCTCCTTTACTCGAACTCCAACGCGTGGCCTTTGACGCATTATCTTTAAGAGGTCAGCAGGCTGAGGCACGCTTCGCCGAATCTCGTGGTGATCTTCTAAGGCTAGGGGTTGAGTCGGTCGAGGCATGTATTGCGCTCAGTCGCTTGTTGTCGCCATTAAACCAGGAGCCGGTCGTTGATGATGCTGTATACGAGTGCCTCTTAATTGACCCTTTGGGGCCGATTTTGCATCCCAACGAGTATCTTCCCGATGTCGCTGACACGCGCAAACTCCTAGGCGTATTGCAGGCTCGCAGCAAACGAGTATCTGAGCCGAATATGTTGCGAGATCTATTGAGCTGGTCAGCCTGGCTTGCAGACCATGTTGGTGAAACTGAGCAAGCGCTTGAGCGAACTCAAGATATCTTACGGCTTGGAGGCGCGGGCATCAGTGCACTGATTGTCGGCTTGCGAGCGGCTCGCAAGCTCAATCAACGGGATGTTGCCTATGAGCTCGTCTGCCGTTTAGCGTCACTGACCACAGGTCCGGTGGAAAAGGCCGAGTACATTGCTTATTCCGGCCTCTTGCTGGATGAGGCGGTGGCGGCAGAGTCGATGGCGCACTGGCAGGCAGCGTGTGAGTTAAACCCGGAGTGCGTGACGGCCAGATTCAACATAGAACGACGACTCGGACATAATAGTGATACGACGTTACGATACTTAGCCGAGAGGGCTGCAGGCGCGGAGGTCCCCACCGAGCGATTTATCTATTGCGTGCTGTACACGGAGGAATGCAAAAGAAGAAAGCGACCCCTCTCACTGGTCGATGGTGCTTTGGACTTAAGTGTCACGCCCCAGACTGAGGCGCCTCAGCGTCTCTATGAGCTTCTGCTGGCGGCCGAGTTTGGCGATGATCTAAGCGGAGCAAAGGCGCTCAAACGCCTTGCTGATCAATCTTTTCAGCAACATGTGAAGACCGCATACTTAGCAGGCGCGGTACGGGCTTTTGAGCGTTCAGGGGACAACTTTGAGGCTTTCGATGTGGCCAGAATGGCCCTTGCAGAAAAGTTCGACCATGTTGAGACGCTCGCTTGGGTCTTCCGATGGCTTCTCGAAACCAATGATGTGGATCAGATGGCGGCCTACCTCGAGCGTTTCACTCATTCGGAGATCAGCGCGCAGTTTGGGCCATGGATTTGGATGGAGGCTGGACGATTACTCAGGCTTGCGAGCCATTATGAACAGGCCTCGGAGTGCTATCAGACAGCCCGCCATGATGCGGCTGCTGACTGGCTCAGTCTCTACTACCTTCGGCTGATGGCCGACAAGCAAGGTAGGCCGGCGGATGCAGCGGCCACGATGCTCAAGCTGGCAAAGGCAATGCGAGACACCCTGAATCGTTTTGATTTGGCGGGCGACGCTGCGGAGCGTTTTGCGGCTGTTGGGGACGATAAGCGAAAACTTGAGGCGATGCATTTTGCGCATCTCAGCCAGCCAGAAGATGAGGCGATGTTTGAACGCTTGCGCACAGAGGCCGAGCGTCAAGGAGACTGGGGGGGGCTTGCGGGTGCACTGGAGCGGGCCCTCGAGTTTAGCTCGATGCAAAATATGGAGCGGATTTTGCTGTTGGCCAGTATCTTGAGTCGGCGGCTTGGTGATCCGGTTAAAGCCCGCGTTATCTTGGCACGGCATGCGAGCCGCTTAAACAGTGCGAGCTTGTGGAGACGCTACGCAGACCAGGCAGTCGAAGACGAGGCTTATGATGACGCCTATCGTGGGTATCAAAAGCTTTTTGATGCAACCCTAGATCCGGAGCTGCGACGGGCCATTGCCCTAAGGATTTCAGATATTGCGTGCCATCATCTGGACGATCCCATTAAGGGTAAAGAGTGGCTTCTGGGCCTCCTTGAGGCTGACCCTGCTGATGGGGAAACGCTCATGCGCTTAGCATCGGTGGAGCGCCAGTTGAGTCATTCTCACCTTGAACGATTGACGCTTGCACGGGTTTTAGCGGTTGAAACCAATGAAGTCATACGTGCCAATGTCTATCTACGGCTAGCGGAGATCGACTCAGCCGACAGACGCGAAGATATCGCGACAAATCGGTTGAGACACGCGGCTGCTGAGTTGACAGCGTCTCCTGAGCTTTTTGAACAGCTCGCCGATACCTTGACTGATGCATCGGATGGGCAGGAGAAACGCGCGGCCTTGACAGCTGCTTATCAGCTGACTCGAAGTCCGGCTGATAGGGCGCGTATCGGCCATAAGCTGGAGGCAACTGGCGGTCCGAGAGATTCCGATAACAAGCTGGAGACCTTAATCGCAGCGTGCTGTAACGAGCCGTTCGACCAGATTCGGATTGCTGCCAGCTATCAGGCATGCGAGGCGCATTGGGCCCGCGAACACGGGCTGTTGCGGTTAGTGGCGCTCAGTCTTAGCGGTCATGTGGATCAGGCATATGAGCAGGCCGATCTGAGCGAGGTTAGGCTACCTGCAATGGAACTGGAGGGTAATGGGTGGTCGCGAGAAGCCTTTTTGTGCTTGGCGCAGATTCTTGAATGCTTGCCGTCGGTATATCAGCGCTTGCCCGACAGCCTGATGAAAAGACACGGGCCGGGTTTGGACGGTGACAACTCCATCTACGTAGCAGTTTTACCTGAATGGTGTTTTTTTAAAGGTCAAAACGCCGTCTGCTTGAGCGAGGAGATCCTATCTAGAGACCCTAGACAAATCGACCTGTTGATTCGTTGGGCCGCTTTTCTTACGGGTGAGCAGCTAGACTATCTCACAAGATGGACAGGAGATGCCCTGCACGACATTGTTGCGGCAACGAACCATAGTCTTGGGATGTTCGCATCAGGCGAGCCGATAGCCGATACGAATCGAGAGCTTGTTACGGCGCTTCAGTCGAGTTTTGAGTCTGAGCCTGCAAGTAGCAAATTACTCGCGGCGCTTGGTCTTGTAAATCAGCATGGCCGGACGCTGGCAACGCAGGCTGTGGCCGCCTATGGTGAACTCCTGAGAGTCGTGCTGACTACGGGGCAAGACGCTGTTTCGGCGCTCGCTCTTTTGATGAGCTGGCTCTCGTCGAGCACGGGAGGCTGGGAGCCGGTCTTCGAACGGCAACTTCAACTGCTTGTTCGCGATTTACTCAGCGGCTATAGATAGCCACACATCCACAACGAACAGCGATAGGTATACATGAAGCTACGCGCACTGTTAGAGCTGATTAGAATTCCAGCGGTATTCACCGCTCCAGCTGATGTTTTGATGGGCGCTGGCGTGATGGCTGTTCTCACTGGGCGTCCTCAATTAGACGCTCCAACGCTCCTGTCGGCTGTTGTGGCCAGCGCTCTGGTCTATTGTGCTGGAATGGCGACGAATGATCTCTTTGACCTTAAAGCGGATCTCTTGGCTCGTCCCGAGAGGCCGCTTCCATCTCGGCGGTTGTCTCTGAGTGAAGCGTGGATTTTTGTGGCGCTTGCTCAAACTATAGCGGTCTGTACCGCTTGGGCTATCGGGTGGCCGTCGTTTGTTGCTGTGGTCGCGACGATATCGTTGACCTATCTGTACAACAGCTCTCTCAAAGCACTGTTCATTGGGCCACTGTTGATGGGATTATGTCGGGTGGCCAATGGTTTGATCGGCGCGAGTATCGTCGCGGATCCGTTCAGACCTGATTCTGCGTATTTGCTGGTGCCAGTGTTGAGCCTTACTTTTGCGCACGTCGTCTTCTTGACCTGGATAGCAAGGTTCGAGACCCACAAGCGCATTCCTGCGGTGGTTAAATGGTTCGTTGTGATGCAAGTTTTGGTTTGCTGCTTGCCTCCGTTGCTCGTCATTGTGTTCAAAGCACAGCTCAGTCTCACTTGGTCGACCGCACTTGGTGTTATTGGTGCACTGTGGATGGCGAGATCATTGGGGAGACTCAGGGGCGAGCTCGATGAAATGCGAGTTCGCGGTTTGGTACTGCGCGGGATCAAGGGCGTTGCCTTTTTGAATGCGAGCATTCTATTCGTTTTTGGGCACTATCTACTGGGTGGTATTGTGCTCGCACTACTCGTGCCCGGTCGTTATGTCGCGAAAACGTTCTACGCGACGTGATCAGGTCTTGGCGGGCCGTATAATGAGGGTGACCTCGGTGCCTCGGGGCGCAATCTGTTTTTTGTATACTTCATAACCCAGATGGTCTCCCCGGTAGGGATTCCCTGCGTCATCTTCGAGGATGATAACGGCATTGGGGTCATGGATCAGGCTGATCAAGGTGTGGCTGCTGTCACCCGAATAACGGCCGTTCCAGAACGAACTCCCAAAGAACCGCCACACAAGGGGAGGGGGGCTCTTCTTGAGGTTTCGATGAAGCATCAGGTCCTCCGCTCGTACCCGCGTCTTTTTCCCATCGAGAGTCCACTCAACCCATATCTCAACCGGTGGGCCGCCACGTTTCTGTGGTTCGAGTCCAATGAGGAGCAGCCCGAGGTGAACTTGGCTTGGCAGTCCTTGATGAGTGAGCACCGATTCGTATGCCTTGCCGAGAGGTCCAACGACCAGATACTCCAAGATACCTTGCGTCATGGCGACACGGCCTGGAATTTCGACCTGACGTTTCTTGCGGTCAACCAATATGCGACCGACAGCTATCCGGCCGTCCTTCAAGCGTTCGATCGGCTGCGCGGCGCTGCTATCCTGTGGCTTGCCGTCAGCTGCCGCCTTGGCCATCGATTCAAGGTCTGAGTTGGTTTTTGGTCCCAAGGCGGCATTCTCATGTTGCTTATTTGCTGGAGGCGCTTGCTCTGGGCCCACAGGCAAGCCGACCGCGGCATTATAACGAGAGGGCAAACGCGGTGCGGGGTCCAGCGCAGGCAACTTGATGCGTTTGCGACGTTTACGTTTCGGTTTAGCGGCTTTCGGGCTAGCCGCCTTTTTCGAAGGCTCGCCAAAGGCCGAACTTGTTTGAGCCTGAACGGGCTTGGAAGGAACAGGCTCCTGCTGGTGGTTGCTGCAGGAAGAGGAGAGCAGCATTAGGCAGAGCGCATAGGATGAACGTGTCATGAGCGTTTCTCTGCTCGAATAATCGTATAGTTAATCGGGGGCGGGAGTTGATGGACCGCGGTGACCTCGCAATCGACGGCGGCAAGCCATTCGGTCTGCTCCGCAACGGAATGGCACCGCCCGTCGTGTGCCAATACTCTCATGTTGAGGGCAAACATTGTACCGAAGAGCGGGCCTGTTCGCGCGTCGTTCAACATGACATCGGAAATATAGATGACGCCGCCAGGGGCAAGTCCGGCTGCCGCCTTCGCGATGAGTGCTGCGGCGCCCTCTGGTTGTTCGCGGTGGAGTACCCCGGAGATAAGGGCCGAATCGTAGTCTATCTTAAGTGTGTCTTTGTAATAGTCGAATGGTTGGCAATTGACCCTCTCGCTAGCGCCCATAGATTCAACTATGACGTCTGCGATCTCGACCACCGCCGGGAGGTCGAGCACGGTGGCACGAAGCTCGGGGTACTGGCTTGAGAGCAGGGCGGAATATGTTCCGGGCCCTCCTCCGATGTCGGCAAGGTGTCGACAGCCGGAAAAATCCAAGTGTTGCGCAACCGCGCGGCCTACACCGAGGGCGCGATGATGCATTCCATAGACGAAGTTACGCGTTTTGTGATCATCAGCGCCCAAATAGGCATCTGGAGACCGAGGCGGGCAGCCTTCCTGAATGACCCGCGCTAAGTTGCCCCAAAGGGGGTAGACATCACCGTTATAGGAAAGTGCTGGCCCAAGATAGCCGGGCTTGCCCTCGACCAAGAATGTGTCGGCAAGTGGCTCATTCGTGAAGCTGTCGCCGTTTTTGCGTACAAGCTCGAGACTCACACAGCCGGCGAGCAAGGCGTCCGTCGCGATCGGATCGAGGCCAAGCTGTGCAGCGACCTCGTTGGAAGTGGCGGGGCCTTCCGCCAACGCTGTAAAGAGACCAAGCTCTGAGGCCGCAATGAGGGTTGCGCTTCCCCAATAAGCGGTTGCGAGTTCGATTAAAGGGCGAGGATTCAAGTCTGTATTCACAATTGTACCAATCGATCTATGTCGTGTTGTTGTTCATCTAGCGGCCTGAACTGCCCAAATATGATGCACGGTTTACCCATGGGTCACCAATGATTTAGGCGGATCCAAGCCTTTTGCCATCAAAGATGATGAGAGGGGCCTTGTCAAGGTGCGGTCAGTGGTGTTGAATAGGGGACCGGGAATGCGGAGTCCACTACTTGTTTTGGCCATTTAAACGTCGTAAGGCGCATGCGGATACCATTGTGTCCGATACGGATACCCAAGCTGCACCTCATTCGCCGGCGGCGAGCCGCCCGGGTCGGAGTGCGTTCAGCTTTTCGAGTATTGAGGCAGAGCGCGACGAGCCTCAACCGCAACAACAGGTGGCGGAAGTTACGACTCACAACAACCAGGCGGCGGATACGGATGTGTCTGTTCCCGTGGTGGCTCAGGATAAGTCGATCGAATCTGCCGTGCGCTCTCGAATCGAGCAAACGCGTTCGGTCTCGGTTGCGGCCCTGGGTGTCAGGCCTATATTTGTGCCCAGCTTTCGGGAAGATGCAACGCGAGCGCGTCTGAGAGCGGAAACGCTCGCGGACAGCTTTCCGGCCGAGGCGGTCGAAGCCTGGAAAGAGTACCTGGTTTTTTGCCCTCGTGATGCTGCGGCGTGGTTTGCTTTTGGTGACGCTTGGATGCGTTGTGAAAACGCGACCATGGCGCTTGCGGCCTTTGAGAAGGTGGTGGAACTCGATAGGCAGAATGCTCTTGCCTTCGGCCTCATCGGTCATATCAGACACTTCCTTGGCCAACTCGAGGATGCGATCGTGGCCTACGAGAGGGCACATCTGCTGCAGCCAAATTGTCCAGATATGATGAAGGAGCTGCTAGGACTGTACGAATTGACCAGTCGTTCCTCCAGGGCGGAGGTTTTGCGCAGCCGCTTGCAGGCGGCCGATGTCAAGGAATCAGGCTAGATGCGAAGAGAGCGGGTAGAACTCCACCTTCTTGAGGCACGGAAAGCGTTGGCGATGGAGGCCTTTATCGGAGGTCACTATCGGCAAGCCGAAGAAATGTATGCGGAGCTTGGCCATGAATACCAGATGCTGGAGCACCACGAAGGTGGATTGGCGATTGCATTTAATCGTCTGTTGATAGCGGTTGAGCAGGGACGACGACATTTGATCGCAGAGCGCACTCGGGATGTGTTCGAACACCTCGAGGCCGTTCAGGGTGGACAGATGGCGCAAACGATTGCGCGGCGGGTGTGTCGCCTGTTCGCGAATCCCATTCCGGGCGCTGACCACGAGGTGACGAGTGCTTTAGTTGTGCTCGCCGGAAGCCTATTGGATGACGACGGCGACCGTGAACTGGAGCAAGCAGATATTTCAGACCTTCCAGTGCTTGGTCAATATGAAGGGTTGGGGCCCCTCACTGCGGCGGTAAAGCTTTTGGCGGCCGCGCGCGTGTACGGTGGCCATCCTCATGCGCCAATGTGGGTGAGACGTTTAGTCTCGCTCCGCGAAGGGACGCAACCACTGTCTGGCAGATTCGGGGCAGCGTTCGATGAATATGTTGACGCCGTGCGTTCCGATGACCTTTTGCGGGCCTATCGAAGCTTGACGGTAGCGCAAGCCGAAGCGATGGCCAGTGAGCTCGATATCGCACTTCATTTAAGCGTTGGGCTGATGCAGCTGGAGCAAGGCGAACGCCCCAAGAAGATGGATTTTGCGCCAAATCCACCGCCGGTTTTGCGGTTTCGTCAGCAGGCTCTCCTGTATGCGCGTCTTGCTCGGAGTTTGTCGGGCGTTAAGGGGGCTCAGGGGCTCGTCTCTAAGTTTGCTCTTGCCGCTGTCGATTGGTGTGAACGCTCGATCGAATACGTGTTGGCGCGGCGCGAACATCGGGGACAGGGTTTCGGTGCGAGCTACCTTCTTGACGCGGTGCTAACTGGGTCTCGAGCGTGGCGCCTTGCAGGCAGTCTGCAAGGCGCGGCCAGCCTGCTGGAACGGTTTGATGGTGACCTGAGCCAGGCACAACGGCGGCCGAACTCAACCACAGCGGAACTCTTTGCTGAGAGCGGTCTTGTCAGCGAGCTTCTTCGTGAGCAGCACCGAGCTCAGGCGTTCTATCTGAGTCTCGTCAACGGCCTTGCACCCGAACTTCTCGGTCGCGAGAGCGTCTTGGCGCAGGCGCAATATCTAAATGACTTACAGTTGCAGCCGAGCGGTATAGCGCTTCTTGTCAAAGGCATAACCGGTATGGCGAGGACCATGGCTGCGGATGGCGATGGTCTGCGCTTTGTTCAATTGGCGCGCTGTGTCATCGATATTGCCGGAGAGGCATTACGAGGGGACATCCTGGCTGAATGTCATCTTCATGTGGAACTTACGGCGGCACAGTTCTCAGAAACGGGGGCCGCGTTGAGCGCATTGGAGGCCGCTCGCTCGCTCGGTGATGGGCCTGCAACCGTGATGTGCTTACTTGGGTGGGCTCAAACTTTACTCGACACGCCACAGGGGGCCGAGCAGGCGGGGGCGCTCATCGCCGATGCCGCTATGGAAGTACGACTTTTGCCAAGGTGTTCCATCAGAACCAACCTGGAGCTTGCCATAGCGGACGTCTCATGGAACCAGCGCTCAAGTGGAGATGAAACATCCCATGAAGTGATGTTGAGGCGGGTTTTTGAGACACTTGAGCCCTTCGATCAAGCACCTTGCGCACATGGGCTTGCTGTCTATCTAAAGACGAGCACTGAGACTCTTATGGAGCGGCAAGTCGCAGCCTTGCTCGCGTGTGATCAGACCGAGCTGGCGCGAAAGGCGTGCTTGATATGGAGCGAATTGAGCCTTCGGGAGCCAGCGAGAAAGAACCCTCCGGATGACATAGACTGGCTCGTAAGGGAGTTCGATTGCGCTTATCTGACCCAGGTTAGGGAAGGTTTCTTGGATTGGAGCGTGGTAAATGCCGCAGCTTCGGTCCAGATGGCGAATGGTGCCCAAAGGCGATGGTCTCGGACCTCGCGCGTGCCCTTCGTGGAGATAACCTTATTCTCAGGTCGTGGTTTTTGTATCTATGGTAACCAGCTCACCCAAGAGCTTGGTTGGTATGAGGTTGATGTGAATCGTTTGGAGGCCGAGCAATTTGCTTCTAAACCGACCTGTCGTTTAGAAGAAGCTGCATTGAGGGCACGGCTCACCTATGGCTTGCCTGCGATTACATCGGGTCCGCATAAATACAGGGCGGTTACGGCGCCAGCGAGTTTGCTTCCGACCTTTTCAATAGGTCACACTCGGCAGGGGATGCTGATTCCCGTCCAAAGAGTGATAGGGACGTTTGCGGTAAGATCGAATGTCGAACGTCGGATGGTGCTCGTCGGCGATGCCATGACGGGCATAGATCTGTCTCTTTCCCGGCTCGAAAGTTCGACCGGGGTGAAGGAGGTTGTCCTGCGGCACGGCGACGCGTTATCGGAGCAAACGCTGAAAGCGGCGCTCGCTGGAGCCAAGGTTGCGATAATTTTCGGTGACCATACAGATAGTGGCGTTGAACTGACTGACGGCCAGCCTGCGATTCCTTATGCCGACCTTGTTTCTGCCTCCCAAGACTGCGAGCTTGATTTGCTTGTTTTCATGGGGCCGGTTAACCAAAATCTCTTGTCGTCCTTGTGGCATCGTTTTATTGGCAGCGTCAGGCACGGCATCATTGTGCGGGTCACGGAAGGTGACGAGAATCGCGTGCAGCTACTAGATATCTTGAAGGCGTTTTCGGCTTCTGCCGACCTGGAGCACCCATTCATGGCGTCTGTCCAAGCCATGGGATCAGTGGAGGAGGGCGGCCAACCATACCGCTTTCTTGCGCGGGTGCCATTGGCCTAAGTGGAGCGTGCCTCTAGCGGCACCGGCCTTTACTGGCCAAAACCCTGGTCTTCTTCAGCACTCAGAGTCACGTATAAGGCGCCACCAACAACTGCTGCGAGGCCGGTGAGTACAACGAGGGCGGTTTTGGTACCACTGACTTGTTTCACGTTGCCAGTCGCAATGTTCTGCCGAACTTCGAGAAGGTCCTCATCAGGTGCGATCAGCTGGCCCGACGTCATCGTGAAATTGAATGGTGAAATCGCACGATATGAACCACTCTTAAGAGTAATGCCGATCTTCGTGTTCTCGGTCACGACGATTTCTTGGCCTTCCTCTGTCTTGACTTTAACGGCAGCGTTTGAGCCACCCTCAGTCAGTTTGCCCAGTTCATCCATATTTAGGTTGTAGGTGTTGTAACAGCCGACTTGAGCAATCAGTGAGATCATGATGACCGCAACGAATTTCCGAAACATGTAATAATCCTTTGGTATCGCCATTCAAGCTTTCGAACTTGGGCACAATACAGAAGCTCGAGGAATTCTCCAAGTGCAATTCGTAGCCCACGAACGGAAGCTTGCCTCATGAGGTAAAGCTCTGTTACGCTCCTCGCCTGTGGCGCCCACCCTCAATGCCAGCGAGGCGTTAGCGGCATAACTGTTTGGAGCGTAGCCGGGAATGCACAACTGCCCGAAGTGTCAGCATGAAATTAGCGGCAGGCCTAACTTTTGTCCCGCCTGTGGAGTGTCACTCACGTATTCGAAACGAGGCCACAACGAAGGGCTCATCGGTCGGATTATCGACGATACTTACGAGATTATTGAACTTGCAGGCGAAGGCTCAATGGGGCGGGTCTACCGGGCCCAGCATATACAGTTGCGCAAGCAGGTTGCGCTGAAAATTCTCCATACCAACCTCGTCTCTGATGTGACCGTGGTCAAACGCTTCGAGCGCGAGGCGCAAGCGGCGAGTCGCCTGAATCATCCGAACTGCATTTCGATGTTTGGCTATGGTCGGGAAGATGATGGAACCCTGCTTTGGATGGCGATGGAGTTTATCGAGGGGCGGGATCTTGGCGCCATTATCGCCGAAGATTCTCCTTTGCCGGCGAGGCGGGTGCTCAACATCATGTCTCAGGTCTGTGACGCACTCGATGAGGCTCACGCAGCCAAAGTCATCCACCGTGATTTGAAGCCTGCGAATATTGTGTGTTTTGATCATCGGCGTTCGAAGGATTTTGTTAAGGTTCTCGACTTCGGTATCGCCAAGATTATCGACAATGATGAAGACTACCAGCCGCTCACACGGGAGGGCATCGTCTGCGGGACGCCGGCATATATGTCGCCGGAACAAGTGCAGGGATTTGAACTCGATGCGCGGTCCGACCTTTTTAGTTTGGGGATTATCCTATACCAGACGCTCACTGGACGGCTGCCTTTTCTTGGGGACTCAGCAGTTGAGGTTGCCACAAAGATTGTGGTTGACCAGCCGATCGCGCCCGCTCAGGTACGGGCCGACTGGTCTTATCCTCCGGAGTTTGAAGATATCGTCCTCAAGCTACTGAGTAAGAGTCGTGAAGACCGCTATTCAGAGGCGCATGAGGTAAAGGAAGCGCTTGAAGCTTGTTTGTCACAGCTTCATGACCGTCGTGATGCAGCACTTGATTTTAGGCCCGATGAAGTCGCCGAGATCATGTCGGGGGTGGATGCCTTCCCGTCTGGTTCCGATACGGTGCGCATTCCGGATGAGTTGGTTGCGCAAGCATTAGGCAGCCTTGTGGCCGAAGATTTTGACCCAGCAGAGCCAGATCCAGGCAGCGATGATACAGCCCCTCCGCCGGCGTCGGACCCTGCTTTTGAGTCAGTTATGCCGACAGACTCACTCGCTGGGGGTGATGGTCTACACGATGGTGACAGTACGTCACCAGAGCCGCCTATCGAATTGATGGCGGCGGTCGACCCCACCAGCCCAACCGTCGAAGACGAAGAGAGTCCGGGGTCGCCCAGCGCGACGGGCCCCCTAGACAATCTGACGGACGAGTCAGCAAGCGAGATGTCCAGTAAGCGGATGACCTACGTATTGAGTGGGCTCGCTA
>JBMHDS010000107.1:0-38977 GCA_049889275.1 Bradymonadia bacterium | reverse complement strand
GTAGTATCTGATTGTGGTGTCGTTGCTGATGGTGTTGATGGTGGTGCTGTTGGTGAAGGAGGAGATGGTGGCGATGGAGGAGACGGTGGTGAAGGCGGAGCTGGTGGAGCTGGTGGTGCCGGTGGCGCTGGTGGTGCCGGTGGTGCTAGTGGAGCTGGTGGTGCCGGTGGTGCTGGTGGCGCTGGTGGTACCGGTGGTGCTGGTGGTATGGGCGCACTCGCCTGTTCACCTGATTTGAGCCCCTGTGAGGGTGCATGCGAGCGCGTTATCGAGTGCGTATCGACCGACCCAACCTGCCCCGGACTCAATGGTGCCCCTGCGTTGGTACGCGACGAACTCCGCCAAGAATGCATAGCAACTTGCGCCTCCACTCCTCTACTTGCGACGGTTGTCTGCGGCCATGAGACCTGTGCAGAAACCGTCTCATTTTTGCGTACACTCAATGAAGAATTTGATGCCGCCTGCGAACAGCAGGTGCCACTCGACGCCGATGGCGATGGAATCCCGGATGAGCGGGACAATTGCCCACAGGACTCGAATGCCGACCAAATTGATGTCGATGAAGACGGAATTGGTGACGCCTGCGACGACCTCGTCGACACCGATCGCGACGGCATCGCAGATGAACTGGACAACTGCCCACAGGTGCCGAATGCCGAGCAGCTTGACGACGACAATGACGGGATCGGCAACGCCTGCGATGATTTCGCAGACCGCGACGATGATGGCGTCTCCGATGCGGAGGATAACTGCCCCAACGTTCCCAACGCCGGTCAGGCAGACCGAGATGAGGATGGCATTGGCGATGTTTGCGATGACCTCATGGACCGAGATGCCGATGGGGTTGCCGACAACTTCGACAACTGCCCAGACGTCGCAAACCCAGAGCAGACCGATGTCGATAATGATGACATAGGCGACGCTTGCGATCCTCTGATCGACCGAGATGGCGACCGGATTCCAGATGAGATCGACAACTGTCCCGCGGTGCCCAACCCGGCTCAAATCGACATCGACAATGACGATATCGGTGATGCGTGCGATCCCCTAGTGGACCGAGATGGCGATAGCATCGCGGACGCTGTCGACAACTGCCCGAACGTACCGAATGAAGATCAAGTAGACCTGGACCAAGATGGCATCGGCGATGCTTGCGACGGTCTTATCGATCGCGACGAAGACGGCATTCCCGATGCCCTCGACAATTGCCCAGACACCCCCAATCCGGGGCAACGAGATAGCGATCGCGATGGCCGAGGCGATGCGTGTGATCTGCCTGATGATCTCGACAATGACGGCGTTCCTGACGGGGATGACAACTGTCCAGCAGTCGCCAATCCAGACCAGGGCAACATCGACGGGGATGACCTTGGCGATGCATGTGACACCGACCGTGACGGCGACCAGGTGCCCAATGATAGGGATAATTGCCCAGATGTGCGAAATCCGAATCAGGCTGATCAGGACGGAGATCGAATCGGAGACGCTTGCGACCCTGTTCAAGACCGAGACGACGACGGCATCGCCGATGACGTGGATAACTGTCCTGACGTCGCCAATGCTGACCAAGCTGATGGTGACGGCGATGGGATTGGGGACGCTTGTGATGCACCCAACGAGAATGACAGGGACGAAGATGGTATCGAGGATGCAGCCGACAACTGCCCTGAGACGCCCAACCCTGACCAAGCGGACAATGACCTGGACGGTATCGGCGATGCGTGCGACCTAGAGCCGGACAGCGATGGCGACGGCATCTTCGACGACACTGACAATTGCCCAACGATATACAACCCAAACCAAGCAGACGCAGACGATGATGGGGTCGGGACGGTCTGCGACAATTGCCCACAAACCCGCAATCCAAACCAAAATGATCGTGATAACGATGGCGTCGGCAATGCCTGCACGGGTGTTGATACAGATGGCGATGGCACGGCTGATGGCGCGGACAACTGCCCGCTGGACTTCAACCGCTTTCAATCAGATAGCGACCGCGACGGGGTCGGCGATGCGTGCGACAATTGCCAGAACACCGTCAATCCAGATCAAATTGATCTCGATGAAGATGGCGTCGGCGATGTCTGCGACCAGATCGTCATCGACAAGTATGTTGTGCTCGAATGGCCTGACGGCCGAGATACAGACTATGATTTGCACGTACTCCACCCCCTCGGCGAGTATTATTCCGAGTTCGATTGCTATCGCGGCAACGCAGAGCCTGACTGGCTCTTCCCTGGATTGACCAGCGGTGATGCACGGGGTGGTCCCGGCGATGCCAGAGAGCAGGTTCGATTTGTCGAGTTTGAGCCTGGTGTGTACACCGTTGGTGTAGAGCGATGGCAAGGTGAGGCGCCAGCCACGATCACTTTAAATTGCGGCGGCGACCAGGTCCGCTTTGGGCCCATGATGCCGGCCGGCGACCCCGTTCGGCTCTGGACTGTTTTCCGTTTCAACACAAGGACCTGTGCCATTGAAGTGGTCGACTCTGTGGCATCCGTTGTAGACGGCCAAAATGGAGCAGGTCGCTCATGTCCCGACTGCGAGGCTGGCATCTGCGCAGACGTGGATTGTGGCGACGGTGAGTGCAATTACGAAACCGGCGTGTGCTTACAGGGCTGTGGCGAAGGCGGCTGTCCTGATGGCCAAGTCTGCAATCCGCTCACCGGTGCCTGTGAGCAGCTCGATGCAAACGGTGAATTCTGTTCAGGATGTGAAGACAATGGCGACTGTAATCCCGGGTTGGTCTGTGGTCGTGCACCCAACCTCGGTGACTTCGGCGCATGCACGTACGAATGTGACAACGATGGCGACTGCCCGGAAGAAGCATTCTGCGGCATCATCTTTGGCCTTCCCATCTGTATCCCGGACGCTCTGTCCTGTCAGTAAACGTCCGCCGTCCTTGCCGCATGTGAAGCGCTCGAGGCCGTATGCCAGGCCGCCCGTGTTGTGAGTGGGTCGTGAATGGCCCCTGTTTTGCTGGACCTTGCATGCAACGGGCTGACACCATGAACGGCAAGACCACTGGACCATCTCGGCGTCTAGGCATGCATTAAGTGTTTAGCATTACGCCTACGGGACTCGGGTCTCGACGGGCGGGCCTGTCTACAGAAGATTCAAATGCGCAGACGACCACTCGAATCTCCGGGTTCTCAACGTGCTAACCGTTCCGTGACAGCGCTACGGCGTCACAGGCTTAAGATGAACAACAATCTCGGTCTCTGTCGGGCCAATTCGGGCGGGTACTTGTAATTTGAGTTTGCCATCAGCGTAACCGTAGCGAAGCTGATCTCCGCTCAGCAACTCACCACAGGTTGGCTCAATCCGCACCGCGCCCGGATCGGCGTCGTCGTAGTTGAGTGTACCGGCAAACGAAATCGGCAAGGTGGGATTAAACGCGAGACCACCTGCAACGAGCTGAACCTCGGCTTTCGCATCGATGTAGAGAACGCCGTCGATGACCCCAGCCGTACCCAGCGCGGTAACGCGACTCAGGTCGGTGTCCAACTCGAATCCGGCGACATCGAAAGAGGGCAGGTATATGTCGAGTGCGGCCAGTACGTAGTTACCTTCCGGGCGCGGTCCGCCTTCCAGTGGTGTCACCACGCCTTCGAAAAAGGGTGCGTAAACGGGCACCACCGTGAGCTGCTCTGAGCCCGGTGCAGCGCACTCCCCTGCCTCATAAATCAAATCTTCGGGGCGCTCTGACTGGTTGCAAAAACTGATCGGCAGTGGCGGTGACACATACGCAAAGTTGAAGCACATTTCATCACGAGTGTTCGGACCAAACCGCAGACGACGGTCGCTGGTATTTTGATAGGTACATGAGGTTCTGATCACAGTGCCTGCTGGGATGTCGACTGGTGTTTGATAGACAAATTGGCTGCCAAAATCCCATCCTCTCAGCGAGATAATGGATGTCTCCGTGCCGTCTGGCTCCTCGACAACCTGATTGAACGCGGTTCCGTTCTCGTGCATGTGTGGAAAGCTGTAGAGTATCTTCGAATCGGTCGGTACGCGACACCAGCCATCGACCGTCTTCGTCGAGTTGGCCGGCACACCGAAACCGATGGGACCCAAGGTCAGCATAGACACCTCAGGCCCCTCAACTGGCTGGTGATAAATCCGGATGCCGCTGGAATCGAAGACGTCCGGGTGCCCCGCACCATTATTGTAGTGAATCTGCAGCGTCACTCGCTGACCAGGCTCGATCAGCATTCCACCCTCTTCGAACTGCAAAGCCCCCTGCCCTGGTGCCCAACCGTAGATGAGAGAGAGCGGATTGTCATCATCGCAGCCGCCGTTCGTCCCAGGCTCACCAACGCCATCTGGGATCAGTATGGTGTGATGTAAAACCCGCGCATCATCAACCACCGTCTCGATGCGCTTTATGTAGCGCGGCTCTGATACCGGCAATTCAAAATAGAAGCATTGATACCGGTCTCTCTGATCCTCAGCGACATGGAACGCATTGGCTCGGAGTTCAAAGAAATCGGCACCCATCGGCGCGGCCTCAGGTGCTTGCGCAATGTCTCGGTCGGCATCAAATCCACCCGGGTTGGGCAGCGTTGCGTTGTTCTCATTCCACGCCCCGCACGTTGCCCAATCGGCCACCGCAAGACGTTCGGCAGCCGTTGCCGCTTCGTTGCCAGCCGGCGGCATCGTGCCGTCGGTCACTCGAGGTGCAAGTTTATCGACGGGCCGCGCGTTCGCCTCGCCAGAGATTAATGAATCATAATCGAGCAAGTGGCCCACGGCGCCGTACTGAAGTGTCTCGCCGTGGCAGTGACCACAACGCGCCGTCAGGATGGGCTTAATCGTCTCTTCGTAAGCCGATTTGTCTGGTATGCACCCGTGAGGCGTGCTGGGCACAGCGCCATCTGACTGGTTCATCGGACCTGCATCGCCCATCATATCGAGAGCACGCTGTGGCGTCGTCGCATCCGTGACGGCGCCGAGGTCCCGGGCGTCGCCTGACGCCTCATCTGTCTCACACGCCGTCGCGAGCAACGCGAGCAATAGCAGTCCGTGTAGCTGATGTTCCTTCATTGGTCGTTCGCACCCCACTGTTCAACACGCGCAGAACACTATCGACTTTACGAATTCGAATCACCCTTTTTTGTCAGAGCGAGCCAATCTCGCGGGCGAGGTGCAGACTTATCCAGCCAATCCAACAAATTGGTGGTGATTTAGGCAAATCTAGGGGATTCGATAAGGTCGAAGCAGTAGTATCATGCATGCGGATACGCTCCGCGCGATGTGTAGACTTTGATTGGTAGGTACGATTGGACATGACGCAATGAAATGCAAAGAAACCACGTCGCCGTTCATTCCGCTTCAGCGGAGATATTCCACGGAAGCATCGATGTCGTCCATGGGGTTACTCATCATGATTGTGGCGTGGCCATTCGGGGCAGCCTTGGCGAATCCCGAAGGCACCCGAAACGTGGGCAATATGCATGGATTGCTTCCGCAAACGCTTGTCCGTGTGGATGCGACAGCAGGCGAGGTCCTCGAGTTTTGCAGCAGCGACGACGGTATCAACGGCACAGAAAGTGTCCATCCAACCTGCCTTGGGTCACCTGAAGCATGCGCCGACGAACCGAACTTGCGACTGGTCATCGATGCCGAAGAAGAACAAATCGGCCTGGTGGAACCAGACCGCTTGGGGTCCGAGATACTTCTCTTTCCACCAACGGAAAGCCCGTGCTTGGTCGATGCTGATTGTACAGCTGCGAACGGCACATGTCGGGATAGCAACGGACGCAGCGTTTCCGGGACGGGAGATGAAGGGCTTTGCGCACTGAGCTTTCCTGTTCGATCTGAAGCCAGTGCCAATGGCACCAGACGCCGAGCAGCGCAGGGTTTCTGCACAGCACTACACAACCCCGATGACAGACAATGGCATCGCCATACAGTGCCTGAAAGTGGCGTTTGGACCATCGACTTCGCGGGTGAGCGAGCGACCTTGAATGGACTCACGGCACATGGCCGCTATGCCGGCCAGCCATCGACTCGCTTTTTCGAGGTACAGGTACTCGATCCACAGGGTGGCCCGTCTGCAGCACCGCGCATCTTTTCTGAGAATTGGGCCTTCACGAAACATAACGACGCCTATCGCTCAACCGCATCGTTTTACGCACTCGCGGGTGCCTCAGCCTATGAACTCGAGCTCGATCAACTGCAAGCCGAGCCCCTCAAGATCCAAGCGACAGCACTCGGTATCACTGAGCGTCCTCACTCGAGTGGCTGCCTTCATCAGCCCGATTTTTTCCTGCAATGTGGCATCGGGATCGGACAACAGCAGGCTCGTAGACTCGACGGCGAGTACCCAATCTATCTGACAGACCCGAGCATCCTGACACGACCCGCAAGGCCACCCGAAATCACTCAACTTAGATTTGAGGATGCCCTCGGCACCAACTCCATCAGCCCCAACGCCGATGGTAATCAGGATGCTGGCCGATTTACATTTCGTTCAAATATCAGTGGAACAGTCCGTGTGATCTTTGACGTTGATCACGATGGAGAATTTAACGCTAGAGACGACCATGTTTTGGTCGGCCGAGCCGTCCGCGGCGAGACGAGTCTTGTTTGGGATGGCACCTACGACGGTGTCCGTCCCCTACCCGCGGGCGAGTATCGAGTACAGGTCGAGCTGGTCGCCGATGAGGTGCACTTTCCCATCGCGCATGCCATGCGTAACGAGAATGGTTTAGCCATTTGGCAATTGTCCGATGGCATGCGCTCGCGGGCTCGGATGTACTGGAACGACACGAGCGTACGCAGCGAGCTGGACTTGGTGGCCGGATCTGAGATCGACACGCTCGACAACCGAGATACCGGTTCAATGCTGCAGGCAGATGGCCAGTATCAGAACGATCAACGACGTGTGTGGGTGCAGCCTATACCCGCTGGGGCGCTCGGACGAAGTCGACAGATCGTGTTCGACACATGGGTCTTCGGTGAATCCGCCATTGCGACGCTCTTGACATGTGAGAGATGCGACGGTCCCACGGATCGTGTGATCCTTTCACCCATTGATGATTTTCCAGATGTGGATTCAGACCAAGATGGACTGGTCGATGGTGCAGAGCGAGCGACGGTCCCCAGCGCGACGTGTGCCAGTGTTCCGCTTAATCCAATGGAGCGCGACAGTGATGGGGACGGTTTATGGGATGGCCGCGATGAGGACGTCAACGGTAACGGTCGACTTGATCCAGGAGAGACGGACCCAACAACACCCGATACCGATTGCGATGGACTGACAGACGACCAAGAAGTTTTCGGACAAACCTCAGCTACGGTATCCGACACCGACGGCGACAGCATTCTGGATGGACAAGACAACTGTCCGGTGGTCGCCAATCGTAATCAAGCCGATCATGACGGCGACGGGATCGGCGACCCATGCGATCCAGACGATGACAACGACGGGTTCCCAGATGAACGAGACAATTGCCCACTCTTACAAAATCCCGGTCAGGTAAACACCGATGGTGATACTGGAGACGCACTCGGCGACCTCTGCGATGATGACTTAGACGGTGATGGCATACTTAACATCAACGACAACTGCCCGAGCCTCTCATCGATCGACCAGCAGGACATCGACGGCGACGGCCTTGGCGCACCATGTGACCCGGACGACGATGGCGACGGAATACTCGACCTCGACGACAACTGCTCACAGTTGGTCAATCCAGGACAACAGAATGCGGATGGTGACGATCGAGGTGATGCTTGCGATGTCGATGATGACAACGACGGCGTACCGGATGTGAGCGACAATTGTCCCAGGGAGCCGAATCCCGGACAACTGAACAGCGACGGCCGCCCTGATGGAGGCGACCGATGTGACGATGATGATGATAACGACCAGATTCGTGACGACGTCGACAACTGCCCATTCGTCCACAATCCGGAACAGTTGAATAGTGATAACGACGGTGCGGCAGGCGACGCCTGCGACGACGACGACGACGACGACGACATCGCCGATTTAGCAGATAATTGTATCCGAGTGCCGAACCCTGCACAGCTCGACAACGACCGCGATGGCCGCGGCGACCTTTGCGACCTCGACGATGATAATGATGGGCGCTTTGATGATGTCGACAACTGCCCCATGGTGCCGAACCCCGAGCAGCGGGATCTCGACCAAGACGGCTTCGGTGATGCTTGCGACGATGATCTCGATGGCGACGAGGTGGACAACGAACAAGACAATTGCCCTTACGCATCAAACACAAACCAAGGCAATCAGGATGGAGATATCGTTGGTGACGCGTGCGACAGCGATGACGACAATGATGGCGTTCCGGACGTCATCGACAACTGCCCACGCATTGCCAACATTGACCAGGCGAATATGGACCAAGCATTTGGCGACGTAGCCGGCGATGCATGTGACGCTGACGACGATGCGGATGGATTCGACGACCGCTTCGACAATTGTCCAAGCCGCCCGAATCCCGAACAGGCCGATTTGGACGAAGATGGTCGAGGGGATGAATGCGACCCCGACCGAGACGGTGATGGTGTCGCCAATCAGTTTGACAACTGCCCCGATGTCTCGAATGCAGATCAAGCCAATACTGATTTGCGAGATGATGGCGGGGATGCGTGCGATCCAATCGCAAACCCACCTGCACCTAATTGTGCTGAGATCTTTGACCCTGCCCTGACAGACTTTGATGGGGACGGACTCAATGATCACTGTGACCTCGACCGCGACGGAGATGGCGTATACAACGTCCATGACAACTGCCCACAAACGCCCAATCCACAGCAAACGAATTCCGATGCCGATAGCCGCGGCGGCGATGCGTGCGACGACGATGACGACGACGATGGCGTCATAGACCTGGTCGACAACTGTCCGTTTGTCTTCAATCCAGACCAACGCCGCAACAACGCCGATGGTCCAGGGGATGCTTGCCTCGAAGATATCGATGGTGATGGTATCGCCAATCGCGACGACAATTGTCCATTCGCGCCCAATGCCGAGCAGGGAGACTCAGACCGAGATGGGCGTGGGGATGTTTGTGACATCGACATGGATGGGGATGGCCAGGAAGCCGATGATAACTGCATTCAGGTTTTTAATCCGGGTCAAGAAGACAGCGATGGCGACGGCGTTGGAGATGCTTGTTCCGATGACGATGACAACGACGGTATCCCTGACTTGGTGGACAACTGCCCCCGTGTGGCGAACCCAGGCCAGGAAAATACAGACGTTCTGCCGGATGGTGGTGACGCTTGTGATGACGATGACGACCAGGACGGTGTACCCGATAATGCAGATAACTGTCGGCTCTTTTACAATCCGACCCAGCGCAACACAGATCGCGTCCAGGACGGCGGCGATGCATGCGATCCAAATGATGATAACGACGCCTTCGCCGATTCAATCGACAAATGTCCACTGGTTTTCTCTGGCGAAAACCTTGATACGGATCGGGATGGTCTCGGGGATGCGTGCGATGACGATGATGACGGCGACGGTATCCTCGATGAGTCTGACACGTGCCCACGGGTCTACCAAGACGCCCCCGTAGACACAGATGGTGATGGGATCTTCGACGCCTGTGACCCGGATGATGACGACGACGGTCTCGTGGATGTGCTCGACAACTGTCCCAAGAATGCGGACCCGCTCGGACTTGATACTGACGGCGATGGATTCGGTGATGTGTGTGATCCCGACATGGACAACGACGGCATCTCCAATTTTGGAGATAACTGTCCGCAGATATCCCCAGGTGACCTGACCGACACCGACAGAGACGGTTTCGGCAATCCGTGCGACCCCGATGATGATAATGATTTACATCTCGATGACGAAGACAACTGCCCCCAACATGCGAACCCACTCCAAAACGACCTTGATGGCGACGGTCTCGGCGACGCATGCGACGACGACGACGACGGTGACGGCTTCGACGACCACATCGATTTGTGTCCTGTCGTTGCCAACGTGGCCCAGCGTGACTTTGACGGTGATGGTCTTGGTGATGCCTGTGACGACGATGACGATGACGACGGCACCCCCGATTATTTGGACCCCTGCTCACAGCTGGCTGAGCCAGCGCTGAGAGACACGGACGGGGATGGCGAAGGAGACCGTTGCGACAATGACGATGATGGCGATGGTATCCCTGACATGGTCGACAACTGCCCGTTCCAGTCAAACCCCTGGCAGCTCGACATCGACCTTGATGGGCAAGGCGATGCCTGCGACGCGGATGATGATGGAGACGGGATTCCAGATGCCAACGAGGACCGAAACGGCAATGGCCAACGTGATCCGGACGAAACAGATTCGAGACTCGCTGACACCGACGGAGATGGATTAAGCGATCCATTTGAATGGACTCGAGGCACCAGTCCAACCGCGCCGGACACAGACCTAGATGGACTGTTGGACGGCGACGAAGATGAGAACCGTAATGGTCGGGTGGACGATGGTGAGACCGATCCGCTGAACCGGGATACGGATGGCGGCGGTGAAAGCGACGGCCATGAAATTGAAAACGGGCGAGATCCACTCATAGCGGAAGATGACTTAGCCGAGCTCGACACAGACGGCGATGGACTGCCCGACCATGAGGAAGATCGAAATCAGGATGGCGTCCTCGATCACGATGAGACCGATCCCCTGCGAACAGACTCCGACTCCGACGGTTTGAGCGATTTGCTCGAACGCCTCTCTGCGACGAATCCTCGATCAGCGGATACCGATGGCGACGGTATCATTGATGGTCACGAGGACCAGAACCGAAATGGCCGGGCTGACCCCGGAGAGTCCGACCCGCGGGTCGCCGACACCGACCGTGATGGTTTGCCGGATGGGCTCGAAGATACAAATCGGAACGGGCGCCACGACATAGGCGAGACGCTTGCGTACAGCGCCGACACCGACCGTGACGGGCTGCCCGATGGACTGGAAGACCGTAACGGAGACGGCGTCCACACACCGAACGAAACCAATCCCATTCGATTCGATACCGATGGCGACGGACTCGGCGATGGGATTGAAGATGCGGACCGTAATGGCGTGACCGACAGCGATGAAACCAACCCCACCCGCGTGGACACAGATGGCGATGGTCTGACCGATGGTCAAGAAGACGTCAATCGCAACGGCCGGCGCGATGAAGGCGAGACGGATCCACGACGACCAGACACCGATGGCGGTGGCGAGAATGACGGCCATGAAATACTCGCCGGCCGAGACCCAACAGAGCGTGCGGACGACCTGCAGAGCGCCTTCGATGACGACGGTGATGAACGCATCGATCACCACGAAGATATCGACCGAGACCGGCTCGTCGATGACGACGAGACGGACCCATTCGACCAAGATACCGATAACGATGGCGTGAGCGATGGCATCGAGCTTAGGGCCGGCATGAATCCACTCTCAGCCGATTCAGATGGAGATGGTCTAGCGGACGGTTTGGAAGATAGGAATGGCAATGGCATTCAAGACGCAGGCGAGACAGACCCGCTATCGCAAGACAGCGACCATGACGGACTCAGAGACCAGGATGAGGACAGAAACCTCAATGGACGTCTCGATCCAGGTGAGACGGACCCAGCGAATCCAGACACTGATCAGGATGGTTTAGCCGACGGAACAGAGGACGCCAACCGCGACGGCGAGATCGATGTAAATGGCACCAACCCCACGCTTGCAGACAGCGATGGAGACGGGCTCAGCGACCTCATCGAAGTACTCGGACGAACCGACCCATTACGCGCTGACAGCGATGATGACGGCCTACTGGATAGCATTGAAGATACGAATAGAAATGGCCAGTTTGATCCTGCTGAGACCGATCCCATAAACGCTGATACCGATGAAGATGGCATTTTGGATGGGGTCGAAGATGTGAACAGGAATGGACGGGTTGACCCAACGGAGAGTAGCCCACTCCTATTCGATAGCGACGGCGATGGACTCTCCGACGCAGACGAGGACCGCGATATGAACGGGCGCCGGTCCATGGATGAAACGGATCCAACCAATGCGGACAGCGACGATGATGGTATTGCCGACGGGCTTGAGGTTCAATTTGGGACATCCCCCATTCGTGCAGACACAGACGGAGATGGCCTGCTCGACTCCGACGAAGATCAAAATCAAGATGGCGCTCTGAGCTTGGGCGAGACATCCCCGCTCCTCTCGGACACTGACGCCGACGGCATATCCGACCATATGGAACGAGTCGGTGGCACCAATCCCCGTCGTGCGGATACCGACGATGACGGCTTGACCGACGCCCAAGAAGACCGAAACCGTAACGGTCACGTGGACGAGAGAGAGACGGATCCTAGAGACCCCGATACCGATGATGATGGCCTAACCGATGGCCTCGAGGATCGAGATGGAGATGGTGAGATGAGCGCAACTGAGACAAGCGCCATCGACCCTGACACCGATGATGACGGCCTCGCAGATGGCGTCGAGGACACCAATCGAAATGGCCATCACGATTTGGGCGAGACCGACCCCCGGAACCCAGACACAGATCTCGATGGTATCGGTGATGCCGCCGAGCTCTATGCCACGAATGGGCTGAGCCCGATCGAATCGGATACTGATGGCGACGGATTACTGGATGGAATCGAGGATCAGAACGGCAACGGACGATTCGATTTAGGCGAGACACATCCAGGACGACATGACACCGATGGTGACGGTCTCGACGACGGTGTCGAAGACCGCAATCAAGATGGCATACGTTCACCCAATGAGACCGATCCACGCCACAGTGATACCGACGCGGACGAACTTGATGACGGTATCGAAGATTTCAATCAAAATGGAGTGTTCGACGCAGGCGAGACCGACCCGATTCATGCGGATACGGATCGAGACGGCCTGCCTGACGGAATCGAGGACCGCAATCATGACGGACGCCGACAAATCAACGAGATGGACCCACGTATCCCCGACACCGACGGCGATGGGCTACACGATGGTGAGGAAGATATCGACAAAAATGGCCTTCAAACGGTCGGCGAGACAGATCCGCTCCACGCGGATACAGACGGGGATGGTGTCTCCGATGGTGCCGAGCGCTGGCATGGAACGAGTCCACTGGATGGCGAAGACGCACCGCAAGGGACCGATTCAGACGGTGACGGCCTATTCGACGCTCAGGAAGACCTTGACCGAGACGGTATACTGGACCCGGGCGAGACGGACCCGGAACGCATCGACACAGATGGTGACCAACTCAGCGATCTGTCTGAAGTGTTGCGTGGTACCGACCCGCGGCGCATCGATACAGATGCAGATGGCCTACAGGATGGCGCCGAGCTGGCAACAGATCCACGCCTCGCAGATACAGACGGCGACGGCCTACTCGATGGTCTCGAGGACCTCAACGGGGACGGACGACGTGGTCCCGATGAGACCGACCCGACCCTCAGCGATACCGACGGCGACGGCCTCAGCGACGGAGAAGAAGACCTGAATCGAAACGGTTTCCGAGATGCCAACGAAACCAGCCCACTTGATTCCGATACAGATCAAGACGGCTTGTCGGACCTTGTGGAACGCACCACATTAACAGATCCAATTGTTGCGGACAGCGACGATGATGGTCTCCTGGACGGCCTCGAAGATACAAACCGCAACGGACGCTTCGACACCGACGAAACCGATCCAACCAGATCCGATACGGATGGTGACGGTCTAAGCGATGGCGCTGAAGACCTCAACGGCAATGGCACGTTGGATTCTGGTGAGACCGACCCGCGGCGAATGGATTCTGATGGTGGTGGAGAAAATGACGGGGCAGAACGTTTGGCAGGGAGAGATCCAGGCTGGCCCTTCGACGATCAGATTCAATTCATCGACAGCGATGATGATGGCATCTACGATCACAACGAAGATCTCGACCGAGACGGTGTCGTCGATACGGTGGAGACCGACCCATTCGACTCAGATACCGATGGCGATGGTATCCAAGACGGCGCCGAGAGGCGAAATGGAACCGATCCCCTCAGCGCCGACACAGATGGAGACGGTCTTAGCGACGGCGACGAAGACCGCAACGGCGACGGTCAGCTGGGTCTGGGTGAGACGGACCCCCTGCTCGCCGATACGGATGGAGATGGGCTTGCGGATGGTCTCGAGGACCGTAACGGCGACGGTATCGTTGGACCTCGAGACACAGACCCTCGCAACGCCGACACAGACGGTGACGGTCTGAGCGATGGATACGAAGACAAGAATCAGAACGGGCACCACGACGAAGATGAGACGGATCCCCGGCGCAGTGACAGCGATGACGATGGATTGACCGATTCCATCGAGGACAGCAACCTCAACCGTGTGCTGGATGACGGTGAGACCGACCCGAATCAAGCCGACACCGATGGTGATGGCATCCTCGATGGACTAGAAGACGCAAACCGAAATGGCGTGCGAGACCCAGGCGAATCAGATCCAGTTCTTGCCGATTCCGACGGCGATGGTTTGCCCGATGGGCCCGAGGACACCAACCGCAATGGACGTCTCGATAACGGTGAAACCCATGCCAGCCTCCAGGACTCCGACGGAGATGGGCTAGATGATGGCGTCGAAGACAGCAATCGAAATGGCCGACTGGATGCAGGAGAGACCGACCCGACGCTTCAAGACAGCGACGATGACGGCTTACACGATGGGCTTGAACACAATAGAGCGGGACTCAGTCCGACCAATGCTGATTCTGATGCAGATGGCATCATTGATGGTCTAGAGGATGTCAATCATAACGGTATCAGGGACCCCGGCGAGAGCGACCCGACATTGGCCGATTCGGACGGCGACGGCCTGCCCGATGGTCTCGAAGACACTAACCAGAATGGACGCTGGGATCCAAGCGAGACATGCGCATATCGAGCTGACTCCGATCGGGACGGTATTTTGGATGGTGTTGAGGACCGCAACCGTAATGGACGACGAGAGCCCGATGAGACGGATCCCCTTGTGGTCGACACGGATGGCGATGGACTGGAGGATGCTGAAGAAGACGTCAATGGCGACGGCATCCGCCAGGCGGATGAGACCGACCCACTCGACCCTGACAGCGACCGGGGTGGTGAAAACGACTTTTCTGAACGCATCGGTGGGCGCAATCCGCTCGATGGGCTCGACGATAACGTCCAGCCACGAGACACCGACCTGGATGGCCTTGACGACGATGCAGAAGATGTGGACCGAGACGGCCGCGTAGACGGCAGGGAAACAGATCCAGAGCGCATCGATACCGATGGAGATGGCCTATCTGACGGCTACGAAACGTCGCGTCAGCCACCAACCGACCCACTTGACCCGGATACGGACGGCGATGGGCGTAGCGATGGCATGGAGGTCTTGGCTGAGAATCCCACCGATCCGCTTTCTGAGGACACTGATGGGGACGGTATTGGCGATGCCTTCGAAGATGCAGATGGCGACGGACGCCTCGATCCATCGGAGACAGACCCCACGCAGGCTGACACAGATAACGATGGTTTGGCCGACAACATTGAAGACGCTGACGGTGATGGTCGATGGGACCGTAATGAGACCGATGCACGCAACCCAGACACCGATGGGGACGGGCTCTTCGATGGCTTCGAAGACAGTAACCGCAATGGCACGGTCGACCCTGGAGAGCTCGACCCGAGGGAGATAGATACAGACGGTGGTGGTGAGTTGGATGGCGATGAGCTCCGCGCCAATCGCGACCCACTGGATCCGCTCGACGACGAGCTCCCTTTTAGTGACCGAGACGGCGATGGCCTTGCGGATTGGGAAGAGGATCGCAATCGAGACGGTGCGCTCTCTGAAGGTGAAACAAGCCCTGACAATGGGGATACGGACGGGGATGGTATCCTTGACGGTGTGGAGCTACGTAGCGCGAACCCAACCGACCCACTAGACAACGACACCGACGGCGACGGGATTGTCGATGGCATCGAAGATGCCAATATGAACGGCCGCGTGGATCCGGGCGAGACCGACCCGAATAATGTGGATTCAGACGGCGATGGCCTCGCAGACGGTGTCGAGGACGCCAATCAGGATGGCGTACTTGATGACACGGAAACCGATCCCCGTTTAGTGGACACCGATGGGGATGCGCGAAGCGATGGCACAGAGCTACGGGGTGATTATCAAACAGACCCACGTGTAGCGGACAGCGATGGTGATGGACTCCCCGATGGACAAGAAGATCGCAACGACGACGCCCTCCTCGGCCCGGATGAGACCGATCCGACCATGGCCGACACAGATGGCGGGGGTGAAGACGATGGGGACGAGCGCGTCGCGGGGCGCGATCCGAGGGATCGCGACGATGATGATGGCGACAATGACGGACTGAGCCTCAGCTCAGAGATACGTATAGGCAGCGACCCCACTGAGGAGGACACCGATGGGGACGGCATTTTGGACGGTGTGGAAGATGCAAATAAAAATGGGCAGGTGGATTCCGGAGAGACCGACCCAACCCTGTCGGATTCTGACGATGATGGTGTGGCCGATGGGCTCGAAGATAAGAATCAAGATGGCATATTCCAGCCTGGCGAGACCAACCCAACCGCCGCAGATACAGATGGCGACGGACTCATCGATGGTCTTGAAGACAGTAACAGTGACGGTATCCGACAAGAAAACGAGACCGATCCACGGCTCGTTGATACCGACGATGACGGCATCCCAGATGGCGTCGATGAACGCCCGCTTGACTATGACCATCCGCCTTATGTCAGTGGTACGGGCGGCGACGATTGCGACTGTTCGGCGACAGAAACGCCTCAGAGCTCTCTCTGGCTTGCGCTATTCGGTATTCTTGGTCTGAGTCGACGCCGCCGCGTTGGGCGGCAGCGGCCTTCCAGAAGCAGACCGCACACGTCCATCTAGCCACACGCCTCCGATCACATGGGCGGCACCCAACGTTCCTAGCAGTCAACCTTTATCGGGATCCTCAGGGGCCTTGTGTCTGACATTGCTTCTGGTATAAGTCCGGCACTGTTATACGAGTGCTTTGCATCGTGTCTGAACACAGACTCAGTATCAGGCACAGCATTCATACCGGAGGAGGTTCTTCAATGAGTCAGTTTTTACAAGGACGGGCGGCATTACTGATCGCCTTGGTCGCCGCGACATGCATTGGTTGCGGAGGCAGTGATGGCAATGGTGGTGGCGATGGTGGCGCCGGCGGTGCCGGTGGTGCTGGTGCCGAAGGCGGCGCTGGTGGTGCCGGTGGTGCTGGCGCCGAAGGCGGCGCTGGTGGTACCGGCGGTGCTGGCGGTGCTGGCGCAGAAGGTGGCTCAGGTGGTACCGGCGGTGCTGGTGGCGCTGGTGGCGCCGGTGGTGCTGGTGGTACCGGCGGCATCGACACGTCAATGTGTGGTGACGTTCCAGTCTACAACCTCAACGACGATGGTGACGTCGACGGTGACGTATTTACCTTGACGGGCCAGACAGGCACCTCGGATGTGCACCAAGGCACATGCACAACACCTGATACGACGAGTGGCTCTGAGGCCATCGTTGTCTTTACTGCCCCATCGGCAGGCGACTGGGAGATCCGTACCGAGGATAACGGCGACAGCTACGACACGCTGATCTATGCTCGAACATCCTGTGGTGACGCAGACTCCGAGCTTGACTGCAATGACGATATCGAGCTCGGTCGAATCCGAACCAGTCGTCTGACGCTCAACCTAGAGGCCGGCCAAACAATTTACGTTGTGATTGACCACTGGGACGGCCTGGGTGCTGACACGTTTAACCTTTTGGTCCGACCGTTCGTGCAGCAAAACCCGCCCGTCCTCAATTCGGGCGCCTTGGTTATTGATAATGACACAAAGACTGTGGGCTACTACTTTGAAGGGACTGACCCAGAGGCAGATGCCGCCCTCGCGACGATCAACTTGCTCGGTCCAGACGGCAGCGGCCTTTTCGGTCAAGATGGCATGGGCTTCACGCTCACTCTCGGCCAGTCGGGCACAGACTTCACTTCACTCATCGACCAGAATGAAGACGGCAGTTTCTCGGGCGCTATCATCATCACCTTCGGCGCAACCGCTGACCTTGAGGGCCTTGAACGCGGAAGCCTTATCATTGCGGACAGCGAGGCCCAGCGAAGTAACGTACTGGAGCTTGTGAGCATGCCGGCCACTGAGGTTATGCTCGGAGAAGCATGCAACTACGTGACCGTAGTCTGTGGCGACGACAGCGTTTGTTTTGAAGGCACATGCCAGTCACCGGAAGCAGCGGCCGCATGCCCAGAGGACTGGGGCGTAAGTGTTCTTGAGGTCGGCGCCGACGGCACCGTCACAATCGAGGGTGACAACAGCGAAGCGACGGGTTTGAGAGCTGGCAACTGCGGCGGTGGCGGCGCGACTCAGGTGTATAGCTACACAGCATCGACGGCCGGTACTTTCCTAGTGAACATGGATGCACTCAACGAGACCTCCGATCCGATCGTTTATGTGCGTCGGTTATGTGACTACAACATCGGTGAGTTCGGCCGCGACCTTTCATGTGGCGCTGACCGGTCCGAATCAGATCGCAACGCCACAGCGTCCATGACGCTGGAGGCTGGAGAGACCGTGTTTATCTTTGCCGACGCCTACTCGGGTCCGATCGACAGTGACGGCGATGGCCAAGACGACGTTATCGGCGTCCGTGGTGCAGGCCCTTACACCCTGTCTGTGGTTCCAGCCACTGCACCCGAAATCATTTCGGCGCAGGCAGCTTACAACCGCGAGCGCAACTATTTCGGTGTGACAGCTTCATGGACCGACACCGAGGGCGATGTCGTGCAGCTTGGTACAACGTTCATTGATGCCGAGGGCAATGAATTGGTGCTCTTCGGTGAGGATACATTCACAGGTTTCATCAACGTCGCTGACGCTGAAGCCGTCGATGGGGTCTACTCCACTGAGATCGCGCTTCCGCTCGAGCAGATCGACGGCATCGCACTCGACTTCGCCGCCGTCGCACAGGTGGTCGTTCATCTCGTCGATAGAAGCGGCCTCGAATCTGCGCGTCAGACACTCGACTTCACAGAGCCCGCCCCTGTTGCATCGGGCGCTGAATGTGATCCTTTTGGCGTCCTTAACGTGTGCCCAGAGGGAGAGGGCTGCGCAGATGCCGACCCCATGGACATGATGCCAGCGATGTGTCGGCCGGCAACCGCACCAACCATCAACGCCGATGCCACCACCGTTCATCGAGGCACGGTCGATGGTGACGACTTGTTCCGCATCAGCGTTGCTGGTTCGGATGCCGAAGATGACGTCGTTGGATTTCGTATCGAGTTCTTAGATGCTGAGGGTGCCGATGTATATGCAGCCAACCCGCTGCCCTCCACCGCGTTCGCAACCGTCGACTCTGCCGATGGACAATACGCGGCGACCGGCACCTATCGCTTCCCCGAGGGAGCGGAGGGCGAGATCACCACGATTCGGTTAACGATCATCGACAACACCGATCTTCGTGCGAGCGTTGAACTCAACGGTTTCTCAGCCGTCACTGTGCTCGCCGTTGATGATGCGTGTACACCCGGCGACTTCACCGCGGTCTGTGGCGACCCTGCCCTCTGCGCGGCGAATGGTGACGGTGCAACCTGTCAAGAGTTACCAACGATGTGCCCCGCAGAATGGGACGTCATCGACTTGAACGCCCATGAGATCGACGGTGAGGGTATTCAATGGTCGTACGCTGGCAACACCGAGGGCGCGCCTGATTTTGGTGATGGGGGTGTCAGCAGCTGTGGTTCTGGTAGTGCGCATCAGCAAGTCGCCTCGTTGACAACGATGGCTGGCGGTGTTCTCACCTGCGAGCTCACCACCGGAAACGATGAGGACACACTCATGTTCGCTCGCAGCCACTGCGGTGTGGTCGGACCTGACGCTGAACTCGCTTGTAATGACGACGCTGATGCAGGCGACCTCGGATTCGAAAGCCGAATCATTTATCCCGTCGAGGCCGGCGATGTTTCATACATCTTCGTAGACAGCTTTGATGGTTATGAAGGCCCCTACACCCTGAACTGCCAATTGGCCGAATAATTCGGACAATCGCGCACCCGCTGCTCACCCCATTGGCTTAAACGCCAATGGGGTATCCACCGGCGACCCAAACCAGACACCTAGACGTGACCACCTGCTTTAGGATAGATTTTAGCAAAGACGTCTAAAGTAGAGTTCATGGCGACCCGGACCTTCACAATACTGTACGCCGTACTGGCTTTCACCATCGCCTGCGACAAACTCGAACAGGCACCCATCGGCTTTGGTCCTGATGTGACACCAATCATGGACGCCAGCATCAAAGACGCTGAACCCGATACGAGTGTGCAATGTCCACCCGGACAAACACAGGTGGGAGAGTTCTGTAATGGGAAGGATGACGATTGCGATGGCCGGGTTGACGAAGGCTTCTCCAATTGCATGGATCCCATCCGCTGCTTAGATGGCCAAGTGAGACAATGCAGTAACGAATGTGGGATGGGCCAACAGACCTGCCGAACAGGCGTCTGGAGTGCTTGTACTGTAGAATCTGCGAACATCGAGTATTGCAATAACGCGGACGATGACTGTGATGGCATGGTCGATGAAGACGATGCCTGCGACATGGACAGTGAAGCCCTCGACCAGGGCGTCCCCGATGCCAGCCCGGATGCGGCGGTCGCTGAAGATATGATGGTGCAGCCCGACATGTTCCGGCCCCCACCGCCCGAATGTATTGAGAGCCTCGACTGCGACGCACCACAGTACTGTTTACGTCAGAACTGCATTAGTAGCCTGCCAGGCACCTATGTTTTTACGCTACTCAGCGTCCGTGTCGACCCAGATGAAACAGGTGACGCCTTTGGCGGTTGGCCCGATGTGTATGCAGTTCTCTCGGTCGGTAATGACGAAGTTGGACGGACGGAACAGGTGGAGGCTGAAGAGTTTGTCCAGTGGAATGAACGCATTGAGACACAATTGCTCTCGGGAGACCGTCTTTCGATTTGCATGTATGACGCGGACGTTTTCGGTGACGAAGAGATCGGATGTTTAGAGTTCACATCTGACGACATCGTCGACCAAATCCGCCGATACGATGGGAATCGTCCTGCAAATCAACTCCTGTGGGCGCTGCTCAATCCGATGCCGCCTCGAAATGTTTTGTTCACCGAGATCCGTTTCTCTGTAGAGCGACTGATTAGACAGTAGGTCATCCCTCTACCAAAGCCCCCTTCCGACTGGCCATTCGTAAACAGAGCGCTTATAGTTGGCGTGCATGGTTCAACTGACCACCTACTGTGAGAGACGGCCCAATGTCCGAGCTGAGCGACGCCAAACGGCAGGAATTACGAGAAATTTTTGACCATTTCGACCTCAACAGCAACGGCACACTCGAGATAAGCGAGTTTCGGGAATTATTGATCGCATTGGGTGGCAGCTTGACACCCGGCGAAGCAGAGGCCGGTTTTGACGCCATCGATGAAAATAACGATGGCGTCATTTCATGGAGCGAGTTCGTGACCTGGTGGAGCGACAGACACTGAGATATCCATTGAATCGCTCTACCGCTGTAATGTCCGTCGTCATGCTGTCATTCATTGGCGCGCTCGCCATGACAGCTTGCCAGAAGGCGCCTCAAACGTCCCCGGCAGCAGACGCGAGTGTTGATATCCTCAGCACGAAAGACAACTCAGAGACCAAAGAGACCAAAGAGACCGAGCGGACTCGACGCGCCCAGCTCGACAAAACGGTTTGGGCGGACGAGGTGCTGGCTCAAGCACACGAGGCCGTCTTTGTTGACCTCTGGGACCGATTACGAGGCGAGCCGAAAGCTGCTCAAATCCTTGGCAATTTCCCTTTTGAGCGCCTTCGTGTCTGTGAACCCAACGCAGCACCTGGGGATAAGAAGGCGCCCTTTGCGTGTGGCTGGCTGTCGCCGCAAAGCTGGACTTCACGGTTGATGGCGCTGCAAACGCAGGGCTACCGCCTCACTCAATCCGAGTGGCATCACCGGCGATTTATCCCGGGCAACGAGAACGCAGGTGCACAGTCTGTCCTCAAAATCACACTCCATGTAGAGAATAGAAGCGAGAGTTCAAGGTACATCATCGAAGGGTCGATACGGGTTGCTTGGATGGCGGCTCAACAGACCGATTCCACACCGAGGGTTGCCTCCATAGATGCGACAGGTCTCAAGGTCAGCCACAGCGGGGTGAGTCCTCCATTCAAACCTGAGGTCATTTTTTCCAGCCGGGACACCCCAGTACTGCCCCTGGTCGTCCAGGATTTTGACTTCAACGGATTTCCAGATATTGCACTGCCCGGTTCCAACGTCCTGCTTCGAAACACAAACGGTGCATTCAAGAGTGAACAGCTCTTCAATCATCCGCTCCCCCCATCGAATGGTCCGCTACAGGTACATAGCGCTGTCGCCACTGATTTCGACAATGATGGTTTTCACGACATGCTCGTCGTTCGGCGCGATGCACCGCCCCTTCTCTATAAAGGAGGGTCGGATAAGCTCTTCCCACGACCGGCTGAATCTATCGCACTCGGTGGCCGGCCGTTAAAGGAGCCAAGCGCGACAGCGGTGGGTGATATCGATGGTGATGGAGATCTCGATGTACTGCTGACTCAATACAAAGAGCCTTTTGTTTCCGGGCAGTTCCCCTCCCCCTATTACGACGCGAATGACGGCTATCCGAGACGATTGCTGAAGAACATGGGCGGCGGGCGCTTCATAGATGCGACGATTAAAAGCGGGCTCGACAAGCTCGGTAAACGTCGCACCTATGCAGCCTCATTTCTCGACTTAGACGACGATCACGACCTTGACCTACTGGTCACCAGCGATTTTTCAGGTGTTGACGTCTTCATCAATGACGGTTCGGGGCGATTTGAGGAGCAAAACAAGCAATGGCTTAAAACGCGTCACACATTCGGTATGTCTCATGCTTTCGGCGACCTCGACCGAGATGGTCGATTAGATATTTTCGTGACAGGCATGGCCTCGACCACCGCGCGCCGACTCACCGATCTCGGTCTCGGCCGAAAGGAGTTCACAAAACACCAAACAATGCGGCCTCAGATGGGTTATGGCAATCGGTTGTATCATGCTGGTCGTGGACAACTCAGTGTGACCCGCTACAACGATGACGTGGCACGCTCTGGTTGGTCTTGGGGGACCACGCTCTTCGACTATGACAATAATGGGCTCGACGACATATTCGTGGCCAATGGTCATATCAGTGGAAAGACCGCCACCGATTATTGTACTGAATTCTGGCGCCACGACATCTACGAAGATGCAAGCAGCGAGGGGTCAGAGCTCGATGATTATTATTCAAGCCGCTTCGCAGAACATCGAGAGGGCGGTGTCTCCTGGAATGGATTTGAGCACAATCATCTCTTCGTAAATCAAGGACACGGACGGTTCAAAAACAAGGGATTTCTCATGGGGGTCGCTGCTGAGGACGACTCCCGTAGTGCGGTGAGTGTCGATGCTGATGCGGACGGCCGAATGGACCTTCTGGTCTCAGTCTCCCCAACCCAGAACGACCGAAGATTCCGACTCATCCTGTATCGTAATCAAGGTCAGCATCCTGGCGAATGGGTGGGTCTTAAGCCGACCCGTGGCAGCCGCAGCCTGATCGGTGCCAAAGCCACCGCACAGCTCGAAAATGGTACCCTCCGCCGGGTGTTTGTCACGGGGGACTCCTTTATGTCCCAGCACCCACAAACGCTACACATTGGTCTCGGCCAGAAGAACCGGGTCCGGTCATTAGAGCTACGGTGGCCCGATGGCAGCACTCAACAATTGGCAGGGCTTAAAAATGGGCAGTACCACAAATTGCCAGTGGTTGTACCAAAACGCTAGCGCACGAATTTTCGACGCAGCAGCACACAGAAAGCGGCCAACGTTAAGAAATCAATAGGCCAGGACTCCTGGGTGTGATGAGCGCTCACGTTACATCCATTCCCTGAAGAACCCCGCTGCGCATTGGACGGGGGCAGCCCGCCATCCAGCGCGTTGCCTGCCATATCAAAGCTGGCAGCTGCATCAAGCGAGATTCCGGCGTCTTGCCCCATCTCTAGCACAGGCGCGCATCCTGGCCCATCCGGATCTCGACAGGGTGTTTTGAAGGCCAGCTGCCACGGATCCATCAACGCTGTACCATCGACGTAAGCCACCCCCGGTTTGAGTCTGATCAGGTAGTCTGAATCGTAGATAAGCTCAGTTGTCGGCTTGAGTACCAGTAAACGGGTCACCGAATCTGGGTCATTGGTCCATCTCGAATGGTCAACCTCAACGTCCACTCGACCACCGTCGGGCCCGACTAGCTCCACCGTCTCACTCGTGAGCGAGCCCACGACCGCCCCGGTCCCGAAAACAAGCGTGACCCACGCGTCAACGCCGGGCTCAGTGGAACGAGAACGCCCATCGACAGATGGGTACGAATAGGACACACGTGCGCCCACTGGTGGTTCGCCATGGAGTCGACGCCAGAGCGCCTCAATATAGGCTGCCGATGGGCCTATCTCACTGGTGAGACTCCCCGGAATGGATGGGTCGAGATAATGCTCGGCTGTCCACATAAGATCAGGGCGAAGCATGTCATTAAATTGCCGTGCTAGGGCGTCAAAGTTGTCGATAACGACCCCTTTTACCCGTGCTATGCCAAGCTCGATTGTCTCTCGGTTTGCCGATACACCGAGATCATCAAAAACCACCAAAAGGTCATCGATGGGTGCATACGCAGCAGGCTTGTATTCAATGCGACCGTCGACGACGAGGAAACTATCAGTGCCCGTGTCGACCTCATCTTGTCCTGCGCCATCATGCTTATGAACTTGGTCTAGGAAGAGCGTATCGAAAATTTCATCTTGTAATCCGTGACACCCTACCCCGAGAAGAAAGGCGATTTTTCGCCTTGTTTCAGGGTCATTGTACGGGGGTGGATAAGTGTCCCGCATATACCGAATGAACCTCTCCACAAAGGGCTCCCAATGGACGCGTTCACCATACTCTCGCCCATCCACGGCATATCCGGTGTCTGGAAAGGCTGCACCGAAAAGTAAGGCATCTACTGCGACGGGATCATTCAGAATCTCAAGTACGCCCTGCTCTTCAATTTCGGCCATCGACCAAGCCGTCACATGCACATGCCCATTGATACCATGGGCACATAAGACCGTCGGCATCAGCAACATGACGCCCGCCAGGCAGCTCACCCCCCTTCTTACGCGGATGCTCACTCTTGCCCCTCCCCGCGCGCCGAGGGCGCCTTTTGCTTTGAACGCGCTTGACTCGAACAGTTTTGTTTACACGTCCCCGATTCCTTGCCCGTGCCACAAGCCTGGACACAACGTACATAATGCTGCCTCTCGCGACAGGCTCTGGTACATCGTAGACGAGCACGACCCTCGAGCCTTCGACAGCGAGCGCGGCATGGATTGGTGACAATGCCTGCAAGGGTTGTCTGCTTGGGCAACGCTGCTGGCAGTGGCGCCGATTGTGGCAAGATCGAGGCAGTGGCCAAGGTGGCGGCATGCTTTTCGTGACTCGAGACCCACCAATAGTATCCACCCCCCAGCAGGCACACGCTAATCAAGCCGGCAATCACCTTCGCGAGCATCCTAAACCCCGTGCATCTTCGCAGAACTTAATATGAAGTCTACACGAGCCGCCCACAGACCAGTAAGGATTTGTTGATGACGACCAAAACCGGCGTCGTCGGACAGAATGAGGTGAAGGTTGGCATGCCCGTCAAAGCAAGACCATGAGTCTGGTCAGCACGTCGTGAGACAGGGAGGTCATGAGAGCGAAAGTGTCACGGCGCCATCAACTGGGGCCGTCAGCGTGGTTCGCAACCGCTCGTGTAGTCTCCTGCGCAGCGGTCACAATCCCTCGGATTGAGTTCATAATTGACCCAACGCCCGGAACGGCAGACTTGCGAGACGGTCTCCCCGTATCGACGACTACATGCACACCGCCATAGGTTTTCGTCGTATCCAGCGCAGCTGTCGTTATGATCGCTCTCTGGGCGTTCGGCATCACCGCACATCACCAAAGGCTCATCGGGCGTATGATCGATTGGGTCGGGCTCGTGAACTTCGGCGTCTGGACCCATTCCTTGATCTGCTTCGGGTACACCGGCGTCAAATGACTCCATATCATTCACGTCCGCCTCGACCGCGCCATCGGGCACATCTGCACTCGCATCTGAGGGGTCCGGCTGTTCACTCGAAGCGGGTATGCACACATCAGCCCTTGACCAGCTCGCCCCACTCGAGCCGATGAACCGCTCCGCGATCATGACGACTTGGTCTTCTTCTCCCCCGCAGTCTCGCCCTGGTGCGGTTGCTTTAGATACGCAAATCCCAAGCCCGCCTGACTGCCCGAGTGTGCTGGAAGCAATACAAAAAGTCTCTGGCTCACCACGCCGATCTGGGCAATATCCTGAACACGCCGTCGTACAGATGCCTGTGCCAGCCTCATCGTCTGCATGCTTGATGCACGTCAACAGTTGACCACTCGACAATCGGCCACAGTCTTGGTCCGAACTGCATGCAGTACCGATCCAACCTCCATCCTCCGCCGTGGAGAAACGATCAGGACTGTCAACACCGATGGAGCCTGCCTCAAGGTCACGAAAGAAAGCGGTCTCTCCACGGGCGGCCTTCCAGGTTAATTCCACGTGTATGTGGTCAGCGTGACCGTGGCTTCCCCCATAACAACTGCCTGAGAGGTGCCGCTGTGGATGCCATTTAGTTCGATCCCAGATAATGTATTGAACGCCGATATATTCGGCATTGGCCACCAACCAATTCGCAAGGCGATCTCCTGATTCGTTATCAGCCCTGCCGCCAATGGTGGGAATCATAAAATCAACCGCTCGACCATCTCCATGTACCGACCGCGAACGTCCACCTCGAACCGAGCGACAGTTGTATATTTGCACCGGCCCGCCAACGGCCCTGCGGTCAAGTAGGTCCGGGAAGGCGCCAATGACGAACGATTTAAGCTTCAGCGCCCCCGGCTGGGCACGGCCACTGCAAGTAGAATTCGCGCCGGAGTTCACTACATTGAGGGGTCGCACCGGTGGGTCTTGGACCTGCCAGCGCTGGTCACATGCGCCCGAGGCACGCACCGCTTTCAAATCACCGTCAGCCTCGGCGGCGTGGTCATGGGAATCGGAGGCCCATTGCGCACAACCAGTCAGTAATCCTAGGACCAAAGTGATGCACATCCCCACGTTGCTCATGACACATCTCCCTATCGTCATGGCCCAGGGAACTGCAATCGGCATGCCACTACCGAGACCCCATCGCTACGGGCTCATGTAGAATGTCGTTAGAGAACAGCTGTGTATCTAATGTCTCAGATGAGACAGCCCGGTCACACAGACCCAACTTTTCTTAGCTGTTTAGATACTGTCATCAATGGGTCGGCGCAGGCTCAATAAAAGGGTATCGGAATACGCCGTGGTGCCGGCCAAACGCTAGAGACTGATGGATGGGGTTAGCCGCGGCTTCGCCTTAGAGGTATTGTTCGAGCAGAGCTTCATCAATCTCGGCGTTGTGATACACCTTCTGAACATCGTCATCATCTTCAAGGCCATCGATCAGCTTCAGAAAACCCTTGATGTGGTTCTCCCCCAAGGCCTTCATCATGTTCGGCACCCGTTGAAGCCCAGCTTCCACAGGTTCGAGTCCGAGCTCTTGCAACTTGGTTTGAACAGTGCCGAATTCAGTCATGCCGGCATACACGGTAAACATCCCGTCTTCCGACTCAAAGTCCTCTGCACCCGCATCGATCAACTCAAGTGTCAGCTCATCTTCATCCGCAACATCATCCAACTTGAGTACAAAGACACTCTTGCGATCGAACACAAACTGCAGACAGCCGTCTTTGCCGAGGGCCCCGTTGTTCTTGCTGAAGTGCATTCTGACATTGGCGACGGTACGGTTGGTATTGTCCGTCGCGCACTCTACGAACACCGCGATACCATCTGGGCCGTAACCCTCAAAAGTGGTCTCTTTATAGTCCTCACCACCGGCACCACTGGCCTTCTTGATCGCGCGTTCAATATTGTCTTTCGGCATATTTTGCGCTTTGGCGCTCTGAATTGCAGCACGGAGTCGTGGGTTCGAGTCAGCGTCTGGTCCACCGCCTGTCTTCACAGCAACGGTAATCTCTTTAATCAATTTGGTGAAAATTTTACCGCGCTTCGCGTCTTGGGCACCCTTGCGGTGCCGAATATTCGCCCATTTACTATGGCCTGCCATGTCTCAACCTCCTAAACCACTGAACCCAATAAGGCTTCCTGAGTCTTAACTCTAATCTTACTGCAGAACACTCGACGCTCAGCCTCGATTCGCCGCCGGCGGGCACACTACCACGAAGCTCCTGGCGTGTCTCGGTCTATCAACCGTCGCGGCTCAAGCGAGCTCTGGCCGCTCACCGGCGATCACCACAAGACGGTCGCCGACCTCGACCGGCTCGCTATGATCAGGAAGCAGTCTGTAGGCATCGTCCCGCGTCGAGCACAAGTCACCCGGCTCCCCTTTTGCTAGACCCACCACGAGCAACTTATCGTTCGCCACCTGGGCGACAGCCTCACCAAAGGTCGCGACCTTTGACGGGCAATCGATAATGTAGAACTGCTTGCCTTGCGCATTGGTGGTTAACTGTTTGAGAACAACGTTAAGCCCCGGGTCCTGGAGTTCTTGAACCATCAATTGGTTGGACAAGGCGTCGAGGCAGATGACCCCATCCACATTCGCCCTCTCGAACAGGACCTGGTTCTCTTGCTCGAGACACTCAACCACTGTATGGACGTGGCCTGGCCTGCAAAGCGTGTCTATCGTCAACGCAATCGCAAGATTCTCGTTGTCGGAGTGCTCAGGTTCGCGTGTGTCGGCCTGGATCAGCACAAAGCGCGCGTTGGTCACATTGGCGCGATTGAGCGCATCGCCACGCGCAGGCTTTCCGCGAACAAAAGACACGCCGCGAGCAGCGAGACTTGACGGCAACTCTTCGAGATTTTGATCGACCAAGACGATCAGCGCATGGGCCGTCGCACGATCCTTGCGAATCTCCGTGACCAGCTCATGCATATCATCGAGGCCATTGTAGCGAATAATCACCACATGTTCGTCTTCACCGATTTGAGCGAGGCCCTTCACGGCCTCGAGTTTGGTCTTCATGATTAGCTCCGACAAGATCGAGATCAGATAACCCAAAATACCAATGCCGACCAGCATTGTTGGTACGCCGACCAGTAACCGTCCACCCATGGTCTGCGGTGCGATGTCCCCATAGCCGACGGTGGTCATCGTCACGATGCTCCACCAAGCACAACTCGACCACGTTAGATTCGGATTGACCGCACCTTCAAAATACATCAGACCAGTCGTCGAATAGGAAAACAGGGCAACGACCAATAATGATGCCTGCAAGCGCTGCTGTACCGTGACCAGACGAATTTGTCGGTAGAATCTGAAGATAAAGCCAATCATGGCTGACCTTCTCCTGACCGCGCACGATCCCTTGCCCATTTGAGCCTGAGTTTGTCCAACACTGGTGATCTTGGCAGCTCGCGCCAGAGCCCCAATTGGCTCTCCCTGGCCTGTTTCTCTCTGGCCAGATAGTCTACTTCGCGACCGAAAGCATTCTTGTTGAATACCACCGCGAGGCCTTTGTCGATCAAGCCAGCGCCGAGGTCAATCTTTGGATTTGAATCGATGGCAACGAGATCGATATAGGCGAGCACGATCCCCTTTTTGATGGTCTTGTTGGTCTCGATCGTCAAGGTCCCCGCCCGACCGAGCGCGAATTGTTCGAGATAGGCTTTCGCCGCTCGGGCTGTTGCATCCCGATGCCTCAAACGCGCCATCTCCGCGAAGTTTTTGATCCCCATCAATCGAACGACGATGTGCTGCCCATCCTCGTTACGAACTCGCACTTCATCATCCGTCACCACCCCAACGACAGTGATGGATGTGCCCGTCTTGAATTGACTGGTCGCAGCCTCGTACCGAGCTTGCAATGTCTTCTGGGCCTCAACAAAGAAAAACGCCGACAATCCGAGCAGCAAAAGCGACACGTAAAAAATCGGGTTTCTCTTCAGGCGATGGAGCACAAACAAGGCCTCTGGTGATTCACGGATGGTGGACTTAATGGTATTTTGAGTTGAGTTTCAAGGACTGGTCGATATTTTTTAGTCGTCAACCCACAATTTGAACCCCAACAATGGTCCGGATGAACCGAAGCACAGGAGTTAAAATGCGCGCATCAATCAACGTTCTCGGCCAGCCGCTCGTGAGCTGTTCCCACGACCCGCTGACAGGCTGGTACAGAGATGGTTCCTGCAACACCGACGAACGAGACCGTGGGTCGCACACAGTCTGCGCTGAAGTCACTGAGGCTTTTCTCGTATTCTTGCGAGAGCGGGGAAATGATTTGATGACACCTCAACCAAATCATGGCTTTCCTGGTTTAAAGCCAGGTGACACATGGTGCGTCTGCGCCGCGAGCTGGCTCAGAGCGCACGAGGCTGGTGTCGGATGCCCAGTCCACCTTGAAAGTACGCATGGGCTCGCACTCGAGATCGTGCCACTCACCGCGTTAATGGAGCACGCCGTGGCCCGCGAGGCATAACGCTCGAATCGGAGCCCTAAATCCTCAGTTTGTCGACAAGCCGGTCACCACAGCGCCCTAGCGAGGCTGCTCCACGCCATCGACATACTTAACTGAACTTGTGAGTTGACCGCTCGGGTCAAAATTAAGCCAGACGCCCTGGCGCACATTATCTCCATACCGGCCATTAGACCTGAGCGTGCCATCAGGATAAAATATCCGGGCTGGTCCATGGATAATGCCTTGTTGATAGTGATGTTCACTCTTGAGCTGACCTGCGGCGGTAAAGAACCGACGAGGGCCGTCCATCAATCCTTCGCGATAGGTCGTCTCGGATTGCAAAACGCCGTCGACGCCCCACTCCGACCAAACGCCTGTCTTGAATCCATTTAGGTAATGCCCTCGCTTAGATAAATGGCCGTTGGCAAACCAAGACTCTGCTGCGCCTTGCAATTTATCGTCGAGGTAATTCTGCCGAGACCTGAGCGCACCACCCGCAAACCAACGGACCTCTGGCCCCTGGCGAAATGCCCGGCGAGTACCCGTGGTCTTTGAACGGTCGACGCAAATGATCCGACGTCCAACGGGTGGTGCGTGACCCTCTACCACGCTGCCCACCGGACAATTCACCGACACCGAATCGGATCGGCAGGCGCTGAATGCCAACACAATGACCACAAGCACCACACATCGCCACCCGACATTCATGATTTCTGCGTATTGATGTTGGCGCATGCCCACTCCTCGTTGCATCGCAAAACTACTATGGCATCTGGTCAAACAAAAGAGGCCTGTCTATGATTGAAGAAAGAAATGACCCGTCTCCGGAGTGTGCTGTTTGGAAATTGTCATCGGACATACATGGGACGGCCAGTCAGTATCTCCGCGTCATCGAGCCACCATCGCATTTCGTCGATCGGCTCCTCGGCTCATCGAGGTCGCCGTCGACGCACCGTTCTTTGATGACCCCAAGCCCGACCAACCCACTGGACGCTGCCCTAGACTTTGGGAATACGAAGTAGCCGAGCTCTTCTTGGTGGACCAGAATGGCGCCTACATTGAAATGGAGTTTGGCCCACACGGCCATTACCTAGCGCTCTTTCTCTCGGGCCCAAGGGTGGTCGTGGACGACAGATTGGCGATGAACTATTCGGCCAAAGTATCTGGTGGGCGCTGGCAGGGTCGCGCGACAATTGTGCCACCAGCCGGCTATGGAGAATCCGTCGCCTACAATGCGTTCACAATTTCTGGTCTGGGCGCAGAGCGTCGGTTCCTTGCTCATTACCCATTGCTCGGCGCGAGACCAGACTTCCATCAGCCTACGCGATTCCCAAGACTATAAGGTCAGCGGCCACCTCGACGAATGGGCTTCAAACGCATCGAGCTAGCCCCTAATTAGCTTTAAACTAAAGTCTATTTATGGCCTACTGTCAGAACGTTGTTGCTGAGTGAGTCATCAGGCCGATGAACGATTTTCCATTCGCCTTCGAAAGACAGATCGGTCAAGGCAGCTACGCCACCGTGTGGCTCGCAACGCATAAGGCAACAGATAGCCAATACGCAATCAAAGTGGTCTCCGGTTGGCCGAAGAACCAGACATCAGCGCTCGACGCCTTGCTCAGCGAGATTCGTTTTGTTGCTCGATCTGCCCATCCCAACATCCTTCAAGTCTATGCGATGGGCAAACCGGCGGCCAGTATCAAGCAGGGTTCAAAGATAGTCATCGCTGAAGGCCAGCCCTTTCTCGTCTCCGAATTCGCGCCCGGCGGGTCTTTAGACGGCCACCAGTTACCCCTACCATGGTCGTCCGTCCGGTCCATTCTCCTCGATATTTTGAGCGCGCTCGCTCGAACCCATGCCAGGGGCATTGTTCACTTGGACCTCAAACCAGGAAACATCCTCGTCGGCCGTACGGGGATCCTGCTGGCTGATTTTGGCATTGCTCAGAGCCAGTATTTGAACCGGCCTTCGACCTCAGAGCACGTGGTGACGGGTACACCGAACTACATGGCGCCAGAACAGATCGACGGCCATCTGCATTTGTTCGGCCCATGGACAGACCTTTACGCCGTTGGCTGTCTCGCATATCGTCTCTTGACGGGCGACAACGCCTTCCACGGTGAACACGCTTTGGCTGTCTTGCGCGAGCATAAACGCACGCCTTTCCCTCGACTTCCGCCCGACCTTCAAGTGCCGCCAGGCCTAGATGACTGGATTCAAAAACTCACCACGAAGCCATGGAATCTACGCTTTGGTCGCGCATCCACTGCAGCACGCTATCTCGCCGCGCTTGAGTCCAACACGCAGGGACAAAGGCCAGTCTTGGAGTTGACTCAACACGACCTTCGAATTTCACGAGACCAGACCGGGCCGGATGCAACGTTGATCGCGCCCAGCCCTGAACATCTGCGCGCCAGACGCTTCGATACAAGCGGTCTCCCAGCCATCAATCGTGAGCATTTACCACAAGAGCTTCCACCAGCACCGCACCTGCCGAGCGCCATAAGGCGTGGGTTTGGCCGTGGACTCGTCGGCTTCGAGGATTGCCATTTGTTCGGTCGTGCACAGGAGCAGGAGGCCTTATGGTCTCACCTCGTCCACGCGGTGAATCATACAGAATCATCATTCATTGAGCTCTTGGCTCCCACCGGGGCGGGCAAGTCGGCCCTCGCCGATTGGCTGAGCACCCGCGCTCATGAATCTCTGGACGCGGAAACTCTGTGGATTAGCCACGACATCATCCCGAGCCCATTCGATGGCTTCGCAGGTGCCCTCGGCACTTTCTTCAGTCTACACCATGAAGATTCAACCGATTTCCTAAAGCTCGTCGCCCAGCGACTCGCGTTACCGGACAATGAGCCCTTATGCGAAGGACTCGCGACACTCATGCAGCAGGACTACGTGGATGAGTCTGTAGCCGGTGGCGGTGATGCGATGTCACTGTCCAGTCGGCACCAAGCCACCCTCAACCTCCTCAACTATCTCGGTGAAAGGCGACCGCTCGTCATCATCGTCGATGATGCGCAGTGGGCGGCTGACACGCTCCGAATTTTGAGACAGTGTTTCGAAGGTCCAAGTCTAGCGCCAGTCCATCTGGTCTGTACACGGAACACACGTTGCCGAGGCTCAGACGAGCGGGCAATACGTCTGCTGGGCGAAATTCAGTCCGCTTCTCGAGGTCATCAAATTAACTTAGCGCCCTTGTCCACGAACGCGTTGGCGGAATGGGCATGGGCTGCGACAGGCCAACCGGCACACGAGACCCTCCCCTTGCAGCGGGCATCAGATGGCAACGCCTTGAGCATGAAAGCCATCCTCGCAACAAAGGTTCGTGGCGACGACCCAACGGAACAGCTCACCCATCCGTCGGTGGCATCCCTCGTCTCTCGAAGATATGCCATGTGGGCCAGCCAGGCCGATGCGAACACCGTAAAGTCACTTCAGCTTGTTGCTGTGCTGGGGCAAAGAGTGACCCTGGGCGATTGGCTACGCCTAGCCGGGCGCATGATTCAGGCGCCGAGCCTCGACATGCTTCAACCTGCCGTCCAAGAGCAATTTATTGAAATCGTTCAGCATGAGCGGATCGCTTTTCGTCATGGGGGCTTCAGAGACGCCGTACTCGCGACAATCCGTGCAGAAAAGAGCCGCCATACCTTCCATATCGCTGCAGCCGAAAGCCTCAAGGCGTTCCATTTAGACGACGAAAAGCAAGCAGCATCATTGATTTTATCACCCATTTACAAGCGTATTGCCCTTCACTATGAGCTAGCCGGTGCGTTTGATGAGGCGAGCCGATATCACTACGAAGCAGCGCTGGCGTCTCGGGATGAGAGCGATTTCGAGAACATGAAACCGAATCTGTTGGCGGCAGCCAATGCGTTTCGGCATGCACGTTTAGATAAGAACAGCAATCGCTGGGTCTGGATCGAGGCCATGTGGCTGATCGCGAAACGTTGTGGCGGCGATTTGCAAGGTAGCGAGCGCAGAACGGACAGACTGTGTCGCCGTCTCGAACACCAACAAAACGATTATATGCTGTCCGCCGCTCTGATGGAGAAATCAAGACTCAATTTGGTCCTTTCCGGTGAGGCTGCTTCGGTCGCCCCCTTACGACTTGCCCTTGCGGCAGCAGCGCGTTCTGGCCGCCTTATCATGGAAGTACAAATGCGTTTGGAGCTGGTTTTGCGTCTGTTCTCTCTCCATGAGCTGCAAGAGATCCATGAACATCTCTTGATTCTGCGGGAAAACTGCAAACAGCCCTCATGGCAAGACTTCGGTGTCATGGTCCACCTCCAATATCTACGCCGTGAGGCTGGATTCGCGATGCTGACGGGTGATTATGACAGTGCTCTGATACACGCCAAGGGTGCACTCCAACATGTCCAGCTGCATCCGTCGCGAGCTGTGCGCAGTGAATGCGAGCTCACCTTGGCTCGCGTTCTGATGCGAATGAGCGACCGCGCGTGTGCCGACGAACATCTCTCAAACGCACTGCGGGAATACCGAGCCTGCACCGATCGAGAAACCGATGAACTCCCCATCCAACAGTGTGTCTTCGCGCTAAATAACGGGCGTGAGGCAGACGCATTCGAAATTGCTCAACGCCACGCAATACATTCTACCGAATTATCGGCCGATGGGCAGCGAGTCATTAAGCTGCTAGCAATCATTGGACGGTTCAGAAATGGTCTGGAGACTGATCACCTCAAGTTGGATGCCGCGATGGTTCGAGCAGCGGATGTCGAGACCATAAACATCGACATCGCAGACATTCTACTACACGTCATTGAGGCGTGCATTCAGCTCAACGCCGCACCGACTGGTGCGCTCTGCTTACCTCGCTTGGAGACCTTCGTCGCCAAATCGCCTGGCTCTCCCCTTCACTGCCGGGTGCAAACCGTAAAACAGCGTCTGCATGAATTCCTGCCCGCCCCACCTTAAGCCTCTGTCTATACTTTGAAGACCACACCTTGGTCGGTGCAAATCAGCGCGACGGGGGGTCAAGCGATGACATCTCTCGGTGTTGATATGGTCTCGTGACACCATGCACTGATACACCCACGGCGATCGCAGACTCTGAAATTGAGTTCAACACACCCACCTATCGCCTTCAGCTCTACTTGGCACTCTCCTTGCTGTTACAGATGTCCACTAATGATGGGAGTGTTCATGAGACGTTTAGCTTGCCTCATCGCCGGTCTGCTGTTCACCGGTTGCATGTGGACAGATGGTTCGGGTTATGACAATGCTGTGTTCGCCGAGGATGGAGAGGCCGTAGCCCTCGTCTACCAGGAGTTCAAGAAAAAGAACTCACTCACACACATCAAGCGCAAAGACCATAAGACCCAAGTTGTCATTGGCGATAGCCCAGAGACCTACGAGGTCATCACGCCCCTACTACAAGGCGACGTGATTGACCTCTTCTACCAACTCGACGCCGGATACATACTGCTCGGTCGCAAGGGCGAGGCGGTCGATACGGGTGCTGGTAACTGGCGCAACTGGCACGCTTACGACCACATTGACCTCAGAACCGGTCAGGTGACGGCGCTCGATGAGCAACAAGGAATGACCACCCTCTCATGCGACGGCGGCACAAGCGCGGCTTCTACATCCCCGATCCTGCGAATGGTGCCAAATCCCAGCGGCAGCATCATCGCTCGATTTGCTGCGACAACGAGTTGTAATGGGCGCGAATATACGGTCTCCTTCTTGAATGCGGATACCCAATCCCCCCTTGGCGAACCACATACGATTACAGAAACTGCGATGCCCGAAGCGTCAAGCGGACCACTCTACTGGCAACGGTTGGACCTTGCATGGACCGAAGATGGCGGTTTTGGTGTGAGCGACTGGAGCGCCCCCACAATGATCGACCACGTGGACACCGTGGTCTATTTCCCCTCCGCACGTCCGTCTGAGCGGCGTACACAACATTTCAGCTGCATCTCAACACCGACCCTCAGCGCCAACACGCGTCCGGATGGTCGTTATGTTTCGGTGGACACGGAGACAGGCGAACTTCACTTCAGCGAAGAGGAGTCTGAATTTGGTTTTGGTTGTCGATAATCGCGGCCAAGCTAGCGCCGAATCTGGTGGGTTTATTTTCGAACAGCCTTATGCATTCGAACTCACTTGACGCCTGCTTTCACAACTTGCTCCGTTCGATTAAGCGCGAGCATCAGTGGAGCGGTATCAGGTAGTTCAAAGCGCCCAATCCGTAGCTTGGCATCGGCCATCACGTCACGATATTTCTGGTGTTCGCCGCGCATCCAATAAAGTTCCCCCATGGCGCATCGTAGCGCCCCAAACTCATACGGATCTGACGACGCTAAGACAGCGCTGGCCTGAACTGCTTCCCTGAGGGCTTCATCGAAATGCCCCAACCGTGTGAGTACTTGGACCAGCGAGACGCGATACGCCGCGGCCGCAACGGGAACCTCACAGCGCTCACATGACTCGATCGCCGTCTCGAGATACGATTTTGCAGGCTGATATGCCTTCTGTTGAAGGTGGTATCGCCCGATATGTCCCAAAGCGATCGCGACGAAGCGGTCCATGTTCAAGTCCCGAAAGAACGCCAGCGGAGCCTCGTATGCATCGAGTTCGACGGCTTGCGGCTCTTGATAAAGCCTTGCCGTCGCATAGTCGATCCTCAAGGACGCCGCCAGCGTTGTATTGCCAAGCCACTCAGCCATATCAATCGCTCGTGTGAAGGTGCGGATTGCAAGCTCGTACAACCCCAAGTACGTCTGCGCGATACCGAGTAAAGATAGCGCTCGTGTCTGACCCTTCAGATCGCCCAAGCGGACATAGGCACGCAATGCCCGTTCGTACTGTTCATGCGCATCATGAAGCCCACCTCGCATACGATAGATAAGCCCAAGGCATACGGCCGAGGAAGCGATCCCTGAGTCACTGCCGATAGATTCACTGAGCGACAACGCTGAAAGACCGAGGAACAGAGCGTCATCGACACCCCCAAGACTGCGAGCGCACATGGATGACTCAATTTTAGCCTGAATCACCACGTAACGGTTGCCGCTTCGCTGCCCGGACTCAATGGCGATCGCCCCTGCGTTCAGACCATCATTCGAGCGGCCCATCAAGCGAAGTGCACGGGTCTCCAAATATGCAGCATGGGCGAAACTCCAGTGGTCGGCGTGCCGGCGACTCTCCTGCTTGACGTCCTCCAACATCCGAAGACAATCTGAAAATTGTCCGGCCATACAGGCCCGCTCGGCTAGCAGTAGAAATAGGTCAAGTCGCAGGTCGATGGGAATCTCTTCGGACACCATCAGCCGTTCAATCCGAGCATCTTCGAAGCTCCCACGCTCCATGAGCCCCAAATAACCCATCGCGATCGCCAACCGCGCAACAATATGAAGCTCACCTGCCTTCCAGGCAAACTCAAATGCCTGTATTAGATTTTGTTTCTCGAACCAAAGCGGAGACCGAGCGAGAGCGCCACTCAACCTCAGCGCATTTATGTACGGCCGCTGACCTAAGCGAGCGTAAAACAAGGCATGGCGAAACTCTGTTGACGCTAAGGGCTCAGGCAGTTCTGGCCTTCGCGCCTCATCCAACCCCAAGACGAATGTCCGCATGATAGACAAAACTTCAAACCGAGGCTCCGCACTGGCTGATGAGATGCGTCGGAGCAGCCCTTGTTCGTTGAGGCTCTCCAATGCCTGAGCCAACCCGATCGACCCAATCTCGTAGTCGAGCTGAACAACTGCTTGTGCGGCTTCCGAGTCGAAACTGTGTTTGAAACAACAAAGAGTGCTGAGCAGCCTTTGCTCAACTGATTTGAGTCGGTCCCATGACCATCGCAGGGTTCTTTCCATCGCGTCATCTACATCTAGACGCGTCTCATCGACGTCCCTCGGAACCACTTGCATCGTTTGGTCTGTGACAGCGCGTCCACGCGAGTTGGCCAGCTCGATCGCGAGCGGCAAACAACCAAGCGCCCCTACTTCTTTCGTGAACTTTTTCTGGTCGGCCACGCTAATGGTTCGGTCAGCCTGAAACTCTGAACTTAAAGCAAAGCTCAATCTGACCGCGTCCATCAGCGCCAACGGACCCAACGCGCAGGGCGCCACCCCCTCATGCTTGAGGCGTATTCGGGAGCTGATTAGAACTGAGACAGCCTCGCACTGCTCAACCAGCATATCGACAAAACCACCAACCACGTCCAACTGCATCTCAGCTTCGTCCAGGATCAAGAGCATTTGACCGCGACGTCGGATGAGCTCGGCGACCGCCTGTTCATCTCCTGGAAGCCCCGGAACGCCGAGGATACCGAGAACCATATCGATGAGCATT
>JBMHDS010000106.1:0-84824 GCA_049889275.1 Bradymonadia bacterium | reverse complement strand
GAGAAGAAGCATGCGGATAAGAAGCCTCCTGCGAAGAAGCCTGCTGCTAAGAAGCCTGCTGCTGCCGCTAAGAAGCCCGCTGCCGCTAAGAAGCCGGCTGCTGCCGCTAAGAAGCCTGCTGCTGCCGCTAAGAAGCCTGCTGCTGCCGCTAAGAAGACCGCTGCCGCTAAGAAGCCTGCTGCTGCCGCGAAGAAAACCGTTGCCGCTAAGAAGCCTGCTGCCGCCGCGAAGAAGCCTGCGGCCGCTAAAAAGCCCGCTACAGCTAAGAAGCCTGCTGCTAAGAAGCCTGCTGCTCAGAAGAAGCCCGCTACAGCTAAGAGAGCGACAGCAAAGGTCGATCGCGCTGAGCAGGCACGCGTAGAAGCTGCCGAACGGCAAGCGCGCCTAGACGTCGAGCGAGCAGAGCGAGAAGCTAAGCAGCGTGCTGCCGAGGCACAACGTAAAGCAGAAGCGGCTCGGCAAAGAGCCCGGGAAGCAGCAGAGGCCGAGAAGTCCGCTCGAACTGCATCTGACATTCTGCGCGAGCAGATTGAGCAGCTTGCTAAACAAGCCTTGAAGGTTGTTGCCAAGAAGGTTGGACAGAAGGCAAAAGAGAAAGCGCAAGAGAAGCTCTTCGACCTTGCCAAACAAGCACTCAAGGCTGCACGCCGTAAGTAAACGGGCCGATGAGGTGAGCCGAGTCAGATGACAATCTACTTACTCGATGACAGTCTCGCCTTTCCTGACCCTCGAATGACAGACGACCCATCGGGTATCTTAGCCGTGGGCGGTGACCTCTCACCCGCACGTCTCGTTCTCGCCTATTCTCTCGGCATTTTCCCATGGTATGACGACGACCAGTCACCGATTCTTTGGCATTGTCCAGCCGAGCGTTTCGTCTTAGATCAGGCGAATTATCGCTTGGGCCGTAGCCTGAGAAAAGCCATCGGCCAGGTGGATGTGACAATCGATTACAACCGCGACTTCGAACAGGTGATCGAGCAATGCGCCTCCATCCCTCGACCCGGTCAATATGGCACTTGGCTGAACGACGACATGAAATCGGCCTACCACGAGCTCAATCGGCTAGACTACGCCCATTCCGTAGAGGCATATCGTCAGGGCGAGTTGGTGGGCGGGCTTTACGGCGTGACCTTGGGCGGCGTATTTTTTGGCGAATCGATGTTCTCGAAAATCCCGGGCGCGTCAAAAGCCTTGTTCGCGACGCTTGTACCCAAACTATGGTCAGCCGGTTACACCTTGATCGATTGCCAGGTCTATACTGAGCACCTCGCCCGCTTTGGCGCGGTCGACATTCCCCGGGATGTCTTTTTGTATCGTCTCAAGCAGTCGCTCATGGGGCGCCCACGACCGAAGTGGCCACAACCGACGGGGTCGTCACTCTCGAACGAGTAAACCACCATCAATGTTCAAGTTTGCGCCGGTCATCCATGGGCTGGACAGCGCATGTACAACGGTGTCTGCCACATCCCGAGGTGCACCTAAACGACCGATGGGATGTAATGCCAAGAAGGCCGCTCTCTGCTCGTCCACAGCTTCACCACCACGGTCAGCTTCAGTCATCTCTGTGGGCACAACCCCCGGTGATACGACATTCGCACGTATGCCACGCGGCGCGAGTTCAAGTGCGAGGTGCTGAATGGTGGCCACCAAGGCCGCTTTACTCGCGGCGTAGGGCGCAGCCCCCGGTGCGGGCCGATGTGCGAGTGTCGACGCCACCGCGACGATGGCACCTGGCCCGTCGAGTTGTTCCGAAAACTCATGGGCGAGCATCGCTGCCGCAAGTGTATTCACACGCCAAAGCTGCGTCCAGGCGGACTCAGTCCAAGCTGAGACCGGCTCATAGATAAACTGACCTGCGTTCAAGACGAGACCATCAACTGGCCCAATCCGTCTAAAGAGTTCGGCTTGATTCGATGTGATGTCCCATTGCTGAACCTCTGCACCGAAGTGAGCCGCCTGTTCAAGTGGCTGCAGACGACGACCCACAGCCACAACGCCACAGTCGAGCTCGCGGAGGCGTTTGACGATGCCGAGTCCAATCCCCGTGCCACCGCCGGTCACAAGAATCCGTTGAGGTATATGCTCAAACATCAGTTGCGCCATTCGATTTCGTCCTGCGGAATGAAAGGGGGTGAGTCAACACAGAGTAGACTCGCTGTTTGGGTACCGCTATTTCGATAACCATGCACATGTCTCTTGGGCCACGCCAGATGTTCCCCGACCGTGAGCTCTCGTTCTGGCTGGTTTGGACCAAATACGATAAGGCCATCCGCGAGAACCAACTCCGCTTCCCGCATCACCTCGTGATGATGAGCCGGCAAGGTCCTTCCGGCATCGATGTTCAACCGGTATATGCCCATCCGAGGTGTCTCAAATACAATATCAACGGTCCCCCACTCTTTGGTCTCATGGTCCAGGGTAAAATCGTCTCGGGTCATTCGCCCACGAACCGACGCCAAAGCCTCGCCTGGTAAGGCTGAAAATTTTGTCAGCTTCACAAAAACGGCCTGCACACTGGGCTGTTTATCACTCAGAGTGGGCGTCAGTAACCAACGCTGAATGGCGAGTGCTGCTGACTCCAGCAGGTAAAATTGACACTTTTTCAATAGAAAGGCCACATCTCGTGCGACCGAGGCGTAGTTGAGTGTGTGGGCAAGTTCATCGGTCGTCGCCGCTGCTGTGACGTCGCATTCAACTTCGATATCTACCCGGATCCTCTGCTCAATCTTTCGCTCGTGGGACCAGACACCGATTAAACAGTCGACTTGTAAATTGTCGATGCCAATTACAGTTTTTTTCATCATCTTTCCTCGCCATCGGATGCGACAAAACAGTCTTTGGCCTGAGGTCGCTTATTGATGACGCCGATGGTTTCCAGTTGCTCGATGAGGACTGACCATCGTTCCACTTGCATCTCTCCAAGCCGCCGACTCTCTCCGCGTACATAAGGAGCGATTTTGGCGGCCGCCAGATTCATCGCGTCCAAAGACATCGCAGGATTAAGCTTGGCGAGATGACGATTGGTCGACTTTGGATGGGTCAAGTATGACTGCCAACCTCGAGCCAAAGCACGCTGCACCGCCTTGATCACCGCTGGGTGAGCGGCCGCGTAACGGTCATTGGTCGCGAGCACCACGGAGTATGGATTAAAACCGCTCTTTGAGACCGCCATGACCTCGGTCTTCACTCCATCGAGTTCAAGCGCGATGGGCTCAGCAAAGACAAATACGCCCTGCGCCATATGAGGGTCTCGTTTAAATTCAACCAGACTGCCACCGGTTTGAACCATCGTTCGGCGAGTCGGTCCATAAATGTGCTCTAACCACCGAACAAAGGGTAGACCCGCTTCGACACCGAGTTTTCCGTCGCTCATCCAAATTTGCTGGAGCGAGCGATGAGTCGAGTCGCTGCGCACAGCGAGCCCCCTGACGAATTGATCGAAGTTCGCATAGACTGCGACGATGGGTGCCCCCTTCTCCCGCATTGTGACGACCTGCGCGCCACTCACGATTGCGAATTCAACCTGCCCTGTAGCGACCAATTGGGGAGACGCAATCCCCGGACCACCCTTGATCAACGTGACGTTGAGGCCTTCGTCTTTAAAATAACCCTTGAGCAAGGCTTCATAGAGACCACCAAACTCTGGCTCCGGCACCCAATTGAGCTGTATGCGAACTGGTGTCTGAGGCAGGCCTGCTGACCGGGCCGGTTGAGATGCAGCAGACGGGTCGATTCGTGCGCTCTCCCGCCGTAAGTCAGGTTTCAGTAAAGCCCAAGTTGTCAGCCCCGTCAGCGCACAGCAAAAAACCAGGAGAAGCCGACGCTCAATCTGTGCACGCCGACCACCTTGACGTCGATACGAGGGCCGTCGAGTGGACGGGTGCCACGGCGACAGAGCCATGTGACCAAGGCCGGAGACGAGGGCGAACAAGCCAAAACCGATCAACGCCGATAAGACAACGGCGCCAAAGACAAGATCGAGCGCGCTATTTCTGAGCGCAGCAGCAATGATCGCCCCGAGCGGGGGGGTATCGAGCACGCCACTGACCAGCTCGCCAACAACGGCGCCGATCACGGCCAAGCCGGCTGAAACCCTCAACCCCGTACAAATCTGAGGTAACGCGCTCTTGAGACCAAGTAACCGCCATCTCTGCGGTGCGCTGGCTCGGTACAGGTCAAAAAGCTCGCGATGATGAGGGTCAATGGCGCCTAAGCCATCGACTGTACTCGCGATGACCGGGAAGATGGCAACGATACACGCACTCGCCGCCACGCCGGCGATCCCATAACCAAACCAGATATTAAGCAACGGTGCGAGCGCGATGATCGGCACCATTTGCAATAGATTCGCCAGCGGATAGAGTCCACGCTTGAGTACGCCGACAGAGGCGAGCAGAGTCCCAAGTGTGACGCCCACGATCGCCGCGATAAGGAACCCCAGCGAAGCTGCGAGCGCTGTCTGATACGCGCCCTTAAAGAGCGCGACCGATCGTTCTCCACCATTGAGAAGCACATCGAAGACATCGGTCGGTGCGGGCAGAACATAGGGCGGCACATCCAGTAAGCGGACGATGTCCTCCCAGATAAGTAAACAGATGACAGCGGCGAACACCGGCGCCAAGAGACGCTTTAACCAATCGCTCATGAGCCATGCCCCTCGGCGATAGCCAACATGCCATGGGCCAGTGCCACCCACTCAGCAAAGGCGGTCGATGAACGAATTTCGGGCGTTCTACGCTCGAGCTGAACCGAGAGTGTGTCGACGATTCGGCCCGGATTAGCTGCCATGAAATGCACATCTTGACCGAGATAGACCGCTTCGGTCAGCGAGTGCGTCACCATGACCACAGTCACCCCTGTCTCAGACCACAAACTCAATAACTCATCGTCCATACGCACGCGGCTGATCTCATCGAGCGCTGCGAAGGGCTCGTCGAGTAGCAGCAGCTGTGGCTGTGTCACCATCGCGCGGGCGATGGAAACCCTCATTTGCATGCCACCCGACAGCTGATGTGGCCGTTTATGTGCGTGAGCGCGAAGACCAACCAATGCCAACGCATCCATCGCTTTCGTGGCCGCGTCGGCGTTTACATCACCCATGAGTTCGAGGGGAAGCAACACATTTTCAAGAACCGTTCGCCACGGCAAGAGCCGCGGTTCTTGAAAGCAATAACCAATACGCTGAGTCATCGCTGCATCGGCTGAGCCATCTGGCTCTAGCCAATCGATCTGGCCACTCGATGGTGTTTCGAGACCACCCAGCAGCCTCAAAAGTGTTGTCTTGCCACAGCCAGAAGGGCCAACGAGCACCGTAAATGAACCCGCTGATACCGACAAGTCAATCTCGGATAGGACGCATTCACCCTCATAACTCTTCACAACACACGAGGTACGAACGCCCAATGCGTGGACCTTGCCAACCGTCATAATCATTCCGTTCAAGACAATGTGTCGGGACCATAGCTCTTCGCTTGACGATGGACAACCGCCGCTCACGACGCCGATTTCATCAACTCACCAAAGGTATGTCCGAATGCGTTGACGCAAACGCAATCCGCTAAGCGTTGAAGAAGGCTTTGATCTCATCCGCCCGGCGCCTCGCATCGCTTCGCCCAATTTCGATGAGACGCGCTGCGTAATCGCCATCGAAAAGAACATACGAGAGTAAATCATGCTCCCATGTGGATTGCTCACTCGCGGCCCGTTTCAAGAACCAATCTCCAACCCGCCCAAGACCACGGCGTGTCCCCGTCTGGCGAAGATGCATACCGGCAATCTCACCGAGGTCTCGCGACGGCGAGAACACCAACGTGTCGATCGGCCGATAAGGCATCCCCCTCGACTCGATGGTCACATCATCGACCGCGCGTCGCGCATCCGGTAAGAGCGCTTGGTCCATAACACCGAGAATGCGGTTGAGCCGACGGAGCACTTGTAGATCGTAATTGACCGGGTCAAGTAACAAGGCATTGAGCACCTTACCGAGCAGCGTGATCGGACCTGGATACTGAGTATAGGGCGTTGGGTCGGGTCCTCGGGTGGTTCGATGCAAGAGCGAGATCACCACAAGGCGTTCGGCCCCGCTGCGAATCGCAGGTGCTATGGGCGTATTAAAGCGCAGACTGCCATCGCAATACCATTGTCCCGAGAGCTGCCTGACGGGAAAGACGAATGGAATCGCGGCTGAAGCCAGAACAGCATCGGCAGTGATCTGAGTCTCCAAAGCGGTCCGTCTGGGGTCTTTGGACGGTTCAAACTCGCAGTCTGGCGACGACTCAACGAATAGACTGGTCTGGCCATCGTGTACCCGCAACGCTGTGATCACGAGCGCGTCAATAATGCCCTGCGCAACATTGTCGTGCAGCGTTTGCCAGGGTATTGCGTGACGAACCATTTGCTCGAGCGCTGCTGAGTCGAGCAGCGCGCGACCCCGTGATGTTTTCTTGCCAGTCAGCCGCCGACCAATGTCGCTTAAGCCAAAGAAGTCGAGGCGAAGGTGGGCGGCGAGATTTAAGCTGGACCACAAGTCCACTAGCGCGTCCGCCCCCATATCACCTCGGGCTGCATGGGCGGCAAGAAAACTCACATTGATCGCACCGACCGATGTACCGGTGAACACCTGGAATGGCGCAACATCGCCGGGTTTCAAGGCGAGCACATCGACAATGCCGGCGACCACGCCGACCTCGTATGCCCCCCGCGCGCCGCCTCCTGACAAAACGATACCGGTCTTTGATGTATCACCCATTGTATCGTCCACCGCCACCTCGACATAGATGAGTCTAGCAGCAGATCGCCCTGGTTTCCTAAAAGCTCTCACATTTGCTAGGGTGCGGTCGTCGATGGGGTAAGCGCACGAAGACCGCGAAGGGGTAAGGTATGGACGGCACAATGATTGATCTTGAGCGAATTGTCGTCTCTGGCACAGCCAGTGACATGGGCGAACAATACGGTGAGGCTGCGCGGGAAAAGATCGTGCAGTTCATCGACGTCCGCATGGATGCGGTAAACCAATACGCTGCGGATCGTGGACGCGCATCGGCCAACGGCATTCTCGATGTCGGTGCAAGAAGTCTCGGGCTCTATCAAAAATGGGATCCTGAAGGCTATGAAGAGCATATGGGCATCGCTCGAGGTGCAAACGTGGACGCTGTTCTCCTGTACACAAGTACCAACATGACGGACATGCGAGACGCTTTGCTGCTCAGAGACGGCGCGCAGCTGCCACCCGACAATGAGGGCTGCAGCGCGATTCTCATCCCCCAACATATGACACGGGCGGGACAGGCCATCGTAGGACAAACTTGGGACCTGAACCCACCCGACATCGACTATGTACTGGCGGTCCACAGAAAACCACTCACGGGGCCTCAGACGTGGACGGTCACCTGCGCCGGCTGCCTCACCTTGGTGGGCATGAATAGCCACGGCATCAGCGTCGGCACAACCAACATAAAGACCTACGGTTCACGTGCGGGGGTGGGTTACCTGTCGATTCTGCACAAAATGATCAGAGCCCGTACAGTGGATGAGGCGAGTCAAGCGCTCGAAGGCGCACCAAGGTCAGGTGCTCACGTCTACTGGGTCGCCGACGACACTGACTTACGGGAATACGAGACAAACCCCGACTCTCATGCACTCCGCAGGGCTCAAGATAAAGCCATTTGTCATACAAATCACTGCTTACACGAAGACAACATCGAGCGGCAGGCGGAGCCCTGCTCAACGAGTAGTGCGGCGCGACTGAGAAAAATTGAACAACTACTCGACCGCACCGATCACGACATCGATACGGTCAAAGCCATCTTCGCCGATCGAAGCGATGGCTTCGATAGCGTGAACCGGTACCCCGAAGATGAGCAAGGCACCGCGACAAACTCCGTATTTATTGCCATTCCAGAACGGCGCATGGCGGTCGCCTGCAGGGGGCCAGCGGATCGTGGCCAGTGGTATGACCTCACATTTCCAACGAGCGAAGCTTAGATCAGGAAGAGGCCGACGAGGCCAACGCCTAGGCAATACCATCCAAAGTGCGCGAAGGCACCGCGTTTGACCACCATCATCAAGACGCGCAACGCGACGACGCCGACGACAAACGCCACCAGGGCACCGGTGGCCAGTGCCAGCCAGACCGACGACTCAATGTTTGCGCCTAAAAGCTCTTTTCCCTTGAGCAAAGTCGCCCCTGCGATGACCGGCAGGGACAAGAGAAAGCTGTAGCGTGCAGCCTCTTCCCTTTCGATCTTCAAAAACATCGCTGTCGCGATGGTGCTGCCAGAACGAGAGACACCAGGAATGATCGCGACGGCCTGCGCAAGGCCGATGAGCAGACCACTCGGAAGCCCCACATGGCGGTCTCCAACAGGTGCCACTTTGGTGAGCAGAAGGACAACACCTGTGCCCAGAAGAGCCCAACAGACAACCAGCGGAGAATTAAACGCCGCTTCGAGTTGGTTCTTGAACAACAACCCGACCACGCCGGCAGGTATACAACCAACGATGATTGCAGCCGCCAATCGAAGCTCTGCATTATCTGACCACGTCGACTGAAATGTAGATGGTCGCCGAACAACCTCGATGACAGTAGAGAACAGGCTGCGGATCTGCTCGAAGAACACCAAAAACACACTGCCCAAGGTACCAAAGTGGACCGCGACAGCGAACGCGTCGGCCGCAACACCATGCGCCTGACCGATATTAAGCAAGGTATGTGCGAGAACGAGGTGTCCACTTGACGATACGGGGAGAAACTCCGTGAGCGCCTGCACAAGACCGAGGATGATTGCTGACCAGACGTCCATCTAGCCCACACAGATTCCAGAAAGACAGGACCTGACATGAAGCCGATATGTCTTGGGCTTACAACTCATCGGGTCTCCATTACCCATCAACCAGCTCGAGTTCTGGTGCGCCGGGCCCGATGGGTTGGCCATAACTGAATTCAACAAAATAACCGTCTGGATCTTTGAGCCCGCAATAGTAACCAACTGGATAGGGCTCTTGTCTCGGTGCCCAAACAAGCCAGCCGTGTGATTCGGCCCGCGCAGCGATGGCATCGACCGCATCCTTCGATTGGAGGGCAAACCCAAGATGGCTGTAGTCGCGCTCGTGTTGAGGGGGCCTCGCGGTACCTTGCATGAACACGAAGATAAAGTGCTTTTCCTGGCCGGGCTCTGCCATCCAAACAACCCGACGCCCGTCCGCACCGCGGTCATGCACCAACTTGAGGCCGCAGAAGTCTCGATAGAAAGCGATGCTTTCATCGAGATCACGGACTTGAATGGCGATGTGGGTCAGACGGGTCAAAACGCTCACTCCGGATGAGGCCTTGCGCGGTTCTAATCGGGTGTATCGTGGCGCCTAGTAGATGCCTCGTTCCCGTGGGAGGCCGTAGCCAAGCATATGGTAGATGTCGTTCAAAAAGGCTGGGAGACTGACATAATCAGCGAGCGCGATACAATCCAGATTCGCACCGCAGGTACAGCCGAGATTACTGTCTGGGCTACACGTGTCCGTAGGCTGAATGCGGCTGTCATACTTAACCACCGGCGCGCCGTCATCGCTGATGACAGGGATGTACCAATCTGGCGTCCCATCATCGTTTAAATCAGGACCGTCGGTGACTTCATAGGCGCGAACGAGTAGGTCATTCGCATACTCGAGCATACGCGCTGCAATCCCCTTCTGGACGGTCTTGCCAAAGATTTCTTCTGTGCCATATGTCTTTGCAATGTATTGGCGACCGGCTGGGTAATGGAATTCAATGCGATTCTCAAAGCCCGGGTCGGCGTGCTGACCACGTTCCCAAATCGCCAGCATGTCAAGCCAACGCTGCTTTTGATTAGACGGCAGATACAAGAGCGTCCAGGCGATCAAGAACTTCTGCTGTTCGAAGCCAACCTGCGGATCGAGAGGAATCACCGATTCGATATCTGCGGCCTGGAACTCCGGTCCATTTTCATTGCCAACCGTGTCGCAGACAGTGGTACCGGCGTTCGGAAAACAAACACGCGGCTCTGAACCCCACCAACTGATCCAGCCGATAGGACGCTGCGGGTAGTTCTCGGCGTCCACGAGCGGAATGCCATTGGCATCGGCGACAACACGAGGCCCCTTGATGAAATCATCACCCGTGAGGTTGTTCGCGAGAAGTCGTCTAAACCCGTCTGGAAACAGATCTGCCATACTCACGGCACGGTATCGAGGATCAACAAAGTCAGTTCGCGACGCGCTGATGAAGTTATCGGCGGACTCGGTAAATAGGAACGGGCTCCAGATCTTCTCGTAGTATGAGCCAGCGTTGACCGTATACTGATTGTTATACTCGCCTTCATCCTCAGCTAACTGATTCTCAACTGGACGGCCACCGATGCCGACCGCATCGTAGAAACCGGTTGGGCCATTCGGTACCGTGATCACGGTACGCGGCTCACCGCTCAAGAAGAAAGCATCCCGCTTACTGCGCGCCACCTCATCAAGACGAAGTTTGTAGTGTGGACCATGTTCGGGCCTCGCCAACATTCGACTGAAGTGGTCAAAGGCCATGCTCGCCGCAAGGATGTTGTTTGAAAAGTTCACGTCCGCCACGAGTGGCCACGCTTCATCCATGTTAAAGCCCTGCCGTGCAAGGGATGCCGAGAAGATGTTCCGATACAATCCCAAGCCCTTTGCTGCATCCCGCATTTTGCCGTTGAAACGACCGAGTGCTGAGCTGGCAGCCGAGCGCACGCTGAAGGTTGAGCGCCCACGGCGATAGTTCGTGAAGATGTGATCCACTTCCTGTTTAGCGATAAAGAAATCGAACAACTCATATGGATCGGCACCATTGTCATGGCGAAACACCGCGAGATTACCCGTATCGGCCCAAGAGTCAGTGCCGAAACCGTAGGGGACACGAAGTCGATTCGAAGGATCGATAGACGGGCCGGCCCGAGTCGAGTTGCTGTCGGCCGGTCCACTGAGCTGATCCCACGCGACATAATCGACAGGTCGCGTGCCACATCGGGTGTATTTGCCACCCACAGCCACCATGCGCCCATCGAGCACAGGATGCCAACGGCCGTCAACGTCATCGTTCCAACCAGCCGGGACATATTGAGCCGGGTCGACGGACCGACAGTTTTGAATCAGCTTGTAAGCCTCATTCAGCTTTGAATAGTGAATGGTGCTATTCGGATTTTCAAACCACGTGAAACCGAGAATGCCTCCGAAGTTATCCAGCTTATTCAAAATACCAAATGCTTTGGTTGAGTTCGCGTCCAGATCATCGTCGGCGAAGACTGCGACCGTCTCGCCGTAGAACATGCGGGCTGCAGCAAAATCGTAGGCACCAAGCCCCATAAAGTCCTGGGTAATCTCACCCGCATAGTCCATCACAGAGCTGTGCATGAACATCTGCAATAGGTTGTTTCGCTCTTCGCCTGTAACCGGGTCGAAGTAACGTGGCCCAACGCAATTCGTACCATCGGCGACAAGGCCATCGCATTCTTCGGTCACCTCACCATTCCGGGTACGCAACTGCCAATACTGGGGCCGGTAATTCATCGCGTCGGATGAACTGACGAAGTTATGCCGCAAGCCAACGCTGTGCCCCATCTCGTGCATGATCACAGCCGTGTGCGCGCGCTGCGCGATGTATTTGCGCATACGCTCAGCGCGTTCCTGCTGTTCGCCCTCGGATTGAGACGGGTCGAACGCACCAAACTTGGACTCGAGCACATCGGCAAGACCCGCCATGGCGAGGGGCGCTGGCGCCTCGTGACGAATACAAGCGCCCCGTTCACCGAGCGCCTTCTCCTTCAAATGCTGAAGTCGGCGAGCAAAGGTTGGGTTGGCACCACGGAGTGGGCTTGACATATCTAGGATCGCGTCGCTCATCGGCAGGCCTTCAACACCTGTCATCTCCTGCATCATGGGCGTCATCAACTCTGCTTCCACACTGGTGCCGTGCAACGAGGCCGCCCGCGCGGCCACAACGGCATCAACTTGACTCGGTGCGTCTAAGCTCATCCGTACGTGCTGCATTTCATGCAGGAGCTTATGAGATGCTTCGCGAAGCTCCGGCGCCATCGCCGCAGTCTCGATCAATTCCTTGTCGACGCCGGCAAAGTCGGCGACGCGTCTCTTCAATGTGTCTCGATCCACACCCGGTGAGAAGCCACCGCCGGCAGCGGCCGATGATGCCTCAGACCAGCGACGCACATATTCACCTTCGGTGATCTCGTCAGGAGCGAGCTCTCCCTTTAAAAAGCGCATTTTGTCCACGACGCGCTGTGCCCAGTAATCGTTGACCCAAGACCACACGTTGATACTCGCCGAGATCGTTTCACCCGTCAGCGGATCTTCAGAGTCTGTGTAGATCCCCCATGGCGATGGCGTCTGGGGCGCCTCAATGACATTGACTTGGTGATATCGGAGGTCACCCATGCGTACATTGCGTGCACTCATGCAGGTCTCATACAGGTCTGGGAAGGTGGTATCGCCGGCGCTGGTGTTGATCCATTTGTCGCTCCATGGGTCCGAGTAGACCTCGTTACAGTCTGCAGCTGTAATCCCTGGGGGTAGGCGTTCCTCACCGCAAAACACGTGGTCATCCGCCTCCACTGGGCTGTGACAGAGCACGACCATTTCTGGTTCTTTAGCGATATCGATAACAGCGGGATGATAACCGCGTGCCTCGCCGATCTGGTCTGCGAGCTGATTACAGGCAGACAAGCTTCGATTTTTCTCTGGGTATGCATACCCGTTGCGACAGTTGGTTACCTCGAGTGCCAAGGCGATGAGGTCCTCGTTCATGTCCTGCTGACCTGGATACATCGGGTACAACACGTCGCAGTCTTCGGAGTTGGTCTTGCGACATTCTGCATAGCGTGCCGCTCTGACAGCCGTTCGCAGCGCGACATCCCATTCGTGGGTTGCATGGCGTGTGCCCTCGAAATAGCGCATATCGCTCTGCTTCGTGTAGTACCAAACGATGGGCCGAACTTCGCGCTGGCGGTACGGCAAAGTACATTTCTGGCTGAACGTATCACAGCGGGAACCATCACCGACCGCGGCGCATTCGTCCTCAGTGCCATCGCCGTTCTCGTCACGGTGTGGGTCACCGCCGAATGGCGTTGTCTCAGGGGTAAAGCACTCCACCGGAGAGAGCATCTCAATAGCGTTTTCGTAATAGTGGCTGCGCTTCCAGATGTTGTAGCGCGAAATAAACCGCCGCCATTTGTCATCTGTCAGACCATAGTTTCGTGAGTAGCCTCGACGTTCTACGTCAAAGGCACCATAGGCTCTGAACTTAATGCCATCCCAATGACGAGGCTCATAGTCAAAGTCTTCAACTCGACGAAAGGAATGCCTCAGCGTCAGCTCGATCGGGTTACAATTGCCCACGGGGGCGGTGCCGCCTGAGAAATCTCCGGGCAGAAAACAAGCTGGGAATCGAGCGATGCCCCATCCGAGACTGCTCAGGTCGATCATGCCTGGTCGGGCAAACGCCTTTGTTGTGACGTCGAAGTAGCCATTCGACAAATCAAACACCGGTGCATCAGGGTGCCTGGGATCGGTGATATCAAATGCCATCGGCTCATACGAGATGCCGCCGTAGACACCCAACATTGACAAGGTGTCGAAATCGTAGCTGTCCGTGTTGAGATTCCGGGAAAAGTCGACGCGAAAGTGTTGCCGTTCAAACCATGGCCGGTCAAACGAGTTTTCCTGAACGATATTGAGTTTTTCGCCCGTTGTCGGGTTGTAAGCACGCTCGATATCGAAGTGCTTTAAAATCCTAAAGGCAACCGCGATGATGCCATCTTGAGTCGCTCCACCGATCCCTTTCTTGTCAGAGTCGTCGATGCGTTCGTAGGCGATACGGCCGATGAGCAGGTCCTCGGTAATCTCCCACTTAATGCGACTGACAGGCTGTGCGTACGTCGACGTAAACAAGCCCTGTTGAGAAGCGCCGTAGCCGACATCGATGAGCGTCGCCTGCGTCCAGAATTCCGGATCGTCATCGGTGCTGACAAAGTTGTCACCGACAAAATAGGCTTTTTTCAGAGCGAATGGCTGAACCCGATCGATGGGCGGACGCTCTTCCGCGCAGCCAAACAGAGCGCTGGCCAGAGTCAGGCCAAGAGCAAATCGGAGAGTTTTCTTTAAGTGATTCATCGTCAAGATAACCTTTCTGCGTCTGTTCAAAACCAGCTTGCCGGCCTGAAACGCAGGTCTAAGTAGACTTGTGAAAAACGGTTGTAGAATGGTCGATAAAAGTCATTATTTGGCGCCCGTTGGGGGCTAAATGTTGAGAGGCCGAGACCTGCGGTGACCCCCTTGGGCAAAGTCGCATTCAGCCCTAAACCAAAGCTCATGGCATAGCGCGTATCCATCGGTTCGAGGGCGAAGAACTCGTCCTCGCCCAGGTCGCTCGATTCATACAGGTGACTCAAATAAGCGCCAACGCTGACACTCGCGCTCAGCCAGTCGACAAATGACAGGCTCACGCTACCAGCATGGGATTGCTGGTACTGGCTATTGCGAACGCCGGTATTGAGTAGGCGCGCACATTCCTGCCCTCGACAGCCAGCGAGGCGAGGGCTCTCCGTTTCGCTGGTTGTAAATTGATGGACATTAAGTCGTAAGCCACCTCGATAGGCGACCGATAATCCAGCGAGTACATTGAAGCGGCGACTGATAGATACCCCCGGCTGAACGCCCAAACGAAGCGTTTGCGCCTGGGACAGTGGGCTTGTCGGTAGGAAAGTTGTGACTTGACCACCGAGCACGACGCCGACAACGGGGACTTTGTAGCCCGCATAAGCCATGGTCCAACTGATGTCATTTAACCAGACTTCATCGGCACGATTTCGATTGTCAGCCTGGGTCACCTCTCGGGACAGAGCCGCGCTGAGTGAAGTCGAGAACGCTTCATTAATTCGCCAGCTCGGTGCAAATGAGAGTGTGAGCGCATAGAAGGGGTTGTAGTCGTATTCGGCACCTCGATTGAATGAAATCGCGCTCGCTGACTGGTTTAACCCAAAGGTCGATTGCGCCCAGGGGGACGCTTTTGTTTTGGCGGGTTGTACTTGCTCAGCGCTCTGAGCCACTGGCGTATCGCCATCGGTGTCATCTGCGGCTTTTGGCGACGTCGCCGAAGCCGACTTCGACCCGGCCTTTTTCGTATCGATGTCAGCGTTCGTGACACGATCGGCTGTTTTCGCCGCCGAGCCAGCTGTCCTCGTTGGCGCAGCCGCCGCGGGCGTCGCCATCCAAAGCGTCGTGCATACGACCAGCCATTGAACGCTGCCAGCGATTTTAATCAGACGCATACTCTGCGTGTCCATCTCGACTACTCCGACGGTGTGCAAACTGTACGGTCGGCATTGAGGCCAAATTAAAAGTATGTCAGCGCGAACGCAGACAAGTCGTCCCAAAAGGTGCGCCACACTAATGGAAACCCATCCATTTTGTAAGTGCATTCTCATGTTGGAAGGCGATAATCTCGCCCGGCGTGTCAGGATTTGATACTTTCCACCAGGACGCCGTAACCAAGCGGAGCGTGAAGCCATGGGATCGAATCATTCACCAAGCACACACCTTCATCTGCGCTTCGGATGGGTTATGGTGCTGTTTTTTGCGCTGATGGGTCTCATGCTTGAAGCCCTCCACGGGTTCAAAATCCCTTGGTATCTCGATGTCGGTTACGAGACCCGCAGAATGATGCTCCGATTAGCACATGTCCACGGGACCCTCCTCGGGGTGATTAATATTCTTTTTGCGCTCAGCTTGAGTGCCTTGGGCGACGCCGAAAAGAAACGCGTTGTCAGCGCATCCAAACTCCTTCGATTAGGCAGTGTTTTACTGCCCGGTGGTTTTCTGCTCGGCGGTATACACATCTATGATGGCGATCCAGGACTCGGGATCGTTTTCGCGCCCATAGGCGCGCTCGCCTTTATCGCTGCACTCTTCAAGATCGCGCAGCTCGCACGGACCCACCTTAAACAGTAGGCGGCGCATTTCAGCTAAGCTCGGGATGATTCGCCTAGAGGACCCATTCATCACGCTCCTCTGGCCTGATGATGATCAGCTCACCCGCGCTCAGCATGCGCCGCGCCATGTCGGTGACCTTGTCTTGAGCAAACGCCGCTTCGGTGCGCCGAATTTTGTCCATGTACTCAAGCTCTTCACGGAGGTCTGCCGCCGCCCGACTCGACAGGTGCTCGAGCAAATGGTCTCGCAGCGTCGCGTCGCAGCCCCGCAGGGTGTAGAGCAGTGTCTTACGCGGCACCCGAGCCAAGAGATGTTGCAGCCCTTTCGGATCGGCGTAGTGCAGATCGTTGAACGAAAACGAAGCGCGCCGTAAGGCTTCTGCCAACCCTGGCGCCACCTGTCTTACACGGTCGAGCAACAAACGACCGGCACCACCCATCTGAGCGACCGTTCCGGCGAGATGCTGAACCCGCGGCGTCTGCGCGGCTTGCCCGATCGCCTCATTCAACTGCTGAGCATGAGCTGTATGTTGGCGCGCACCTTCCACGAGGCTTAAGAGTTTCTCTATCAACTCGGGCGTCGACGCTTTCGCCTCTGACAGAACACGTGCGGTCTGCGCTTCGTCGAGGCCCTTCAAACGCTCCATGAAGGCATGTATGTCGCTGAATTGATCCACCATATGACCATACTGACCCGCGACACGGCTGGCCCACAAGAGGTTTATGTTTCCCAGCGGCGAGTGAACAATCAATGCAAGGATAGCGATTAACTGCTATATATTTCGCCCTGCGTGAGTGGTCATGCAGTAGCACTTAGGAGCGAATAGAATGAGTCAAACACCGCTGATTTATGAACAGCAGGGCACTGTGGGCGTCGTGCGCATGAATGATGGCAAGGTAAATGCGCTAAGCTACGACATGATCGATGCTTTTTTGGCAGCGATGGATCGCGCGGAGAAAGATGCGTCCGCGCTCGTGATCGCAGGCCAACCAGGTCGTTTCTGCGCTGGTTTCGACCTGAAGGAGATGACTCGAAGCCCTCAGGCTGCGGTGGACTTACTGACCCATGGCTGCGAACTCTACATGCGACTCTACGGATTCAAGCTACCGGTGGTCATCGCCTGTACTGGCCATGCGGTCGCTGGCGGCGCGCTGCTCGCTCTCTGTGGAGATGTCAGAATCGGCGCGGCTGGAGATTTTAAAATGGGCTTAAATGAGGTGGCCATCAAGATGCCATTACCCGTCTTAGCCATCGAGCTCGCTAGAGCGCGGCTCAAGACACACGCCCTCACGGCGGCAACACTGTGCGCACAATTGTATGCGCCTGAAGCCGCCGTCGATGCGGGCTACCTCGACCAAGTTGTCCAGCCCGACGCCCTCATGGCGACAGCTGTTGGCTTGGCTGGGCAAATGGGTCAGCTCGACCGGCATGCGTTCATGGAGACGAAGAAACGTTTACGAGGCGCGACGATCACACACATCATGAATACACTCGAGGCCGATATGGCTGGCTTCGCGCCACCTCAGGTTAGCGCTTAGGCTGGGTAGAGGCGTCGGACTATGGTGATCTCAAATCGTTTTCGCTGGATCGTCGTCGTCGTCGGCGTCATTTGGGCCGGTATTGAACTCGCATTCGGTCATTGGTTTCTCGCCGGCACAGCAGCAGTATTGGTAACACTCGCCGCTACGGCTTAGAGCAAACCCTCGTCTCAGCAAACGAGCCACCACCTTTTTGAATCAAGGGAACAGGTGAGCCCCACCATTGTGGGACATCTCGGGCACACACCTGAGTCGCACTCTGTCTCTCATGGGTCTCAAATCCCCCTCCATGTGTATATCTCCAGCCTCACCCCCCCCCAAAAAAAAACTGGCATACCTCTTGAAGGATACGGGGTGGGTATCGCGGAGGAAGACTGGTGAAGACAGAACATCTGCAAATCATGCTGCTCGTCGCTACGCTCAGCGCTTGCGCCGAATTTGAGATGACGCCACCCGTCTTCATCCCTGACAAAGTACCCGAAGCGCAGAACACCCCGAACGCGGCGGCCGATAGCCCCGTCCAAAACGAGCAAAGTTCCCCTGGAGAAAGCGCGGCGGATAACCCATTTAACCCGACCGAGGAGGAAGTGTCACAGCCCCTCCAACGAGCCCCGGACTTGCCCGCCGGCGCGAATGAGTTGATCGACGGGGTACCGGTCGAACAGCAAGAAGAACAGTCAACCCCGTGCGAAGGTTTAAGTGCGCAGGGACGCTGCGACGGTCACTTCGCTGTGTGGTGCGACAATGGACAAGAGGCACGCACCAATTGTGCTGACAGATTTAACACCACCTGCGGTTTAGTCGACGCTGAGACCGGATTTTTCTGCCTGAGCAACGGCCAACAAGGCCAAGCGAGTACGCCTCAACAGGGTGCCCCGCAGCAGTCAGGTTGTGGCAGCGTCGATTACCTCGGCTACTGCGACGGCGACGTCGCAGTCTGGTGCAACGAGAATAACACCTTGGAGCAGGTTGACTGCAGCGCCCACGGCGGTGGCTGCGGCTGGATCAACGATGACGACGGCTACTTCTGTGAGTGAGAGGACAATCAATATGAAAAACACCGACTATTTATTGCTCGCCATCGCACTCATCGGAATGGGCTGCACGTCTGCCATGGAAGACGAATTCGTTGACGACACCTACGCGCCCATCATCGAAAAGCTGGTGCGCGGCACGACCACAACCGAACGCCCTGAGGTCGGCGCTCTTCAGATTGGCTCGGGTGGTTTATGCACCGGTACGCTCGTCGGTGAGAACTTGGTCATCTCGGCAGCACATTGCTTCGACTTTGTCACCCGCGACTCAAACGTCACGGCAAAGTTCCACATTCGATCAAACGGCAGCTTATATCAATACCCGGTCAGCGGCGTCGTCAGCCTTGGTTCAGACGCCGGCGCAAATGACATTCTACTCGCCCGGCTTGGGCAATCGGTGCCTCAGTCCGTCGCAGTGCCACTGCCCATCGCGCAATCAGCACCGCCCATGGGCAGTCAACTGACGATCTTCGGCTATGGGTGCACGAATCGTGACAATCAGTCCGGCGCCGGAATCAAGCGCAAAGTCGTCTTCAGACAGGGACATCAAAGCACGAATCTCTGTCCTGGTGACTCGGGTGGCCCGGTGATTTCGGAGACGAATGAGATTACACGCATCAACAGCGCTTACTGGCTCGACAACGTAGGTGCAGACATCTATGGCGACGTACCACTCAACTTCGGGCGTCTACAGGCTGCAGCGAGCCGCCTGAACGCAACGCTCAGCGAGCAGATCGTGGTTCCAGACGATTACTACGACCCCACTGAAAACCTTGACGAGGTGTGCGGTTTTGATGTCCAAGCGCATTCCAAATGGGCATGTGGAGACGACGGCAGCTCTCGGGTGAGATGTCGCAAAGGCCATGTCCCAGAATTCGAATTCTGTGGTCAGGGCTGCCAAGCCGGGAACGCCGGAGAGAGCGCGCTCTGCCTGGTCGCGGCTGACAGGCCAAGCTGTGGACCAGAATATGCAGTTTTCAACGAATGGACGTGCACAAGCGACGAAGCACACTCCCTGCGCTGCCGTGATGGAAAGATCGAGCTGCAGCGATGTCCGTCGGGTTGCCTCGCCGGTGATACGTTGCCGGCCGGCTGCCAGTAGCCACCGTGCCGAGTGCGCATTACGCTTCCGACGTCACCACATCGATGGGTTGAGGCGCCTTTGACGCCTCGTATTGTCTACTCTCCGGCAGGGCAAAAATCCGACATGGCTGACTCAAGCCTTTCACCTCGAATTCGCCGAGCGCACGCACCCGCTCTTCGAGATGCTGTGCAACAGCGTCCGTTATCAACAACGGCTCGTTGAGTCGGCCGCACAGCGATTCTACCCGACTGGCTGTATTGACCGTTTGCCCCATGACCGTGAAATCTAAACGTGTTTGAGTCCCAATATTTCCATACAAGACCTCGCCTCGATGAAGTCCAATACCGCATCGAATATTCGGTAAATTGTCGCGCAAACGGGCCTTGTTGACTTGCTCGAGGGCATCAAGACAGGCGATCGCTGCATCATAAGATGCATGACTCGCCGAACGCGCCCCCGGCTCTCCTTCGTAAGGAAAGATACCCAGCACCGCATCGCCAATGAACTTGAGGATTTCACCCCCGTGTTCTTCAATGGCGGCACCAACGGTATCGAAGAACACATTGAGCTGTCCAAACACATCATCGGGCTGCGAGTGCTCAAATAAGAGCGAGAAATCGCGAACATCGCAAAACCACACCACTGCATCCATCCGGGTATACTGGCCTCTTCGCATATCGCCATCATAAACGCGCTGCCCTGCACGCTTACCGACATACGTTTGGCAAATCGTGTCACTCAATGCGCGCCATGTGTCCCGCTGCATAACCAGCTGTAGGGCCCAAGACACGCTACGAAGTTGCTCGCACTCGTGCTCGGTAAAACCGCCCGGCCGGTCGGCTACAAATGAGATGGTGTTGAACGTGGGTAACCCGCTGTCTACGGCGATTGCGAGATAGTCCGTCATGCCCTCCTTGGCAAGCTCTTGGGTCAAACGATATCTGGACGCCCGTGCCGGATCATCCAATCTGCTACGCAACTCCGTTATCCGTCCTTCACGCAGCTGGTAGATCGGATTACGACGAAACACCGGTGAACGTACATTTCGATCTGGCCAGCTCACGTGCCCCCAACTCACCGGCTGACCCGGCAGCCACTTAAGCACGCCTACCTTCAACTGCGGGTGATGGGGTACAAAGGTCACGTGCACGCGCGCCACCGGCAGGCCTTGACTGTAGAGGTCTTCACACAGCCGACCAAACCATTCAGATGCCGACAGCGTATGGTCAAGACCGAGCGCGACGACATCGGCGACCAACTTTAAGTCTAATTGAGATGGTTTTTTCAACGTGTCGGCTCCCAATACGCGAGTGCCCCAGCCGTGGCCACCATCAAAGCATGAAACACCACACTCGTATGGGTCTCATCAGTCCACCGGGCTATGCTCGCCTCCTCAGTTCGAGTATGGTCCACTCTGGCTCCAGAGCGGAAGTTAAAAAAGTGTATTTCTTGATCGCGGTACTGGCATCCGTAAATTGGCTCACCGATATCTCTGCCCATGCGGGTGCCTCCTACGAACTGGGATGGGATGAACAGTTACGTGGTGGCTATGAACTCGGCGTTGATATCGATCTCGCAAGTGTTAAGAAATGGACGCTTAATGTGTATGTGGATCATGTCACCTGGGTTCGCTCCAATCACAAGAACGAAACCGCCTTTCGGATCTCGCCCGAACAGATCTATTTTCCGGTGGGCCTCAAGCTCCAATACGACTTTGGTGCCTACCAACTGGCTATGGTCGCTCATCATCAGTCCAATCATGATATCGACTCCACCGACCCGCAGCTCGCACGCGAGACGCTCGCGTACGAGTATTACGCGCTCGAGTGGCTTCGTGGGACAACCCGGGCATCCTTAGGTCTGCTCTACGACCGAGGCACGCGCTTAGACGGCACACAGCAGAACTGGCCCTTCGATTACTTCCTACTCGGTGCACGCTTGAAGACCGCCATCACCTATGGTGGGCAGTGGATGAGCCGACTTCATCTCGTGTATAACCTGCACCGCAATCGCAACGCCGACATCGCGCGCACGGACTTGGGCGGTACCATAGACATCGGTTGGCATTGTGACGGCAAGGCCGCGCGCAATCGCTATTGGCTCGGCTTGACCCGGTTAAATAACTATCAATATCTGGGTGATACGCCGAGAAATCTCATTTTGTTCGGCGTTGAATTCGAGAGTCTGCCGAATCTTTAGGGAGGGGCCACGTATCACCTGAACAACTTTGTTCTTGAACCAACGAACCGGCTTGTTAGACAGTGGCGTCGAGCACATCAAATACGGAGACATGAACATGAAACAACGAATCAATATTGTACTGGCCCTAGTTGCGCTGATGGCGACACCACTGGTCGCGCACGCTGACCTCATCTCAGTATGGGTTGCCGGCAAGTACAGCGGCATCCAAGGTACAGGAAACGTCTTTGACAGCGTCGACGGCAGCTCTGCGCCGGGCATCGAGGCTGGCATCGAGTTACTCAATATCGATCTGATGGGCGAGGCTTATTTTCTGGGCAACGAGCAATACATGCTCACCGGCAACTTAGGTATGGATTTTAGTATCGACTTGGGCGCGCGCCTCACAGTGGGCGGCTACCTTACAGCGTTCATCTTTAAGACACCCGATGTGGAGAGCCAGAGCTTCATGATCGAAGGTGACCTGCGCTCGCGTATCGGTGAATCGCTTGCGAATACCATCGAATCCGCTTACGAGGACGAGTTTTCCTCTCAGGCAGATGAACTCAGTCAATGGGCCGCAGGCGTTGGCCCGCGTGTGCGTGTCCAGCTCGACTACGCACTGTTTCCGACGTTCTACATTGGAGTCGAAGGGTCGGCAGGCTATCATTACATGCTCAGCGGAGATGACGTCGCCAGCGAGGGCAAGAGCAGAGCCATCGATGCTCTCATCGCAGACGAGCCCATGCTCGAACCGTTCGAAGGTGAACTCAAAGAGGCCGCCGGTGCAAAGTCCGTGGATACAGCCGACTTGAGCGGGACCAATTATCAATTCGGCATCTACCTCAAGCTCGATTTGGGTATCTAATCGGTCGCGTTCAGCTCGACTCAACACCATACCGAGCCACCCGTGGCACCCCATACAAACGACGAAGGAGACAGGTCTTGACCGAGTACTACAAACATCAACACCTTGAGAATTTTGGATCGGTCAGTGAGGCCAGCCCCGAGCTCGGGCAAAAGTTCTTCGAGTGGTACGGTGCATGCTTTGCCGACGGTGCACTGTCGGCGCGTGAGAAATCACTGATCGCCCTCGCCGTTGCCCACACGGTCCAATGCGCTTATTGCATTGAGGCATACAGCAAAGACTGCCTTGAGAAAGGCTCTGATTTAGAACAAATGACCGAGGCGATTCATGTGGCGTCAGCGATACGTGGCGGCGCCTCTCTCGTCCACGGTATGCAGATGATTGACCACGTGAAAAAGCTCTCGATGTAGCGGATTGTGCAATGGTAGACCTCATACAGATCACAGGCGACAAATCCAATACATCGGATCTGACGAGTCCACGGGGGACAACGTCTTTGGAGTCCCGTCGTGCGCCGCTCGCGAGCCCTGCCTTTCAACTGCAACAGCTCGCCGACGCAGCGCCTGAGCTCTCGTTTAACGAGAGGCTCGTTGACCATGGACATACGGCGGGTTTACGCCCCCAAGAAATCGAAATTTTTCAGATTAACTTAGGCAAGTTATGCAACATGACGTGCCGACACTGCCATGTGGACGCAGGACCCGACAGAACTGTGGAAAATATGGACCGAGACACGGTTGACGCCTGCCTCGCCGCCTTGGATAAGACAACTGCTCACACCGTGGACCTCACCGGCGGCGCGCCTGAGTTGAATCCCCATTTTGAGTACCTCGTGGAGCAATGTGTCGCCCGCGGCAAGCACGTCATCGATCGCTGTAATCTCACCGTGCTCACGCTGCCCCGGTTCCGACACTTGCCGCAGTGGCTTGCCGACAACCATGTAGAGGTTGTCTGCTCGTTGCCTCATTACCGAGCGCGCAACACCGATGCCCAACGTGGTGAAGGCACTTATGAGAAGTCGATCAAGGCGCTGCACATGCTCAACGACGTGGGATACGGTAAAGGCGATCCGAAGCGAATGCTCACGCTGATGAGTAACCCAGCCGGAAGCTTTCTAGCCGCTGACCAAACCCGCCTTGAGAGCGAGTGGAAGTCAGCTCTAAAGCGTAACCATGATATCGACTTCGATCGGCTCTTCTGCCTCAACAACATGCCGATTTCACGCTTTCTGGAGTGGCTGCTGGAGACTGGCAATCTGACAGCCTACATGACGCGACTGACCAACGCCTTCAATCCGATGACAATCGACGGACTGATGTGTCGAAACACCCTATCTGTGTCATGGGATGGCCGCTTATTTGATTGTGACTTCAACCAGATGCTCGACATCGAAGCAACACTCGACTCCGATGAGACAATGCGTATCGACTCTTTCGATCCCATTGCATTCAATCAGCGCGCCGTGTGCGTTGATCGACACTGTTTCGGCTGCACGGCGGGCGCTGGCAGTTCATGTGGTGGCGCCACAACGTGATTTAGGGAAAGCCGGTCCAGTGTCGCAACAGTAATCCTGCCCCCAGACTCGCCGCATTCGCACATAGGCTGATGGTCATGGGGCGCACAACCCCAAACCGGGATAGATAGAGCGCCTCAGTGATCACCGCAAATGCTTCGGCAGCGGAGACCATGGTCCAGTAGTTCTCAAACCCCATCCGCGGAAAAACAAAGAACACGATTGGATGAGTCAGAATACTCGCGCCAAAGGCAACGTAGAGTCGCTTTGACCCCCATCGAGCCGGCGCTGCACAATGATAGATCGGCACCTCGACAAGCTGCGTCACGAGAAACGCTGATAACCAACTCCACACGGCCTTACCCCAATCAAAACACATCCAAGTGGTGTGCAGGGATTGAAATTATGTCAAAAACTCGATTCGCTAGATACTCAGCAATTGGTCCCCAAGGCTCATTATGCTTTTGTACGTCTTATTGATCGCAACGTTGAGCTTCCATCCCGATGCAACAGTTCGTGCCTTGCAGGCAGATGAGGCTCGCCTTGGCAGTATCCGCCAGCTCTTTACACTCAAGAAAACACAGCTAGACGCGGCTAGACAGAGCCGCATCCCTGACATGCTTACTTGGGTCGCTCATCAACCAAATATCGACATCGCTGAACGCATACTCGCCGTACGCGCGCTCAGGCGACTGGGCTCTCACCGTCAATTGGTGAGCTTAACGCAGCTGATGCGGAAGACGGCAAACCAGAGAGATATCGCGCTGGCCCGCGAGACCGCACGACTATTCTACAGTTTCGGTGCAAAACCACTCCTTGAGGAGGCCATCGATCACCCAGACCCAGAAGTGCAAGCCACGGCCGCCAAATCTGGCGCGGGCGGCTCAACGCTATGCGAGCTCATCGCCAAGTCTCCATGGCCGATGGTGAGGGCAGCCGCTGCCGAGGGCCTTTCAGTTCATCCAGCACTGACGACATGCCTCAAGCTTGGACTCCGCGATACAGACGAGAATGTCATTCGCGCGACCTGTGAGAGCATTGGTCGTTTGGGACTCAAGGCGCTTAAGTCAGACTTGGAGAAAATCGCACTCTCGCCCAAACTCGCGCGCCCAGTCCGCGGCGAAGCCCTAAGAACGCTGCAGCGATTCGGCGAGACCTCAATCGCTCAAGCCATCATCGAAAATCACCTCCAACATGGCGGCATGGTTGAGCTCACCCTAGAGGCGATCTCAGCCCTCGACGCTCGCCTCGTCCAGCTCGAACTCCATCAGCAACTTATAAACTCAAAGTCACCACCCATTCTCGCAGCGGTGACCCACTTAGTGTTCAGCCACGCACCAGAGCAAAGAGAGCAATTTTGGCGGCGCATTCAATCGCAGATTAGTGCGCCGCAGCGACAACGGTTGCGCGAACGATTCGAAAGACTGGCTCCCGCAAAGAGGCTAGGCGAATCGATAGACCGGAGCGCGCCGGACTAAAAAACACTAAAAATATGATTATTTTAAATAATTAATAACAATCAACAAATAATAAAAAACAGGATCCAATTGACATAACACTACCAAATTAATCAAAATATAGACATACTGATTAACGCGGTGCGATGATGTTTCAACTTCCTGAACAAATATCTGCGGTAGGCGCTCTCGCCTGGACTTTTGCGAGCTATGGTCAAAAGGCAGCCATGTCCACTGCTTTCGGCCCAAGTGGCATTGTGTTGATGGACCTCGCGGCAAAAATTAATCCCGGTGCACGGGTCTTCTTTATCGATACGGGCTATCACTTTGAAGAAACCTTGCAAATGGTCGACCGCGTACAAAAGCGTTTCGATATCAACCTTGAGGTGATTAAGCCCAAACGTTCAGTCGCTGACCAAGAGGCTGAATGTGGAGAACTGTATACGCTTGAACCAGACCGCTGTTGCGCGATGCGAAAAGTGGAGCCGAACCAGCGAATGCTTGAGAGTATGGATGCTTGGATTACAGGTCTACGTAGAGATCAGAGTCGCTCCCGGGCAGGCATGGCAGCCTGGTCGCAAGTCCAGACAGATACGAAGACGATTCTTAAAGTCAATCCACTGATACGCTGGACCAAAAAGGATGTCTGGACACACATCCACAAAGAACGACTGCCCTATAATCCCCTACATGATGAGGGCTACCTGTCCGTCGGCTGCAAACCCTGTACACGCGCGTCGACGGACCTCAATGATGAACGCTCGGGTCGCTGGGCAGGCCATGCAAAAACGGAGTGTGGACTGCATACCCTATAGATTGTTTATCCATGTGCTCAGCGGCTACTGGTTGGTGACGCACAAACCGTAACCACGTACCACGCCTGTCGTGGTCTGAAGCCGCTCTTCGCATGCCTGCGTGCCTGGGCAAGGGGCTTCATATTGACCCCTGTCACACAGCACGCGGCACACTCGCTCACGACCCGCAGCGCCAATGCAGACAAGCCCCTGAGCACAGTTATCGCCGCCAGCAGGCAGATTCGAGCACATCGCGCCATCGGGATTACCCTGGCCATTAAGCGCCGTACACGAACCCACCAGCACGCCGTCTCCACGAATCGCATAGCTGCACTTCTCACCGGCATCACAGCCCTCTCCTGTAAACCAATTACAGTTTCGCGGACCGCATAACCCACCAGCGACGCCAATTCGTTCTGATATGTCGACACAGCGGCCGTCATTCGGGCACTCATTCTCCTCTCCAGGTATACAAGGGACCTGGCAGATGCTGTTATTGCAAACCAGGCCGTCTGCGCATGGCTGTGGGATGTCGAGGGCGTCGACGCAATCGTCACCTGCTAAGAGCTCGCCGGCCTCCGTGCAGACCGTTGAGCCGCCTTTGAGATGGCAATATGGACGATCTTCGGGGCAATCACCGACCACACCCGGCCGACAGCCGTCGCCAGGCTGGCATCGACCCACATTTGGTCTTTGTTGCGGCACATGCACGCAGAAGAAACCTGGATCGCACGCTCTGGCATTGAGACGCGGGTCACATGGCTCGCCGCCCAGTGGTCCCACGTCGGGGGCTGGCCCTTCATCTGGCGCGACAACCATATCTGCCATGGCCAACACGTCACGCTCTATTCGCATATCAACCACGGGCTGCATCATGTCAGCTCGGACCATGACATCGGATGCGACGTCTGGGCCCGGACTGGTCATGTCTGCGCTCATCGCATCCATGTTTGTGTTCGACGAACCGGCTGAATTATCGTCGCAAGCGACGAGACAGATAAGAACGAGTATGCAGATGAGCTGACGCAATGGAAGATCCTAGCCACGGTTGAGTGCCTCTATATTGCGGCAAGCATGCCCTCGCGATCAATGGCGTCGTTGCAGTCAGCGGCGTGAATCAGTAAAACCTAGGCACAAGACACCGAGCTGGCGGTTTTTTCATTGCTACGAAACAATCGGCGTCGAGGAGGAGACATGTCACAATCAGCAGATTTTGGACTCACGCTAACTCAACATGTGATGGCGAATCAGGACCGGCACCCGGATGCCCGTGGCCAGCTATCGGCGTTGCTCACACAAGTTGGAGTCGCCGGCAAACTCATTAGCGCACAAGTGCGACGCGCTGGCTTAATCGAGCTCTGGGGGGCCACCGGTGATACAAATGTCCAGGGAGAGCGGGTCCAAAAACTTGACCAAATCGCAAACGATACGCTGGTTGAAGTCCTCAAGCGCTCTGGATGTGTCGCTGCTATGGCATCTGAGGAGGAAGACTCCTTTATCCGTGTTCCAGACGAACAAGCCGGAGACTACATCGTTGTCTTCGACCCGCTCGATGGCTCGAGTAACATCGACGTAGGTGTATCCATCGGCACAATCTTTGGCATCTATCGTAGGCCAGCTGGCAAAACCATCGATCTGGAATGCATTCTACAACCAGGGCGCGCCCTCGTCGCCGCGGGTTATATCGTCTACGGATCGTCAACGGTGTTGGTCTATAGTGCCGGTGATAGCGTGAACTGTTTCACCCTCGACCCCAGTTCGGGTGAGTTCTTTCAAACACGCAAAAATGTGGAAATCCCCCCTCAGACGACGATGCTTTCCATCAACGAATGCAATGCCCCCTACTGGCCGAATTGGGTTCAACCCACGCTCGACAAGATCAAGGCCCGCAACACCAAAGCAGGCCGGGTTGTATCGAGTCGACACATCGGTTCACTGGTGGTCGACTTCCACCGAAATCTGATTAAGGGCGGCTTATATTTGTACCCTGTCGACGCCCGCACGGGCCGCGGGAAACTCCGTCTGATCTATGAATGTAACCCCTTGGCATTTATTGCGGAGGTCGCGGGCGGTAAGGCGCTCGTTGACGGCCAAGCAATCCTTGATATCAAGCCAACGAGTCTTCACCAACGTGTCGGGTTGGCCATCGGCCCAAGGGATGACGTAGAGATGATCGACTCGATCAGTCAAACAGGCCTATAGGCTAGCGTTACCTCACCAGCTTCGTTCAACCCACATGAAATTGCTCGGGCCTGACGGCCATATCTTTGATATGCTGCCGGCGCATCAATGCAAATCAATCCAGAGAAACGTATGTCACATCCACTGATTCAGTTTTTCAGCCAGGTTCCATTGTTTTCGAAGCTCACCACCGACGAGCTCGGCGAACTCATCCGGGGCATACGACCAGCCCAGCTCGCTCAAGGGGAGTTTCTGTGTAAAGAGGGTGATGCGGCGAACGCGGCTTACGTGATTCAATCCGGTGAACTCGAGGTCTTTCTGGAACGAAAAGACGTGACGATCCCCTTAGCCACCTTGAGCGCAAACGATGTACTCGGTGAGATTGCCCTGCTCGATGGTCAGCCTCGGACGGCTCACGTGCGCGCATTATCGGATGTCTCGCTGTTCGAAATCGACCGAGGAGAGTTCGACTTTCTGCGTAAGAATCTCCATCCTGCGGCTTATAAAGTCATTCGCGAGATCGCTGTGACCCTGTGCGAGCGGGTACGGAGCAGCAACTCAATCATCTCCCAGGCTGTTGCCGAACGTGATGATATCGTACGACCCGAACCCCCTGAGCTCTCTGAAGCGATGGCGGAGCAGAATGACGACAATGCTCAGGGTGTACTCAGCCGACTCGCGTTCTGGAGAAAGAAATGAAGGTTTCAAAAGAGGTACTCGGCAAACTCGATCTCTTTGCGAGACTGTCGCCAAAAGAATTAGACGTTTTAGAGCATCACGTGAGCGTCAAAGAGCGCAGGCGAGATGAGATTCTGTTTCGGGTAGACGACCGCGCGCACAGCTGTCTGTGTCTTGTTGAGGGCAAAGTGGGCGTCTTCATCCCGAAAGAACACCAAGAAGAAAATATCGCGACGATCACGGCTGGACAATCCGTTGGCCACCTCGCACTGATCGACCGAAAACGACGAAGCGCAACGGTCCGTGTGACCTCAGATACGGCATGTATCTTGGAACTCTCTCATGAGACCTTTGATCGTTTGTTTAATGCGCAATCACCGCTCGCGTTTAAGATTATGGACAATATCGTGATGGACCTCGTGGGTCGGATTCGCGACAATAAAAACAAAATCATTACGGCCAAGCGCGAACGTAATGAGGCGCGTCTTAAGCGTAAAGTTGGCCAACAAAGCGGGCCAGCCCGAGATGCAGATTTTGGTGAAGACGACATCGAGGTCGTCGTACCCGGGCTTGAGCAGCGGATGCGCGACAAGCGAGACGGATAGGTTCTCTCAATGAGCGCCTAGAACGCGGCTAACTGACGCTGGAACCAAGGTTTGTCGGCGCCCCCTGTCAGCAACTCAAAGCCGGTGTCTGTCACAAGAATGGTGTGCTCGAATTGCGCGCTCCGCTTGCCATCGGCGGTCACAGCAGTCCAGTCGTCTGACCACATCACACATCGGTGCGTACCCACATTGATCATGGGCTCAACGGTAAAAGTCATACCGGGTACGATCTTTTGCGTTTGCCGGATATCTGGATAATGGACGATTTGAGGGTCTTGGTGAAACTGCGTGCCAATGCCGTGGCCAGCAAAGTCCCGCACGATACTAAACCCCTCACGCTTCGCGATCGGGGCGATGGCTTTACCCACTGCGTTGACCGTCTTGCCCACCTGCGCCGCCCGAATCCCAGCCATCATGCATTCGTAAGTCGTCTCGACCAGCCGCACGCTCACGGGATCGGGTTTACCGACAAAAACAGTCTCACTACAATCGCCGTGCACGCCATCGATATAGACCGTCACGTCGCAATTGATAATGTCGCCATCGAGCAATTTTCGATCGTCGGGAATCCCATGGCATATCACCTCATTGACCGATGTGCAGAGTGATTTTGGAAAACCGTGATAGTTGAGTGGACTCGGGTAAGCGCCGAGCGCTAGGGCCTTTTCGTGTGCGATTACGTCCAGCTCATCCGTTGTGATACCGACTGCAACCGAACCGAGAACCGTATCAAGCACTTCACGCGCAACACGGCCGGCATGTCGCATGCGGGTGATCTCGTCGTCGGTGCGGACGAGCTGTCGCGAACGCTTATGGGCGGGCTGACCTGTCTCCGCGTATGAAGGCCTAACGATATGCGCAGGTACACTGCGGCGCGGGCTCACGCTGCCTTTCTTGATGGCGTTTGGTAACTGAATATTGGCTGTAGACTGGTCAGGGAGCTGTCCGTAGTGGCACTTCTTATACTTCAGACCGCTGCCGCACCAACATGGATCATTTCGGCCAATTTTTCCCATAGTCTTTTTAACTCCATCAATAGGCCGGTGAAACCAGCTTCGAGGGGTCCTTCATATCACAGACTGTTTCTCTAAAGCGTCGGAAATTCGGTCTGCGAGTGTCATCACGGCGATGACCGCGTCTTCGGACACATAATCCGGCGTAGGATGACCTAAACAGCGCTGGTGGAAACAAGCTGAGTCTGTATCAAAGACCGTCCGGTCGGGATACCAACTTGGGAGCCTAAAGGCATCTCGTGAACTGTTTTTGACAGTCAAAAAGCGCTCCCGTGTCTGGCCTTCACGACGGCTCTCGACAAATTCGATGAGACAATCACCAGATTGACTTTTTCCGCTTAGGGATACATTGACCTCAATGCCATCCTCAAATCGTTCAAGACCGCACGCTGTGAGCTCTAAATCACCAAACCAGACCTGCAATTGTTGCAGACGGGCGAGCACCATGGTGCCGAGTCGTTGCGCGCCGACATCCCCTTGGGGCACGTGTCCATAGCCTGCGTTGAATTGATAATGCGCGAAACGGATATCCGCATGTGCCATTCGCTGCTTGACCTCACCTGCCCACCCCTGTTGTAGCCCAAGGTAGCCAACATGTAAGACGCGCCGATGCGCCGCGGCACACCGAAATAAGCGTTGTGCTTCTTCCGCTGTATAGGCCAACGGATACTCCACCAGGACGTGCTTTCCTGCTTCGAGCATGGCCTGTGCGTCAGTGGCGTGGCGCTGTGATTCTCGGGACAGGACCACCGCCGCAATATCAGGATTGGTTCGAATGTCGTCGAATTGAGGTGACTGGGACTGCCGACGACTTGAGAGCACAATCAGCTTATCGCCAACCAGCTTTGAGAAGCTTCGATGGCGTGCTTGTCCCGCCCGCCCGAGTCCAATGATAGCGATCTTAGCGTTTGATTTCACAATCGAGCCCTAGGTCACGAGTACTTAGAGCTGGGTATAGACGAGGCTCATGCCGACCCAGGCCCCTAAAGCGCTGCCTAGAGTTGCCAGCGTAGCCACGATCAAGACCCGGCTGAACGGGTTCTTATACATGCCCTTAAGGGTGGTTACGTCATTACCCAAAGCCTCAGCATCACCCACCGTTGGTTTTCGTAGATAAGCTTCAACCAAACCAACCACCATACCCGCACCAATCGTGGGGTTTAGCGAGGTGATGGGCGATGCAATGGTCGCGGTCACGACAGAGAGCGGCTTGGCACCACCGATGGCGGTCAATACGGCCGCCCCCACAGCGTTGGGTACGACCCAGGCCAAAATCAGCTGATACAGCGTGCCTTCCGGTCGATTTTGATAACCCCAATAAAAGGCGATCAAGATCAGAGAAGGGATGAGCCACTTGAGAACGGGCACCCACGCCGAGCGCGGTGGGATCACCGAAAGAGCCTCGCGGTCTGCCCCTTTTCCTCGATGAGCGAGCATGCCTTCTACATGGCCTGCACCCACAACAGCGACCTTGGTCTGACCGGGGGCATCTTCGATAGCGCTCATGAGAAAATGGTCACGTTCATCGATGAGCGGTGTCTTTACCTGTGGAAGCTCCTCCGCAAAGGCCTTCATCATCTCGGAGATGTTGTCCTTATCTTTGAGGGCTTCCAATTGCTCTTCGGTGATCTCATCATCTCCATCACCGCCCGCCATCAAGCTTGAGAGGACCTTACCCTTGTTCCAAAACGATAGGTTTGCCCAGGTGCGCTTGAGCGTCGCTTGGATATCTCTGTCCACCAACACGATCTCAGCACCCACATCATTTGCGGCATCGATGGCCTCTTTGAGCTCCGCGCCCGGCTTCACACCGAGTTTCTCACCGAGGCGCCGCTGATAGGCGGCGAGAGCGAGGTTTGCCAAAACAAAGAGAACTTTCTTCTGTCGGATAATCTGGAAGATATCGAGTTTCTTCCAGCGGTTCTCATCCAAGATGGAGTCGTAGCGCGTCTTGCACAACTCAACGCAGACCGAGTCGGGCTTGACCGCCTCGATAGTTTCTCTCACCTCGCGGACGCTTTTCTCGGAGATATGCGCGGTGCCGACGAGATAAGTCGTCGATTCACCGTCTTCGATTACTGTGACGTTTGGGCCTAGTTCCATAGCGCCGAACCCTACACAGGTCCACCGCAAAGGTCCATAGTTCCGTGTTCAAATCTTTGTGCGAATGAATTCCAGAAGCGCTTCACTACGCGGTTCTTTTGTGGCTGTGTGCCGGCGGGTTTGGACATGCCGTGCAACCATTGTTGTCACACGGCATGTCGGCGAGTCTCTACTCGTCCTCTTCGGGCTCGCAGACCTCAGGCAGGTCGTAGACATCAGGCGGTACACTGTTGCCGTCTTCATCTTCGACCCACGCTGATGGCTCTGGCACTATGCAACGATTATAAATATCGATCATCATGCAGCGGCGCTCGTCGTCGGCGTAGTATTCCAGAGCCAGCGGGTAGTCACCCTCATTGAAAATATCGAGACCCACTTGCTGTACGTCTCTCGCTTCTCGAATGTATGGGACATTAGCGCCGCAGAGGAACTCAACGCGAAGCAACGAGATTTCGATACGGAACTTCAGCGCGTGGGTCAGACATGCCTGCCAGTTCCGCACCCAAGTACCCTGGATCTCAGCCGCTGTGAGGTTGCTGATCAAGCCCATGGTGTCCAATTCCATGTCGAGAGCCTCGCGGTCGGTCACGCAGGTGGTGCCCTCTGGGCACGGGAACGTTATCGACTTCGAGATCTCGGTCAGAATCGGTCCCATGGAATCCAGTGCGGAGGTCATCTGCTCTACGCCCGGCCCTTCATTGTCTACAGCACCGGCAGCGTTTCGATAGTTGACCATTGCATCACGCAAGCCACCCATCGCGTTTGTCACGTGCACATTAATCGGCTGTGCTTCCTGCGAGATTGTCGCTGGGTCGCCAAAACCTTCCGGTACAGGGAACCGTCCGTTTGCATAGCATGGGTCACGCACATCGCGGAGCCAATAGAACGCCTCGGTCGCCAGCGTGAGCAAGTTCACGGTCAGCTGACCACCTGCGGCCTCGAAGGAGTCGTCCTTGAAGTTTGGCTCTTCATAGATCGCGTTGAAGTCGTCGATGTAACCATTAGCCCGCGCAAGGCTGAGGTTATTTGCGTCAACATTCTGCTGCTCCACAAGCGCACGCTCTGCGATAAGCAGGCGTTGGAGTTGCCGTGACATCGCCCAGAGTTCGAGTCCAAAGTTGATCCCATTGCGATGCGCAAGACTCATACCTTGAACGATGGCCTTGAGCGCTAACAGCGTGTTACCCGTATAGCCATTACGCTCGCCCCACTCGGCCTTGACGAAGTATTCTTCAAGGTCGGCAAGTGGCAAGACGTCGGCAATATTACCGTTTGCCACAGCGGCCTGGAGCTCTTCGTTTACCCGAAGTCTCATGAACTCGATGAGCTCAAGCATGGTGATTTGACGCACAGCGACGACCAGGGGCTGGTCAAAGAGTGAGTCTCCATCACGTACGGTCACAATGCCATTGTACGTATCCGCATCATGGAATTGGTAGGTGATTGATGCTGCATCAGGTCCAGCGACCTCAGGTTCACCGTCGCCGTCAAAGTCCCATTCGTAGCGCGTAATCGGGTCGCCTGGCGCGCCCGGTTGGGCGTTTGCCTGGAACGGCATTCGGGCAATTTCGTAAATCTGCTCGGGCACGTCGACGCTGTCCACGATTGGGTCTACGTCGCGGACCTCAACGCGAACCACAACGCTGTCGCTGCTGTCCTCGTCATGGACGGTCAACCGTACGCTGTAGGTGCCGTTCTCTGCGAACGTATGCACAGGTTGTGCGCCGTCGCCTGCAGGGGTGCCATCGTCGAAATCCCACTCATAGCGGGTGATCGGATCCGAGCCACTGCCTGCCCGGCTCGCGCGACCATCAAACTGGAGCGGCGCCCCCTGTGGTATGACATAAGGTCCGCCAGCACTGGCGATGGGATCAACGTCGGTCACGGTGACTCGGAATGCCTGACTACCGGTCAGACCCAAGCTGTCGACAACCGTCAGTCGAGCATTGAAGATACCGTCCTCGTCGGTCGGAAAGTTTGGACGGACACCTTGTGCATCGGTCACGCCATCACCATTCCAGTCCCAGTTGTATGCCTGAATGCTGTCTGCAGCCTCAGGTGGCCTAGACTCAGAGCCATCTAGTTGTAGACCCTCGCCTTCAGTCACCAAATAGGCCACTTCCCCTGGCACCGCATTCGGATGCCCTGCGGGCAGCGCCACAGCCACCGGCGGTCCGTTCACAATGAATGAACGGGTCTGTCCACGGGTCGCACCGTTACAATTCGCGATTTGCAGTGAAACCGTGTACTCGCCCGGCGCATTGACTTCAGCTCCCTCGTTATACGGCTCCGATGCGGCACCCGCACGGTTGAGCGTTGCTTCAACCCGTGACGCACATTCATCAGGTCCGACCACATCCCAGCTCACCGCACCGGATGCGACCAGGGTTCCTTCTGCAGGGCCATCAATCTCTACACTGACGGGCTCGGCGATCAGATACTCACGGCTCGCCGTGCCTTCGTTGCCGCAGCTATCCGTTGCTGTGACAACCAATGTGCGACCACATCCCTCTGAGGCAACCTCACGGGTAATCGAAGGATTCGGGTCGGCGTCAGCCACATCAATATCTGGGTCGGGGATCTGATTCGGGTTGTAACAGATGCCATCGCGCAGCTGATTACCAATGGTGATTTCGGGCGCTGTACGGTCGAACAAGATCCGTCCACCAGCGCTGAGCTCGGCGGACGCACCGTTCTCGTCCTCCAAGAGCACCTCGATCGTCTGGCGACCTTCAGGCACCACATTACGTGGATCCACTGGCACGACGACCTGAACCGCCGAACCGTCGTTCGGCGTATCGACTTCGCGGCTCGCGACTTCTTCGCCAGCGATGAATACGACCACATTGACGTTGTCGCCAGCAGGATCGCTCACCGACACTGTGACATCAAATGGCGCGTTGCCGAAGCAAGGATTATCCGTTGCGCGCGGTGACACCACTTCGCCTTGTGGCGGCGCCTCGTCGAGTACGCCGATCTCTGCCTCACTCGGCGGTGAACATGCGCCGAGTCGATCGCACACGATCAATCGGATCGTCTGGACCGTGTTTACTTGCCAATCAGGGCTCGTGTAGTTTTCAACGATTGCACCTTCGCGGTCAGCCGGCTGGTCGTCGTTCCCGTATAGACCATCACCATCTGTGTCCCATTTGTACGTGACGAGCTGATCGCACGGCTCATTCGGGTCCCGTGAACCACGGCCGTCGAGTCGGACTGGCAGGTAACCGTTATTCGTTGGGCCCGTGGTATATGGACCGCCTGCATCGGCGATGGGTCCAACGTTCTGCGAGTCGATGGTCACTTCAACACTCGTCGTGCCCGTCCGTCCAGACGCGTCCACAACACGTAGATCAGCGGTCATGATGATCTGATTGTTCGCATCGGGCAGCGCCACGGCAGCACGGGTGACGTTTTCGCCGACGGCGTCGTCATAATTACCATCGCCATCGAAGTCCCATTCATAACGCACGATATTAAAGCCCTGCGTACCGGGGCCGTTAATGGTGCTGTTACTACCCGAGAAAGTCACGTTGTTAGAACAACCCGTTCGGTTCGGGGTCGCAGTCGCCACAGCCGTTGGTCCATCGACCACGAGCAAGCGTGCTCGGGCGGTGCCTTGAGCGCCAAAACGATCGGTGGCCGTGAGTTGTACCTCATATTCTCCAGCACGATTAATGCCGAGTGCATTGAGCTCCGCCCAGGTGAACTGTGGGTTCGCATCGTTCGAGTCTTCATTACCGTCTCGGTCGATATCCCAGCTCAGAGCGACCACTGCATCGCCGCAGGGGGCGTCTGGGTCAATCGTGCCAGCGCTATTGAACTGCACACCTTCGCCGACCGCGATGGCGTAAGGGCCGACCACAGCACCGTCACCATCACGGAAACCGCCCGCATTGGCTGTTGGTGCGCGGTTACCTTCTGTGACGGCAATTTCTTCGACCAACTCAGCCGTATTATTGCGGCTATCGGTCACCCGCAGACGAATCCGCTTGCGGTCAGCGCCGAATGTAAACTCAGGAAAGCGCGCTGTGACTTCACGACCCATACCGTCTTCGGGATCATCGAAACGGCCATTGTCGTTCATGTCCCATTGCCAGTTCGTGATCTCGATATCTGGGTGCGGGTGAAAACAGCTGCTCGCGTCCAGGTTGACTTGAGCGTTACATGCCACAGGATTCGGGTTCACCAAGAAGCGCGCAACTGGAGCCACCTCGTAGACGTGGACGATGGTCGTGTCCGTACCCGTCTGCCCGAAACCGTCGGTGACCTCAAGGGTAATTGGATAATCGCCAGCTGCATCGACGCCGAAAGCCACGAGTTCGTCATTCGAGACTTCAACACGCGCCTCCGCACCATCGCCATTCTCATCGAGCTGCGTAATGTCAGCGGTGAAGTTGCCGTCGGTATTAATATCCCAGCGGTATGCGGCTACAAAATCTTCCGGGTCGGGGTCCGTCGATTGTGAGCCATCCAATACCAGCGCTTCACCCACGAGGATATGGTATTCCCGCTCCGGTGGATCCGTTGGATCAGCATCGGCCGTCGGCGGTGTCGGTGGGATGTCATAGGCCACGTCAAAACGCGTCCAGAGGCTCTGACGCCCGGTGTTATCGGTCACACGCAGGTAAGCTTGAACTGGTGGTATGCGTCCTTCTTCCAGTGGCAAATCAAAGACCTTCTGAAAGCTCTCGACGGCATCGGTGGAGTCCGCATTGACCGCGGCACCATCAACCGGTGGATTCTCCGGGTCAAATAACCACTCGTAGGACTGAATCACATTGCCCGGTACAGGGCTGAAGCTTTCTCGTCCATCGAGAGAGACGACAGCGATACCAGTCCGCTGACCAATGGCGGCAGGGTTCGGAGATTGGACCACGAGCGCCGTTGGGCGCGCAGTATAGCGGGCCACCGATGTTGTTGTGGTGTGAGTCGCGCCGAATGAGTCTGTGACCCGGAGCGTGACCGTGTTGTTTGGTAGGCCAGTCTCGCGGTCTGCAGGACCATCCATATTCGCGAGCACAACGGCCCAAGGCACCTCCGGTGTTGCGCCGCGAACATCGATGTTAGCGTCATCAAAGTCGCCATCGCCGTTAATGTCCCAAGCGTACTCGACGATGCTGTCGCCACACGGTGTGTCATCATCTGATGAGCCGCGACCATCAAGAACGAGCGCATCCCCTTCGAGAACGACGTAATTCGCCTCAGCGATTCGAGCGACCGGCGGCCGGTTGCCTTGGTTGACATCAACTTCAACCTGGTTGGTGTGGGTACGTCCTAAGTCGTCTGTGACCCGGAGCGTGACCTGATAGGTGCCGAAGCGCTCGTACGCATACGTAAAACGCTCGCTACCACCCTCGAATCCAGCCTGGCCGTCGACGTCCCAGTCATAATTCGAAATCGACCTCTGCGGATTCGGATGATAGCTCGCGCTGCCATCAAAGACGATGTCTTGCTGGCAAGCTGCTGGATCAGGCTGGGCACGCGCAACGGCCACTGGATCACGCGGATAGATGGTCAGCGTCGTCTCTGCCGTCGCGGTTGCGCCCGCTTGGTCCCGAACCCGAATGCGAACGACTTGAGGTTGTTCAAGCGCCAGGTTCTGGAAAGTAGCCCATGCGACCGTCGGCGTCGCGCCCTGCGCATCGTCGAAGTTGCCGTCATTGTCCAAATCCCAGTCGATGGTGATCCGGTCACCACATCCAATATTCTGGTCGGTACCGGAACCGTTGAGTTCTAAGTCTGCGCCCTGCTCAAGCACATAAGGCCCACCGTGTGCTGCGGCAGGCGCAACGTTCTCAGCTGGCAAAACGCGAACCGAGACAGTTGTGGTCTTCGTCTGACCGATGCTGTCGACAACCTGCAGGGTCGCCGTGTAGTTCCCACGAGTGGTGTAGCGAAACTCAAAGGTCTCCGAGAAGTTGTCGTTCTCATCGGGTGTCTCGAAGTCTGGGTCACCATTGCCTTCCCACCACAAGCCATCGCGGGAATTGACGTCCCACCGGTATGCCACGATCCGACTCTCGGGGTTCGGGTGAAATGAACCTGAGTGGTCAAAGGTCACAACACCTGTGTTACCACCCGCGCAACCTTCAGAAACCTCGGCAGGTGCCACAGTGCCGATGGCGACAGGCTTCGGATTAAAGATAGATGGTGTCAAGACCAACGCGCCCATCGGCTGCGCGAGACGGCCGCCGGCGCGTGAACACGTGACCGAGTGATTGTCGCAGTAGGTATCGTAAATCCGACCGTGCACATCATAATTCGACATCGGGTTGTTGTTGTCGGCATGACGGTCCATGGCACGAATGTAGTACGTATTGAACTCCCGGACCCAGTCGTGATTACCCACTTGCGTGATCTCGGGAGAGCCCGTTCGAAAGCCCTTCTGGAGGGAGTACATCGCATACGTGCTGCCACAGCGACCCCGATTATACACACCGGTTCTGTTACCGCAGAGATAGTCGCCAAGCCGCCACATACTGTCGGCCCAGTGGCTACCCACGCTCAATGAGTTATTCCAGTTGTTGGCGAGGTGGGCGACATAGGTATTGTAGTTTTGCTTGAGCCGACCACGTGTGAAACCTGACTGACGCGGAAAAGCTGTAGAGCCATCATTCTCATTGAATGTATGAATGCCCAACCAGCGTGCCGCCACGAGGGCACCACCGGTCAACTTGAAATCACCCCGACCGGAGGACGAGCGATAGCCAGCACCGCCGTCGCCACGCTGGTTATTGATGAGATTGTCGGCGATACGATATTTGTGCCGATTATTGACAAAGACGCCGTACGGACCACCCGCAATCTCGGCACTCTCGAGTCCGATGTAAGCCCACTGAGATGTCGATGCATCACTGGTGCCACAACCCGCTGAGCCATTGTAATCTCCATAGATCCAGCCGCCTCGAGCACAGCCTCCATCGATTTGCTGTGCGCCGAGTTTGTCGGTCATTTCTTGGATATAGCGTTCCCATTGGAGCCCACGCAGTGGTCCATAAGAGATAGGCGTACCCGCGAGTGCGGGAAGCACGGTCGCGAGGGCCCCTAGATTAATGCCCATTCGATAGACGTTTGCGCTGCCGCGCGCGTAGGCACCATTATTATTTGCCGTACCGGGCAGGCGATTACAGACTCGATCGCTGCCGTTCGGATTGTAACCGCAGGTGTTTTCCTCTTCACCACCTGGGATTCCTGAGTTGCCGCCGTTCGCTGACAGGTGGTTTGCAAAGCGCATAGCCGTCTCGGCGTAGACCGAGTTATTCCAACGCTCGGCGTTATCATCGAACCAATCGGCTCGGATATTCTGCGCATTTGGCAACTCAAAGACGGACTGCGGTGGGTAGGCTGGTAGGTGACCGTTGATGGTGAACGCCCACATCGTCATGCCCGTTGCCTCGGCAAATTGGTCATACGCATGAAGCTGGCTGTTCGACCGGCGAATGTCGCCCATGGTGCGGTGCATGTACCAGAGCGACTCTTGGATCGCCATCTGCGTCATGATGTCGAGCTGTTCGCGAGACCAGTTTCGGGGGTTGTTGTTCGGCGAGAAGTCATAGACGAACAATCGAAATGTCGCGAATTTAAACTGGTTATTACAGTTGTTGCGAACCCGTACGTTGATGTTCATCGACGTATCACCAGGCACGTTGGGTACAACGAAGTTACGCCCAATGTCTAAGACTGCATTGGCTTCAGCATTGCGCCCTACGTCCCGAAAAAAGTCGTCATCGTAGTTACCATTGCGATTCGCATCCCACCAGACTCGATAAGAACCGCATTGTGCGTTTCGTATCATCGCCTTGAGCGTGATGCGGGCGTCCTCGTGGGCGGGGTGGGGCAATGTCGGATCGACTTGCGAATAGGGAACAGGCTTTACTTCATCGACTTCGATGTCCTGCGCGAACGCAGGAAGCGCAAAACATGTCAATACAAGGCTGGCACAAAGGCCCCTCAAGACTTCTCTCATAACCTCCCCCTTTGTCCCACGTCGTCACGTGGTTTTGGGCTTGTCAAAGCAGCCTTCTGAAACCCCCAAAAGCTGCCCGCATATGTATACATTTGCCGTCACATCGAGCACAGCTCGACGCGCGCACGAATATTGTAGATCAAACCGATGAACAATTTCATGCTTCAATCAAAAAAAATTCAGAATGTTAGTTATTTTCTATCTCGAAAAAAGTCAAATCGAGCTTCATCCTGGCGACTGAGTAACTTTTCTCGCCTCGGGCTGGTGTGGGGAATGTGACCGTGAGCGGCCCCTTATGCATTGATACCGCTGGCTACTGACGACCTTCTGAGATCACTTTAAGCAAAGCCGAGGCTAAGCTCCGCGCCGCCTTCGGATAACGGGCCTTCCACTCAGGGCTTGTAAAGAAAACAGCACCGACTGTGGGCACCGTCACCTGAGTATGATTGAGATTTTTGTACGTATCCGACGCGATCGAAGAGAGCCGGTAAATTTGTCGTTTGTCCCGGCCGACGCGCCGAGTCAGTTTCGGATCTGCAATCCCTAAGAGCTTGATTTGGTCCCCGAAAGTTTGATCTGCTGTCGCGAGGGTCTCACCGCCGAGTCCGCTCACAAAAAAGAGACAAGCAGGTTTCTCACCGTTCAAGAGTCTCAATATACCTTCATCAAGATTTTTCTCGATCATCTCGAACTGCTTATAGTGGGGATTCATCCGCCGAAACAGGCGCCAGGTAATGTATGAGCCAGAGCCATATTGATTGACAATGATCGGATGTTTGCTGGGATCGAGTTCACTCAGATTGTTTCCGGACACCTTGCGGTGGCACAGTAGGTGGGCGAACTCTGGATAAATTGTCGCAGTTCGATCAACGGTCAGGCCGGAGTCAGGTTTCTCGAATTGATGAAGCGCATGGGCATCGTCTTGAGCGATGATCGCATCACAACGCCGTGGGTTTGAATCCATCATCTCAAGATTCTCCCACGAGCCCTTAGTCTCGACGAGCGTCACATCCACTTCCGCCTTCAGCCTCGCCGCGAGCGCCACACCGTAGCGGTGATAATTATTCCCCGGTTGAGCAGTGCAAATTCTGACTTTAGGGCGCTTCCCTTCAGTGGCCTCAGCCGCCTCCACGGATGGTTGAGTACCAACTTCTACGCTGGGTTCGCCTTTCTCAGCAGTCTGTGAGAGAGCGAGTGAAGGTATGAACGCTACGCCCAGCGATACCAGAGATGTCAAAGTTCGTAAAAGATGCATAGGGTAGCTCCTCGACAACGCGCATTGGCATTAGTGAATAGGTAGACTTCGATTGTCAACGTCCCCGAAGTATTGCCTGGCTGCCAACAATAGCCCTGGGACAGTATATTCCGCCGCGACAGCAACGACTCGAAAACCGAAGGCACTTGCGGTTTTGGCTGTGATCGGACCGATGCATGCAACAACGCAATTGGCCTTGATTTGTTCTATTTCTTTCTCAGAAAACCGCGCTACGAATTGGGAGACCGTGGATGATGACGTAAAGGTCACCATATCAGCCTCACCTGCAGCGACCCTCGCATGTGTGTTTGGGTCAACATCACCCGCAACGGTTTTGTAGACCGGGAGAATGGTGACATGAGCGAAATCACTCAGCGCGTCCGGTAACGTATCGCGGGCAACGAGAGCGCGCGGAATCAGAATGTTGTTGCCGGCCAGTTCGTAAGATGCCAAGGCATCGAGCAGGCCTTCCGCGACAAACTTTTTCGGGACCACATCGGCTCTGAGCCCTCGACGAAGTAACCCTGCCTCCGTGGCGGGTCCAACGCATGCGATCTTGAGATGACTCAAAAGGCGCAAGTCCGCGCCACGTGCCAGCAATTGGTCCAGGAAATAATCCACGCCATTGACGCTCGTGAACACAACCCAATCGAATCGACTGAAGTTTGAGAGAACGGCGTCGAACGCCTCTGTCATCGCTTCGAACTTAATCGCGGGATAAGACAACACCTCGGCGCCTGAGTCGCTCAGGAGCTCAATGAGCTGGCCTGATTGACGTTGACTGCGTGTCACCACGATACGGCGTCCATGTAACGGACGATGCTCGTACCATGAGATCTGAGAGCGAAGCCCCACAATGGACCCAATAATAACGGTCAACGGCGCCGCCAGACCATGGTGCTGGGCCGCCGCTGTCATGTCCGCGATCGTTGTCTCAACAACGGTCTGGTCGGGTCGAGTGGCCCAGCGAATCAAGCCAACCGGCGTGTCGGGTGAACGGCCAGCCTCAAGGAGCTTCTCTTGGATACGGCCCAAACGCTTTGCCGACATATAAAAAACAATCGTGGTCATCGCAGCCAGGGCCGACCAATCGAGCGGGTCTGCGGCATCCTCTTTGGTGTGACCGGTACAAATACCGAGGCTTGAGCCGAAGTCCCGATGGGTCACGGGTATACCGGCATAGGCGCATGCAGCGACAGCTGCGGTGACACCCGGGACGACTTCAAAAGGCAGGCCAGCAGCGCTGAGGGCTTCGGCCTCCTCACCACCGCGCCCAAATACGAAAGGGTCACCGCCCTTGAGTCGCACCACTTGACGACCAGCCTGACATTCTTCGACTAAACGTTCGCAAATCTCTGTCTGAGACATCCGCGCCTGCGCAACCCCTGTCGGGATTAACTTCGCATCGGGCGATGTGTGCTCGAGCAGAGCCGGATTGACAAGATAATCGTACAGAACCGTGTCGGCACGACTGAGTAACGCGCGACCTCTCACCGTGAGCAGACCTGGATCCCAAGGACCGGCGCCCACTAAGTAGACGCGTCCACTCACGCGTTCGCCTGACGCAATTTGGCTAAGATTTCGCGGCCGCCTCGGGCGAGCAGCTGCTTCGCGACGGATGTCCCAAGCGCCTCTGGCTCGGTGCCAAAGCTGGTCTCAACCAACACCTCATCCCCATTCGGGTCTGCAACAAACGCGCGGAGTCGTAGGTTGCCTCGATCGATTGTCGCGAATGCTCCAACGGGTACACGGCAGTCCCCTTCTACGGCCCGTAAAAATGCACGTTCCGCTGTCACGCAAGCCGCCGTCTTAGGATCGTGTAAGGGCTCGAGCAGCTCGAGCGTCTTGGCATCGGAAGCGAGACACTCAATGGCCAGCGCACCTTGGCCCACCGCTGGGATCCACTGTTCCGGGTTGAGGGGCGTGAAATCAAGGTCGTCAGCTTCTTGAGTAATGTTCAGCCGTAACAACCCAGCCATCGCGAGGATCACCGCATCCACGCGGCGGTCGCCTTGATCGTGCAAACGACCCAAACGAGTTTGAACGTTACCGCGAATCGGAATTGTCTCGGCAGCCTGCCAACGCCCATGAGCGAGAGCGGCTCGACGTAAACTCGCGGTGCCGACAAGGGCAGGTTGTGTCTCGTCACCAAGACGAGTCACGACGCAGTCGCGCACATCCGCGCGAACGGGTATTGCGCCGAGAATCATGCCCGGAGGCAACACCGTGGGCATGTCCTTTAAGCTGTGCACCGCGCAATGGACCTCATTGGCATCGAGGCCTTCTTCGAGCTCTTTGGTAAACAGGCCTTTTCCGCCGATCTCGGCGAGCGGACGGTCTAAAATATGATCGCCGGTCGTCTTATAGATCACCAACTCCGTTTCGAGACCCGCGTGGCACGATCGGAGTCGATCTGCGACGTAGTTTGCCTGCCATAGTGCGAGGGCTGAGCCTCGTGTACCAATTCTAAATTTCACTCCGTCTCTTCCTTATCTAGTCCGTAGATGCGACGAACAACCTCGATTGAATCAACTCGATCACCGTCTGCAGAGCTGCGTTTGAGTTCCATGATCGCACCGTGGAGCACTTTGTTGAGCAGACCATCTGCAAGTTGGTCAAGCAGGTCAGCCACGTCGTCTTGGTCGGCACTCAGCCGCCGTTTTACACGCATGAGCTCCGTAGCCTTGAGCGTTTGCATTTGGCGTTGTAAGGCGACAATGGTGGGCTTGACCGCTAAACCTGCCAGTTCCTCGGTAAACTTGGCGGCTTGCTCACGAACAACCGCCTCGGCAATTCTCGCCTCATCCGCCCGCGCCAACCTGTTTTTTTGTGCAACGCCATTTAGGTCATCCACGTCGTAGACGTACACGTTGTCCAGCTCGATGAGCGCCGGTTCGACGTTTCTTGGAACCGCGATATCAATAAAAAAGATGGGCCGATATTTGCGGGCCTTCATCACCTTTCTCATCATCGCTGCTGTAATAATGTGTTCCGTCGCCCCGGTCGACGTGATCACGATATCCACTGCGACGAGCATCGCGCTGAGTTCGTCGAGCTTGCGAGGATGGCCATTGAGCTTACTCGCGAGCGCCTGTGCGCGGTCAAAACTTCGATTCGCAACATAGAGCTGCTGGGCGCCAGCATCCTTGAGATGCCCTGCCGCCAGTTCACCCATCTTTCCCGCGCCGATCAAGGCGATGGCTCGGCTGTCGAGTTCACCGAAAATTTGCTTCGCAAGCTGTACCGCTACGCTGCTGATCGAGACCACGTGACGGCCGATGCCTGTCTCGCTCCGCACACGCTTTGCGACCGAGAAGGCCCGCTCTACCGTACGATTGAGCAACGGACCCGTGACACCCGCTTTTCGGCACAGCGCATAGGCGCTTTTGAGCTGTCCAAGGATCTGAGGTTCGCCGACCACCATACTGTCAAGGCTTGCGGCGACCCTGAACAGGTGGTGGATCGCCTCGGAGCCTGTGTGCTGATACAGATGAGGCGACAGCGACCCGAATGATGTTTCGCCCACATCCGCGAGAATTTGTCCAAGTAACTCTGTGAAATCACCAGGTAACTGTCCGGCACCGTACAGCTCAACGCGATTACATGTCGACACGACAAATGACTCTTCAAGCCCAATCTGTCGAACCCGTTCGGCCGTCAATGCGAGCGCATCCTCGACGATCGAAAACCGTTCTCGCAGCTTGATCGGCGCCGTCTTGTGGTTAAGTCCGAGGACATAGAACTGCATATCAGGCCGTTCCCGTGGAGTACATACCCACAACTAAAAGGGACGAGATACAGCCGATAATCGTGAGCATCGCAGCATTGCGACCCCGCCAACCAGCTGTGAGTCGAGCCTGCAAAACAACGCCATAAATCAACCAGGAGAGTGCGGCGAATATGTACGCGAGCTTGATGTCTCCGGTACCTGCCCGAACGGCTTGCGCGCTCCCGAGGAGTAGAGCAACCGTATAAATTGGAAATCCGACGATCACGGAGCGCAGAGCGAGACCGTCGAGTACATCCAACGAAGGCAAACCGGCCCCCGGAATTTTCTTATTCTTCAACCGTCCGGAGACGACCAGATAGAGACTCGATGTCGCTGCTGCGAAAACAAATCCGATCACGCCAACGAACGCGAGCGAAATATGAATCCACAGGACCCAATCGGCGAGGGGTCCGCTGAGCAATGTATCCGGGGATGATTCCAAAAAAATGCTATGCACGCACAATATCGTCGAGAGCGCCGCGACCATACTCCCGAGCGCAGCGATGGCATACCGACGTTCCAGCCACAAGAATACCGCGCCCAAGGCCCACGCCAAGACGATCAACCATGGACGTAAGCCGACGCAGAGAGAGTACTGCACCGCTCCATAGGGGAACGCGACCAGCCAATAAGCACTCGCAGCAACATAGAGGCGACGAGCAAAGTCGTTTGGCCGTTCAGCGTTTCTGTATAGCTCGATCAAATAAGCAAGCGTGGCCGATGCGTAGGTCACAGCGCCAATGACAAGTAAGGTACGCATCGAGATGAAATTCTCCAACCAAAGATAGCCATGATGGCAACCCTCTCAGGGTTGCCCAAGGCCCGCTCGCTCTCAGTCGACTCAGGTACGCCGACTATTCTAGCCGATTCGGCTTTTCTGGCAAGGTTACAGCGAGACCGCCTTCAGCTACAGCGCCGCGTTCGCCAGGTCGCGCAATGTGCCCATTGGGTTACCAGGCATTCCGTTGAGCTGATTGACGACCTGACCGCCCTTAAACACCAAGATCGCTGGAATCCCTCTGATTCCATAAGTGACCGCCAACTGCTGATTATTGTCGACGTTGACTTTAGCCACCTTAACTTTGCCCGCATACTCAGTACCAAGCGCTTCAATGTGCGGTGCGATGGCTCGGCATGGCCCACACCACGGCGCCCAAAAATCGACGATAACTGGGACATCGCTTTCAAGAACTTGTGCCTGAAAGTCGGACTGACCGACATCTACGTAACTACCCATGACATTCACCTTTCTTCATTGGTCACGAAAGTCTCGACTGAAACATGCTTCGACGGACTTCTATATTCAACAATAATCCGATTGCACACATAACGGTCACAGCCGAGGTCCCCCCATAGCTCATCAGCGGAAGAGTCACTCCGGTGACCGGTAAAATATTAAGTACCATGCCGATATTCATCAGCACGTGCCAGAAGATAAGCGCGCCGACGCCGATGGCAACACCTGCAGCAAATCTATCACGCGCTCGGGCAGCAGCTCGGAGCGCGAGCAAGACGAGCAAGAAGTACAAAAGGAGTACTGTCATGCCGCCCAGAAAGCCGTGCTCTTCAGCGAGGTGTGCGAACACGAAGTCCGTATGGTTCTCGGGTAAGAAACCGCCGGCAACCTGAGTTCCGCCGCCATGTCCTTTGCCGAGCAAACCGCCACTGCCTACGGCGATTCGAGCTTGGCGCGCATGCCAACCGGTTCTCAGCTTGTCACCATCACTGTCAAGCAACGTCAAGACCCGGTTCTTTTGATAGTCGTGGAGCACGAACGTCCATAAACCGGGCGCGATAAATAGTGCGGTCAACACGATCGATATAAATGCGCGCCGCTGAAGTTTTTCGAAAATCACCATGGTGCCACCGATAAACAGCAGCATGAGCGTATGGCCAAGGTCCGGCTCTTTGAGCACCAGAAACATCGGAAACCCGAGCAGGGCCGCAATCGGCATCAGGTCTGCCAAACCATAGCCATCCGGGCGCGCGACGCGATGAAACCAGCCAGCTAAGCTCAAGATGACGGCCAATTTCGCGAGTTCAGAGGGCTGAAACGCAGCAAAACCAAGATTCAGCCAGCGCCGTGAGCCGTTGACCTCTTTGCCAATGACGAGCACGAGAACGAGCGCGATGATCACACCCACGTAAAAAATCGGGACAAATTGCCGAATCAAGCGCACATCAAGAAGCGCAACGCCGAACATCAACACCAGGCCTGCGGCAAGCCAGACCAATTGAGTGATATAAATTCGCGAGTCGGTACCGATAACCGTCGACTGCAAGTTAATCACGCTGATCGCACTCAACGCGACGACGATCAGGACAACGCCCCAGGGCAATTGACGCCACGAGAAATCCGATGTCTTCCCAATCATTGTTGACCCTCAGTCTTGGAAGGCAACTGGGCGAATAGCTGGTAGTTACGATTATATTGTTCAAGGATGCGGCGAACAACAGGCGCCGCTTGCTTACCACCACTACCGCCATGTTCCAGAAAAACCACGATGGCGATCTTCGGTTGATCGAAGGGCGCAAAAGCTGCAAACCATGCGTGGTCACGCTCCCGGAAATGTCGAATGACGTTGCGGTTGCGACCACGTCCAAGCTTCCGCACCTGTGCTGTGCCCGTCTTGCCACCGATGAGCCCCGCCTTGACCGCGGCCAAATGCCCGGTGCCAAACTCGTCATCATGGACTGCCTGGCGCAGACCTTCGTTAATGGCCGCGAGAAAACTCGCTTGGTCTGCCAGCGTGTCGACTACCGTGGGCTTTGTCTGACGCACAGTCGAGCCATCGGCACGGAGCACCTTGTCGACCACATAGGGCCTGAGGATCTTACCGCCATTCGCAAGCGCGGCATAGGCGACCGCGACTTGCAGCGGCGTCGTGCGCACATCGCCCTGGCCAACAGCAGTCGACAGCGCCAAACCATATTGGTAGCCACCTGGTGTGACATCATCATGATACGCTTTTGTGGGCATGAGGCCTTTGGACTCGCCATTGATTGCAAGACCCGCACGTCGGCCAAACCCGAATCGACGTCCGTATTGAGCCAGCGTGTCGATTCCGATTGTCTCTCCAAGCTTGTAGAAATAGACATCGGCCGATGCCGACAGCGCCCGTGCGAGGTCGATGCGGCCATGACCCGACCGTTTATGACAATGGAATGTTCGGTTACCAAACTCGTAAGCACCGGGGCTTTCAACGAGCTCACCTGGGTCGAGTAAGCCCAGGTCCATGGCTGCAAAGGCCGTCACAATCTTATAGACCGAGCCTGGAAAGTAGGCCTGGACACTTTTATCCACCATCGGCTTGCGCGGATCGTTATCGATGGCCAGTTTACGTCGTCTTGTTAAACGGCCTGACCAAATATTCGGATCAAAGGTTGGCTTCGAGACAATTCCGAGCACGGCACCCGTTTGTACGTCGAGCACGACGGCTGCACCCGAGTCCTTGCCGGACAAGGCACGGGTCAGTATTCGCTGTATACGTCCGTCGACTGTGAGATGAATATCAAAACCACGCTTTGGGTCTTCCCGTGGAACGATACCCCGCATCGCTTTTCGAACCCACGCTTTCTCGTTGGTTTCTGTACGACCACTCGCGCTGACCACAAAACGAGAAAAGCCATCTTTTCCAGCGAGTTCATCTTCGAGTAGACGCTCTAACCCGGCGCGCCCCAACATTGAGTCGGCGGAGTAACGAGGGTTCGCCCTGATCTCAGCAGCGGTCGGCCGACCGAGGTAGCCGAGTAGGTGAGCCCCCAATTTGGTGGGCACGGCATCGTCGTCTTTGTACTTGTGCTCATTCTGCGGATAACGCCTTTGATATTGTCGGTCAACGAGGATGCCTTCGAAGCGTGCGCGTAAACTCTCGACTTTAGCGACCTGCTTTCTGGTCAAAATTTTGCGTTTGCCATCCACAAGAAACGGGATTGGCCGAAAGCGGGCGGCACCACGTGGGAGCTTGAGCTGTTTTGCAAGATCGAGATAGTGAATCGTTCTCACACCATCTTTGGAGCGGCTGTCGGAACCAGACTCGGCGTCATCAAAGATAAGCTTCAACTCTTCGATGAGCTTCGGGATATTCTTGTCTTTGAGCAAATACGGGATGAATTGAAGTCCATATGCAGGCTCATGGATAGCTAAAACCTCTCCACTCGTATCGTAGATTGTACCCCGCTGTGCGGGCAGTCGTACGGTGCGAACATAGTTGTTGGAGGAGATCATGCTGAGGCTTGGGCCTTCAACAAACTGTAGGTATGCGAGACGACCGATGAGTGTGAGACAGACGGCGAGCGCCACAAGTGAAAATCGTATAGCCCGCCGCCGGTAGGCAGCAACAGGCAATTCTCCTTGAAGTCGCACTCGGTTTCTCCTTCAGAAACATAGGAAACGCAGACCGCAGTCATCCCAGTACGGCACCGGTGATTACAAGCAATCCCGCTGGTCTGACCCAGCTGTGCCGTACACGCTATCAAAACACAAGCGTTGTTCAAACCATCCCTTGCCCTGGGCTATTCCTTGCCAGCCGTTGGGCACTCGAGAAGGCGCGTCTACCGACTATAGGGTATCCAAGGTGACACGGTCGCGTCGGAATCGATACAATAGTTCTAGGATTGGAACACACACCACCGTGGCGATCGCGCTGGTGATAAGACGAGGTCCAAACATGCCCGCAAACTGAGGCCCGACATGCACACCACCACCAATTTTCGCTGCAACGAGTCCCGCGGTGATACTGAGCAGCCCCATCAAGAGTCCCAGCACCAACAACCCGACACCACGAAGCTGGAGCCGATCAACCATTTGTAACGCAAAGAAGAAGACGATGATGCCGATGAAAGCGTTGCTACCCATGGCGTTACCGGCGTAACCGTCGAGCAAAAAGCCGGTGAAGAAGATCGCAGCCAATGCTGTAAAATGGCGCCTCCGTGTCGCCAGCCACAGGCAGAAAACGCACCAAAGTTGCGGCGTCCACGCCTCTGTGGAGAAGATGATGGACAAGTAAACCTGAAGCGATGCCATCGAAAAACCAATCATCGTCCAAATGACTAGATTCATCTCTTACGTCCTTTGTAGCGACGTCCGTCCGGCGTCAAACCCGTCGTACCAAGAACGATGTACACAAGGTCGAGTTCCTCAAAACGTACGGCCGGCAAGACAGTGATTTGTCGACGAGGTGCCTTTGGGTCGAGTCTGACCGTACCCACGTAGAGCCCTTCATTGAAGCGTTCATCATCACCGGTCGTCAAAACACGCTCACCATCGATGGCCGACTCGGACCGATCAACATACTTGAGTTCGGTGCGATAAGTTCGCTGATCACCAGAGCCGACGGCGATACCTCGCGTACGACTCGTTTCCAATATCACGTCCACAGCACTGCGCGCGTCGGTCACGAGGAGCACCTGCGGCTTTCCATTCACAATGTCCCTAATCTGCCCGACGAGACCACCCGAGGCGATCACCGGCATACCCGGCGCTATACCATCAGCGGAGTCAAGCTCGAGACCAATGATACGACTGAAAGCGCTCGACGACTTTCGAGAGACCCTAGCCATGCGCAAGCGCAGATCTTTACGCTCCTGGGAAATCGCCAGCAAGTTGCGGAGTTTATCATTCTCCTCTTCGACTGCCCGCATTTTCTCTCGCTCAGTCTCCAGCTCGGTGACCCGGCGGTTTAACTCATTATTTTTCTCCAGAATACCCTTGGAGTCACTGACGGCGTGCAACCCCTTGCGCAATTCACCACCTGAATCGGTCATTAAACGATGTAGCGGCTCGACGATGCTGACGATGACCGAATGAACCGTGGAGGGTCGAGCGCTGTCGCTGTCAAAATGAATGGATATGCAGGCTGCTACGAGGAGGATGAATCCGAAGCCATAGACAAGCCCCAGAGACTTTCTATTGCGAGGCCTCATCAGGCGTCGACGGCAACATTCTTAAGCAAGTCGAGTTCGTCTAATGCCTTGCCGCAGCCAAGTACGACGGACGACAATGGTTCGTCAGCGATGAGAACAGGTAACCCAGTCTCCTCACGCATCAACATGTCGAGGCCCTTAAGGAAGGCACCACCGCCTGCGAGAACGATACCTTTATCAACGATGTCCGCGCTCAATTCCGGCGGGGTCTGCTCAAGTGCGATACGCACCGCCTCGATGATTGCATTCACCGGTTCTGCCAATGCTTGACGGATTTCATCGGATGAGACGGTCAATGTCCTCGGCAGGCCTGCCACAAGGTCGCGGCCCTTGACCTCCATGCTCTTGGTCTCACCTGAGTCGTAACAGTTACCAATATGGCACTTGACCCGCTCAGCCATCTGCTCACCGATCAGGAGATTGTACTTACGTTTTACGTACTGAACGATGGCAGCATCGAGCTTGTCGCCACCAACGCGTACCGAACGCGAATAAACGATACCCGAGAGCGATATGACGGCCACCTCAGTGGTGCCACCACCGATGTCAACAATCATATTCCCTGAGGGCTCAGTGATCGGTAGTCCAGCGCCGATCGCAGCAGCGATGGGCTCTTCGATGAGATAAACTTCCCGCGCACCGGCCGTCTGTGCTGACTCCCTCACCGCGCGTTTTTCGACCTCGGTGATGCCGGATGGCACACCGATAATGACGCGAGGCTTTACCAGAGCGCTGCGCTGGTGGGCTCGTGTAATGAAGTGACGGATCATCGCCTCGGTGACATCGAAGTCCGCGATCACGCCGTCCTTCATCGGTCGAATTGCTGAGATTGCACCAGGCGTCCGGCCAAGCATTTCCTTCGCTTCGCGGCCGACTGCGAGAACACGCCGCTCCCCCCTGGCATCCTTGCGCACTGCGACCACTGAAGGCTCGCATGACACGATCCCCTTCCCGCGGGCATAAATCAGCGTATTGGCCGTACCGAGATCGATGGCCAGGTCGTTGCTGAACATTCCGTACACAAAGTCGAAGAGCATAAAAGCTTCGCACTCATCTTAGAAAAGACCGCGGACATATAGCAGACGACGATCAGAACAGCAATATGAAAGGCGAAACAATACAGACAAAAAATTGATCGGGTTGACCGAAGACGACTTGTCCCATAGGATGCCGCGTTCATTTTTGGATCGACGTACAGGCGGCCGAGGCGAAATCCCCGACGGCTGAGAGACGGACACCTTATTAATAGGCGAGCAAAGACATGCTGACAGACTTACGCGAGAAATCACAAAACTTCCTGGTATACATCTTGTTCGGGATTCTGATCTTCGTATTTATCTTCTTCTTCGGGCCACAAGCCGATGGTTTCCAACCAAATGCACCGACACCGCGTGCGCTGACAGGCTGGGCTGCGAACGTCAATGGCGAGGATGTCACCGTGCAGGAGGTGAACTTAGCTGTCTTTCGCGATAAAGCGTACAACCGCGCATTCCCCGACGACTCTGATGGCATCGCGCAGCTCTCTCGCGCGGCTGCCCGTCAAGTCGCAGAGCAGACAATCTTGGCTCAACAAGCGCGCAAGATGGGCATATCGGTCAGCAACGAGGAGCTGACAAAGTTTATCTTGTCCGATCAGAACGAGCGTGACATCGGGTTCTTTCGTGACCGTGATGGCAAGATTCGCGTAGACGAGCTTCGCACGATTCTCAGTGGCTCACTCGGTACATCGCCGGAAGTATATCGCAAGGCAAAACGTCGAGAATTACTCGTCCGACGCTACATGGATTTCCTGGTCGCTTCTGTGAAGGTCAGCGAAGCGGAAGTGAAAGAAGAGTTTGACCGAGCTAACCGGTCTTGGAATCTCGAGTACGTCTCCGTTGACCCGGCCACTCTCAGGGCGGATGTACCCACACCGAATGCCGAGGCTGTTGCCGCCTATCGAAAGGCCAATGAAGCCGACGTAAAGTCTTATTACGACGCAAATGTCAGTGAATATAAGCGGGACAAAGAGGTGCGAGTCAGTCGCGTACTCATTCGTAAACCAAAGGATAAGAAAGACACAGCCGGTATCGCGAAAGCAAAAGAAAAAGCCGCAGCACTGCTCGAGAAAGCCAAGGCGGAGGGTGCTGACTTCGGGGCGATCGCCAAAGAGTCATCGGAAGGTTGGTTCAAGACGCGAGGCACCGGCGGTGATATGGGATGGCAAAACTCGAAGCGACCAGGATATGACGTATTTAAGGCACTCGCTAAGGGGCAGGTCTCAGACCTACAAGAGGATCAAGGCTGGTTTTACTTTGTCAAAGCGACAGATATCAAGCCTGCACTCGACAAGTCTCTGGACAGTGTGGCAGACGAAATCGCAAGCAGTCTGATCGTTGAGGCAGCAGCAAAGAAGATCGCGAAAACCAATGCCGAGGCCATCTACCAGAAAGCGGTCAAAACCGGCGAATTAAAGGCGCAATCAAAGAAAGCGGACGAGGCTGTAGCAGATGGCACCGCGACAACCACAGCTGACGCGCCTGAGAACGAGCAAGCGATGCCGAAGGTCGTAGAAGACCCATTGCAGACCACCGGTCCTGTTAAAGAAAATCGACGTGACTGGTCACAGATACCGGGCATTGGTAAAAGCGACGCGGTCGCCGGCGCACTTGCTGGACTCACCAAAGATGCGCCGCTCATCAAGCAGGTCGTCGAGGCCGAGGGTAAGTTCTATGTTGTTAGACTCAAGGAGCGTACGGAGCCCAAGGCCGAAGATTTCGCCAAAGAGAAGCAAAGCCTCAAGGGGCGATTGCTCGCAGGGCGCGCTTTTGAACTGTTCGGCACATGGAACGAACTGCTCTTTGGCTTACCATCAAATCGTCAGCGGGCGACACGAGGCGCCATGACAAAGGATCTATTCGCGGGTTCAAAGGTAGATTTCAACGACGCTGTCTTCCCGATTAAGGGGAAGCCTGCCACGCCCCAGCCTTAGTCAAGCCATCAAGCGACCGAATCCGAGCGACTAGACGCTCGGAACGCGGTGCACATAGGCCATCATCGCGACTCACAAGACCAGGTCTTCACTCCGGCGATGCGTGTATGGCCACAGTTGCCCGAGCGCATCCAGTCCAAAGTATCCGCCTCGGATGAACTCCATTCGAACCTTACTCAGGGTTTCGACGGCATCAAGTCTGCCGTGTTCGAACTCATGGCTGATCAACCGCTCAAACGTACGGACGATATGATTGCCGTCTTCCCTTGTGAACGCGTGACAAATTTCTTCCCACCAAAGTGTCGGCCTCAGTCGATCCATAATCAGGCCAACCCGTGGGTCTGCGCGGCGCGACTCAGAATCACACGTGGTCGCCTCTTGCACGACCGTCAACTCCTGACGCCATTTCTCGCCATCACTAAATCCACTCACATCAACCGTAGCGACAAGATATGCGCCAGGCTGTTTGCGCCGCACGAGACAACGAAAAGCGAAAGAAATGGTTCGGTTCTTCTCGCAGAGTGGGCCGACGTAGAACCTGTGTGCATAAGGCGACGGCTCGCCTCCCAGGTCACGTAAGAACAAGGGGTGGCGGCCCGCAGAAAACAAATGAACGGGAAGCACTGCAGGCGCCCACTGGAAGCTTACAGCCATGCGAGAGACGAGTTGTGTGCTCAAGTCACTCACCCGGGTCGACAAATGGTCTAAATCCAATCCCGCAGCTGTTGGCGCAATAAACTCGCCACCCATGAGAACGGCCGCCTGACTCAGCAGGCGCAGGTCGAGTCCATCTGCAGTAGCCACAACATCAAAGCGAGTTTGCTCTCTAGACGACTGATCGATTAAGTTGCCGAGCCGCTGCGGGTCTTCTGGCTTGGGTTCGTGGACTAAGACCACGAAATGAAAGTAATCATCCGGGCGGTCTTGGCACCAAGCTGTGCTCGCAGCGATCACATCGCAAATACTCGAAAAATAACCGCTACTTGAATCGCCATCATGTCCCATTGGTGCCATGTATTCGACAGCGCCAACTGCTGTCGAAACCTGCCCCTGAATGGTATTTTTTGGATGTCCAACATTGGCGAACACAACGCAGCATTTCTCGGTTTCGAGTTCATGCTGATCGTCGAGCCGAACGTTGACCACGCAGCTGACTGTTGCGTACTCCTGAGTCACGGTGACCCAAGGCGGGTCGCAGCGTGTTGAAAGTCGTACTGGGCAGGCTTTATCCGTCATTTAAGTAAACGCTTTCACTGCCGACGGCTCGGTGACATGAACCACAATACAGGAAATGTTATCACCGCCACCGCCGCGGTTAGCAGCGACCATAAGCTCGAACGCCGCGACGCGCGCACTCGGGGCCTCATTTGTTATGTCTACAATCAATTGCTCAGCCGCTTCCTCATCGAAACCTGCATAATCGACGATACCGTCCGAACAAAGCACAATTCTATCACCGGGAAGTAGTGTGAGCTTAAGATGTTCAGGCTGAAGGGGTAGCGCCATCAAGGCGCCATCGGCAGCGCGTTCAAAATCGCCCACGCATCGCACGAGCGCGTTTGCACCTTGAGAATGGAGCGCCCGAGCTGGCGCATGGCCGTTGCGCATCAATTGGGTCTTCAAATTGTGGTCGACGCTGAGCTGAGCGATGTGACCATCGCGAACAAGGTAAGCCCGGCTGTCTCCGATAGACGAGATGGTCGCTTGATTTCGGTCGAGGAACATGGAGACTGCTGTCGCAGCCATGATACTCTCGAGGGGATCACGGGTATCGGGCAGAGTCGGCGCCACAATCCGACCAATTTTGATATTGGCCTGGTTCAACATACCCTCGATGCAGGAAACGCGCTCAGCATGGGTACGACCACTCGTGCCTTGACCACCAACTTCTACGCTCGTATCGAATGTCAGTGTGTCGTCAGGACCACCGACAGGCCCTGGACCAAGGACCTTGTTCCAAAGTTGCTCTGCTGCGTCGCGCACACATTGACTCGCGATGTCTCCGCTCCCGTAGCGCGAAATGCTCACACCATCGCTCACAACAAACAATCCCATACCTGTCAACTCATCATACGCCTCAAACAACTGGTCCTGGTTGACCGGAGAGTAAAGCGCTTTGACAAGCCCAATATGAATCTCACTACCAAAATCCACGTCAGGCGAACGCACCCCATAGGTACGTCGACGAGATTCATCTTCAACAGCGCTACGCAGCGCAGCGGCTGCCTCACACATGTTCTCGTAACGACGCGTAATATAGGGTGAGACCGCACGCATCGCGACCGCACCGCACATGGGCGGGGTTGCGGGCTCGTAAACCTGCGGGTTCGGCAATCGTAACGCGAACTGAGCACTGCCCGGCGCTGGTTTCTGTCCAGTCAGAAAAGCATACAGGACCATACCGCCGAAGTAGACATCCGAGAATTGACCAAGTTGACCACCACAACGTCCGAACACTTCCGGTGCTGCGAACCCTGTCTCAACGTCAACCCAGCCTTTCGTTGTTGGCCCATCGGCCGTAGAGCGAACCATTGCGGTAGGCGCCAGCCTCCAGCCAACATCCTCGCTGTAGAGAAAAGAAGAGAGGCACGCACTGCCCAGATAATCGCCCAGTTCGTGTAATCGAGCGAGCAGCTCAAATAGCGGCAGTATGTAGCTGCTTAGCGTCTCCAGTGGTTGCCGATGTCTGAGACTACGACGAAATTCAAGCAGTAAATCAGCGAGAGAATGTAAACCCGTTATATCGTAGAGTTGATATTCATAGTCCTCGATATGCCCCTCATCTTGTGCACCAAGGCAGAGAGTCTGAAGCGACCCGTTTCCGTATCTCTGTGACCCTTGGCGGGCGCTCTTGCTCGTCGCGACGACACAGTAGCGTTCTCCGCCGTCTAAGGATTGAAAGCCCACCCAACGGTGGCCTTCACAGCTGATTAAATCGTCGAATCGTAACGAGCCCTTGCCCGCCAGCTCGATCTCTAGAGACCCAGGGGCAGTGGGTTTGACAATGCTGAGACCGCACTTGCTGCAGAATGCTCGGGAGACGGGAGAACCGCAGGCCCGGCACTCCGTATCGTTCAATACCGATGAACTCAATTGATGAACTCGCTACCTAGGTGGATTGGTAACAGCCTACGATCACTGAGGCACTTGGGCAATGAGAAAGGCATACATCTTAGATGTGGATTGCGTCGTTTATCAGTCGACTAAGTCGCCAGGATTGGGGATTGCGAATTCTCCTGTGAAACTTGTCCTCTCTTGGACCTTTGGTGGGGTCACACGGCGATCCGCCCTCAACACCGAAAAGCTGAATGTGGTGCCGACGTTGAGTGTGCTCTGCACCCAGATTCGTCCGCCATGGAGATTGATCAGTTCCTTACAAATCGGTAAACCGAGCCCTGTGCCAATCGGACGTCCATCACTTATGGTATCCACCTGCCTAAACTTCTCAAAAACCCCATTAACCTGGTCTGGTGGAATGCCACGGCCCGTGTCTGCAACCGATACGGTCACAGATGCATCGTCAGCGACCACCTCGATCTTAATAGAGCCCTCAGACGTAAATTTGGTCGCATTGCTCAAAAGATTAACCACGACCTGCGCAAGTCGGTCCGCATCTCCCCAGACCGACGGATACTCGCCCTCGAACTCGCAATCCATAAACAAGTTCTTAGCCCGCCAGAGCGCGGAAGTCGCCGCCACAGAGCCGTTGATCACCTTGATGATATCAACCGAGTCCATTTGTAGCTGCATTCGGCCAGCTTCTAGCTTGGATAAGTCTAGAATATCATTCACAAGACGCCCAAGACGCTCACCCTCGGACACCATAATGTCCATGTCATCCAAAATTTGCTGAAAGGCCACGCGAGACTTATGGGGTGCCGATTCAAGCAGGCCTGCAAGGTGCCTGGACATTCGACGACGATTGAGCTTGTTGAAGCCAATGATCGACGTGAGCGGTGTGCGCAGTTCATGGCTGACAGCGGCCAGAAAGCTGGCCTTTAGGTCTTCGAGTTGGCGCTCTTTCGTGACATCCCGTTTGTGGTTCAGTATCGCTTTTACCTCTCCATTCTTTCCCAGGAGCGGATAGGTGTTTATTCGCGTGATCGCGTTGCCAAAGATGCGATGTTCAACGGCGGTCGAGCGTTTGTTTGCATAGGTCATGCTTGCAGGACACTCGTCACAAACACCGTCTTGCATCCGAAACGCCCGGTAGCATTTTTGGCCAACAAGCTTCTTACCGAACATCGAACGCGCAGCTTTGTTGGCCTGAAGGATCTCCCCATCTAAGCCAAGCACCGTAATCGGATCCTCAATCGCGTCGAAGAGATTTTGGAAAACGGCCTCAGACTCAGCAGCCTGTGCCTGGGCTGCCTCCAGGCGTGCACCCAGTTGTTCGAGCTGACTGGGCTCTCGAACAAGTAACAGAACACGGCTTGCTCTTCCGCTTTGTCCCAATGCAACGCCAGTCGCCAAAACTTTGGCCGACACACCATTGGGTGTCGTGAGGGTCGCTTCTATTGCAGCCACTGAGCCTTCGGTCTGTATTCGTCTGAACCACTCGGGCGTGTGCCCACCAACAAGCGTCGCGAGGCCAAGTCCGATGGCTCCACCTTTCGTGTCAAAGTCCAAAAACTGGCTAAATCGTTTATTGCAAAACTCAACCACCCCAACGGCATTGAGAACCACGAGAGGATCGGGCAAGCCATCGATTATCGACTCTAAAAATTGGTGTTCCGTGTCATTCGTTCTCACCTCAGCGAGTTTGTTTGAGATGCGCTTCAACGCATCATCTACACCGTGCTTCCTGAGTCCATCGTCGGAATGCCCCCGGGCGCTATCGAGCGATACGGCTGTGTCCATCAACCACCTCTCAACGTGCCCAAGGCGAGCCCGCTGGCGATTGACGCGACTAAATATGAACAACGCAAAAGGAACGGCGGTACATGTCGCCGCAGCCAGCCCTAAGAACCAAGGTGGAAATCCACGAGCTTGGCTAAGCAGCACAACAACAGTGGTGGCAGCTACGGGCACAACCATCGTCGCGCCCATCAGCGGCCAAAGCGCATTGGGGTCACCAGATACCTCCGACGGACGCCTCCGCTGCTGTCCACGTGGGGCCGACATCGATCTCAGTCTAAGCCAACGTCAATGCCGAGGATGGACTGCGCCAATTCTACGATCTGGTCTGGATCAAAAGGCTTCGTAAGGCAGTACTCTGGCTGAGCATGAGGTGGAAAAGTGGGCAGCTGTCCTTTGGCTGTGAGAATGACGATGGGTATATCTCTATAATCAGGGTCTCCCTTGAGTTCGAGGCAAACTTGGTGGCCATCCATCGAGGGCATCATTAAATCGAGAAACATCAAATCGGGTTTTCTTGAACGCGCCGCTTCGAGACCTTCAAGGCCGTCCTCAGCCATCCGGATTTCGACACCGGCGAACTCAAAGTCTTCCAGAGTTCTGCTCAGCAGCAATCGAATGTAGGTCTCGTCATCGACGATCAGGACGTTTTTCATGTATCACTGTTCTCTTCGGGTCTCAGGGGGCGCTCATCATGTCGCTGTTCAATCAGGGGTAAACTCACTGTAAATGCTGACCCCTTGCCGTACTCACTCGTCACTGTGACCGTCCCACCATGATAGTCTACGATTCCACGAACGAGGGCCAGCCCAAGCCCGGTTCCCTCTTTCGTATGGACTACATTCTCCACACGATAGAACTTGTCGAAGATATTTGGCAACAAATCGGTTGGTATCCCGATCCCGGTATCTTCGACGGAAACGTGTCCACCAGTCTCATCAGCCCACTGACGAACCGTGACCGAGCCCTCATCGGTGAATTTAATCGCATTGCCGACGAGGTTGATGAAAACTTGATGCATGCGTGTCGCGTCGACCCGCACTAACAATTCGTCAACGATGTCCAAACTCAGCTCAAGGCCTTTGCCCGCGGCCTGAATTTGTAGCAACGCAATGACCTCTGCGACAACCTCGCTAAGCTGTCTCGCCTGCAAGCGATAGTCCATATGGCCTGACATCATCTTGGACACATCGAGCAGATCGTTAATGATCGCGATGAGTTTATCCGATTCATCGTTGATGATGCCGACGAACTCATTCGCAACAGTCCTCGGCATTTCCTGATCGGCGAGCATGGTTGCGGCAAAGCCCTTAATGCTTGCCAAAGGCGTACGCAACTCGTGACTTACGTTACTGACAAAGTCGCTTTTCATCTGATCGAGCGCTCTAAGCTCCTCGTTGAGCCGCTCGAGTGCCTCATTCTGTTCGAGCAGGCCTTCGATGCGTTGACTGTTCTCTAAGGCCACGCCCGCTTGTCTAGCCACCGCCCTGATCAACTTCTCGTCAGCGGCCGTGAAAAAACCGCGTTTTTTGTCGAAGAGCGTAATCTCGCCAATCCGACCGCTCGGGGTCTCGATACTCACGCTGAGCTTGGAGTTGGGTGCACCGATGAGGCGGCCGAAGGAGCGCCCGTCGTTCAGACGTATGAAAGCAGCTCGGGCGCGAACAACCTTGGTGCTCTCGACCATCAAGACACCGCACACATCTTCGGTTTGAAGCCCAGCGCTGAAGACGTCGCCGAGTCGGTAAAGCAGGTTAACCTGCCGATACAACTCCAGCACCTCTTGTGATAGCTGCTCGACCTGTTTCTGACTGGTCGTGAGTGCGCGTTCTTGGTCGAGGGTGTGCGATGTCAAGCAACGGACCTCAGCTTAACGCTGCAGAGCTCACCGGCTCCGAGTACCGTGACAGCCATAGGTGACTACTCAAGTTCAGGGAAAACAGTCAGTTTATTGGATGGACGCGAGCGCCTTTCGCTGTTTTCTGCAACGGCAACGACGATCACTTGAGTCACGCGACCCTCTGTATCGAAGCGAGCGAGCGTACCGTCAGCCCGAAAATCAAAGCTGTCTGCAGGTCCTCCATCCGCGCTAAAGCGGATACCACTGACGACGTAATAGTCAGCCCCTTCGACGCGGGGCCACTCGACGGTCACCACCGACCCTCGGGTACCGGTGTGACTGATGCGCGGTGCTGGTATAAACCCAGTCTCTCTGACAAAACGTGGGTCATCGTCGTCTGACTCGTCCACCGGCGTGAAACCTGTCTCGCGAACCTCCCGTGGGTCATCGACCGTTCCGGCGAGATGGGCAAGGCCTTTGTGCGCCCGAAGCGTAAGACTCGGCGACTTATCGAAGCGGGACCTTTTGTTCTTCGCCGGACCATTGCGACATTCGCCGAACATGGCATTTGCCGTGTTGAGTTCATACGCATTCGACTGCAAGGTCTCGTCCTGCCTGCCCTCGGCCATGTCACCACAGCCCACGCAAAAGCCAACCAAAGCGACGAATACGAGCACACGCCAATCAAGTTGATGCAGGTCTGAACTCACTTCGCGTCCTCCCTCGCGGTCGCGCCTGCATAAACTGCATAGACGCCCGCGTTTGCACAATCTCTGGCATCCTTTTCCATCTGATTGGTACGGCTTCGAATAAAGTCAAACAACTCTTGCCGAAACTGCTCGACATCGTCTGGGTTAGCCCGAAACGAAAATGTCCTCGCGGCTGCATCATCGGGCGAATCACTTAAGAATCGCCGCCGAATCGTTTCTGTCACAGCCTCAAGATGCTCGTAGAGAGCGTCGACCCGACCTTCCCAACCGTTTTCACTGTACAGGTCATGGTGGGTCTCGACGATTGCGTACTTGCTGCGCCCCCCAGGCCTCGCCGGTAACTCCTCAACTCGGTTCTCTCGAAGTAAGGCTTCGACCGCTAAACGTGAGCTGTCAAATTCGTTGGAGTGTGGCAACCGTTCAGCCAACTGCTCAAGGGTCATCGATTCTTGGCGCAGGAGGTCTTCGACTCGACGCATCAGGTTGGTCTCAGTTTGATTGAAGAATCCGCCTTTGTTGAAGCGAGCGGACAGGGCCTTCACGGTTCGCGTGGACTTACCAAAGATGAGAGAGATCAAATTGATGGTTGAGTGTTTTCGCTTGGCTTCTTGCCATAGCGCCAAGGTCATCATGTCTTTGACTGTGTCGAGGGGATAGTTGTGGTCGACCGCCATTTTGACCGCGGGATAGAAGGAGGCATACAGTATGCGAAGTACATACTCCGGATACGGAATCCGCTCTGGCCCTAACTCGGGTGCATTTCTTGCCATTGGTATCCTCCTACCACCTGAATATGACATGCGTTGGTGCTCGACTATAGCGATAAGCTGTCAACATTGCACGCCCTTCGATACGGGCACGTCATCGGATCGCAACTAAAGTCGAGTAGTTGATCGAAGTAAATTCGCGCGTTCACCTCTTATCAGTTATGGTCCGAGGTCCAGACTTTGGAGTAACATTGTGGTGAAGAGACCAGATCCGAACACAGTTCGGCGTCAACCGATGGCGCGCGCCCAGGGAGAGATCGCCTGGACTCAGCGCGATGAACAACGGCCTCAAAACGACATCTTCGTCGAGCATATGATCGATATTGACGCTTTGAATCTCTGGCTAGACAAAGCAGAGATCATTACGGAAGGCCGAATTGAGGACGACGGGGGGCTCGAACGCTTGTTCGGATCGACCGCGCTCATTGTTCCGGTCAGTAGCGCCGATCGGCGCCTACTCAACGCTGCCGATAACACAGACGTCCTGCTGCAACGCCTCCAAGGCGATGCTCGCGTTCAACGGGTCATTTACGAGCGGATTTTTCGCGAGGTCGCCCGCCTCATGGGTGTTAACACGCCGCCTGAGTTCGATGCCCACACGCGCTTGAGCTTTGATGGAGTTAGGCTGTCCTGGCACGGCGACTTCGACAGCATCATCCAATCACGAACGGCACACTTTGGTAGTTTGTAGTGAGCACACTCGCAGAGCAACCCAACGCATCAGAGCGAGGATTCGGTACTCGCGAGGTTGAGCGCCTCACGGGGGTCAAGCCACAAACATTAAGACGTTGGCATCGAACCGGTCTTCTCGCTGCGCAGAAATATCGAGGACGACTGGCATATAACTTTAGTGACGTCGTTGCCGTCCGCGCTGCAAAAACCTTGATAGACGATGGTTTTAGTAGCCGCGATGTCAAGCGCAGCGTCGCAGCGATCCGCAATTGGCGCCCCGACGTAGCGCAGCCTCTGGCAGCGGTGCGGGTTCAGATCCAGGGTCGTAAGCTCTTGATCTCCATGGATGGTCAATCGGTAGAAGCCGAATCGGGGCAAGTGCTCCTCGATCTCGACCAGAGCGCCACTGCGCCTCCGCCAGCGCTACAGGCTTGTCGACCTAAAGATGAGGAAAATCCGTCTGAGTCTGCCGCAGAGGCTTTCGAAGCGGGTCAGATGGCGGAAGCCGAGGGACAACCCGATATCGCCGAGCGTCACTATCGCACAGCAATTCGCCTTGAGCCCGACCACGCATGGGCGATATGCAGTCTTGGGAACCTGGTCTATAATCGGGGTGATCTGACAACTGCTTGCGAACTCTATAAGGTCGCCACTCAGGCCCGGCCGCTCATGCCTCAGGCATGGTACAATTTGGCCAACACACTCGACGAACTCGGTCAACTTGAGGCTGCGGTCACCGCGTTTAGTGAGAGTTTACGACTCGACCCTGATTATTCGGACGCGCATTTCAATGCGGGTCTCGCTTGGGAGAAGCTAGGAGAACGCGAGCAAGCGCGCACACACTGGGAGGCATTTCTGCGGCTGGCACCTCAGCAGCACCCTTCGCGCTTAACGGCGTTGGCGTTTCTGAGTTGTGAAGGCGATCGTCAACCGTGATGGAGCATGAAATGTGCAAATTGCTCGCCGTAAAAAGCCGTGCTAGATTGCGCAGGGCAAAAAAGGCAGTGACCAACAAACGGTCATCCAGCATCCCTACCGATGCTGGGTCTAACAAGCAAGGGAGCGACGGATCATCGTGATGGGCAACAACGTATGCTTCGCTGAAGCCGGAGACAATGATGGTGGGGGTAGCCAGACAGATGACGACCTGACGGGAGACGTCATCTCTGGTCGGTTTGAGCTCAAAGGTTTGGCGCGTTCAGACCTCGCGGGAAACACCTACAGCGCCGTAGATACAGAGACCGATGCCCAGGTGTGGGTTTTTGTCGCGGCTGCCGGATTTGTGCAAGACGGTGAGGCCGGTGAGGCCCTTGAAGAGTCCGTGGCCAAAGCCTTAGAGATCGAGCATGAATCGATTCTATCGCTGATCCAAGTAGACCAACTCGACGATGGACGAACGGCGATCGTGAGCGAGCGGACCGATGGCATGAGTCTGGCGGAGCATTTGGAGACAGAGGGACCACTGGTCCCGAGGGTTGCGGTTCGTCTCGCCGGAGAGCTATTCCAAGCGCTCGGTGCAGTTCACGATGCCGACCTCGTGCACCAATGTCTGCAACCGGAGTTCATCTACCTGCAAAAAGACGCCATGGGCGTGGATCGAATCCGATTAGGTGGTCTCGCCCTGGCCAATACTTTCGCACTCGACAAAGCATCGAGCAGAGATGAACAAATTTGTCGTGCTCGACCGGAATACTTGAGTCCTGAGGCCGTCGCAGGGAAGCCGCTCACTGAGCAGACTGACTATTACAACGTGGGCCTCGTTCTCTACGAATTACTGACAGGCCGCAAAGCGTTCGGTGGCGGTGACTTCCGAAAGACCGCGAGACAGCATGCGATCACGCGTCCACTCTCGCCGAGGATCGTAAGGCGCCAAGCTCAAATCCCGCGCGCGCTCGATGCATTCGTGATGAAGCTGCTGGAGAAGACGGCCAAGCGACGTTTCGCATCACTCGATGACATCACAGCCGCCCTTGAGACAGCGGCCGAAGAAGAACAGAGTGGTCGGGGGCGCACGTCCCTCAATTTGAAGCCCGTTGCGAGCAAGGCACCCAGCGCTCAGACTGCTGAGGCAAGTTCACCGACGGAGACGCCTCAGGCAACAGAGGACACATCGACGACACAGACCGAGGACAGCCCAGCTGCAGCGACGCAACAGGGATCGACCGAATCGAAAGAGTCAGGTGCCGACGCTGAAATACCTGCGAGCCAACGCATCCGACCGGCCACGGAGCCACTCGTGTCGGTATCGACACAAGTTGAGACACCTCCGGAGGCCGCCGCTTCGACCGAAACAGCCCCCGATGACATCGGCTCCAATTTGGATCCTTTGCACGGAGACGGTCTTAAGTTCAAAGAAACAGGTCGATGGTTTGTCGAAAGCGTCGATGAGCTCAAAGCAACGAATCCAAATATGGTCGCAGGATTCGACGACTACGATGATTTTCAAATCGCGAAAGATCGAAATATTTTTCCAATCATCGTTGGGGTCCTTGCTGTCGTCATCGGTGGTTTCATATGGCTGAACTCCGGTGACGACGAGCCCGATTCAAAGCAAGCGACTGTCCAAGCGCAGTCAAAAGAGAAAGTCGCTGAGACGTCGAGTAAAGCAGCTCCTGAGGAAAAGGCAGCCGCCAAAACCGCTAGAGTGGACCTAGGCACGGCAGCGCAAGCGAAGCCAGATGCAGCCTTGAAGGATGCCACTGCACCCGCTCATGATGCGGCTAAGGCCGACACGAAAAAGGCCGAGCAGATCAGCCAGTTGCGGGAGCAGGCTCTGCGCGCTCTGGCGGCGAACCAGCTAGAGGGTAATCCGCAGGCGCTTCTAGAGACTGTCGGCGCGCTGCGTGAACTCGACGCTGAGAGCGGTTACGCCGGCGATTTCGCAGATAAGGTCCACGATGCCCTTCTCCTTCAGGTCAATCGACAGATCAAAGAGGAAAAATTCACCGATGCGGAAGAGACTGCAAGCTTTCTCACGCGCCTAGCGCCTAAGTTAGAACAAGCACACTTTATGCTGAAGACGGTGGGTAAGCTGAAGGCAAAGGCCGAGAGCGAAAAACAACGGGCTGTGGCTGCTGCCGAAGAGAAGAAGCGAATCGCAGAAGAAAAAGCCAAAAAAGAGCAGGATGAACGCGAAAAGGCTGCCGAAGAGAAGAAGCGAATCGCGGAAGAGAAAGCCAAGAAAGAGAAGGAAAAGGCCAAGAAGGCGGCCGACGAGAAGAAACGAATCGCAGAAGAGAGAGCCAAAAAAGAGCGGGAAGAGCGCAAGAAGGCTGCCGAAGAAAAGAAACGTAAAGCAGCGGACGCGAAGAAGCTGGCTGAGGCAAAGAAGCGTGCAGAGGCTGTGGCAAAGAAACAAGCCGAGGCTGAGGCAAAGAAACGTGCCGAGGCTAAGAAAAAAGCTGCCGCAAAGACTCAAGTGGTCGCGTCGAGCACGGCCGATCCGATGCGAGAAGGTAAACGACTGCTCAAAGCCGGTCGTTGGGCACAAGCAAAGACAGCGTTCTCTAAAGCCGTCCAACAAAACGGGAGTAACGCGGCGGCCCACGCTGGTCTAGGCCGCGTGGCGTTCCAGCAAGGACAACCTAAACTGGCAGCGAAACATTATGCGAAGGCCGTTCGCCTCAATGGCGGGAACGCATCCTATCGGGTCCAACTGGGGTTGGCGTTTTACAAGATGGGACGGCTTGACCGTGCCAAAAAGCACTTGGAGAAGGCCCTGGCACTACAGCCCGGTAATCGCAAAGCGAAGAAATTTATCGAGCGCATCAACAAAAAGCTCGCCAAATAACCGTAGGGGTGGACACGAGCCAGAGACTGAATCTAGTCATGGCTTGAGTCAGGGTCTGGCACTCAGGCATCACAAACAGAAAAACGTGGTTGCGAAGTCAGCGCCACGCGCGGATGGCTATGAATTGTGTCGTTCATAGACACCTACACTGCGAGGATTGAACCGATCAATCAAGGCCGTGTTCGCAGGCTATCTAGGTGGCGCCGCACGGGGCCATCGCCCATTTAATGTAATCATTGCAGACCGTCATCAGCCGTCAAAGGGTCTGGTCTATGCGGTTTTGCAATTGCCGCGGGAGGGCGAGTAGGTCCGCAAGACCCCAACGCCATGAGAGGTACTCTGTCTAGAACTCACCCGACATTTGTAAGAATGCGCCGCCATCCGTAGGCGCTGCTCCAACTTTGACCTTACTACTGTGTCGACTCATGCGTACGTAATCTTCGATGAAGAGCGCAGTACCCGCGCCAATCGCAGCTGTGCCAAGTCCGAATGTGAGCAAACCAAGTCCATTCGTATTATAGACATTCGGACATTCTCGGCGACCACGACCATCGGAACAGGTAATCTCGCCATCGAGAAGAACGAGCCATGTGCCAACACCGCTCAGCGCGACCCCACCCAAAATCATGCCAAGGGCAAGGCCATTGTAGGCACTGCCAGCAGGCTCCAATGATTGGCCGACCAAAGATTTCTCTTCAGGCTGCTGAGTCTGTTTAACCGGTTTTTTATCCTCTACCGTCTTTGGTTTTGTATTTTTCACGGCCGCTGGATTCTTCGCGAGCAGAGTCGAATTCGGATCAGGTTTTAGAGTGACGCTGAGCGATACTTTTCGATCGAGCGCGTTGATCTTTTTCGACGTCGGCAGAAAGCCCTCTTTGGTCAACATCAGCTTGTAGGTACCCGGCTTCAGATTGAATGTAAGCGGTGTCTTGCCCTTTTCAACTCCACCAACGGAGACTTTGACACCTTTTGGTTTGGACTTAACGGTGACGGCCACACCCGATGTCTCTTCCGGCTTAGGCTTTTCGACAACAGGTGCTGGAACGGCGAGCGGCTTAGCGAACTTTTTGAGCAGTGATGTCACCGTGCCATTGACTTCGTCAGCCGCACACAGCTCGCATTCTTCATCATTTGGTCCGAAGGTCTTTTTGAAGGCTGCGTCATAGAGAACCATCGTCACCTTGTAGATATCGTCGTCGTTGCTAACGCTTGTAAAGAGCGCAAACCGGGCGGCGCTTGCCTTTGTTAGAGACGCACCACACTTTGCCGTCATACACGTTTTTGAGACACCACCTTTGGACATGGCTTTGCCCGTTTTGTCCAAAGAGATGACCTGCCCCTGCTCGCCGGCGATCTTACGCAGATGGTTGTCAAAGTCTTGCGCGACCTTGGTTGGAACGTTTTTGTCAGCCTGTAGCGGTGCAACAACGATGGTCGAGCCCTTAGCCAAAGCTGAACCGACAAAAATCAGGGAAGCGACTAACGCGACGTTAAACGCATTTCTCATAAGGGACCTCCGGACAGGGTTGGAGTCAAACTGGAGACAGACTAAGGCGAAACGCTATGACAAGGCAATAACGGAGATCGAGGCAGGAAGCCTGAATGACAATTTTTTCTCACAAGCCTGAGACGAAAAGACCAAGCGGCCGTTACTTGCGGCCCTCGTCCGCCCAAGGTGCGTTCAAGATTGGACCACGGCGTTTGGCACGCTTCGTTCTCTGCAACTCAACTTCACGAAAGAGAATGGCCGGTGCGCTTGCTGAAACCGGGACATAACCGCTCTCAGCCCCACAATAACCATTGAAGGACCGTGATGTTTTATCTGTGGCAATGATCTTGTTGATGGCAGTCAGTGGCGTGCCCACCATCTCAACGCCGCGCACTAAAACCTCCGCACCCGTTTTGGCATCGACCCGATACACTTTGCGGGGAGTTCCCTTGAATGCTTGGTAGCCGTAATTACTCGTGTTCGTCGAGCCGCCTGTCATATCAGAGATGATCAAACCATACGGTTTACCCTGCTTTTTCGCCTCTGCTATCAGCATGGCTTTGAGTTCTTTGCGCGCAACCGCTTTGTCGCTGGTGACGAGTAAATTTCCCATTCGAGCAACCGGTCTTGCCGTGCCTTGTGCACGTCCATGACCATTGCTCCGATTAAAACCTTCTATGGGGGTGCGGCTCGTCAAGAAGGTCTTGAGCACCCCACGATCGATAAGAACTGTCCGCTTGGCGACGACGCCTTGATCGTCGATATCGTAGTGTCCGTTCAAGGCAATATCACCCAATTTTTCAACCGTTGGATCATCTACGATGGAGATAAATTGAGGTAAAATCGTTTTGTTCACCTGCCCCTTGAAGGTCTGGCCCTCGCTGTCATCGTTCTGCCTCTCACCTTCCAATCGATGGCCAATGGTCTCGTGGAAGAACACCCCGGCTGCCTCACCGTCCAAAATGGCCGGGCCGGTATAAGGTTCAGCGAGCGGTGCTTCTCTCAGCGCAATCAGATCAGTGGACACTGAGCGAATGATTTTCTCCATCTCTGCCAGGGGCGATATCGCGTCAAATCGATCGAAATATATGGTCTTGCCTTGGTCGAGTAGCATCCCATCTTCCGCTCGTGTGACCGCATGCACATTCAGCTGGTAGAGCGCGTGTTCTTTTGCCACACGGGTCCCCTCAGTCGTCACGATGAAAGTTTTGGTGTGCACGAGCCCGAAAGACACGGTTCCATCTAAGAGCGCAGGTGTCTCACGAAATCGTTTCGAGAGCTGTTTGACCATCTGCCGCCAAGCCGGTAAATCCGCTTTTGGATTTAATGGCTCTGTGCTCATGCGCACCGGCTCCTCTCGCGAGAAGCTATCGACATGTTGTTTCTTTACCGTACTTACAGCCTTCGCTTTTTTCTGCAAATAGCTGCTGAGCCCCTGCTTATACGCCGCGTCCGTCAACAGCCAGAGGGTCGATTGAATGGATGAAATGTCCCCGTCGATAGGCACCTCATTGCTCGGCGCAAACGATTCATAGTCGTAACCCATCGCGAGGTCGGGATCAGGGCTGCTGTCAAAACGGTAATCACCAACACGGACATCTACCGCAGCTCGTCTTTGTCGGATGTCCTGTTCCCGAATCAAAGCGCCAAAAGTAGCTCGAGCATCCACTTTTCTTTGTTCGACGATCCGATAACCGATGAAATAAGGGACTTCAAAATCGTCTATCTGGAGCGTTTTTTGATTTCTCTGCAGCTCTGCTGTCATGGCATCGAGGAGTGCTGCCCTCTCCTTGGCAGTGACGGACGTTGTAAACGCCGCGCTCATCGACAAAACGATAAACAATCGATTCAACATTTGCTCACCTCAATCAATCTGGCCTCGGAGGTTAGAGACACCATAGGGTGTGCAGGGTTCACGCTGCACAAGCGCTGAGGCTGTCGGCTACTCGGTTGTGGATTTCTCAGCTCGCCAGGGCCCACCATCGTCGTTACTCTCGTCATAGCCCCAGCGGCCTTCAAGGCGCTGCCCACGATCCTTGATACGCAGGTATGCCTTGCCTCGCTGCGACATCACGGCTGCAGCCCGGTCCCCCGGCTTGATCCATGTAAGCATGAGAAGGTCACCGACGACGTCCCCACCGAACCGGCCGTTGTGTTCCGGACCGCGCGGGTCCAGGTAATTGCCGGTTACTTTTTGCCCCGCATGGACCAGCTTCATCTCGCCAAAATCGGGACTGAACCAACGACCGGATAAATTGACACCAATCAATGCAGGGCCAGGCTTAATCGCGACTTTCTTAGGTCCACATCCCAGTGTCCCGAGCGAACAAATTGCAACCAGTAATGTGCTGACGTACCTCAATGTAATCTCCAGAGCTCAAGATGAATTGCCTGTATCCTCGTTTTTTTCTAGAGACGACGTCAAGGCTGCCATAAAGCGATGATGCAGTTTGTGACCAGCACGAAAGGCTGTCACATGACCAATCAGCGGGCGCCCGAGAAGATACAAGTCTCCCAATAGATCGAGCCATTTATGCCGAGCAACCTCATTTTGATAGCGTAAACCTTTACGATTGAGGGGGGTTTGACCATCAAACACAAGCGTGTTCTCAAGGCAGGCCCCCAGAGCCAACCCCTGTGCTTTGAGTCGCTCTGCGTCTTGGAGAAAGCCAAAGGTTCGTGCCTTCGCCGCATCGCACCAATCTTGGGCAACCGCATCAAACCCCGAGGGGCCGAGGGTCGGATAGTCCACCTCAACAGTCAGCCGCAGTTCATCAGCCGGCTCTGCCCGCACCCAAGCATCCTGGTCCCCGATGGTGAAGGGTTGGCGAATACGAATTGGTTCAGCCGTGAGTCCTGCGTGAACAACCGGTTCGATGAGCTGCAACCATGGGTCTGCGCTACCATCGAGGATTGGGATTTCGACCGACGCCGCGTTAATGTCGATGTCGTCAATGCCGATGCCATGCAGTGCCGCAAACAGATGCTCGACAACGGCAACTGGCCCGCTCGGGGTCATCAAGGTGGTCGCCAGTGTCGTGCCACTGACTTGGGCCAAAGAAATCGGCGCTCCGTTTAATCTGCGTCCAGAGCCTGGCGGCGCCGGTCGCAGCTCGACCGTGCATTCAGACCCGCAGTGCAGCCCAATGCCTCGGACTTTAATGGGTGAGGCAATGGTGGTGCGCATTCGCTTGCGAAGCCTTTGCTTAAACTCTCGATAAGGCAAGACAAAATTCCGGGTATTATGTACCCTACTGCGCATCCTAGAACGTCAAGGACGGTTTGGACATATGTTTCGATTTAAATTTGGCATATTGGCGAGTCTGCTTATCCTGACCACTTCAGGCTGTGATTCATCGTCGGAGACAGCTGACACCATGATGGTGGAGGAGGAACAGCCCGACACACCGGAGCTGATGTATTCGTGTAACGAGACCACCGATCGGGCAGAGCTGCTAAACGAAATGCCACTCGATTGTGACCAGGAGCCGGAGAGTGTCATTCTCGAAGATGATGGCCGACAATTCGAAATTTTCAAGTACGAGGCGAGCCACCCGCTCGCGACAAACCTTTGGGCGTTTCCCTGCGCCGCTTCTTCGGGTGAAAAATTTGAAGCGCCCGATCAGGAAACGCAAGCGTGCTCCAAACCCGGTGTGATCCCGTGGCACAGCGTACGCTGGGAAGATGCAGACGCGGCGTGCGACCAGATCGGGTGGCGCCTTTGCACCCGTGACGAGTTAGGACGCGCGTGTGGAGGCGCAGACGAGACGCTCTATACCTTCGGTGCTGAATTTCAGAACGGAGCGTGTAATGTGCGCGATGCCTATCGAGCCGTGGGCGAAGACTTTAGCTCTATGTCGCCAGCTGGGCACTTCGCGGAGTGTCGTTCAAGCGACGGTGTCTTCGACCTCACAGGTAACCTCTGGGAATGGTCGAGCGAACGCGATGAAGCCGATGGAGCAGCTCGTTTCTATCATGGGGCCGGGTGGAAAACCATCGCGGAGAGGCATAGAGATACAGACCAGGCTTGCTCTATAGAGGCGCGCATACCTGGATTTTCAGCGCGGTCATTCATTAAGGAATTTGTTGGGTTCCGCTGCTGCCGCAACGTCCCATGACAAGTCGACTCGAAGTCGACCTCCGTTGGGTGTTCGTCTTCGCTTCAAGCCTCGTGATCATTCTCGTGCGCAACAAACCGATCGCATTAATGGGTATGATCGGCCTGTTTTGGGGGTCTATCGGCAGCTATTGGTTCTTTGGGCGTCGTTGGTTAGCGCGCAAAACAAGTGATTTCCAAGGCCAGCTGGTCGCCTTTCTAAGCGCTCATGAGGATGAGCGAGCCGCGACACTCATCGAACAGCAAATGGCATTAACCCTGTGGGGCCGACGCCACGTTGTGGAGTCGGCTCGTGGCCTCTTAGCGATGAGCCGCAAGGCGCTTGATGAGGCCCACGGACACTTCACCCAAGCGCTTACGGCTGCGCCTCGGGCGCAGCGGTTTAGCATCGAAATTAATCTAGTGAATATCGAGGCGGAACTCGGACACATCGAATCGGCGGTCGCGCGATGTCGCTCGTTACTCGCCCAACGCCCAGACTCGGCGCTGGTGCGCTCAAAACTCGCTCAGCTGCTGCTCGACGACCTCGACGACTAAGGTGCCCGGCCGAGGGTAACGGACACCATCATTCGATCATACTCTCTGGCCACCAAAAGGGTCACGGTTTTTCCTGGGGGCGTTGCAGCGATTAACCACGCAACCGACCTATGATGCTTGATCGGCTGCCCATTCAATTCGAGGATGATGTCACCGGGTAAGAGGCCTGCTTTATCGGCCGGTCCGTCACCAACAGTTGCTCGCACCATGGCCCCTCGGGGCTCAGTTAAGTCTGCATTTTCAGCATCTTTGAAAGACACCGCCTGCGGATATAAGCCCGCAAAACCTCGCTCGAATCGACCATGCTCCAACAAACGATTGACGACAGTGTCGACGGCGGCGATGTGTGTCGAGAACGATAATCCCTCGCCTTTTTTCGCCGTATTCAAGCCGATCACCTGACCGTCCGTATTGATCAGCGGGCCACCCGAGTTGCCCTCAAAAATCGCAATATCGGATTGAATGAACTCAGCTGTATGCTGCTTCAGGCCAGGTACATTGAAACGACCGACCGCGCTGATGACCCCCACGGCGATGGAGTACTCCATGCCAAAGGGGTGCCCAATGGCGGCGACCCATTGCCCTGGTCGAAGCTGTAAATCCTGTCCTCGAGGTGTGGGCTGTAAGCCAAGTCCTACGACTCTGAGTACAGCCAAATCAGTGGCCGCGTCCAAACCAACAATTTTAGCTTCGAAGGGTTTACCATCTCGCCGCCGGACTCTAATCAGATCTGCCTCGGCGACGATGTGCGCGTTGGTGACAAGATGGCCCTGATTATCCCATGCGAAGGCAGTCCCCATGCGGATAGGTCGGAAGCGCCCATCGACTCGATGGCCGGCCGCGATACCCACCGTCGAAGGACTCACGCGCTCAAAAACCGACACGAAATCAGGACGACAGTTGAGGCCAGATGCCTGCGCTGGACGACCGACATCCGTTTGACGAGATGCAAGCGGGGCCTGATTAGGGGGCGACACGCCTTTTGGTGCCTGACAACCGTGGAGCGCTGTACACAGTCCGATCCAGACAGCGATGCTCAGGACGGGCTTCATCCACGGGTCCGCACAAATTTAATGCGTAGGTCATGCAGCAGCGTTGTGATGAGCCGCGACTCGCTATCGGTGAGATTGTTGCGGGTCTTCTCCTGCAGCATCTCGAGCGTATCGATAATGTGTGCCGCAGCTTCGAGATCGCGCTCATCGTCATCAACACCATCCACCTCTCCGAGGTGCATGAGCGCCATCGCATTGAGAGACAGCACATGGGTTGAAAACGTCATATCTTTGAGGTGTGCTTGAGATGTCTGGTCTACACTTGGCCGGTCGGTTATACGCGTTTTCCCGTCAGGCCCAGTCGCGAACACACGGTTGTCATCGGATGCCATCGGCTACCCCCGTAGAAGCAAAAGGTGACTGCTCTAGGTGGGAGCATAACCCCGTCCGGAATGAGATTCAAAAGGAGAAGACCAGTTTTACTCGACTGGAGGCGTTTTAATCGTTCTCGCCGGTGTCTTTGGCTTCGGTCTGGGCGACGCCAACATCAGCCATCTCGACATCGACGACCTCGGCGACATCGGATAGGTCTTTCAGACCCGAGAGATGCTGATCAAATTGTTCCTGCGACAACAAACCGTTCTTGATGTTGCGTCGAACGAGGCGAGTATCTACAAGCAATTCGTCTGTAATCTTCATGACAGTGCCTTTATGGACAAGTTAAGCCGCGGGATCGTGGGGTATTCGAGCCAATTTGTCAAACCCATTAGATCTCGAGCGATAAAGGAAAAAATCAACGAATGGAATAGATGAAGTCAATGGATCGTTGACAACGGCCTCAATCTGCATATTTTGCATCTTTAGTTTTACGTTTAAGGAGCGCGTACGTGGCAACTGATTTTCGAGGTGTGCAAGAGCTTGTGCGAACAGAAAGTGCATTTGTAAGGGATGTGCTGCACGAGGTGGAAAAAGTCATCGTAGGCCAAAAGCAAATGGTCGAGCGCGTATTGCTCGGGATGCTCACAGGCGGACACGTGCTACTCGAAGGTGTACCCGGTCTTGCCAAGACGCTCACCGTGAACACCTTGGCGCAGACACTCGATGCAACGTTTCAGCGCATCCAGTTTACGCCCGACCTTTTGCCAGCTGATCTTATCGGAACGCTCATCTATAACCCGCAAAGTGGTGAGTTCAAGCCAAAGAAGGGACCCATCTTCGCCAATATCATCCTCGCCGACGAGATCAATCGCGCGCCTGCGAAGGTGCAGAGTGCGTTGCTTGAAGCGATGCAAGAGCGGCAGGTCACCATCGGCGACACGACTTATCCACTGCAGCAGCCATTTCTGGTGATGGCGACCCAAAACCCCATCGACCAGGAGGGCACCTATCCATTGCCAGAAGCCCAAGTTGACCGCTTCATGATGCTCGTAAAGGTGGATTACCCGACAAAGGACGAAGAGCGAGAGATCATCAATCGCCAGCTTGAACCTGCTCCGCAGGAAGTACGGCGCATTATCACGCCACAGACCATCGCCAATGCAAAGAAGGTCATCGGTGACATCTACATCGACGACCGAACCAAGGAATACATTCTAGACATTATTTTTGCGACTCGCGAGCCGGCCTCCATCAAGGAGCTCGGTCCTGACTTTGGACGATTCATAGAGGTCGGAGCCAGTCCTCGAGCGAGTATTTGGCTCGCGAGGGCAGCACGCGCACACGCCTTCCTACGCGGTCGCGGCGCCGTATTGCCTGAGGACATTAAAGCGATCGCGCCGGATATTCTGAGACACCGTCTGATTCCCACATACGAAGCTGAGGCAGAAAATCTGACGAGTGACGACCTCATCGAAAAGGTCCTAGACGTGGTTGAGATTCCGTAGCCTGATGCCGGTATTATCCCGAGAACTGCTCGCTGAAATCAGACGCATCGAGATCATCACTCGGCGCCTTGTCAGTCAGCAAATGGCCGGACACTACCATTCCGTCTTTAAGGGACGGGGGATGTCCTTCGATGAGGTCCGCGAGTACCAGCCCGGTGATGACCCGAGGACCATCGACTGGAATGTGACCGCCCGCACGGGCGACCCTCATGTCAAAACCTACGTTGAAGAGCGTGAACTCACCGTCATGATCATGGTGGATATGAGTGGGTCTATGGCGTTCGGTACCGTTCGGGACGAAAAGCGTGTGGTCGCAGCACGGCTTGCTGCGATGATGGCGTTCTCAGCGATCAGCAATGGTGATCGCGTCGGGTTAATCGCCTTCACCGATGATGTCGAGTGCTTTGTCCCCCCTAAAAAAGGTCGCAAACATGTGTTGCGCATCATCGACGAGATCTTGCGGTTCGATCCCATCGGCGCCGAGACAAATATTGGTCAGGCTTTGGAATTTGTGGGGCGTGTCAACAAGCGCAAGGCGGTGGTTTTTCTCATCTCTGACTTTCTTGACAGCCACTACGAGCAAGCACTCCACGTCACCGCCCGACGACACGACCTCATTCCGCTCTGCATCGTCGATCCAGCCGAAGAGCGATTGCCCGAGTTGGGCATCCTTGTCATCGAGGATCCAGAGACCGGCCAGATTACGGCCATCGACACACAGAGCAGCGGTGTAAGAGATCAATTCGAGCGGACTCAGCGCGAATCCGCCGAGTATCGCAACAGGGTTTTTCTTCGATACGGTGTGAGCCCAATCGAGGTCCGTGCGGACGCAAAAGATTACGCAGCGCCGCTTCTGAATTATTTTCGAATACGAGCGAGGCGGGGGTAATGCGAGACCTGTTGTACTGCCTCATCATCGCGGTCGCCGTTATCACGGGACCCGCCGCTGCCCAAGATTCGGGCACGCAGCCTCTCGGAGATGCGGGCGTCGCCGCGACAGCCAAAACCAAAGTGGCGTCAGGTCCGCCGCCTGCGGCCAAGATCGAATGTACACCGAATCCAGTGCTGATCGGACAGCCTCTGATGTGTGAAGTGACCGTGGTGCATCGCGATGATGTCTCCATTAAGGTGACAGGTCCTGAGGACGTCGAACCACTGCCACCAAGTCCGGCCGTCGAACACGGCCCAGGTCAGCTCAAGTCGGTGCGTCAACTCCGGGTGATTCCCAAGTCGATGAAGAAGGTGCAACTCGGTGGACTCAACGTCGTCTGGACCGAGACCGATGGCGCCGTCGGCGAGCTTGCCTTAGAGAAGCAGATTATTCCCGTCGCGTCGGTGATGACTGGCATCCCCGACCCGAAACCACGTACATATCTCGAACCCAACGCGCAGCTTGAAGACGAGGCTCTCTCCCAGGCGAGAACTGTCTACTTCAACGTGCACGGACCGACTGCCTATCGTGTGACAAATTGGGCCCTGATCATCACGCTCATCGTCGTCTTTGGCGGCGGCCTCTTCATCGCTTTCGGAATATGGCTGAACCGCTGGCTTCGATCACGGCACCAAGAAGAGCAAGAATGGGTGGACCCCAGACCGGCCCACATCATCGCGTTCGAGTCGCTCGCAGCGCTCAGAGAGGCTCGTTTTGCCGAACAAGGGCTCTACGAGATGTATTTCGTTCGAATCTCCGAGATTATACGCGCCTACTTAAAGAAGCGATTCGGGATTAATGGTCTGGAGATGACAAGCCAGGAGATTGCGGATTGGGCGCGATCAACGGCGCTCTCTCCAGCGGAGCAATCAGCGATAAATGACTTTCTATACGCAACCGACATCGTCAAGTTTGCAAACGTCAAGCCCGATGAAACCGAAATCGATATCGTCACAAGACAGGCGCATGGGCTCATCGAATTGACACGCGACCGCGTTGAAGAGCAAATCAAGGCATCGAGCGAGCACACCCCGTCGACAACGGAGGTCGGATCGTGAGCTTTGCTGAAGCGCCCCTCATCGCCCAAATCTGCTATTGGGCTCTGGCTGCGATAGCCCTCACCGTTGGCTGCTGGAGATGGTTCAAGCGTTGGAGACGGGCCGCCGTTATGACGTATCCTGCGCAGCAGCGTCTCAAGGGGGCGAAGACGGGTTGGCGGGCACGTCTGGTTCACTTGCCGCTCGGTCTACGCCTACTCGCCGTAGTTACGCTTTTCATCGCGCTCGCCCGACCGCAACTCACTGAGGCGGAGACAGCGGAAGTTGAAGGCATCGATATCGTGGTTGCTTTCGATATGTCCGGTTCGATGGAACAGGTGGACATGGCCGAAGACGAGCTGGTGCAGTTACAGAATGCCGGTCAAGAACCGGCCAACCGCTTTGTTGGCGCGGTGGAGGTGTTGCGCAACTTTGTTAAAACCCGTCAATACGACCGGGTTTCTCTGGTGAGTTTTGGTAAGGAAGCCTTTCTCCAATTTCCACTGACCCTCGACTACGGCGTGATGCTCGATATCTTGGGCAAGATGAAGCTTGGAGATATCGATGGAAGCGGCACAGCGATCGGCAATGCCCTCGCCATGAGTGTCGCCCGATTCAAGGACAGCGAAGCGACGACCCAACTCGTTATTCTGATCACGGACGGCGAGGACAACGGCAGTAAAATCGCACCGACGGAAATGGCGAAGTTGGCCGCTGAACAAAACATCAAGGTCTTTCCAATACTCGTCGGCAGCGAAGACCAAACTTGGCGACCCACCCAGGTCATCGATTTGTTCTCAAGACAACGACGCTACGAGAAGGTCTCGTCACAGGTCAATCCCAGTCTACTTAAAGAGATTGCAGAGACCACCGGCGGGCGTTTTTACAGAGCGGCAGACAAGAAGTCTCTCGCCGAAGACTTCGTAGATATTCTTGATGAGTTTGAGAAATCACGACTCGTGGATTACGCAGCCGCTGAGAAAACCGAGCTGTTTCACTTTTTCCTTTGGCCTGGACTCCTCCTCCTCATGCTCGAGGTATTGTTATCACAAACGGTTCTTAGGAGATTTCCGTAATGCGCTGGGGTGCAGGTGAATACTGGTGGTTGGCCGCGTTGCCGATTTTAGCGGTCGCGCTGTTTGTTTATGGCCACATTATGCGGCGTACACTTGCCCGGAAAGCCGGCTCATCAACACTCATCCAGGGCCTCATCAACTCACTCTCCGTAGAACGTCGGATGGTCAAACAGTTCCTGTTTGTTCTCGCGCTCGGTCTTGTGATCATCGCCTCGCTTCGGCCACAATATGGACGTCGGCCGCAGACACTCCGTCAAAGCGGTATAGACGTCGCTATCGCTTTCGATATCAGTAAGTCCATGCTCGCGAGGGATGTCCACCCGTCCCGGCTAGACGCGGCGAGGACACTCCTGGCGCAACTGATGGATCAGCTCAAAGGTGACCGCATCTCACTCGTCCCCTTCGCAGGGATTGCGTTTACCCAATCTCCGCTTACTGCCGACCAAGGCGCCATCAAACTCTATCTCAATAGCCTCGATCCCGCGCAGATGCCTGTGGGGGGTACCAATCTTGCCATGGCGATACGCGAAGGCGTCAAGTTACTGACAGGTGATGAAGACCGTGGTGAGAAGCAAAGCCGAAGTCGCGTACTCCTGCTATTGACCGACGGTGAGGATGTGGCGAGAGACCAGGGGAAAGCGGCACAAGAAGCAGCATCGGAAGCGTCAAAAGCTGGCGTCCACGTGTTCGCCGTTGCGGTCGGGACGCGAGTTGGTGAACCCATCCCCATCGTGAATGAAGATGGTTCCCACGCTGGATATCAGAAAGATAGCGCAGGAAAACCAGTATACAGTCAGCTCAATATCGACCTACTCAATCAGTTGGTTCAGCTCGCCGACCCCGAAGCAAAGACGTCAGAGCGTGTTTTCGAGTTTGACGGTCAATCAGACACAGCATCTGCGGTGGTCGAACAACTCGATACGCTTCAAAAGTCTGCGATGCAGGCCTCCATGCGGCACACGTACAACGAAAAATTTCAGTATTTTCTCTTTCCGGCTCTGCTTCTCTTGCTTCTAGAGCTTCTGCTCAATGAGCGTAGAAAAATCAGGGGGGTCTCATGAAAATCGTTCGGCGAAGAACGTCTGGGCTCAGATATGCGTGTGTCGCTCTTGCACTTTGTCTATTCGGTTACGGCCCTTTTAGTTGCAACGAACCCACCGTGGAGACCGCACGCGAACAGTTACGACAGTCGAATGCAGAGGGTGCCATCGAGGCCCTCCAAGGCTTTGGCGAAGACGCACCCGAGATACACCTCGTCCGCGGCGTCGCCCACTTAAACCGCAAAGAGACAGCCGCTGAAGCAAAGGCGTCTGAGGCGGCGGGCACAACGGACGCCGGCGTTGACCCCAATGCAGAGCCTGAAAAACCATCGCGACTCAAAGAAGCCAAGAGTGCTTTGGATCAAGCATATAGAGGTGTCGCCGAGCTCGATGCGATCGCCGCTCGAGAGGACGAAGGTGAAGACATAGACCTAGAGCGAGCGCAGCGGATTAAATCACTGCGAGCGCGCATCGCCTTTAACCAAGGGCTCGTCGCCATGGCCGACGCGCGATGGTCTGATGCCCAAGTTGAATTCTTGCGCGTTCTCAGACTGATGCCAGACGATGCGGATGCGCGTTGGAATCTCGAATATGCATGGCATCAAGAGAACCCACCTTGCCATAAGCGAGATGACGACCACGAGCCAGATGATTCGATGACCGATGCCAAGCCGCATCAAGAAGAGCAGTCAAAAGACCGCGTCTTGTGCCCCGGAAATGCCGACTGGTATACCGTCGAAGCAGAACGCGATGCCATTCTCTTCATTACCATCGAGGGCGAAATCGACACCAGTGATGCAGAGAACCGCACCATCAACCTAGCCTTGTACGGCCCAAATAGCAGCCGTCCAATGCGCACAGCAATGGTCAAGGATGGTCGTGCCGTTGTTGGTTACAGTGGCTTGAGGCAAAGCGGTGTGTATCGGTTTGGTCTCAGCGGACCGGGCCAAGCAGAGTTTAAATATAGCGTCCGCGTCGAAGCGGTCCCTCCGTGTCCAGCCGATGATCAGCAGGAGCCTGACGACAGCCCATCCACGGCAAAGCCAGTGAATGAAGAAAAGCCGGTCGGACTCAAGGCGTGTCCTGGCGACCCGGATTGGCACCGTTTTACAGTACCAAAAGATGAAGAACGCGATGTTCAGGTCAGCTTCGACCCTGAGCGAGCGAAGCTCGATGTCGCGCTATTCGAAGCAGACGGGATTCAGAAGATAGAAGATGCCAGGCTGGGTCGTGCCGGAAGTCAACTCAGGGTTCAAAAGGCCGACAAAGAAAGAACCTTCTTGCTGCGAGTCGTACCTTCCGCAGAGCGTGAGAACACATACCAAATCCAGGTTGCACCACCGCAAGACAACGAAAACGGCGACAACAAGAACCAGGATCAGAAGGACCAGCAGGATCAGAAAGACCAGCAGGACCAGAAAGACCAGCAGGACCAGAAAGACCAGAAGGACCAGAAGGACCAGAAGGACCAGAAGGACCAGCAGAAGAACCAAGCGAATAACAAAGAGATGGATCTACAAAAGTTGATCGAGACACTCGACCAGCATAAGAAGAATCCGCAGTTGGAGAAAGCGCTCAAAGGCCTTAAGGTTGTGCCAAGGATGGAAGACTATTGAGGGCACGGGGCATCACTCAGCTACGATACATGCAGGCGATTGTCGTGCTTGCGGTCGGCTTATGGACTCATAACGCCTTCGCGCAGACGTCGCTGGAGGTGAATGTATCACCTCGTACCATCTCACTGTCGCAAACCGTCAGCGTCAATGTACAGGTCTCAATTCAAGGCCAAACTCAGAGTCAAGTCACCTTAGAGGCGCCAGACCTCGCAGATTGGGACGTGGTGGGTCAATCTCGGCGCACCAATGTAGGTTTTGGGTCGGGGGGGTCTCAGCGCGTGACCATCCTCGACCTCACGCTCAGGCCAACGAGAGCAGGTGAACTCACTGTGGGTTCCTTCTCACTCAACGGCGCAGACAAGCCGTATCGTTCGCGCCCGGTCAAAGTTACGGTAACTGGGGCTTCAAACCCAACAAAACGAAGCCAAAGCGATGATGACTCAAGCGCACCTCAAGCACCTGACGAATATGCTTTTTTGACATGGGAGGTTGACCGCAACAGAGTGTGGCTGGGCGAGCCAATTCAGGCAAAACTCTATCTGAACTATCGGCAAGGGCTTCGAGTCAACCGGCTCGAGCCCGGTAAGATCGACCTCAGCGGATTTTGGAACGAAGAAGCAAAGGGTGATACCGGGCGCGCCCGTCGTGAGCAGATCGGGGACCTGGTTTTTATCAAGGATGCAATCGCACAATATACCCTGTATCCCATGCGTTCAGGCACCTTAGAGCTGCCCTCGATCGAAGCGGAGATCGAGCTATCATCCGGCGGTCTGTTTCGCCGTGGTCGCGCACAAGCGGTCAACCGCTCAGCACCGAGCATTCCCATCGAAGTAAAGGCCCTGCCAACCAGTGGACGTCCGAAAGCCTATGGAGGTATTGTCGTCGGGCAAGTAAAGCTGCAAGGACGTATCGATCGGCGTCGCGTGAAGATGAACGAGGGTGTGGAGCTCAGCGTTGAGCTCCGTATCGATGGACTGATTGCCAATGTGCCAGAGCTAGAGTTGCCGGAGAGCGACGCCTACCGAATATTTCCATCACCAACAAAAACACAATCGATTCAGCGTGGGCAGCGCAAGATTAACATCCGCCGTCAGACGTGGCTCATCCGACCTAATCAAGTGGGCAAGCTCAAAATACCTAGCCTGCGGGTCGATTATTTTGACCCAGCCCGGGGAAAATATCGAGTGGCCCAAACGCGTCAATATACAGTCACCGTCGTTGGCCAAAAAGGGGCAAAAGCCAAGACGGACGGATTGAAAGCGACACCAAAAAAAGGACTTCAGCTGAACTCGATCGTCGACCAAATAGATGTCGATTCGGTCAGCAGTCAGAGATACACGCCGCTCTGGTTCTCAGCGGTGCTCTTCGGCACGCCCATGCTCTTTTTGTGCGTCGTGGGCATCAACGTCTTTCGTCATAGACGCTCAGCGACAGCGCATTTGCGCGCATCGAAGACCGCTGCGCAGCATGCGAGACGACAACTCTTGTCTGTCGGACAAACCGGTGAGCTCACCGACGGATACAAAGCGGCGCATGAAATTATTGTCGAATATTTGGCAACGCGGTTGGCGATCAATGCAAAAGGCAAGACCTATGACCAAGTCGCCGCAGCACTGGTGAAAGCCGGTGTCACGAGTACTGTGGCTCGTCAAATGACCGAGCAGATCGAATCAATTGAGTTTGCTCGCTTTGCCCGTGCCGGCGACGCCAGTGACCTTAAGCGCACCGCAGAACAAGCGAGTGAGCTCATCGGTCATGTCGAGAGGTGCCTCGTATGAGAGTTGATTCACTATGCTTGCTCCTCATGCTCAGCCTCGCTCAGTTACAGCACGCACACGCTCAGCCTGAAGCTGCTCGGGAAGCTTTTTGGGCAGGTAAGTTCGGTACGGCGGCTGCACAGTACCGGGGGCTCACGGAAGCGTATCCCCAAAACGCAGACCTATGGTTTAACCTGGGCACATCCGAAGCACATGCCGGCCGTCTCGGGCACGCTGCTCATGCGCTCGAGACTGCGCTGTGGCTTGACGCCGGCCATCCCAGCGCAAAGCATAACCTGGCGCGGCTTAAAGACAGCGTTGTGGAGAAAGCTCTTGCTCAATCTCGCACGGCTAAGTTGATTTTGCCGGGCACAGATGACCTTGGCACCGGATTGCTCGCATCCCTTCCGCTCGACCCGATCCGCGTTATCTTTGCGGTTTCATGGTTGCTGTTCTTCGCATCATGGCTGTTGATTCGTCAGCGGCATGATCGGCGCGCAGCCCTGAGTCTTCTGCTCATCGTGTCGGGATTATTGAGCGTGTGTTCTGGTGGATTGTTGCTATCTCGCAGCTACATTATCGACGATGCTCAATACGGCGTTATCCTCTCAGACACCAGCGCGCATCGAGGACCGGGCGACCAGTATGCGAAGCAGGCAGACATCTGTATGGCTGTGAAGGTTCGTCTTGGCGGCAAAGACAGAAATTGGCGACAAGTCACATTACCTAATGGGCAGGGCGGATGGGTGCCAGCAAATGATGTAGCCCGAATCGATGCACGTCCCAAGTCAGAGTGAGTG
>JBMHDS010000105.1:0-81987 GCA_049889275.1 Bradymonadia bacterium | reverse complement strand
ACCAAAGTGGTAGGCCGCCGCGGTCATGTTGCCTTTCTTCTTCTGCAGTTGACCGAGCCGTAAGTGCAATGCGCCGTAGTCTTGGTTATCCGGTTCGAGCAGCGCCTCCTCGTAAATCGCGATGGCGACATCGACGCCATGTTCATCTTCTGCTTGGGTCGCGGCCTGTGCGATCTGATTCAAGCGCAGCTTGAGCTCTGCGTCGTCGTTCGCCTGAGCGGTGGCCACGGTCGAGCAGACCAAAATGATAGCGAGAATTCTCAAGTGCGATTCCGGCAGTGTGACTCTTGATCGATCAATAACCCGAAGGCAGCAAAACGTAAAGTCAGCTTTGCTTAATTCACTTACCAGCGCTGGTCTTGCAATGAATGAGGCGGCCGAGGGCCGTGCTGTAATCCGGGTGTTTGCGTCCGGCTGAGCGTATCCAACGTTCAAAGGCCTTTACGCATTCGCCGTAACGGCCGGCGGCCACCGCGCTGTTGCCGCGCTGAAAGAGCGCGTTTAGAGCTGGTGCGCTCAGAGTAGCCGACTTGGGGCCTTTCCCCTTGTCTCTTGTTTTCTTTTGCCGTTCTCGTGGTGTTGAAGCACGGTTTGGTTGAGACGGTTGTGCTTTGCGCCTGGGCCGGGTTCGTTTGGTGCGCTGCGTGTCATCTGCGCGTGCTGGTGGCTGAGTCGGTGTTTGTTGTTGCGGCGCCACCTTGACTGGCTTGATTGGAGCAGGGGGGGAGGGCATCGCCTTCGCTGGTTGTCCAGCGGCCTTAGACGCTGACGTGTTCGCACTGGGCACCGAAGTCCGAGGTGATGCCTTGACGTCTGTTGCGGGCAAAATGGGTTGTGCCATTGGCGCACCGTTCGTCTTGACCGCAGGTGCCACTCTGGTCTTTTCAATTTTAATCCGCGGTCCGGGCCCCTGTTGTGACTGGCTCATTGTTGATTTTGGCGCATCTGAAGGCCCCTGAGCAGCCGTTCTAACAGACCAGACGACGGCACCTGCTAATACCGCGACGAGGGGGAGTGCCACCAAAAGCCACTTTTGTCCGCCGGCCTTTCCAGATGTGTCTGCGGGCCTGCTGTGCTGGTTCAATGACCCCAGTGAACCATCTGGATTGAGGGTGTCGATGCGCGTCACCATAAAGTCCGCGCTGCCATCGAAAGTGTGCGTCTCGTTGAGGTGGCCACCGGCATCGAGCAGACTATCTAATGATTCATCTGGACCAAACTCCATGGTCGCATCTTCAGTCCCACCGAAGGCATCATGCTGGCCCATACCATCATCGATGATGTCCACCGCCTGTGTCACGGCTGACGTCGAATTGAAACCATCTGAGCGCCGTGACCTCGGGTCCGTAAACGCCGTATGAATCGGCGCGCTATGGCGAGGACCCTGGGAGATCGGTTGCGGCGCATTGGGCGAGTCCGGCAGGATGACAGGCCAAGACTTCTTATCGATCGGTGCTGCATTCAACGCATCGAGTTCCCGAATGAAAGCCGCCGCGTCCTCGGGTCGGTCGTCTGGGTTTCGAGACATGCATCGATAGATCAGCGCCTCCAAGCCAGCGGTCACGCGCACCGGTGGATTCACGCCGGAGAGGGGGAGCGGTGGCTTGGTGCATGCATACACAATAATCGATGTGTTCGAGCCGTCCGGATACGGTGAAACGCCGGCGAGCATCTCGTAGAAAATGACGCCGAGCGCGTAGATGTCGGCTCGAGCGTCGACCACCTTCTTTGCGCCAGGTAACTCGATGCCTTGGCCCGACAATACCCACGACGGCACTTGCTCTGGGGCCAAGTAGCCAGGCGTTCCCCGGAGCGCCATCGGGTGTGTCGAGAGCCGTCCGGCAGGCCCACTTACGTCTTTGACAAGACCAAGATCCACGAGCGTGAGTTGTCCGTTACCCCGCGGGTCCATAATGACGTTGGCGGGTTTCAAGTCTCGATGGACGAGCTTGCGCTCGTGGAAAGCGTTGAGCGCTTCGCCAATTCGCCGTGCGATATTCACGGCCTCGGGCATGGTGAATCGCCTACGCTCGGTGATCATGCCGAGTAAGGAAGGCCCGGGCACGTAGTCCATAACGAGATACGGCAACTTCTCGTATTCGCCAAAGTCACTGACTTTGACCACCGAATCATGCCTGATGAAGGCTGCGATTCGCGCCTCTTTGATAAAGTCGTTCTGATACTCTTTGACGGTCCCCTTATCGACATCGATGCCCACGTTCTCAAGGTCTAGAAACTTGAGCGCAAACAGTTGGTCGAGTTTGAGGTGGCGGGCGAGGTACACCGTGCCGAGGCCACCCTGACCCAAACCACCGATGAGCTCATAGCGATTTTCAATGACGCGTTCGAGCAGTGGATATCGCGCGCGTCCCCCCTGCGCATTGACCTCTACGACCTGCATGCCGTCGCGTTCGCATGTGTCGATCTTCTCTCTATAAAGCGAGCGACACTCTGGGCAAATCCACCACACGATTAAATCGTACTCCTATTGTGTCTGTGGCCCCGTTCTCGTGAGCAGGTGTGACAAAAAATTGCTTGAACCGACACGCTTTTCTGGACCCCGACAATCCTACGGTACACCATACAGGGATTGTATTCGCTTGGGAAACTTTACGTGCCAAACCAATTACCAAAAATACTGTCTCAACTGCGCGGCGCTGTGTTGAGGCCCTCACTAGACACGCCAACCTTCGAGTACGTTCCCGATGCGCTCGTCACCGTTGGGTCATCTGGTCGTATCGAGTCTTTCAGTATTGCGCCTGACAATTGCGCGATTCCGGTGACTCGGCCCGGCGCTGTATGGATGCCTGGCTTTGTCGACACGCACGTACACTTTCCGCAAACCCGTGTCCTCGGTCGTGCATCGGGGCCATTGCTGGACTGGCTTGATCAAACCATCTTTCCGGAAGAAGCGCGGTTTAGGGAGCGTGCATATGCGAAGACCGTTGCGGCTGAGTTCTGCCAAGCGATGCTGTCACATGGCACCGTCGCAGCGTCGGTTTACAGCAGCAGTGACCCGGGGGCGACGGACATTATTTTTGAGACCTTCGCAGCGTTGGGCATGAGGGGCCTCATCGGCCTGACGTTAATGGATCAAATGGCCCCAGCCGAGGTCCTCGTCGATGTTCAAACCGCCATGGACGCATCTAGAGAGCTCATCGAGAAGTGGCATGGGTTTGACAACGGTCGACTCCAGTTCTGTGTCACACCACGCTTCGCCTTGTCTTGTTCGAGGGCTTTAATGTCGGCGGCTGGTGAACTGGCAAAAGAGTTTCAGTTACCCATGCAGACCCACCTGTCTGAGAACCGTGCTGAAATCGAAGCGGTGGCAGATATGTATCCAGAAGCACACTCCTACCTCGATGTGTATCGGCGTTTTGGATTGCTCGACGGTCGGTCCATCCTCGCCCACTGCGTACACCTCTCTGACCACGAGTGGGACATGTTTAAGTCTGAAGGATGCAGCCTCAGCCACTGTCCCGACAGTAACTTCTTTCTCGGCAGCGGTCAGATGCCTCTCCGGCATGTGAAAGCCCGCGAGATCGAGTGGGGATTAGGGAGTGACGTGGGCGCAGGCCGGACGTTCTCACTTCGTCGCGTGGCTGCAAGTGCATATGACACTGCCGTGATCACAGGAAGCCAGACATCGCCGGAAGAGCTCTTGTGGTCGGCCTGCCGTGGTGGTGCTCAGGTCCTCGGCCTATCGGAACAGTCCGGCGCTGTGGAGACCGGCTTTTTTGCAGACCTTGTCGCGATACACGTGCCTGAGCAGCATCGGAGCCAAGCGCATATTTTTGACGCGTTGCTGTTCCAGCATGACCATATCGGCGTGGATGCGACTTACATCGCTGGCCAACGCCGTTACTCGAAGGGGGAAACGGACTGAACGCTCGGCTATCGCTTGATGCCTAAGACCAAGCCATCCGGCGTGGGCAAACACACCGAGTCAAAGCTTGCGGCCGTTTGTTCATGCATCCTTCGTACTGCCGCTGCATCTTCGTTTTGGTCGAGGAGATGACCAAAATAATACGCGTTATCAGCGAGGAGCAAACCACCGGTCCGCAGATGCCCCGTCGCCCATGATTGATAGATATCGTAGCGCTCTTTGTCCGCATCGAGAAAAACCAGGTCGAATGGGCCGTGAACTTCAATTTGAGACAGCGCTGATTCGGCGTCACCCAAGACCACCTCTACTCGATCGGCATAGCCGGCTGCTTTGATGTTCGCGCGTGCGACCGAGGCATGCTTTGGATCGTTTTCAATCGTCCAAATACGTCCTTCGGATGGCAGCGCGCGGGCCATGGCGAGCGCGGAAAAGCCTGCGAGTGTACCTACTTCCACCACCTTTTTAGGCTGAGTAAGCATCACCAAAAGTTCCAAAAAACGTGCTTCTGATAAACCCACCATAATGTCGGGTAAAGCATGGGTTTGAGGCCCATTGAATGCGCGCAACAGGCCTGAATCTCTCGGCACATGCGTTCGGTCGCAATAGTCAGCGATCGCCTTGGTCGCGTAGCTCTGTCCTGCGCGGGAGTCTTGGTCGCCCATCGTCTACGTGGCGCTTGGTCGCCACTCCGCGCGGCGCAAGAAACTCTGATTGAAGTATTCGCGCTCGATGACCTCTGCCATCTCTTCGACGCTCCTGTATTGTTCCCATTCCACTCGAATGACGGGTACCGTGCGCGAGATGTCATCGATGAAGGCCTCGTACTCGTTGCGCAGCTCAATGAGGTACTCTAACGGAATGCCATCTTCTACATTTCGCGCCCGCTGCTTGATACGCGCCATCGATGACTCTGGGCTCAAGTCGAGGTATACGATCACGTTCGGTCGACACATGAAGTTGCTCATATTCCGAAACAGTTGCAGGTACGTCCTGTAATCTCGTTCGTCCATAAGCCCCTGGTTGACTAACGTCTTGGCGAATACTGCATCTTCGTAGATGGTCCGGTCCTGTACGCCACCACCGCCACGCCAGATGACCTCTTGGTGCTGCTGAAAACGTCGATTCAGTAGATAGATTTGCGTTGCGAACGCATACTTCTTTGTATCGCGGTAAAAATCAGCAAGATATTCATTGTCTTGTACGGGTTCGTAATAGACCGGCAGGTTAAGATGTTGGCCAAGCGCTGTGGCGAGGGTTGTTTTGCCCGCGCCAATCAAACCGGCGATGCCGATGAACATATCTTGAAGCTTGTGACTGCTCATGCAAATATTCTCCTCTTTGAGCATCCATAGATATCATCTGAGTCGGCGACGTAAAGGGTGTGGGTGTGAATTTTTCCAGTTCGAGAGCGCTTTCTTTAGAACAGCGGCAGTCATCCGGTTCCGACGGCGGCGCGTTCTCGACGCGAGAGGGCCTTTTTATACCATCGGTGGTTGGCTGAGATGAGCGATTGGCTTAACCGGGTTAAGGGTCATTTTTGGACGGTTTGGCCACACCTATTCGGTTCGCGACCGCTTGAGCTTGATTCGATTGGTCGAGCTTGGTCCCATCGAATTGACGAGGGCGAATTTCAAGGCATTGAAGGGGCCGGGCGGTTTTACTCGGTGGAGGGTGCGCGTACTTTGGCCATCGTCATTCACGGTTTGGGCGCGACGCCTGATTCGGGATACGTTCAGCGTATGGCCCATGTGTGTCTGCAAAAGGGAATCAGTGTCTTGGCTCTGGCGCTCCAAGGTGCTGATGGTCGCTCAGCGGATTTCTATCACGCGGGCTATACCAACGATCTTCGAGCCGCCCTCGCAGATCCTGCCATCCAAGCTTTTGAAAATCGTTTCGTGGTTGGTTTTTCCCTCGGCGGACATATCGCTTTGTGCGCGGCAATCGATGAGATGAGCACCCAGTTCGATGCGGTGGCCGCCGTGTGTCCGCCGCTCTCGTTACGGGCATGTCAGCGCGCTTTTGACCAGCCATTATTCAACCCTTATCGGCGCCATTGCTTGAAGGGGCTGAAACAGACCATTCGGCATGTGCATGCCCAGCGGCGTCAGCAGGGCATATCCTGTGCATTGCCCATGGGGCGGTTGAGCAGGATTCGTTCGATCGAGCGATGGGATAACGAGATTGTGGCGCCTCGATTCGGATTCGCGGACGCTCACGATTATTATAAGACGGTATCGGTGGGCGCGCGTCTCGGGGGCCTGCGTGTGCCTTGTCTTGTGGTCGCGACCACAGATGACCCGATGATTCCAATCGGCTCGGTTGACGCCTATCTGCCCCATCCGAATGTGGACTATAAGCGTCTATCACTTGGGGGGCATGTTGGCTTTCCCGCTGGTTTGACCCTTGGGTTCGACGGGCCCCCAGGTCTAGAAATGCAGCTGCTCGCGTGGTTCAAAACCAACTTGCACGGTGTTCATATGTCCTGTTCGGCCATTGAGTCGACCTGAGCTGCCAGACTGAAATCGGCGAGATGTAGGCCTCCGATATCATGGGTCCATACGACCAGCTCGAGCCGACCCCAGGATAGATAACAGTCGGGGTGGTGGTTATGGCGCTCTGCGACGACGCCGACCCGATTCAAGAAGGCAAGCGCCCGAGCGAAGTCTGGAAACGGGAATGACGCCTTGAGTCGACCATTTTCCGTCACTGACCAGTGGCTGGATAAGCGTTCACACAATGCACGCGCCTTATCAATGCTCATCGGCTCATCGGTCGGGCGAATCTCAATAGGCCCCATTTTCTTTAGGTCTGATGTCATGGACACACTCCTTCACAAATCTCTAGAATCGCACTGGAGACGGAGCCCTCGTTACCGCTGCGGTCATACACGCTGAACTCTGCACGGTATAAGCCGGGCATGACGGTGCGACCAAATTGGTCAATTCCAAACCAATCCAGCGTGAATGCAAACTCAGGTTGGTCCAAGGGCCCGCCACCAAGGCGTACGATATGTTCACCGTTCTCCGCTGACACAATGTCAAAGCGCCATCCAACGAGCGTGTCATCATCAAGTGCCGTCAGCTCGAATGTGGCCCGTATCGGGGCTGTGGAATCAAGTTCAGCGGCGCTGACTCGCACGGTTGCAGTGGGGGCTTCTCTATTGATCAGTTTGACGCCATCACTCGCGGCAGGGGTAGACTCTAAGACCCCCGATGCACCCATGACGTAACTCTTGACTTGAATTCGATATTGAGCGCCAAACCGCAGCGTGTCGATGACTCTGGTAAACTGCGTGTCGAGACCAACATCCTCCCATTCCGTAAGCGGGACCGAGCCTGTGCCGATCAGGCGATACCGGTAGCCATCGACGCCAATGACGGGGGACCAGCGGCCACAAACAGTTTTCTCGTTGTCGCCGATGTCGATGTCTTGTGCCTCATCGCAAACTTCACTCAAGGGACATTCTAGATCCCAGACAAGCGATGGTGGGGTCGGTCCAGCGGGGCCCAGCACGTCGATGTACCCGCGGCCTGTTGGGATGGCTAAGCGGAGTGGCGCGTCACTTTGATTCGATAGGATTAAGGGGTTGCCAATGGATGAGTCGTACTGCTTTGACCAAGCGACTGTCAGATCATCTCTCACAGCGTAGAGTATGCCGTCGTCGGTGGTGATCAGAACACCCGGGTTGTTCTCTCCATCGATGTTCTGTATCCGCGTCATGCCTTGAACATCGCCGTAAATGGCCGCGGGTTCTGGGTTCGGAATGCCTTGGCCATCCAATAGCCCAAAACGGGACGTAAGCGCACCGGTCGCAGTATTATAGGCATAAATTGGCCAGCCTGCGCCGGGTGACATCCAGAGTGAATCGCCGACGAGAAGCCCAATACGACGAATCCACGATTGTGCTCTGAGGCCAGCGATAGGCTCGGCTCTCCACACCAATTCAAGCGTGGATGTTCTGCGTTCAGGCGGCCCGTTACCGCCTATTCGATAGAGCGCGTCATCTGCTCCAGATAGAACCACACCACCACCTCGACCGGTGGTACTGCCTTCTAGCTGCCCGAGATCCACTCGTTCGACGAGTCGCCCTGTATCGATATCCAGTGAGACGAGACCTGTGGATTCGGTCACAAAGACATTCTGGCTAGATAGACTGAGGGTCTGGGCGGATGGACCACTGCAGCTTTGCGTCGCCTGGAGCGCCGTCTGCCAAACGCAAGCGCCTGTTTGTGAATCGAGCGCCGTCACAACCCGAGGCAATATCGGGGCGTTCGGACATCGTGGATCGGGATCGAGATCGAGGTCACCGCTGATATTCTGGATATCGCAAGACGCATCGAGCGCCAGCGACGCGCCGACTCGCAGCCGATCATAGCGAATCGTCAAGGCGCGTTGCGCTGCTTCTCTAAAGCTCGAGCGATGCACACGCATAGTTTGAAGCCCCTGAGCTTCGCTGGAGTCGCTCCACAGAGTCACACCTGTCACCGGATCCAACCCAGAGACCGTGTCATCATCGAGTGATGGATTTCTCACCACGACGGTATCGTTCTCTCCATGATTCACGACCTGTAGCCCATGCGCGCCCCTCTTCGGTTGACCGATTTGACGGACCCAGGTGCGCTCGAATCGATTTCTAGTGAAGGTAAAGCCAGACAGCGCTCCAGAACTGCTCAGCGTGAGGAATCCGGGCGGTGATGTCGTCGTCGCGGCCACTCGACCAAGCCCCGAGGCCTGATAGAGTGCCGGTCCACCGTCGAATGGGCTGCTCCGCGTTAAGTTGTATTGGTCGTCGAGCACGCCGAGTCGGCCATCGGTGCTCGCGTACACCAATTTGATCGTCTGCACGCCATCTTGTGCGACGCCATCGACGACTTTGAGGGCGGAGACACCGCGTTGATCGCGATAACTCAATCCGCGTGGTGCCGCCTGCAAGATCGATGTGGGTTGGTCGACGATGGCGTTGGCATCATATAGGCGGACGATGGGCACGGTCAGCCCGTCGGCGACCGTGGTCTTCAGTGACCTTAGATTCGCCGACCGATTTGTAGGGTGAGGGTCATAAAGTGGTTCGCAACCACCGAGTATCTCTTCATTTGTCAGCTCTCCATCGCCATTGATAGTGAGCAATCGACATACGCCGTCTCCGCCCTGTAATTCCCTCAGGGTGCCGACTCTGATCAGTGCATGTGTCAGCCCATTGTCCGACGTGTACGCGCCAAGCAAGACCGCCCCGTCGCTCAGGTTTATTCGGCCGTCGCGACCCAACAGGGTGACAGCCCAGTTTGCATCCGCGTCGAGACGTGTCGTTGTCATGATGGCGGTAGGTCCAACGGCCGGAACAGACACCACATGACTGCCCTGGGCTCTCAGCTCGTGCACCGGAGGCGTCTCAAAGATTGTTGAGAACAAGAACGGCGCGATGCATGTGTCATCCGCGCCGTCGTTGGGGATGACACGCTGAGCCACGATGCGGTCGGGCAGGAACACGATAAAAGTACCATCCGGCGTCTGCAGGTGCGGAAGCGGACCATTCGGAGGCGCATCGGGACGGGTGCCGCAGACAATGCGCTCACCTGTGCGTGGGTCGAACCCATTGATTCCACGACCATCCGTGATCACCAGTTCGCGTAAGCCATCGCCCGTTAAATCGCCGATGCTTTGCCACCGGCCGCAGCGGCCGTTCACCCTTGGCCCGCTGACCACATTGATTCTGGCGCCATCAAAGCCATCCGCAAATGAGAAGGCCGCACCGCGTCCGCTGCCTTCGTCATTACACCCGCCATCGGTGACATACAGGTCATCGATTTGATCACCAGTGAGGTCAGCGATGATCAATTGACTCAGCCGGACTGGTACCTCGGTGTCGAACGCGTCGTTGGGCAGTCTCCACCTGATGGCACCGGTGAGTGCGTCGAGCAGGACAGCGCTGCGACGGGTCATGACCACCACCTCGAGACGCCCATCGCCGTTCATGTCTCTGACCTGATCGATACTGACGGCGTTGAGTTGGGTCGTACGCCAGATGGGCCGTCCAACCAGCGTCAGCGCTTCGACGCGCCCACCTCGGACAACCAGTAGTTCTCCCTGAGCATCGGGCGCGCCATCTAAGTCTCCAACCCAGAACTCATCGGTGGAAAGGGGCGCGCCGGCGGACATTTGCCCAACGAGCGTTGCATTGCTCAGTCGCAAGTCTAATGGTCCGCCTTCAACCGCGCGACACACCTCGGCTGGTTCAATTGGAGCCTCGACCATGGCATCCGGCATGTCTGTGGCGGCGTCTGTGATGCCGATGTCTAAAAGACGGGCACCTCCACCATCACTCGACTCGCCCTGATAGGCGTCGAGCTCCGCCATCTCCATATCCGTAGCCGGTGAACAGACAGACGTTTCGCAATCGGGCGCTGGCGTATCTTCCACTGTGCTTGAGCGGTCGTCACACGCCCACGTGGACAGCAGCAGCACCATCAACATGATAGGATTTCTGACGCGTCTTGTGAGTCGCCCGACGTGCCGTTTATGGAGTCCGTTCATGGGCGGCACGCCTTCCTTTTTGGTCGACGGACAAACTCTGATTAGCAGCATAACCTACGCCCACCCCTTTTATACCTGAAAGACCGTACCCCAGTGCGCCTGGCCCCCATCCACGCAGATCGTCTCGCCCGTCATATAGTCACCTGCTTTGCTGGCCAAAAAGGCCACAGACCAGACCACGTCATCCATCGTGCCAAGCCGCTTTAGCGGAATATGTTTCGGCACTTCGGTCTCGATAGATTCACGGACAAAATCAGGATATGTGTCGAGACCACTAGAGCGGATGACGCCGGGCGCAACAGCGTTCACAAGGATGTTATGTTTTGCCCACTCCAGGGCCAGGGTCTTGGTCAGATTGACGACGCCTGCGCGTGCTGCACCTGTATGCGCCATTCCTGGGAAACCTCGCCACATATTGGCGACTATATTGATAATCTTACCTTGGTTTGCCTTGATCATGCGTTGACCGACGGCTTGGCTGACAAACCACGTGCCATTGAGGTTTGTGTCGATGACCGCGCGCCAACCTTTCGGTTTAATGGCTGCTGCGGGCGATGGAAATTGACCACCCGCATTATTCACCAATACGTCGATGCGTCCGCCCCAACGCTCGGCGACCTCGGACACCCATGCTTCGACGGCATCAGGGTCTCTTATGTCCAATGCGGACGCGTAAATGTCACCACCAGCTGCTGTGATTTCCGTATGCGTCGCCTCAAGTCGCTCAACTTTTCTCGCCCCGATCGCGAGCCGCGCCCCTAAGCGATGACATTCACGAACGATCTCAAGCCCGATGCCTGAGCCCCCGCCGGTGACGATGATGTTTTGACCTTTGAGCAGGTCGCTCCGAAAGATTTCACTTGGCTTTGTCATCCCGTCTCCAACCCGATGCGATGAGTATGTCATCAGTCATTTTGAATGACCCTGCTGACTCTGCTATGCATCATAAGCAATTAATGGCCTGGATGGGCTGAAAAACGGAGAGATTGATGAATAAGACGATCTCGGCTCTGAGTCTCCTCATCGCCTTGTTGGCGGCTCACCAAGCCTTTGGCCAGAAGAGTCGCCTGCCGACACTCAAGCTGACCGAACAGGTCGACCAACTAAAGAAATTGCATTCAGGTGTTGCTGATGTGGCGGTGCGTCAACAGTTGATCTCCGGTTTGGATAAACTGATTTCCGGCTACCTTGAGCGCTGTCACGTGTCCGCGAAACATAGGCAACCCGCCTCCCGGGCAGACGTGATCAAGATCGAGAACAGCATGCGCGCTATGGGGTCATCGAAACGGCGCCTTCTTGTGCTCTCGGTCGCTTTGCAGAGCCACTACTTAAAGATGGATGACGCCCGAGGACTTGTCACGCTGATCGAGGGCAGCGCGGATCGTGTCGAGGCCCTGAAGGCGCTCTACCCAAGACTCGTCGACCGAAGGCAATTTCACGCATTGCTGACATTGGTGGAGCGCGCTGAGGACTTGGAGGCGTTACTCCGCACCGTAAACGCAACCGAGGCGCCCACCGCCGAAGACGTAGAGCCAGCTCCAGTGAACAAGGATTGAGCACAACGCCGCTGTGCTCAGCTATGGTTCAGACTGAACTCGAAGCAGCCGCATGCGGAGTCGTTCGTTACATAGCGTGCACTACCGCCATGTAATTCTGCCACACTTCGAACAATCGCCAATCCGAGTCCAGTTTGTCTTGAGTCGATTCGGTCGGTTACGAAGCGTTCGAAGATTCTCTCACGCTGCTCCTCTGCGACCCCCGGGCCTTCATCCTGGACTTGGATCCAAGCATGGGTCGCCTCAACGCGCAGAGAGATTGTGATTTGACTATCCATTGGACTGTAGCGAATCGCGTTGGCGAGTAAATTTTCAATGGCGCGTTGTATCCAGTGGCCGTCACCGCGCACGCGTATGCCGGATACATGGTGTTCCACCGTCAAGCCCTTGGTCTCCGTTTCAGATATCATGCTTGCTATCGCCTGATCGACGAGTCGGTCGAGCGCGTGCAGCGTTCTTTCCGGTTCGATGCTACCGGCCTCGAGCCGAGCGAGCGAGAGGAGGTCATCGATCAATATCTCCAGCCGCCGGGATGCTTCGTCGATCCGGCCAAGAAATCGCTCCCGTGATGGTCGTTCATCACCGGCGCCCTCCACCAAGACCTCCGTTGCCGCGCGAATCGCGGAAACAGGATTCTTCAACTCATGTGAGAGGTCGGCGACAAATTGTTCGATGTGATGCTTGTCCTCTAACGCGCGCCTCATGCTGTCAAAGGCCGCAGTCAGTTGCCTCACCTCGCGTCCCGATGGCGTCGGCAGCGCAGCCTGCCGGTTCCCTTTCGCGATGGCGTCAGCGGCTTGAGTCAATCGTTCGATTGGTTCAGCGACCGCTCGCCCGAAGAAGTACGCCGCGCTCGCTGCGCCCAGCGCGAGCAAGGTTGTCAGCAACGCGATTTTAGGTCCAAACTCACGGACGATCTCTAAAACCACCCCCACCGCAGTATCTTCGCTCAGCGCTAACTCAGCTGCGCGAACTTGTAATCGGTCGATCACCCATGCACCGATAATGCCGGTCGCGACCATCGATGTCGTCCAGATTGCGATGAAGAGCTGTAATCGAATCGAGAAGCCATGGTTAAAGGCGCGTACGAGTCGGCTCCCGATAAACGCGATGCCGATGAGGCCCACAAGACCACCGAGCAATAGAATGAACTCTCGGGTTAACATCGAACTAAGACTCGGCCAATCGATAGCCGACGCCGCGTACCGTCTCGATCAACGCCTCATCAAGACCGGCATCAACCAATTTCTTACGCAGCGATTTGATATGAACGTCGACCGTACGTTCCGTGACCGATACCTCGGGTCCCCAAACCCCCTTAAGAATCTCCTCGCGCGCCAAGACACGACCTGGATTTGCCATAAATAGGTCGAGCAGGTCGAACTCTGTGCGCGACACGGCGATGGGGATGTCATCGACGTAGACTTGGCGTCGCTCAAGATCCACGCGCACGCCCGCGCTCGGGTCGTGTACAACCTTATGGGTTCGACGCAACACGGCTCTCACACGTGCGATCACCGCTCGCGGCGAGAAAGGTTTTCCAACATAATCGTCAGCGCCGACCTCAAGACCAACCACCTGGTCGACCGTTTCATCATGACTCGACAGAATGATCACGGGAATATCCGACTCGGCTCTCACTGCTCTCAGCCAATCTAAGCCGTTTCCATCCGGTAACATGAGGTCGAGGATGATCAGGTCAAACGCTGATGCGTTGAGGCGCTCCGTTGCTTGCCCAAGGCTGTTAGCGCTCTCGCTCGTCATGCCGACCTTGCTAAAGGCATAGGCGAGACTTTCGGTGATGGCGGGTTCGTCATCGATCAAGAGTATATGCGTCATATCTCCCGGTCTAATGGCTCTCGGGGCGCGAGTCAACGCAACAAATGACAAGGCGGAGACGGTCGCCTCAAACTCGCGCGCTCAATCGATGTGGGCGCTTCTCGGTCCATGACTAAGTCAAGCCTTTCGATCGACGTCCTTGTTTGGCATAGTCCGTTGCATGAGATATCTAGAAAACGTTGTGGTTCTTGACACCGAGACGGGCGGACTCGATCCGCTCCATCATAGTTTAATGACAATCGGCCTCGTGAGCGGTGACGGAAAGTTTCAGCTAGACCTGACCATTGCCGAGGAGACGATTAACGCCGACCCCCGAGCCCTCGCAGTCAATCGGCTCGATCCGGAGAAAGTTGCGCGAGATGGTATCTCGCCCAGTGCGGCATGCGATGCCATCGACGCTTATCTGAGTCGGGTTCACCCTGATGGTCGGCCCATGGTTTGTGGTCACAACGTGGCCTTTGACCTCGCGTTCATGCGGCGCCTCTATACGATGGCGGGGCGGAACCTGCCACCGTGTTTTTCCCATCGGACGCTGGATACGCATACATTGATGTGGAGTCTGATCGCTGTGGGTAAATTGCCAGCAAACGTGGTCGGTTCTGACGCAGCCTTCGCCCATTTTGATATTGCGCCACCAGACGAGTTGCGGCACACGGCGCTCGGTGATGCGGTCGCCACGCGCACGCTGCTCGAGCGGCTTCTTGCGTTGATGGCTTAGCGAGATGCGGTGCTTAATCGCCGGCGTGCTCGTAGCCACGCTCGCCGCCTGTGAGCAGACGAGCGTGCAAGCACCGCGCACAACAGTTGCGAGGAAGTCGGCGTCAAAAACACTCACCGCTGCTGAGCGCCAAGCACGATTTGATGCACGCGATGCGGCAAAAATTCCCAGTTCCATACCCTCTCGTTGGCATGATGCCCTGGAGGCTCTCGGCGCAAAGCCGATCGCGTTTGGTGTGAAGACCTCTGCCGAGGCTGGCAGCGCTGTGGCTGCCTGGCACCGGAGTGTACACTTTCGGGTTTTCGGCCTCGACGATGAGGTGGATGAGCGACTGCATCAAAAACTGACAGAGCTTGGTTTTAGAGGCCTCAAGATGCCACTGACCGACCAAGACTTTGAGTCTGGAGGACAGGGCTGGACATTCGAACTCGATCGTGTGGTGGCCCCCCCAGGCATGCCGCGGCAGACCGATGTTCAGATCACGAGCTATCGTCGTTCGAAGGCGTCGGAGAATCTTGCCAAATGTCGTCGTTTGAAACCGGTCGGGCTCGATGAGGTTGTGCCGCGGTGGTTGAAGGTTGCAACCAAGCTACGCTCCACGCGCCGCTGCGTAAGCTCGGAGCTCGACGTGAACGTCGATGAGGTCCGGGTGCGGTTGCAGATGCTTTACCGCAATGGTTATGCGCATGATGAAAACGTCGGTCAGATCGTGACCGCCGCTAAGAAAGCTGGGTTCGCTGTGGTTGGAGGAGAGGGACCTAACCAAAGGCTTCGGGCGAAGTCCGGCGCGCGTCTCAGACTGAGCAGCATTATCGATGGGGTCGGTCTTGGTTGTCGACCCACAGGTCCTTTATTGGAGGTAGAATGGTCGAGTCCGTTGACACCATGAAATCCCTGGGTGGTCTACCCGCCCGTGATTTGATCGAGAAGATTGATCATCTTGGCATCGCGGTGCCGAGTTTAGCCGATGCGATCCCGGTCTACGAGACGCTACTTGGCCAATCCGTTGAGCACATAGAAGTGGTTGAAGATCAAAGGGTTCGGACGGCTTTTTTTACGGTGGGTGAAAGCCATTTTGAACTCTTGGAGCCGATCGATGGCGAGGGGCCGATCGGTAAGTATCTCGAGAAGCGTCGGGGCGGGATTCATCATGTCTGCCTGCGCGTCAAAGACATTGAGAAGGTGCTGGCTAGCTATAAAGAGGCAGGCCTACGCCTCATCGACGAGAGTCCACGTCAAGGTGCCAACAACATGATGGTGGCCTTTGTGCATCCTGCAGCAACAGGCGGTGTCTTGCTCGAGGTGGCTCAATGCTCGAGCGCGTCGTCTTGACCGCGATGATGGCCAGTCTATGCGGCATTTCGAGTGAGTGAATCTTTCAAACCAGCACCGCTTTGCCATATCGTGGAGTCCAATATCGCTGGCTGGCGTGCGCATCGTATCCGGCAAGCCTTGAATGGACCGTTAGCTGTCGTCACCGAAGGCTATCTGTCACCCGTCGCTGACCTATGGGTACGCCTCCATCAACGCCACGGTCGCCCCGCCTGGCATCTCTCGTCCGCTGAGTATTGCGAGACAAGATTACCCTCGGACGCTCGAACGCTTCTGCTCTGCAATGAGGGCCGCCATCACGATATGCTTTGTGCATTTCGCCATGCGCTATCGGTTGGCAGTAGCACCCATGTGGTTACGCACCACGGACGCTCCGCAATCGCAGCGCTCATGCGCGAGCACCTCCCGGACAATGAGGTGTTTTTGCTCGAGCGACTCTTGGGGCGCCGACCCATACCCGATCTCATGAGACTGCTCCCCTACATCGTATTGAGTTGTACGGTGACCGGCTTTCCGGTTCCCTACGCAGAGTGTTTCTCCGTGAGACCGCCCATAGAGCCACCCCTGCAACGATACGAGCACTTTGTCATCTTCGCTAAGGGGTTGGCCCGCCCTGCTGCTATGGATTTTGCTTGTCGGATCAATGAGCGCCGTCTCGCGCCGGCGAGCGTGCATGACTTGCGTTCGTTCGCGCACGGTGCGGCAGCAGCCTACGATGCCGCCACCACGTGCTTTGTCTTTTTCTGCATGCCCAGTCATATTCGCTATGCCGAATCATACCGCGCAAAATTACCAAATGGTACGGCGACGACGCTGGTGCCGACAACCCGTTCTGGTGTTCATGGAGCGATCTCGTTGCTCGCGCGTGCAGCGCGACTCGCTGAGTCAATGAGTGAGTTTCCCCGCGCGACCGCGCAGGTCGGCACCGATTGGGTGCGTAACCTCTACCTTCTAGCCGTTGATAACGACCAATAAACCGGCTCGAACAGACTAATTTAATGGTTGGGACCTGGCCTATGATCGTGATAGATCAGACTGTGGCGTCAGCGTTTGATGTACATGATTACAGTGGAACGAACGATTCGGTAAATCGGGATCAATTCAACGTTAAAGGAGAACACACATGGCGAAAGAACTGAGCACGGACATCGTCTTCTTGGGTGCTAAGCGGACTGCATTCGGTACATTCAATGGCAGCCTACAAAAGCTGAGTGCCAACGACCTTGGTGTTCATGCCGCGAAGGCCGCGCTCGCCCAGAGCGGTGTCGACGCGGATGATGTCGACCATGTCTACTTCGGTAACGTGATGCAAACATCAAAAGACGCGATCTATCTCGCCCGACACATCGGCCTCAAAGCTGGCTTGCCGCAGCGCGTTCCAGCGGTTGGTGTCAACCGCCTCTGTGGTTCAGGGTTTGAGTCCATCTCAGCCGGTGCGCGGGAGATTCTGTGCGGCGACGCTCAAGTTGTCTTAGTCGGCGGTACCGAATCGATGTCGCAGGCACCTCACATCGTTCGCGGCGCGCGCACGGGCTATGCACTTGGACGCGCGCCGGAGATGGAAGACTCCCTTTGGTCTTGCTTGACGGACACCTATACAGGCATGCCCATGGCCATCACCGCGGAGAATCTCGCCGAGCGGTATGAGATTTCAAGAGACGCCTGTGATGAATATGCGCTCCGTAGTCAGCACGCTTGGGGCCACGCCCAGAAGAACGGATATTTCGACGCCGAGATTGCGCCCATTGAGTTGGTGAGTCGGCGAGGTACAACCGTTTTCGACACCGATGAGCACCCAAGAGCCGAGGCGAGCATCGAGCAGATGGCGAAGTTGCGACCCGTGTTCAAGAAGGACGGCGTTGTGACAGCGGGAAATGCCAGCGGCATTTGTGACGGTGCTGGCGCTATGGTGATCGCGTCGAGGGATTACGCAGACAAGAAGGGCCTCGCGCCCATTGGACGGCTCGTCAATTGGGGCGTCAGCGGTTGTGATCCAACGGTGATGGGCATCGGCCCCGTTCCTGCGGCGAAAGCAGCCCTTGAGCGTGCGGGTCTCAGCATGGGTGATATGGACCTTGTCGAAGTAAACGAAGCGTTCGCACCACAATACCTCGCGTGTGAGAAGGCCTTAGAACTGCCGCGCGAAATCACCAATGTTAATGGCGGAGCCATCGCTTTAGGACACCCGCTTGGCGCGTCTGGTACACGCATCACCATGCACTTGCTCTACGAGCTCAAGAGGCGTGGCGGTCGATACGCACTCGGCAGTGCCTGTATTGGCGGTGGACAGGGCATCGCGGTCATCGTGGAGGCGATGTAATGGGTCAGCCTGCCGAAGCAAATCTGATCTACAACTGGAACCTGAAGGGGCGTCGTGCGTCTTTAGCGCCGGACTTAAAGTTCTACGATGAGACGTTGAGAGATGGGATTCAAGGCCCATCGATTTCCGACCCAGATTTGGCTTCGAAAATTAGAATTCTCGAGCTCGAGGAGTCTATGGGGATCGACTACATCAGTTTGGGCTTGCCTGGCGCAGGTCCGCGCGCTGTCGCCGATGTGGAGGCGCTCGCTCGGGAAATCGTCAAGCAGGATATGAAAATTCTGCCGAGCTGTGCTGCGAGAACACACATCAATGATATCCGTCCCATCGCTGAGGTGAGCCAGCGGGTCGGTAGGCCCATCGAAGTGATGGCCTTCCTCGGCACTTCACCGATCAGACAATACGCCGAAGATTGGGATCTCGACCGACTACTCAAATTCAGTGGTGAAGCGATCTCATTTGCGCACGCCGAGGGACTGCCTGTGACCTTTGTGACGGAAGACACCGTCAGAAGCCGTCCAGAAACACTTCAGCCCCTCTTTTTGAATGCCATTGAGAAAGGCGCAAGTCGCCTATGTTTGTGTGACACGGTTGGACACGCGACCCCCGATGGGGTTCGAAATCTCATCTGGTGGACTCGCAATCTCATAGAGGGTTCTGGGGAGGATATTGGCATCGATTGGCATGGCCATAATGATCGCGGTCTCGGTGTGTGCAACACCATTTTTGCTGCCGAATTCGGCGCTGACCGAGTGCATGGAACAGCCTTGGGCATCGGTGAACGTGTCGGCAACGCGGCCATGGATCAGATCCTGATCAACTTCAAACTGATGGGCGAGATTGACAACGATCTAACCAGCCTGGTCGAATGGTGCGAGACGGTGAGCAACGCCTGTAATTGGCCCATTCCCGATGGCTATCCGGTGATGGGCGCTGACGCCTTTCGCACGGCTACGGGCGTCCACGCTGCGGCCGTGATCAAGGCACAGCGTAAGGGCGACCATTGGCTCGCGGACCGAATCTACAGCGGTGTACCTGCGGGCCTTTTCGGTAAACGTCAATCCATCGAAGTTGGGCACATGAGTGGTTTATCCAACGTCCTCTTTTGGCTTGAGGTCAACGAGGTTGAGCCGCAAGATGGTCTGGCCGAGTATGTTCTCTCTGCTGCGAAGAGTCGCAATCGTGTGCTCGCAGACACTGAAGTTTTCGAAATTATCGAATCTTTCGGAGCGTAGACTTCGATGAATGATGCGGAATCCCCCAGCCAAGTCTTCGCTCAGTTGCGCGAAAAATACGAACTGAGCGATGAGGTTATGGCGCGCATTAAAGCGCAAGTTCAGGACGAAGGCCGGTCTTTATCAGACGTGCTGCTCGATTTCGGTATTGTCAGTCATCAGGGACTTAACTCGGTCATCGGTGAATTGCCCACAGTGGCAGGAGAAGTCGATGAGCTCGTGACCTCTGATTTCTCAGATTCTGGCCCCAGTCAAGATTCGGACGCCGACGACCTTCGTTCAACTTTACTTCCGGACATGACGCCAGGGTTTCGGCGGTATCAACTTGGCGATGAGCTTGCGCGTGGTGGTATGGGTCGTATCGTCGAAACCGTCGACAATACGATGGAGCGGACCGTCGCGATGAAGCTGCTCTTGGGTGGCAAGAGCCAACGGATCGGTTGGCAGTTACGTTTCGCCCAGGAGGCCCAGATCACAGGCCAACTACAGCATCCAAATATCATCCCTGTCTACGACTTGGGTGAGCGGGAAGATGGACAGCTTTATTTCACAATGAAACGCGTGGAGGGCCAAACCCTTCGGGATATCTTCAAAGGTCTTAGGGCGGACGACCCAACTATTGTCGCTGAGTACACAAGAACGCAGCTGCTCCAGGTTTTCCAGAAAATTTGTATGGCAGTCGCTTACGCGCACAGTCGTTCAGTGGTGCATCGAGACTTGAAGCCCTCAAACATCATGATCGGAGGGTACGGTGAGGTCCTCGTCATGGATTGGGGGCTTGCAAAGATTCTTAAGAAGGAGGCGTCTGGAGGTCCGAAGGTAAGGAGCCATCGAGAAGAGTTAGGTCGCTTGGCGACTCGGCAGGGTGAAGCCATTGGCACGCCCGGTTATATGCCGCCTGAGTTGGCTCTCGGCCAGCTGCACTTAGTCGATGAACGCAGTGATGTCTTCAGCCTGGGTGCACTTCTCTACGAGATGCTGACTCTGAGGCGGCCCTACTCGGGTCGTGAGGCGTCAACGATCCTGCAGAAAATGCTTCGACAGCCCGTACAACTCGCTCGGCAGCGTGCACCTGAACGGAATATCCCCATCGATTTAGAGGACATTTGTGCTCGATGTCTGCAGCGTGATGTGTCCAAGCGATACGATTCGGTTCTAGAGCTCAATCAAGCGGTGCAGCGTCACCTTGAGTCTCGAGCGGAGCCCGCCGACCGGACGAACAACCAATCACCTGCGGACTTACAGAATCAAGTCGAACAGTACATGCAGACCGCCGAACGCGAAGGTGAGATGCGTCGCTCTCTCGACCAGAAGCGGGCCGAAGTACCACCCTGGGCAAGTCTTGATGATCGGCGCGAGGGCCGCAGATTGGCTCAAGTACAGCGGGAGCTAGACGAGCAGGCTCGAGAGCGTTTCGCGCGAGCGTATGAGTCACTTCAATCACGATTGATTCTCGAGCCACGCGACAGCACCGCGCGTGGGCATCTTGGGCAAGTCGCCGCCCAGGAATTCAAGCGATGCGAGGCACTGGGCGACCGGGCAGGTCAGTCCCAGTGTCGACGCATATTGTCCGGCCTGAATCTGCATCCTGAGCTGCTGCTTGGGAATGGCTCGTTGCATATCGAGACCGAGCCGGCCGGTCTCACGGTGAAACTCTATCGGATCACGGAGGTTGATTCAGTCTTCACGCCCATCCGTAAGGATACCTTGGGCCCGACACCACTGACGATTGACGCCATGCCGATGGGACCTTATATCGTGTCTGTGACGAGTCCGACAGGTCGAGATGTTCGATGTTCGCTCCGGGTCGGTCGTTCGGAAGCTGTTCGCATCAAGGTCGATGTGTCCTCGGTTGACCGCTTGCCAGATGGTTTCCTCTACGTCCCCGAAGGCCGAGCACAGCTCGGGGCTGATGCAAGCGCTGCGTGGCCAACCATGAGTGAGCTGCGGATGCATGATGGCTTTGGTATCAGTCGCTTACCCGTGACCATGCGAGATTATATGCGTTTTCTGAACGCCTTGGCGCGAACCGATTTGCCAAGAGCCCTTCAACACGCACCAAAGAACCCACTCACCGGCGATCATTTGCTCAGTCAGCTGGGCGCGAGCTTCTATATTCCCAGATCTGAGTTCTCAGGCCAGAGTTGGGACCCGAATTGGCCTGTGTTTGGCGTGACCCGTGACGATGCGCTCATGTTCTGCCGTTGGAGAGCGAGGCGTGACAGTGTGAGCTACCGATTACCCACCGCCGATGAGTGGGAGATTGCTGCGAGGGGCGGCGATGGTCGGATCTACCCTTGGGGCGATAATTGGGAAGCATCATTTTGTAACTCCACCGCAGGGCAGTTGGGTTTACCGAGTCTAGCGCCTGTTGGTAGCCATCCGAATGATCGCAGTCCCTATGGCTTGATGGACATCGCAGGCTGTGTGTCGGAATGGACAGCGACGGATGTTGCCTACGCGGGCAAGCGTATGGCCATCTGTCGAGGTGGCCGCTGGAATGGCGCGGTACGTGATGCTCGATGTGCATCTAGGCACCCAATGCCGCCGGAGGCAGCTCACCTAGGTGTCGGCTTTCGCCTTGCTATCGATACGCCAAATTAAGCGATGGCCGCGGTGAAACGCTTTGTCCGGCCTGCTTTGTTTTGGACGCTTTTGGCCGGGATGGCTCTCTGGACCGTCTATATGTTTCGCCGTGCCTCAAATGAACTCCGAGGGGGTCAGGTCGTCGAGGGCTTATTTCGGTCTTACCATCCTCCGTATCGACATGAGTTGGGCTGGGTCATCGATCCCAAAGACACCCGTCTCGCCCATGAATTATGGTCGCGGTTTGGTACGGGAGAACCCGTAGATACCCATGAAGACTGGGAATCGATGTGTCGGCGGTTGAATTGGCGGGTGAGGCCATACGAGGCAGAAGAGCTGCTTAAATCGCCGTCTTTCATGTTCAGAAGTGATTCAACTGTTCCGGATCTCTGGCTCGGACATTACGGTTTGAGTCATGTGATTTTTCGAGAAAATTTGGGCGTCTATACGACTGAAAAACTGCCTCAATATGTGCGACGTCTCGCCATTGAGCAAAGCGGTCTGCCAGCGCGATGAGAGACTCAACGAAAATGTTTGGAGCGCTTGCGCGTGAACGCTGGGTGCTTGCGAGCCTTGCTGGTGTATTCAATGGGATCGGCTTTATTTATCTTGGTGAAGTCTCGCTTGTAGCGAATGTCCCGCTGCTCTTCGCACTCGTCTGTAGTCGTTCCTATTGGGAAGCGGCAACCCTATCTGCATGGGTCGGCTTTCTAGGCGGCATTCATATCTATGGCATCATCAACTACGGCTGGTTTCTGCTGCTTGGTTTCAGCTTGTACACAGCGAGTCAGATGTTCATTTATGGTGCCTTGTTTCGGTTTCTTTGGGACGGTCGAAGGCCCATACAAGATGTTCTCTTGGTCGCTTGCATTTGGGCCTTGAGCGAGTGGCTCAGGACGCTGGGCCCAATCTGTATGCCCGCCAGCTATGTCGGTAACATTGCAAACGTAGATTGGCTGCGCCCCCTCCTGGTGTTGAGCCCCTGGATTGGTGGTATTGGTGTCAGCACGCTCATCGCGCTGTGCCAAAGTCTGATTTTTCATGGCGTTTTAAGTCCACAACGACACCGGCGAGGCCTCGTTATTGGTGCCTTCGCAATCCTGATCGCATACGGGGTTGGTCTATCTAGGTTATCGGGAGCAGATCAGTCCAAGGGCGGGGATATTTCCGTCATCGGTGTACAAGGTGGTCTCGCCAACTCACAATATCACGCTGCCGATGCTGATCCTGCTGCGATGGAGGACGTGATAAAGACCTTTGAGAAATTGAGCCAAGACGCATATGAACTGCAACCCGACTTGGTGGTATGGCCAGAGACCGCCGTTCGGGCAGATGTCCTCAACACGGAGAGTTTACGGTCGCGTCTCTTTCCCGATTCACACCACCGCTCTACTTTGATCGCCGGCCTCATCGAACGTAATCAACTCGGAGAGAGGTTTAACGCCGCCATCGCCATCGCGCCTGGTGGGGTGACGAAGGACGCCTACCGAAAAGTTCGCTTGGTACCGAGCGCGGAGAGTCACTTAACTCCAGGTCAGTCAATTCGACCCCTCGATACATCGGCGGGTCGCGTGGGTGTGATGATCTGTCTAGAGTCTGTTTATCCTGATATGGCCAGGGCCCTCGTCTCAAACGGCGCTGAGCTCTTAGTGGTCGCGAGTAATGATGCCGGCTTCGGCTATTCGCCAATCACCGACCATATGACGAATCGCGCGATCGTGCGCGCAGTGGAGACAAACAGGTGGTTAATCCGTGTTGGCCAGGCCGGCGTATCGGCGATCGTCAGTCCGCACGGGGACGTCACCGAGCGCCTAGGTTTATTCGAACCCAGCCTGATTCGCGGCTGGATGAAGCTTAAGCGTGACCACACGTTATATGTTCGCTGGGGCGATTGGTGGATGCTACTTGTTTTATGCCTGTTAGCCGTGTCCAGCATTCGACGACGTGGCAAACCGTCGGTCTAATGCACGGCTTAGCACGAAGATGAGAAAGAAAATTGGGATAAAGAGGAGATAGGCGCTGCCGGTGTGCCAAAAACCATCCGCCCACTCAACCCCTCCGTAGTAGCCGAGCAAATAAATACAGGTGACGCGGAGAGAGTTGACCAACATGGCCAAGGGAAAAACCAGGGTCACCATCGCAACACGGGTTTGCCATTTTGATTGCGCGAGCCAGCCAAAAACTAAGATATAAACCAGCAGCGCGACCATCATGTTGATGCCTGAACAGGTCTCATTTACGATCACGTAGTAAGGTTTTGAGTCGATGGTGTAGGCGTCATACTTCCATACGTCGTAGTTCAGTGTTTTCAGGAGGAGTATGGCGAGGTCTGCCGTCCAGGCTTGCAATCGTGGTTGTAATCCAGCTTTGAGAAAAGCTTCCCAGGGTAAAATGAGCAGCAGACATCCCGTTGGCAAAAGCATCGACTTTGCCTTTTGAATTCCCCACCGCCATAGAAACCAGCTCCATACGGCGCAGATGTAGAGTGTGCCAACGACGAGCATGCTGGCGCCATCAGCACCATTCAACCACAACGTCACAGTCGCGCCCACCATGAGCACACCGAAAATGGTGCGACCGGCTGCGCTTGGATTGTTATCAAGGTGTTCAATTTTTCGGGCCGATACGCCCCCAATGATCAATCCGAAGGGGCCCGCGAGGAGTGCGGTTGCGATGCCACCCAGAACCGAACCATTCCAGATGGTCCAACTCCACTGTATAACGGGCATAAATGCGACGGCTATGCAGACGAGTGCTACGACCTGAACCTGGCTCTCAGAAAACCCTACAGCTTGGTTTTTCATTGCGTTACCGGGCGTACTTTCGACACCACCATCCAGAACGTTCGGTCGTCTTACGAGCTGCCGTCTAGCGGTCCCGCTTTACGGGAATCGGGCGAGCAGTTCGCGCACGCTGCGCCATCAAGTATGCTGGCACAAGTGAGAGAAGAATGAGTGCATAAAGGGCCGGTTCAGAGCCAGAGCTGCCACCATCTCCAGCGGGTCCACCACCTGAGGATGAGCCAGCGAAAGCGGCTGCATTGAGTGCTAACAGTGTTAAAGAGCTCATCAAACCTGTAAGCCGTGTCATCATTTGTATTCCCTTCTAGTCTATCCTTGAACAGTGTACAGACTGTTTCGCTTGGAGGCAAAAGCTCGAGCAAATTTTTCGTTTACAAACGTCATCAAGCCTTCGCTTGTTGGCGAACAAGCGCAGCGAGAGTGTTTGGTTGCTCGCTCCCATGACCGATTTCGTGTCTTGCATCGATATTTGTCAGTGCCTCTTGCTCGGTTTCGGTCAATTCGCCCACCATGCATATCATCGAGTGGGGCATGTTGAGCGCGGTCTCAAGCGCGCGCACAGTGTGCCCGAGTTGAAGCGCTGGAAAATCATCATTGTTCGTATCGATCAACAAGATCAGCGCCGTTTTCGTCTCATTCGCTGAAATGAGCTGCTCCACTGCATGATTGCCCCGAGCGGCGAATTCACAATCGGGGTCGGTCGCCTCCGCAAGTGCCGAATCGATTTGGTCGAACAGTTGGCGGTCGTTGGTCACGACAACAACGCGATGTGTCTTTTGACGAACGGACGGCCGCTGATTGAGGTCATCGAGTGTAAACGCCGCAGTCGGGCTCAGCTCGACTTCACCCGTTGACGGGTTCTCACCCACGACAAGGCTGACCGCAGGCTGTGTTTCTGTCGGCATGGGTTCAATTCCCAGGCCGAACCCACATTGAACGCATGCATCGAGTTTAAAGGTGGCCAGACGCACCGCTTTTGGTTCGCCTTGGTGGCCGCAGGCTGTACACGCGATCATGACCGACCCCTTTTGCTGAGTTGGCCCAGCACTTTCCCGATCGCCTTGGTCAGACGTGTTGCTTCTCGCCTTGGATCATCTCCGGTGGTTTCTTTGATTGAGACTGCCCGCCCCCACTGCTTCGCCTCATCCGTTGGCGCATCCGCCGGCCGAAGATAGATGATCGCCGTCGCGCCGACACCCAGCTTTTTCTCCACGGTGCGTAGGGTGAGCGCAACATGTCTGCCACTCACTCGTTCAATCGTCTCAGGTATGACTGTCAGCAGGGGGGGAGCACCCGCTTTACAATATCGGGCGTGCTCCTGAATACACTCCGCACCATCTTTAACAGTCCGTAGCTCAAGGCTTGGGTTGAGCTTTTCTAAACCTTGCCGCAGGTCGCCTTCGAGGCCTATCGAGTCTATGCAGAGGATGAGTCGCTTCGACATGATGCCATTAGCCTCCGTATGCTTGGATACAGCGAAAGACCATGACGCTGACGATTGCAATTTGTGCGAGTAAGGGGGCGAGAATACCGTTGGTACGCCACATCAAGAAAGCGTATGCGCCGCCGGCGAATGCAGTCATCTGTAAGACGCCCGTGAGCATCACGGACGGCGGCAAACTCAAGGTGGCGAAGAAGGTGAGCTGGTGTAAGCCGAACAAAGCGGCTGTGATCAAAAGCGCTACCGCCGGGGACGGTGTACGGTCGAGTAAGCTGAGTCCCACAAATCCGGTGAAGAACAGTTGTTCCGCCAACGCGTGAGACGCCATCATACCCAGCGCTGGTCCAAGGCCGGTCGGTGTCATTGGGAGGGGCGACAGAAAACCAACGATGATCCCGTATAAAGTGCCCAATAGCAGCCAGCCAAACCCCTTTTCGATCAGTCGAATATCGCTCAATCGTCGACGAGCGATCGCCACGACCCCAAGGATACCCATGACAAAGAGAACCGCACGTCGAGTCCAGAACCATTTATCATCGGGGATCAGGTAAGACTCGATGTTTCCCATGACTTGCTTTGCTTTCGGGATATCAAAGCTCTGAGCCGCCTGGCGTTTCGCATGGACTTTTTTGAGCCAAGCTGGGGTCTCACCGTGTCCTTTAACGGATTGCAATTGGCTGCCGTCTTCAAGCATGGGCCATTCGGTGGCGCCGCCCTCGAGTAGATTTGCACCTGCATAGAGTCCGAGGAGCACGAAGAGCGCCGTGATGATGATCGGCGCAACGCCCTGGCCAACCTCAAGATCAATCTTGACCTTTTGTCGACCCGTGCGCTGCGTATTCAACAACCTTAGCTGTGCCCAGGCTTCATTATTATCGCCATTGAGCGTCGTCGCTTGGGTCAGATATCGTTTCGCATCATCCTTCATCCCAGCGAGGCGACAAATCTTACCCATGGCGAGGTAGGCTTCATCGGAATTGGAATCGAACTCTAATGCCACTCGGACGCGGTTTAGCGCCGCGTCAGCCGCGTCTTTCGTCTCGTTGGAGTTCAGGTAATTTGCCCATCCCAGTAAGATATGCACGCGGGGTTGTGTACGGTTTGTCCGAACCGCAGCCTCGAGCAAAGCCTCCGCTTCGGCATACGAGCCTCGGTCGAGCAAAGCTTTGCCTTGGGTGAGATAATACTCCCGAAGCATAGGTTCTCGAACAACCGGATCACTGAAATCGACACCCGTTTGCATCGCACGCCGATAGACCGCTCGCTGAGCTGCGTCGGCGAGAACATCCCTCGCTTCAGTAAGCAGATTGCGAATGGCGTCTTTGAGCTCACTGTGTTCCGCGTGATCGGGCGCATCGTTGCCAATACCTAGATCTCGCAGCCGCGCCGTAAAGGCGTCTTCGATTTTCGATTCATCAAGCGTTGTCGGGATGTCGAGTCTTTCGAAAAAGTTCTGTGGCTCAAGTGCTCTCTTTAGTTTTTGCAGCTCGCGTTTTGAGGCGCCTCGAGAACTAAAATGCCCGGTCACATATAGACGCATCAACCGAATGGTTGTGAGGCTGCGTGGCTGGTTCATTGCTTTAGCGAGGGCCTCGATCGCTCGGGCACTCGCGCCGTATTGCAGGCAACCACGCAGAATTTGTCTATCGATTTGGTCAGCTTGCAGATACTCGGGCAGTTGTTGCTGACCGCGAGCCAGGTCTCCCAACTCACCGAGGCGAGTCGTCATTTCTTCGATGGACAAGGCGCTGGCGAGACTCAGTTCCAAGACGCCCCTGAGCGGCAAATGAGCTTGCGGCGATTGCGGCGAATACTTGGCATCATCGAAATAACGGATATCAAGCTCTTGGGCCGCACAAGTTGCTTGAATGATCTCACCAATCGCATTTGCCATGCGCGTTGGTTTAGGCAGGGACGCGTCACCCACAGGTTCAGGCGCTGGCCGAATACTGACCAAAGCCCCATGTACAAAGCTCCACATCGAGCGGTGACCATCGGGCATCGCAATGTGCAGATGTCCCGAGCGCGACTTGCTTAGGAAACCAGCGATAAGGCGGCAGATTTCCTGACCAGAGACAGATTGACTGCTTTCAAACTGTGCCGTTAGTTGCTGCCTGAACGCCGCTAACTCGGCCAGCTCCACAATCCTGCCATCGCTCGTCTTGAGTTGCTCGGTTGGAAGTAAACGCCCAGCTGCGATTGCAAGCTCAATCTTTCTGGCATCCACATGCGCAGACACCTGCCCGTCGTCGCCAACGATTTGATAAGCGTCACCCAAAGAAAACCACCTCTTTTATCGCGTGTTCCGACCGCATCTCACCCTGGTTTGATGCAGTTGCCCCGTTCGCCCACCAGTATATGGCAGGGAGCAGATGGATCAAGTAAATAACAGGCGCAGAGATCCATGCGGACAACATCTAACTGAGAACGTGAAATCAGCTCATTGAGTTGGTCGTGAACAAACATTTGACCCTGTTTATCTCGACTCTCCGATGCGATAAATTACGGGGCAGGAGGGGGAGATGAGGCGGTGATGTCTGATGTGTCCATTCGAACAGTCGTCGCGTGCTCGATGAGCCTCTACAGCGTCTTGCTGTTTGGGTGTGAACGGCCCCTACGGCTCCTCGACGAGGAGCAAGCGGCCTTTAATGGTGCACCGGGTTCCCAGGTCGATCCGGCTGCCAAACAAATCACCGCGACTCTCTCTGACCCGAACTTCGGCCGCAGTGGTTTGACGTGCCGGCATTGTCATGGTTCGTCTCATCAAAGCAGCGCTCGCTTCCAGCCACATCCGACACTCGATGTCACATCGCTTAAGGCACAAGCGGATGAAGGCCTCATGGCGGCCATCGGTCGCTGCATGGAGTTCTATTTGCTCAGACCGAGCTTTACAGCGCCGAGCGCACGAGACATGTCGCGATATCTCGTCAGTGAACAGCCTCGTCACGATCCAACTCTAGGCCCCCTAGACGGAGCGAGCCTCTACGAACGCGCTTGTACACACTGTCACAATGCTCAACTCGCGCCCGACCTACGCCGACAAAGTTTTGAGAGGCTTAAGCTCGTGGATGTTGTCGAGGCAAGAGGTCACACTCATGGCTGCTTGTTTCAGCCGATGATGATTCGAGGCCCATTTAGAGATGCCAATCGGAAATCACTCGAGGCATTCTTGCGGGGTGGAGGCGTTCGCAAAGATTGAATATCGCTTACGGGGTCGGATGTCGTTCAGCTCGATGGGGTCTGAGGCGCGTCACGATCAGCTCACAGGCTTCCTCGGGCGCGTCACACCAGGCAGCGCTGTGTGCCGGCGTATAATCACTCAAGCCTGTCTTGCATGCTTCGATCTCCATTTCATCGATAAACCCATCCAGATGGACCAAGAAATGAGCCGCGGTCCCGGATGCACGCGTTCCGAAAAAGTCCCAGTATAGTCGTCTCATTCAATTCCTCTGGGTGCGTTGTTCGACGAACGACCTGGGCGTCCGCTTGCCCAGCCTTAGGTTTTATTTAATCGCCTGTACGGTGTCTCGATGTCAATCTTGTATTTGGCTGAGTCCGAGAAAGCCGGGTCAAGCCGAGCATCTCGGTTGCTCTGAGTTGGTCAGTTATTGCTCGACGTGACGTCATCGCTCAGCCATCTTCACCCCCCAACCGTTGTGTCGGCAAGAGTTGAACACGGACGTTGGAATTCAATTTTGTTGTTCAGCTTTTTTGTGATTTGACACCTTCTTTTGGCTGTGGCCCACTGAAAAGGTGCGAAAGCAAGATCAGGACATCGGACGTTAGGCGTGAATAGGCGCAGAGCAAACGAACAGATGCAGCTGTTGGTGGCACCGGTCGACTGGACGAAGACCATGTCTATCAAACGTCGCTTCGAAGATGCGGAAGTACCGACGCGCGTCTTGGGCGCGAGCGGGCTTGAGGCTGCGTTAAACCAGCTCGAGAAGAGCGACCGATATCAAGCAGTTCTCATCGATTGGAGCGGCGAATCGGGTGAGGCTGTCGCCTTGGCGTGCGCGATCAAAGAACGAGAGCAAGCCATCGTGATCGCTTATCAGAGGCATTGGTCCCGAGACGATATCCGGCGCGCACTGCAGCTTGGTGTCGATAGCCTGATGTTGGAGTCATTCACCTCGTCAGATGTGATGCGCGATATCCGCGCGGTTCAAGATAACGGAGTGAGCATTACGCGGAGACAACTCATCGAGCAAGGTGGCCCGGAACTCTTGGAACCGGACCCAGCCCTCTGGGCGGACCAGGCTGAAGGCTGGCGAGACCGGATGATCAGCGTTGCCGATCATCTCTCCCGACCTTGGTCAGAGGATATGAGTGACCACGCCAATCACATGGAAGTGTCCGTTCGTAGAAGCGCCCAAATTGACCAGCTATCGCCAAATATGGCGCGCGCTGTCCTCGAGGTCTTGAGTCAGGGCCGCGATCGAATTCCCGAGATCACAGGCATTCATAAGGTTGATGCCCATGAACTCCTGCACGTGCTTGCAGCGGTCGAAGAGTTCGCGAAACGACATGGTGGAGCGACTCGCATCCCACTCCTCATGGATGCCGTTCTCAACCGGGATTATGATCGCGAAGACGAAGCCCGTTCGCCCAAACTCACGGTTCTTAAACGTGTTGCGCGAGTGGTCGTTCGAGCGAATGGTGTACCGGCACGACGTAAAGATCCACTCAACGAAACCATCAAAAAGTTTCTTGGTGTATCCGAACGGTTAAGCGCGGCGCTGCGTCCCCAGCAACGTTATAATTTAGCCGTTCGCTTGATCATGTTGGATGATGAACAAGACGCCCTCGATTATGTCGGTTTCGCCCTCATTGGGCTTTTGCTGCGTTCGGCCCAATCTAAACCGATCGGTCCGATGCACATTGAAACACTGAATGCCTTGCTGGGTTTTGATGCAAGGTTTGCTGGTATCGATCCCAAAAAGCTGATCCGACAGCTCGCCGTGCTCAATCCAATTCCATCTCTGGCCAATATCGAACTGCTCGATTTGGCGGAATTTCAGGCAGCGATCAGCAGTGCGGCCCTCGCCGATTATCAGCCCCTCGAAAAAGCCATCAGTCAACTGCTCGAAGTGGCGCGGCCGTTGGGTCCAATCGATCAGAAGCGGCTGCAAGACCTCTCGCAAGCGATTCGTCACGAACTCCCTGTCCTCGTGGGCAAGCCCGCATGGATGTCGTTGGCCCGAGCGGTTACCGACGTGGTCAAACCACCGACCGATACCATTGTCCAGCGTTTAACCTTTCTCATCGGTGCTCGGGGAGATGGTGCGACGGAACGATTGGCCGGGGCGCTCAACCATCTGTGCGACGTGGGCCAAGGTGCCATGGATGCGGCCAGATTCGCCGAGTTTTGTCGGCAGGCCAGCCGTGAAACCCTGAGCCGGGATGTCATCAGCGAATTTGCCGGGGAGTCCCACGCCGAGTTCACACCGAATCGAGTCGATCGTCATGGCGCGGCGGAGAAGCGAGCGCTGCTCGAGGGGGCGTTGACGTCGTTTACTGATATGAACATCGACCTCGAAGAGATACGGCATTACTTACCGCCGGTACCCCCCGGATATACAACCCTCACCGACCAAGAAATGACCCGTATGCAGGTCTTGGCTGCTGTCTTAGAGGGTCGTCCACTGCGTGAGCAAACACATGTGCTCAATCATTTTCTCGGAGACCATAAGCTTCACCCGTCCGAGCTCGAAGCGCTCACAGGGATGCTGGGTGGTGGTCCACTCGTCGATTTGGTGCGGGATGAATACTTAGACGCGGATTGTGGTTATCGTGCTGGCTTTGACTATGAACTCGGAGATGAACTCTCAGACCATCTCGATGGGGATGATTTTGATTTTGGCGATGACGATCAAGAGCTGGAATGGGATGACTCTGCCGCCGATGAGGAGCTGGTCAGCATGGCGGACACGCGCGGTGAAAACCTATTTGACGTTGGTGCTGTCCCGCCGCCACAACCGTCCCGACCGCCCCATCAAATCGATGCCTTCGACCTTGGTATTGAAGAGCTGGAGCTCGAGCTTGACTTAGCAGGTGGGGTCTTTGAACTCGATGCGAGCGTGACCGGCTCTCTCGATGAATCGCTCGATGGCTTATCGACATCGCTGAGACCAAGTTTAAACGTACGAGGGGGCCCCGTCAGCGCTGGGGGTAGCGTACGTATGATGGACCCACTTCAAGAATCCTTTGGCGGTGTCGGCATGAGAGCGGAGCGGTCGGTTGGCCCGCGGGAAGGCGGCGTCCGTTCAACAGGACGCGGACTTTTGGCTCAGCCTCATGATTATGGTGATCTTGAAGAGAGTGCCGAAGAATCGTCCTACGAACGAATGGATTCAGCGCCACCTGCGTCCATCTTGGGTCTAGACGGCAGCGTCGTGGCCGGGTTCGACATCGGTCCGCCGCGCGCGACCTCGAGCACACCGCGTCCGAGCCGGAAGAGTCCTGAACCTGATTCATTGTTGCCACTGACCCGTGATGGTCGCCTCGATTTGACGGCCATCGCCGATATGATTCGGCAAAAACAGCTCAAGGAGGCGGCACGTTTACTGCACTCAGCTCCAGATGAGTTACCGGACCTGGCGCATGGGCTAAATTTGACTGCATTGCACGCGTACATGGAAGACAGGCAACATGCGGCCCAGATGTTGTGGAGTCGTGCTTACGCAATCGACCCCACACTCATGAATGTCGGCTTTAATCTGGCGCGCGTGCGAGTGGAACTCGCCCGCTATGATGAGGCGAGCGAGCTATTGGACACGCTGAAGTCGCAGATGCCGTATTTTAGCCTTGTGGAAGAATTGATTGATACCGTGGCTCAACGTACGGGGGCGAAGTGACGACCTCTAAGCACAGTGTTGATGAGCCTCAGAAGTCTGAGGCCCCCCTGGTCTTGATCGCCGAAGATGATGAGAAAACGCTGCGTTTGGTGGGTGAGGTGATTCAGCGAGCGGGCTACCGCGCGGCCCTCGCGAAACATGGCGTTGGGGCGGTAAAATTACTCAAACGAGCGCGGCCCGATCTGATTATTCTCGACTTGCGTATGCCACGGATGGATGGTTTTCAGTTACTCGAGCTGCTTCGGAAATATGAGACATCGGCCACAATTCCGGTGGTTGTTCTGACCGGTTCGAAATCTCCCATCGATATCGATCGCGCGATTCAGCTTGGGGTAAAAGACTACCTTGTTAAGCCGATCTCGCCGCGTAAATTGGTTGCGCGGATTCGGCAATTATTGAGGTGAGTTTTGACACTTTTTTTCGTTGCGCTCCTCTTCCCTGTAGAATAACGCGACCGCACTCTAGCCAGGCTAGCAGCAGAGTACCTGCTTGTGGTACACGGAGTAGTGCAGTTGGAAAGAGATGCGACGTGCGTCCCTCTGATACGGAGGGCTGGACCTTTTGTGGGGAGCTGTGAATGAAGACGCGGGCCGATAGGAACGCCTTTTGGGCGTTGATGGCGATCGCTATGTGCGGATGCGGAGACTCCGTGAGCACACAAAGTCAACAGCGGGATATGTATGTCCGCCCGATCGAGGATATGGCAGTTGTTACCGATGCTCTGCGTCTCGATGTCGCGATGACGATTCGAGAATGTGAGTCTGGGGAGACGCGCTCGTGCGGCAGCGACGAAGGCGAGTGTCGGACCGGTCTTCAGGTCTGTAGCTCGGACGGCTTGTGGAATGGACCCTGTATGGGGAGTGTCGAGGCCGTAGATGAAGCCTGCGACGAGAAAGATAATGATTGCGACGGCCTAGTCGACGAGGTGTTTACCCTCGGCGGTACGTGCAAATATACAGACGATCGCGGCTTCATGCGCGATGGTCGAGTCTACTGCAACCTCGATGAAGGTAGCCCAGAATATGGCATGCCTTATTGTCGACCCGAACTTGATTGCACCATCGATGAAGACGGTGATGGCGTTGGTATCTGTGACGATTGTGACGACGGTAATTCATCAAATTACCCAGGCAACACAGAGCGTTGCGATGGTCTCGATAACGATTGCGATGAACGCCTAGACGAAGCCTTTGACCTCGATGCGCCATGCCAAGTGGGCGAAGGTATTTGCCGAGTCGGCGGCGAGACGGTTTGTGCGATGAATGAGATCGAGACCATGTGCGTGGGCGAGCCAGGTGAACCTCAGGCCGAGCTCTGCGACGGACTTGACAACGACTGTGACGGCATCCCCGATGAAGGTTTCGAACTCATGGCTGCATGCCAATTGGGGGTCGGCGCATGCGTCGCCGAAGGCGTGTTTGTTTGCAGTGCTGACGGTGCAGCAGTTTGCAACGCAGAGCCAGGCCAGCCCGGCGTGGAGGTCTGTAACGATATCGACGATGATTGCGATGGCACAGTCGACGAAAATTTAGGGCTTGGAGAAGAGTGTAATGTCGGTCGCGGCATCTGTCAGAGGTCCGGCGTAAATCGCTGTAACCCGGACGGCGACGGAACCGTCGTTTGCAGCGTCGAAGCCGGTGAGCCAAACATGGACGGCGAGAGCTGTAATGCGCTCGATGACGACTGCGACGGAACCGTTGACGAGGGTAACCCCGAGGGTGGGGCGGACTGCGACTCCGGGCGCCCGGGTCGGTGTGGGCCGGGCACCGTGACCTGTGCCATGGGTGGGCTCTCTTGTGTGCCAACAGCGAACCAGATTGAGGAAGTGTGTAACGGCATCGATGACGACTGTGATGAGAACGTCGACGAAGTGGACGGTGTCGGCGAGGCGTGCAGTGCGGGCGTTGGTCTCTGTCGCGTGAATGGAACGCGCGTCTGCGAAGTGGGGGTCGGTGTTGTGTGTTCTGCGCAAGCGGGCGATCCAGCACCCGAGGCGTGTAATAACCAAGATGACGACTGTGATGGTCGCACCGATGAAGGCAATCCGGGCTCCGGCGCCGCCTGTGAGACGGGCGAGTTTGGGCGCTGCTTGGTCGGTACCTTGAACTGTGCTGCAGGCGCGTTAGTGTGTACCCGCTCATCTGAGCCTATCCCAGAGTTTTGCAACAACGCCGACGATGACTGCGATGGCCAAATCGACGAAGTGGATGGCGTCGGCGAGGGTTGCTCGGTTGGTATTGGTGAGTGTCGCAGGGTTGGTCAAAGAGTCTGTTCTGATGGCGTCGGGCTGGTATGCTCCGTCGAATCAGGGCCTTCGACTCCAGAGCGCTGTGACACACTCGACAACGATTGTGACGGCCGTGTCGATGAGACCTTTAATCTACGCCAGCCCTGTACCGTGGGCGTTGGGCAATGTGAGGTGCCGGGTCAGATGGCCTGTCGCGCAGATGGTCTCGACGTTGAGTGCCAGGGCGATCCCGGTCTGCCAGCGGTCGAGCTCTGCGATGGTCTCGATAACGACTGTGATGGTTCCTCTGATGAGAATAATCCTGAGAGCGGGGGCAATTGTAATACGGGGCAGCTCGGCATTTGCTCGAGAGGCGTACGCAATTGCCGGAATGCCGCTTTTGCTTGCGATCGCATCAACGAGCCGATCAATGAGCGCTGCAATGGATTGGATGATGATTGTGATGGTGAGACCGATGAAGATTTCAACCTTGGCGAAGCATGCTCCGATGGTGTCGGCGCTTGTCGCGAGGCGGGTGTCACCATATGCAACGACACGCAGGACGGCTTGGCGTGCAGTGCGGAAGCGAACGTCGCACAACCGGAGCGTTGTGATGACCAAGACAACGATTGCGACAATCTAGTCGACGAAGGTTTTGATCTGGGCACTGAGTGCGAGCGTGGGCTCGGTATTTGTCTTGCGCGTGGCCGGATCGCCTGCCAAGGCAACGGCCTGGCCGGTTGTGATGCCGTGCCGCTCGATCCACTACCCAGCGAGCTTTGTAACGGCCTTGATGACGACTGCGATGGCGATCTCGATGAAGAGAACCCTGAAGGTGGTGCTGCATGTCCGGTTCAAGCCGAAGGGATCTGCAGCATCGGTATCGAGAACTGCTCTGATGGGGAAATTATTTGTGTACCGAACGCATTACCTGGAGAGCTCGATGAGGTCTGTGATGGTCAGGACAATGACTGCGATGGTACGGCTGATGAAAATAACCCGGGCGGTGGCGAGGTCTGTGACACAGGCGCGCTCGGTGAATGTGGTCGCGGTACGACGCAGTGCGCAGGCGGTTTCATCCAATGTTTTGCGGATTTCGCTGTTGCACCCGAGACCTGCGACGAGCGGGACAACGATTGTGACGGCACAGCAGATGAAGACTTTGTGACACTCGGGCTGCCCTGTGATGGCGATGATGAAGACCAATGTACGAACGGCGTGACCGTATGTGATTTTGATACCGGTGGTCTGGCCTGTGTCGACGATGAAGTGATCATCGAGACTTGTAACGACCGGGATGATGACTGCGACGGTGTGGTCGATAACGGTTTCGACAAGCTCAATGACGTCACAAACTGTGGCTCATGCGGCACTGATTGCCGCGACCCTGACCCATTTAACCCCGGTCAAGAATTACCGAACGCGTCTTGTATTAGCGGGACGTGTTTTCAGACCTTCTACGTGGATGAAACCCTCGGCTCAAATGCAACGGGCGATGGCACCGAGGCGAACCCGTGGCGCACCATCACGCATGCGCTCGACGGTCGCATCGATAGTGCACAGTATGCTGCGCGGATTTACGTGAAGGCCGGTCGTTACGCTTATGACCAATGGCAAGATTTGGTTCACTGCGACGGCAATGGCAATGGTGACCGAAGCGACGATACCTGTGCTGAGCATACCGTGCCATGCGAGGAAGATGGCAACCCGTTGACCATCGAGAGATGTACCACCTGTGAGTGCGATGATCAGCTCATCTGCGGTGACGGCACCTGCTCCATGCCGCCGTCTGAGCAAGAACGTCTTCCGATTCGCATGCAAGACAAGGTTCAACTTGTCGGTCTTGGTCTGATCGATCATGTGGTGCTCGACGCGGGTACGAGAGCGTGTTTCTTGAGCGATATAAATAACGCCGATTGCGATATTTTGAGGAAGCCCGACGGCGGAGAGATTATCCGCGCTGAGAATATGGACGACCAACAGATGATGGCGCGCGGACGAACCTGCTACACCGTGGACGACTTCCAGTGCATGCAGCCGATTGACCCAGACTATCTATTCTTGTCTAATCAACCTCGGTGGGGCGCCCATGGCTCACGAAATCTGTTGAGTAACTTCACGCTCTTGCGTGGCAGTAATACGCGTAATGGCATTGGGACACAGGAGCCCACCATCGTTGTTACAACGCTTAACTTCGGTGACAGGCAGTCGAATCTCCGGCTCTCCAACCTCAAGATTGTCAAAGCACGTGCTGATACCGAGTATCCCGTCGCCGTCTTCGGTAACGCGAACATTTTGATGGAGGATGTACTCGTCGAGGGCAGCGAAGGACGCGGCGCACGCGGGTTGATGCTCGCGACGACCCAGCGCAATGGTGGGGCGCTCTCTTCCACTGTGATCGATCGCTGTATTTTCAGAAATAATGATGTGGGTGCCACCGCAGACAGCGTGAGAGCACTGCTGCATACCAGCACACAGCTTACATTGCAGAACAGTGTGTTCTCGAATAACACCGGCGGTGGTATTTATATGCAGGCAAGCGCGAAGGGCTTAATCAACTACAACAGCTTTTCGCGCAACAGCCGGTACCATATCTACGTTCACCAGAATGTGAATAAGTCGGTCGTCATTGCCAATAACCTGTTCGCGAAAGAGACCGATGACCGCTATCTTTTTGTGCATACGTCGGGTCAACCAGAGACCTATGTCTACAACAACATCTTCGATGACGACGCGGGTTGCGTGCGTACAGAGAGAACTCAATATGGCACAGCGGAGTTGTTAAACGGTCGTTCATGGGCGAGTAACAATATCCGAATCAACGTCAATCTCGTCAATGCGCAGCAGAATAACCTAGCACTTGTGTCGCCGTCGCCGGCTATCGATGTGGGTCAACCACTGCCGGTTCCGGAGCCGACACCTCGTGTGATGACCCTTGCGATGTGTAATGGGAACGCTGACTGCCAATGCGATGGGAATGATTGTATTTGCCTCAATGACGATGCCTGTATCGCGTCCAATGTAAGGGACTCTAAGTGGAACCTGGATGCTCACATTTGCAATGACGACGGTCTCTGTGAGGTGGACGTTGTCGCCGACGAGGATGGCGATGGATTCCCGAATTGGCTTGAGCTCGTGCTCGTTGGCGATGAGTATCACATTACAGCGACGCCAGAGACGGTCATTTACGATACACCATACAGTGTCCATCCCGCCTACGATGTAACTGGGTTCCTACGGCCAGAAGGGCCAGCGAGCGATCTAGGCGCCTATGAGTGGTCGCAACCTGGCGATTAGTGGTGTACTGGCCCTCGGCTAATGGTCGCGGACCGGCCAGGGCTGGGCTCGCTGGTGCCACTTTACCATGGGAACGACCGTTTCTTAGAGCGTCGTGGGCAGTCTGAACACGTGTCGTGTATTCTGTATGGTATGTCTGCTCAGTTCTTCCAACGGAACGCCCATCAGCGTGGCCACGGTTTTAGCGGTCTCCACCACAAAGCTTGGCTCGTTTCGTTTGCCGCGATGAGGGACAGGCGCCAGAAACGGTGAATCGGTCTCCACGAGAACACGTTCAAGGGGGATAAGCTCTACAGCTTCTCGTAGTGCCTTTGCATTCTTGAAGGTCACGATGCCGGACAGCGAGATATAGAGCCCGAGTTCGAGTGCGCGCCTACAGGCTTCAACGCCACCAGTAAAGCAGTGAACGATACCTCGGTCGCCACAACCTTCACGTTCGATGATGTCGAAGGCGTCGTCGAAGGCATCTCGAATATGGATGACCACCGGATAGTCAAGCGCTTGGGCAACTCGCAAATGCCGCGCGAACAATTCTTTTTGGCGTTCGGGCGTGCCATGATCGTAAAAGTAGTCAAGGCCCGTCTCACCCACGCCTACGACCTTGTCTTCCTGCCATAAGGCTTCGAGCACTGGCCAATCGGCATCGTCAAAATCATCTGCCCGATGCGGATGAATACCAGCCGTTGAGAAAACCATATCGTGACTCGATGCAAGCGCTGCTGCGGCTTTTGACGAAGTGACAGTGGTTCCAATAGAGACGATCTGCTGTACGCCCACGGCTCGAGCGCGTTCAAAAACATCGATTCGGTCGTCGTCGAAGACGTCAAAATCAAGGTGTGCGTGACTATCGATAAGGGGGAAATTCATAAGAGTAGGCCTAACGCTGAAGCGGATCGGTACCGTCGAGAAGAAGTTCATCGCCGTCGGTTCGCCCATCGCCGTCGGTGTCGGCGCGGTTGGGGTCGGTTCCGATCTCATCCTCGATCACATCGGGGACATGGTCCAAGTCTGAATCGCTTGGTCGATAAAAGCATACACGTCCAAATCCATTATCACCTCCGAAGGGACTGCCCTCATCCACAAACCCAATCACGGGAAGGCCAAATGGATCTGCTTGCATGCTGATTCGAGTAAATTTATGTCTTCGGTCAGCGGCCGTATGTGCTTCAAGACTGAAAATATTGGAGATGTTGGTCACCTTGTACAGTTCTAAACCGTCTTCCCTGCCGGCGAGCGCGCTGCGGAGGCGATAGCGCCCAGCGACGAGAAATCCACCGTCGTATGACATGACCGCCTGTCCACCTCCGTGGCCTTCTGCATCAAGATTTTCAGACCTGAAAATGTCGTTTAGCTCGGCGCCGATAGAGCTTACGTAAAGGCTACCGTCACTGCCAATATCAACATCGGCCGGCACATCTCCGTGGATCACCGTGATTTGGTCATCGGTTACCAGCAGGCTCGGTCGAAAACCGAAACCACCACCGGCTAGGCCTTGTCCTAGAGGGCCAGCCACGGTTCGCCAGTTGCCGCCACGACGATAGCTTAAACGGAAGCTCAAAGCCCCGGCGTCGCGATGAGCAATGTAGGGTACGTCATCATGAATCTGCATATCGAGTTCGAGACCCACATTTGAGTTGGCGACTGCATCAGCGACGCCTGTGATCCAGGTCCCATCCGCTTGGCGTTCGGCAAACATCAGTTCGCCGTTCTGTCTGTATGCAACCACAGGGCGGCCCCTGATCAAGCCGATAGCGCATTCGATACCACCGTCACCGTCGGCGGGTATGTTCTCAATGTTCCAAGCGCCATCTGGATTCTGCACGCCGTATTGAAATACGCGCGTTCTTGCGTTTCGAAAACAGATGTGGGCCAACCCGTCTTCGACGATGAGATCGGTGTCCTCAATCGAGAGATTTGGAAAGATGGAGACTCTCCCTTGCACGCGGGTGTTGTCGTGCGTGCCATCGCGTCGAACGTGGGTAAAGTTGAGATTCCCTTGAACGAGTGATGCGCGCGAGACGTAGATCTCACCAAGGCGATCAACGGTCATATCCAAAGCGATATACTGATTGTTGTCAGATAGACAAAATCGAGTGAGCTGTTGTTCAGGTGGCGCACAGAATGCTTCAGGCGCTTCATCGATCATGCCGTCACAATCGTCATCGAGTTGATTGTCTACTTCGCATGTGGATTCAAAGGCTGGCGCGCATTCGATGTCCGCGTCTTGGCAGATTTGTGAGCCGACGGCGCATTGGCCGAGGGCACCGGTGTCGCACATCATACCCTGTGCATCTTCACCCGTTCGGCCGTCACAGTCATCATCAACGCCATTGCACATATCCGGTGGTCGAGGCCCTTCGTCGCATCGCAACACGCCATCCTCACATCTGTTTCGGGCGATGCGTCTGCAGTTTGGTATGGCCCAGCCTGGATCGCATTCATCTCCTACGCCGGCGGCGTTCTCATCAATTCGTCCATCACAGTCATCATCCGTTCGGTTGCAAAGCTCAGCTGAGCCTTGTTCGATAGATACACAGGAAAGTTCGCCAGCTAAGCATGTGCGGATACCAGCCTCGCAAACGCCAGATCGCCCAGTGTTACACGCGCCGCCTGTGTTCGGGACCATCTCATCTGTCTCGCCGTCGCAATCATTGTCGAGCCCGTCACAGCGCTCATCTGTTGCCTCCATGGTCGGCTCGCAGATCAGTTCACCCCGATCGCAAACGAAGCGACCGGACGCGCACACACCAAGCGCATTGTGATCACAACGCTGACCGACGGCGAGAACTTGCTCATCGACTCGACCGTCGCAATCATCATCTTGGCCATTGCAGCGTTCTTCGGCCATGTCACATGCACCCAAATCATCGTTTATGCCCATATCACCTTCAGTGGCTTGCATGTCCTGGGTGCCCGCGTCCGATGCTGTCACTGCCGTGTCGCTCGCGGGCTGCGCATCGTTCGCGACCGCGGTGTCCGCCTCTCGCGCTGCATCATTGAGACGTTCCGCATCGAGAGTGGCCATTGAATCTTGGGTGACCTGAGCGTCCATGACACTTGACGCGCTATCACTCATCTCTGAGACCTGACTATCGAGCGATTGGCTCATGGCATCCACGTCGGTGTTTGCATCGACCGCGCTGGTGTCAGTCGAGCTCGTTGAACATGCCATCAAACTGATTACGGCAATTGAACTGGCTATCGCCCGCCATGAGTTCATACTACACACTCTCCTCTGGACACCTCTGCGTGTCCGAAGATAACACAGAATGTTCGTCTAGTGAGAGCTGCAGCGAAAGGGGCCAATAGAGACGTCTGACGCTGGCCGAGTATGTTGGTCTAAACCATTATTTTCGATATGCTTAACTTGGTTATTTGCTTGTGGAGTCTGCTCGTGCCTCGTTGGAAACTATTGTTTGTGCTCCTGCTGACCGGATGCGCCGGGGAATCGATTGAGGAAGATGACGCAGCGCTGCGGTCAGGTCAGACGCCCAATACAAACCTCGACGCGTCGGTTATGTCCCCAAACAGTCGCTTTGATTCGGGTGGGCCCACGCCGGTTCAGGTGTTTGACTCGGGTCCTGTTGCTGACCGTTATGTGCCGCCTATGCGAGGAGATGCCGGTGTGCCACTGGGCGCCACAGATCGATTGCGGCTCTGCGTAGAGCGTATGAACGCGTTTATCTCTGATACATCGCAGTCTGTTGGCTGTGGCCAATTCGACGAGATGGATCGTTTGGATAGTAGTTCTGGGTATCATCAAGGCCGTCGGTCCGCAGCGTGCATCAAACTGCTTTGCGAGGGCGTTCAACTCGAAGGCCACAACGGTATACCCGCTGCGCGTACATGCTCGGAGTTAAATGACTTGACGACGGTGCTCAACAGGGCGCTCGAGCAAGCGATCAGTGGTGGCTGCGCTGAGCCGCTCTTCCAGATACGTGTCATCGACCTCGATGACTTCGTCGGCGGTGAACCGTGCGATCAGATCGCTTGTGGTATCGATGACGAGGGGGCGCCGATCACAATTGATAATCGCAATTAAGAGTCATGCGTCGGCAAATATGTCTGACTGACTCCGAAACGATTTGAACTCAAGCGCATTGCCGCTCGGATCCCTGAAGAACATGGTTGCTTGCTCGCCGGCTTGCCCTTCGAAGCGGATGCGGGGCCCAATTTCGAAGACTTGCTCATTCGCCTCAAGCCTCTTCCTCAACGCGGACCATGATTCAAAATCCAAAATACAGCCGAAATGTGGAATCGGCACCGCATCGCCGTCAACTGCATTAAACGTATCTGGAGATTGTGATGCTGTGGGTCTCAAATGAGCGGAAATTTGGTGACCAAAGAAATCAAAGTCGATCCATGTAGCCGCCGAACGACCCACCGTGCAGCCCATGACACCCACATAGAAGCGACGCGTCTCCTCTAAACAGTTCACGCCAAAGGCCAGGTGGAAGAAATTCATTCGTTCACGCGCCATGTCGCAATGTCGGCCAAAAAAGGCGCGGCTGAGGCATCGGAGGGCATTCTCCAGTCTCCTCTGGGTGACAGCGCGACATCAAGCACCTTGGGTGCATCGGCTGTGCACGAACGCTTGAACTGGTTTTGGAAGAAGCGTTTAACGAAGACTGTACACCAGTGTTTCAGTTCTTTGGCGGTGTAGCGTCCGCCAAAGGCACCTTGCGCTAACTCGAGCGTTTGAGACGGTTTTCGGCCGTCTCCAATGAGGTGATACAGAAAGAAATCATGTAGTTCGTAAGGCCCGATAGTGCTCTCCGTCAGTTGGGCGATCTGTCCTTTTCCATCACTGGGTAACAGCTCAGGTGAGATGGGCGTATCGATAATTGAAAAAAGCGTTAACCTCAGCGTCTCGTGATGTGTCTGAGACCAGGTTGAGGCGCGCTCGTTCGCAACCCACTTGATGACGAATTGTATCAGCGTTTTTGGCACCCCAGCATTGACGTCATACATGGCGATCTGGTCACCGGCATAAGTCGCCCAACCGAGCGCCTTTTCGCTCAGGTCTCCTGTCCCGACCACCAGTCCACCCACTTGGTTAGCCACGGACATTAAGACCAGAGTGCGCAGTCGAGCCTGAATATTCTCGACGGTCACGTCTGCCCACTCTGGATGTTGCCTGAGCGTCTCGATGAGGGACTCTACGTCAGTACAGTTGCTTGCCGATGGATGATGAATGAGCGTCAGCACCACCCGACTGAGCTCGGAGACGTCTATGGAGTGTATCGTCGACTCGAGCGCCTTCGCGAGTTCGAGCGCGTTCTGTTTCGTGCCACTGGTCGTTCCAAGCCCTGGCATCGTGATACAGACCAAGTCTTTGGCGGGTTGACCTGTGAGTCGCAGCGCCTGAGCAGACACCAACGCCGCGTGCGTTGAATCCAGCCCGCCTGATATACCGAGCACAAGCTTTGGGCTGCCAATTGCGAGCATCCGTGTCGCGAGCGCGTTGCTTTGAATTTCGAATACCTCCCAGCAACGACGAGCAAGGGTTTGACTCTGTGCTGGTAGAAATGGATGGGCAGGGAAGTGTCGGCTCAGTTCCTGTACTTCACCGCTGTGGAATTGAATGATTCTAAAGACGCGATCTTGTTGCTTTGAACAGTCGCTAAATGTGTTTCTGCGGCGTCGAGAGTGCGTGAGTCGATGTAAATCGATTTCGGCGTTGATGAGCTGGCTGTCGCGTTCAAATCGTGTGGACTCAATGAGTATGCTTCCGTTCTCGCAGATGAAAGCGTCCGCATCGAAGGCTAGGTCGGTTGATGATTCGCCAGGGCCGGCTGCCACGTAGAGATAAGCACAATGCCCGCGTTGTGATTGCGCGCGCATCAGCAGGCGCCTCGTTTCTGCTTTACCGACCACAAAGTTGGACGCAGATACGTTGCAGATCACAGTGGCACCGGCAGAAATTTGGTCAGACGCTGGCGGTCTGTGCACCCACGCGTCCTCGCAAATCTCGATGCCAACCACGAAGTCAGGCGTCTGAGTAGAGCTGAACAGGATGTCGGTGCCCATGGGCGTATTGTGCCCACCGATGTCGATGGTCGTACCGGGTTTAATTTCATGCCCAGGTCTAAACCACCGCGTCTCTTCGAACTCTCCATAGTTGGGAAGATAACTCTTAGGCACCACGCCTAGAATGCTGCCTGCCTGTAGTGCGACCGCACAGTTATAAATTCCGTCATGTAGACGCAGTGGCAGGCCAATAATCGCGAGACTCTTACGTTCGCGACTCAGATCACGAAGCCAGAGTAGTGCGCTCTTACAAGCGTCGAGCAGGGTCTCTTGCTGGAATAGATCCCTCGCGGTGTACCCCGAGAGTGCAAGCTCGGGGAAGACAACGACAGCGGCGTCTTCTTTGTCACTCAATGCCCACAACGCAGCGATTGCGGCTGCGTTTTCTTGAGGATCACCGACACGTGTGGTCGGGATGCCTGCTGCTATTCGTACAAACCCGCTCTTCATATGATCATGGTGCCTCAACTTTGGTCATACGCCAAACTCGTTCATCACCCAACGTGTGGTGACATGGCTTCTCAATGACTTCGTTTGCGTCGCTTCAATCAACGACGAGGGGTTGTACTCGCCATGTGGGTGAATCCAGAATCTCAGATTCTTCGATGATTTCTGACTGGGATGGATGCCCGCACTTGAGCTGTGTAGTCGAGATCAATTTCAGCGTAGCAAAGACCTTCGCCGTCACCACACTCGGCAACAATGGTGCCCCAAGGATCGATAATCACGCTATGTCCATAGCTGTGTCGCTTTCCTTCTTCGTCATGGATACCCCACTGTGCCGGCGCCATAACCCAACATTGCGTTTCGATTGCGCGTGCTCTGAGCAGTGCGTGCCAATGATCCTTACCCGTGGTCAATGTAAACGCTGACGGGACCATGATGAGGTCGGCACCTTGATCGACTTGGGCTCGATATAACTCCGGGAATCTCAGGTCATAACAAATGCTCATACCGACCTTACCGAGCGGTGTATCAGCGACGACAACGTCCTTGCCCGGAGAAATTGTGTCCGACTCTCGAACGGACAGGCCGCCGGGAACGTCAACGTCAAATAGATGTATTTTTCGGTAGCGTTTGACCAATGCGCCGTCCGGCCCAAACAGTAAACTTGTGTTATAGCATCGAGCAGGGTCGACCAACCCGTCTTCATGCCGCTTTTCTTCGTTGAGTGAGCCGATCAGTAAATAGGTTTGGGTCTCTCGAGCGAGCGCGGAGAGTCGTTGACCGATCGCACCATCAACCGGCTGCGCAAGATCGACCTTGTGAAACTGGGGACCGAGCAACGATGTGTTTTCCGGGGTTGCAATGAGCTTTGCACCGGCTTTGGCGGCTCGGCGAACGAGCGCTTCAGTCTTGCTGAGGTTGCGTTCGATATCCATCGTACATCTGAGTTGGACGCAGGCGGCTAAGAACATGTCATCTCCTAATCGATTGGCACGACACTACAGTGCCTCGCCGACGCGATCAATATGACCGCTGACTAGACGTGAGGGTTCTAAAGTGGGGATGGTGCGTGCACACGCCAGTGAAAAAGCACAACAGTGGCTGCGGTGGCGACGTTCAGACTGTCGATTAATCCGTATTGCGGAATCTCAACCATCAGGTCCGCGGCGAGTCGCAGTGCGGTTTGCATGCCTGCATCCTCGGAGCCCACGACGAAGAGGGGTTTCGGCGGATAGTTAGCTTGGTGATATGGCACACTACCAGCGCTTTGCTGTATCGCAACGATTTGGTACCCATGCGACCTTGCGAAGTCCACGAGCCCCGCCACGTCAGGGAGAGCGGTGACAGGGATTGCAAAGTCAGCCCCCCGCGCCGGACTGCGCATATAGTCGCGTCGTCCCACAAAAACAATCTGGCCAAGCCCCGCAGCCTCAGCACTCCTCATCGCCACACCCAGATTCATGTTGAATCGCGCCTGGCATAGAGCGAGCGCAGCTTCCACGCGGACCGTCGGATCGATGACATCGGTTGGCCTGAGGCCGTAGGGCGCGGATGCACTCGGTGAGTCTTGAATCGGGTTGTTATCAAGCCTCAATCGAAGCTGATCCGTTCGATATCGCCCGTTCAAGTTTCGTTGAGCATGCCATGCCACCGCCGGTTCAGGGTCGGACGCTAAATGCTCGAGAATGTTGTGATCCGAATCCAGATAGCGTGCGCAGGCGGCTCGTTGTGATGGCGTACCCTCGGTGGCCCAAAGTGGATCGACCACCCCGCTCTGGCCAAGCTTCCACGCGAGGCGATCAGGTTGATCCCTAAACGCCTCCCGTAGCCACTCCGGTGAGGTCATATATGTCTTAAGCGCATCGAGTCCGCGTACACCGAAGCGTTCAAGGAGTTCTGGTGGCGGATTTGAGAACGCGACGAGTCGAACAAACATGTCTGTGACTTCGGACACATGATCGACGAGGGTTTGAACTGTTCCGATTGGGATTGGATGCTCGCGTTTGAGGAGTACCTCTGCAGCCCGAGAGAGTACCTCCGGATCCTCATCGAACAGCGCATCCAGGAGCGCGTCTGTTGGTGTGCTTGCGGTTGCAGACGCGCGTCTCAGGCGAACATCGGGTGCCTTAATGGTCGTGGCAAGCTCTGTGACAATGCCATCCGAGGTTGCTGTGAGAATCCGCGCGAGGCCCACCCGAATACGGGTTGAGATCGTCTGATCGATGATGCGTGCTTTGAACAGTTTATGGGTGCGTGCTGGGGGCAAGGACGAGAGAAGCCGAAGCGCCCGTCGACGGGTGAGGTCTCTTGGTGCATCGAGTGCGCAAACCGCCCGATGGAGCCATAATTTGTCGACCCGCTCACTGAGAATGAGCTGGGCACGATCGCGCGCGACTGGATCTCTATCGAAGAGCGCGATATCGAGGTTCGTTTGTATATCGTTGAGATCAGCCAATTCGTTCGATCACGAGGGGCGGCTGTGGGCGAGCCTCAGAACCAATTTCGATGGACGCCTTAATCCGAGTAGACGTTTGCGTAAACCCGCTGTCATTGTGATGAACGAAGGCCAAGATGTCACCCTTCTCGACTCGCTCTCCCAAGCGTACGTTCATTTCGATACCCACACTTGGCTCGATCAGATCATCGGTTTTCTGTCGCCCTGCACCGAGCATGACGGCCGCCATGCCGAGGCCTCGTGTGTCCATACTCGTCACAAAGCCGCTGGCCTGTGCGACCACGGGTTCTCGGCGTCGGGCGGTGGGTAGGCGTTCGAGATCATCGAGAGCCGAGACGTCACCACCTTGTGCGCCGACGATGTCTTTGAACTTTTGTAGTGCCGCGCCGTTGTTGAGCTGCTGTTCGGCAAGTCTTGGATCTAGCCCGGCGAGTTCGAGCATCACTCGCGCGAGTTCGAGCGTCAACTCGCGCACATCTGCAGGTCCATGACCTCGCAAGATGTCCACACTCTCGCGTACCTCTAACGCGTTGCCGATCATGCGCCCGAGTGGTTGGTTCATATTGGTGAGCAACGCGACGGTCTTTTTGCCCATCTCAGTCCCGATGGATACCATCGTTTCAGCGAGGCTGCGGGCACTCTCTATGTCCTTCATGAAGGCACCGTTGCCCACTTTGACATCCAATACTAAGGCATCGATTCCTTCAGCCAGCTTCTTGGACATAATGGAACTCGCGATGAGCGGTATGGATTCAACCGTTGCTGTCACATCCCTCAGGGCATAGAGCTTTTTATCGGCTGGACAAACCTCCCCCGTTTGACCGATGAGGCCTACACGATGTGTTTCGACGAGCTCGATAAATCGCTCTACCGATAAGCCTGTCTCAAAACCCGGAATACTCTCGAGCTTATCGAGTGTGCCACCTGTGTGGCCAAGACCTCGCCCACTGATCATGGGTACGGGTACCCCGCATGATGCCACGAGCGGCGCCAAGGGTAAGCTGATCTTATCACCAACGCCACCGGTGCTGTGCTTATCGACTTTCGGCTCGGAAATGTGTGACAGGTCGATCACTTCGCCTGAGTGGAGCATGGCCTGAGTCCAAGGACCTAACTCTTCGGGACGCATCCCCTTGAAATAAATTGCCATGGCCATGGCAGCCATTTGATAGTCCGGCACTCTGCCGACCGCATATTCAGAGATGAGACGTTCGATATCAGTGGAGGCCAGTGTCAGCCCATTTCTTTTGTCGGCGATCAACTCAGCGATTGATTTCACGATTCTGATTCTCCACTCTCTGAGCCGTCTTCGCCACCAACTTGTCCGGCGAAGGTGTTCGCAACAGCAATCGCCATTCTTAACTTCTTGAAGCTCTCTTCTCGCGCGGTGGCTTGCTCTTGTAGGTCTGCGTTCTCGGTTCGCAGTTCATCCACAAGCGCCTGATGTTTAGTGACGGATGCAGTCAACGCCGAGATCTGTTCGTCACGGCTCCCGATGCTATCGCTCAGATTCTTAAGCGCATTCTCCAACTCGCCGATCCGGCCTGTGTCGAGCGCAAACTTAGCTTCTAAATCCGTTCGTCGAGCTCTAAATGCGACCTCAACATCGGCTTTTTCACGACGCTCATTGGCGAGGGCCATTTGAGTATGTTGTAGACTCTTTTCGGCCTCATCTCTTCGGGCAATCGTCTCATCGAGTGAGCGCTGTGTGGTGGTGAGCTGTTCATTTGTTGTCGCCAGTCTCTCTTGAAGGGCGCTTTGGTCTGTACGCAGGACTTCGATCGATTTTTCTAACGAGATGATCTGCGCCTCTGCAGCCTCCGCTGCTTTCCGCATACCTTCCGATTGGCTCGCCATTGACTTGCGACTCTCTGCCACCTCATTTTTTGCATTTTCTAAGGCCGATTCAGTCGCCGCGAGTTCTTTTGCGTGTTCGATCTTTAGTGCTTGAACTTGTGTCTCGTGTTGCTGCAAGAGAGCCGTCTCTTTTTGCTCTGCGGCATGCTCGAACTCACCCCGTAAACGACTTTCCGCGCTTGCGAGCTGGCTCTCAGCTTCTGCTTTCGCCCCCTCAGCTGCAGCCAGTTTGCTCTCCCACTCGTCGGTCAGTGAGGTCAGCAGTGTCGTGTGCTCATCAACGAGAGTTTTGACTTGGATGGCCTGTTGCTTTTCCAGGGCTTCAAACGCGGCGGCATGTTCTTTTGTCAGCGAACTGAGTGTCTTAGAGTGCTCAGTCTTGGCCAACTCCAAGGCGCGTTCATGTGCTTGCCGTTGGTCCGCGAGTCTTTCGTCCTGAAGATTTTTTTGGTTCGCCAACGATGTCGCGTGCATTTGATTGAGCTCTTGCATCGTTGATTTATGTTCGCTGTTGAGTTCGTCGATGGCTTTTCGGAGCGTCTCGTGAAAGCCTTGAGTTGTCTTCTGGTGCTCTCGATTGGCGCGGTCAAGACGAGCCTGGTAGTCCTCTCGGATGTTCTCCAGTGCTGTCGCGTGTTCGCGCCCTTTCGTCGCTAGATGGCGCTCTTGCTGACTCTTGTTTTCACGGCTTTCAATCTCAAAGTTCCGTTTCAAGGCATCTAGGGCGCTTGCGTGCTGACGGTCGAGTAGCTCGAGCTTTTCAGTCTCGGCTTGCTTAAGCGCTCGCTCTCTGACTTCAAGTGTTTCAGCGTGACGTCTCTTGAGGGAGAGCATCTCAGCGATATGTTCCGTGCGCACGCGCTCAAGATCCTTGAGATGGGTCGCGCGCAATTCGTTCAGCACAACGTCTGCATTCTCTTCCTCATCGCTCAGGTCTTCTTGTTCGGCTCGCAGGGCCTCGATTGCTTTGACATGGTTATCAGCCTGATTTTTAAGTCGCGACTCCATATCGCTTTGTAATTCGTCGATGGCGTCGCGATGCGCGTCTCTGAGCGCCCGCAGATTCGCTTCATTTAGCTCTCGGATCTCTGCGAGCTGGTCCGCGTATTTCTTCTCGAGTTCGATGATTTGCGAACGGAGTTGGCCAACTTCTCCCTCGAGGCTCTCAGCTTGACTCTCAAGCTCTTGCCGCCTGAGTTCGGACTCTTGTTTGGTGCGCGTCAGCTCTCGGGCTGCCAATTCACTTTGTTCTCGAAGCTGTTCCTCGAGTGTCGAGATCTGTTTCTTTGAGCTTGCCTCGCGTTCTTCTAGTTTCGTCTCGAGTTGTTGTGTCTCCACACTGAGCGATGTCTTCGTCTGCTCAAGTTCGAGGCTCAGCGTATCACGCGCCTCTGTCAGTTCGGCTAGGCGTGTGTTGAGCTCATCGAGCTCGCGGGTGCGTTTTTGTTCGCTCTCTGACAGCGCTTCACGGAGGCTCGATTCATTGGCTTTGGCTTTGTCGCTGGCTTCCCGCGACTCTGCATATTGTTTCTCGTTTTCCGCCTGTCGTTTTTCTAACCGCTCCCGCACCTCGTCGAGTCGACTTCTTAAGGTCTCGATCTCGGAGAGCGCCTGGTCACGCTCGAGCACAGCCTTGTCCTGGATTTGCTGACTTTCATTGAGCTGCGCAGTCAAGGCCGCCGAGGCCGCTTCAAGACGCTTGAATTCGCTCGAGAGGGTCTCGATCTGTTCAGAGTTTGCTCTCAGACTCTTCGATTTTTCACCGATATCCGCCTGTTGGTCGCCTAATTGGCTCCGCAGCGTAGCGATTTCGTTGCGAAGTTGTTGTTCGTCTATTTTCTGTTCGCGGTTTCGACTGCGGAGCTGCGATATCTCCTCCGATGCAAGCTTCAAGGCACGCTGCAATTCCAGCTGTCGCCCAGCGCTCGAGTCAACGTGGCCGGGTTGATTGACTACCGCGTTCATATGTAGCTGCGTTTTCGCCGCTTCATCGACAGTCCCTTCAGACGGTCTTGTCTCCTGGGTCTCTGGACTGACCGTCTGCGGCGGAGATGAGGCGTAGACGGCAGAGTCTATATCGTCTTCGCTGAGTGCGATGGTTGATGTGGCAGGTGTTGGTTTTGTGAGCGATGCCTCGATGTCTTGATCGCTCAATGCGATGGTCGCCGTTTTCTCAACCTGCTGTTCGAGCGATGCCTCGATATCCGCGTCGCTCAACGCGATGGTCTGATTCGGTTTTGATTTCTCGGACGGTTCTTTGGCCACATCCGCATCGTCTGACGCGACGGTCTTCGTCTGCTCAGCTTCCGCCAGGATAACTTCGGTGACATCATCATCATCGAGGGCAATGGTATGCGTATTCGGATTCTCATCGCTGCCCGATGCCCCTTTGTTGGGGGTGGGTTCAGCATCGAGCAAGGCGTCGAGAGCGCCCTCTGAACCAGCCTCGATTTCCGCGATGTCGTCGGCACTAAATACACTGTTATCGTCGGCGATTTTCTTGTTCTTCTCGTCGTCGCTGTGGGTGCCCGTCTTGTTATTATCCGTGGTGCTCATTCCGTCGAGAACTCCTGTTGTGCTCAAGCCTCATCGTCGCAGCAAATATCGTCACATTTGTTCCCCGAACCCGCGCGAACGCTAAGGGCGCAACGCGCTGACCTGCGAACCGTAAACATGACCATAAAACGCTACCTCGAAATTGTTTTTTTGGCCATTATGTCGTTCACTTGTGCTGATTTAGTCGGTCATCCCGTTTGGAATGTGGGCTGTCTGGCTTCATCGGGCGTATTGTATGTGCACATTGGTCGCCTTTGGTATCTGGACCCATGAGCACTGTCTGATTGTGAACTCACCGAACTCGAGTTGGTTCTTGTGACTTTCGACACAAACCAAAATCCGCGGGACGTCGTGCTCAAGCTCCTCCATCAGCATGGTAAGGCGGCGAGCGCATTTCAGATCCTGGAGAGTGGATATCTGTTCTGGTTTTTTGAATCGGCTGGTGTGCCGTCTGGGGTGGTCGCGTATCGCGTGTGTCATGGATGTGCCGTGGTCGTTGGCCAACCCGTCTGTCGAGATACCGATCTCAATCGATGTGTCGCAGAATTCATGGCTTTCCTCGAACGATCCGACTTGAAGCTGCTTATGGTTGGGGCTGAGTCATGGGCGCTCGAGATGTTGAATTTGCCGGCACACAAGCTTGAAGCGTTCAAGATCGGTGAACAGCCCGAATGGAACTGTCAGCATTATAGCCTCAACGCGCCGACGCGTCGGACGTTGAGAGCGCAGGTAAATCGCGCGAGGAACAAGGGCGTGGAGGTGCGCGCCTTATCCGGCGAAGGGAACACACACCTGAATCCGGCACAGAAGCTGGCCATCGATCACATTCTTGAGCGATGGATGGAGCGACGGCCTATCGCCATTCTGAAGTTCATGGTGAGCCTTGAGCCGTTGTCGAACTCATCGGAGAAACTGTATTTCTTGGCCGAGCGTGAGGGAGCACCCATTGGCTTTCTTGCAGCCATACCTGTTTTTGAGCGACATGGCTGGTTCTTTGAGGATGTCATCCGTGTACCGGAGGCGCCAAACGGAACCAGCGAACTCTTGATTCACGAGGCGATGAGTTTCGTTCAAGCGCGTGGCGACGAGTTCGTGACCCTCGGGCTCGCACCGTTGGCAGGCGTAGCTGATTCTGCGGCGGAGAAAGACTCAGATGTAAAGGCGGTCCCGCGCTGGGTTCGATGGCTGAAGGCTGGATATGATTTTGATGGACTTCTGCGCTTCAAGAAACGCATTGGTCCGGACCGATGGGTCACACAATATGCGCTCAAAGAAGTCGCCTTACCAAAGCAAAGAGCGCTTCGTGCTTTGGTAGCAGCCTTTGTCTCCACCTCGCTTATGGCTTTTTTATTCGACAGCGCCCGGCGACTATTAGGTCAGGTTTCCGAGCGTGTTTGGGCATCGGTTTGTCTTCTGCAATGTGCTGTTTTGGTGCCGTGGACGCTGATGCTCGCTGTCGTTGACGGGCAGATCTGGTTTGGAGATTCGAGCATTCAGGTTGCCTGGGTGGTCTTCAATGGCTTTCTGACCGCATCTTTGGTGGCGCTCAGTCGTTTGTTAGTCCGTCGTCACCCTGCGGCCCCCAGGTTCAGTCTATTTCTTGCTGGGACAACCCTGACAGATTTGATCTTATCTACCGTTCAGGCACTGATGCTGCATCAATCGGTGGCGGGTTGGTCGGCCTTGTTCGTCGCGCTGGGTCTCGCCGGACCCGCGCTTGCCACCTTACTGCTTACGTTGACCGCTGTTGGAAGTAGTCGGCGTCTCGGTCAAAATAAAGGTCGTTAATTTGCAATTTGAGGGTATCAAGGCGCTCTATGCCCATGGTTTCGAAGGCGGCCCCAAGGGCCGAAAGGCCCGATATCTGTCGGATACGCTTGGTTTTGATTTGTGTGCGCCGACGCTGTATGCCCGTGGCTGGTCTTTAGAGACACACGTGGATGTCATTTACGACGCGCTCGTCTCTGAGCCAGAGATACGCTACGTGATTGGGTCGAGCATGGGTGGGTTAGCGAGTCTGCTCGCAGCCAAACGATTGTCCAAGAGGCCCCTTCGATTGCTGCTCTGCGCGCCTGCATTCGGCATTCACCGAAGTTGGCGTCACAGGCTGGGTGAATCGGTCTTCAAAGAATGGAAGTGTCGCGGTGTGATGTCATACCCGCATGCGGGCCTTAACCGGCCGATTGAGTTACCCTATCAGTTTTGGATCGAATGCCGGGATGCGATGCCGGCTGAGGTTCTTCATCCCACAGCGATCATTCATGGACGGAGAGATGACGTTGTGTCGATCGAAGAGAGTCGCTTAGTTGCGTCTGCTTTTCCCGATTTAGTGCAGTTGTTCGAGGTTGATGATGATCACCGCCTTGGCTTGAGCTTGGATCTTTTTGCAGATGCCTTAAGTGGTCTTTAGCGCATCGCAAGTTCGCAGCAGTTCAATGATGTGTGAATCCTGGATGTCAAACTGGGCGAGGCTATCGGCTAGATTTTTGAGATAATCGTAATTTGTGCCGCTCGGCCCAATGGAGCGATTGATGTGGATGGCCATGTTCTCGAGCGAGGTTGTGCCAAGAAAGTGTGCGTTATGTGGATTCGCGATGTAGACGATGGCTTCAACGCAATGCCCAATATCGATGGTCGCAAGTGTTCTGGTGTATCCACCGCTCTCTCGAAAATCCAGCGCCTCGATGATGTCTGAGACATCCGATGGAGCAAGCTGAAAAGCCATGCCATGACAAACTGCACCCTCAACGGGAACCAGTGTGACCACACGACCAGGATGCTCAATGGTACCTCGATGGTCAGGGGAACCCTGCCAGAAGCGTCTCGCATATCCATTTAGACGAGCTGTCTTTTTTTCGACGAAAGGGAAGTCTGGCCGCCAGATGAGTGAGCCGTAACCGAAGACCCACGTTGCCTCTTGACGTTTCTCCATCTAGGGACATTGCCCGAGTGGCTCAGCCGGTGCTTCAGTGCCAGGTTCCCAACGCAATGCACCAAACGTAGATCCAGTGAGATCGATCTCGAATGGCTGAGTCACAGCGCCAGCCGCGACGCCACACCAACCATCCACAAAGCTCGCGGCGCTGAGCAGCACATCGCCAACGACGACGACATCCCCGATCGCCAGGTCGATACCGGGCAGCCAAATGTCAAATTCGCCATTTTCGTTTACCTCTGCAGAAAAGGTAAACCGACCGGGTTGGTCGATTGGGTCCCGCGCAAGTCGTAGGACACCATCAAGACTCGCGGGTCCGTCTGGTTCAGTCGCGGCTCTGTAGTTGAGCGCGATCCAAAGGGGTAGTGGAATGCCTGATAGGGTCGCCTGTAGGAACCAATCACCTGTCAAATCATGGCGCTGACCATCGGTCACATTGACCTCGGGCCTCGCGGGCCGCTCGATGGTAGTGTCGCCCATGACCCCGACGTCGGCTGGTAATGCCGCATCCGCTGCGCAGGGATCGCCGGGACACTTAAACGGCACATCTATCGACGCGATACCCTCCGTGTAACGAAGCGCACCAAATGTGCTGCCGTCAAGATTCAACGTCAGTGGGCTGACAACGCTGCCGAACACCGTTCCACACCAGGCCGAGCTGTCTACCGATTGTCCATGAAGCTCCACGCGGGCCTCTACAGACGACTCACTGCCGAGCACGTCAGGTCCTAACTCAAGCTTCTCTGCGATGATGACGAAACGACCCTGATCATCGATCTCGGCCTCAGCTGTCGCGATGGGCGCCATGTCCATACCTTGGTCTTCGAGCCAAAAGTTTGCTTCAATGCGCCTCGGTGGGTCGTTGGTCTCACCCATTTGCGCACTGATCTCAATTCGCAGGCCAAGGGAGATGCCGCCATTTAGCAGAGCTCGGATCATCCAGAGTCCAGTGATGTCTGCTAACGCGCCATCAGAATAACCCTGACTCTGACAGCCGGCCGTTCTCGCTTGCTCTGTTCGCTCTCGATAGTCTCTGTAATCGTCTCGCGGCGTATCATTGTTGCAGCCGAATGCAAGGGCCGCGACCAGGCAAAGATATCTCACAGCGACACCTCCAAATCCACTGTGCCGTACTGTCGATTATCGGTGTAGTAGCCGTTCATCGTTGGCTCTTGAATACTATTTCTAACCTCGACATCTTTGAACTGTTGCCAGGTAAAGCTCACCGACAACTTAAATCGTTCGCTCAGACGTATTGAAGAGCCGAGACCCACCTCCCAATTGTCTGATTCGGCTAGTCCGGGCTCAAATGTTCTGATCGGCGTCGCACCGTGTTCGTATTGACCGAGCAGGTGCATGACGACGTTCTTTGAGAGGGTGAGATCAGCTGCAAGACGGTAGCTGGTCACGTCGTTGAACTCTCTCGCCTGGCTGAGTAAGACTTCGCCATTATCAGAATTGATCGCTTCCTGTACCTCGAACAAAGACCATTGTGACCAAGCCACCTGCGGTCGGAGTGTGAGCTGTTCGTCGACACGGAGGGAGCCTTCAATCCGAACCGATTGGGGCACCGGCAGGTTAAAGTTTGCACGGGCGTGGCTCTCGTCTGCACGTGCAAATGTCAGATGCACTTGGCCTTTGACATCATATTGGATTTCGCTGTGCCAGCTGATACCGAGGCCCCAGCCTGGACTCGGTTGCCACTGCAGGCCGGCGACCCAGCCGAGCGCGCTTGCTTCTCCATCCTCGAAGAGGATGCGCCCTTCGGCAATGCCACCAGATTCATCGACGAGGCTATCACTGCCGTCCGGATTGCGTGCGCGCACGGTACTCAGTTGGGTATGATTGAAGATGGGCGTTGCCCCCACACTGAGATTCAGCGGGCGATACTTGATCCCAACACCGAGCGCAGTGCTTAGGATGAGTAGATTTGTGTTCACCGTGGCCCATCTCTGGGGGCCGTCGACCGCGCCCGGAAATTCGGCCGGCGCCGCCAGATTCTTGCGCCAGTTTGTCTTGCCTGCACGGTCGATAAACCAAGCGAGGCCCAACCCCAGTTCAAAGTCGTTCAATCTGAGCCCATGGGAGACAGCGATGGCTGGGACTAAGCCAAAGGCGCCCGTCTGATTCTCGCCAGCATTCGCCAAGCTGAATTCATCGGGCACATTATTCTCTTCTGCGTATCGATCGAAGGTGGCGTGGCGGTTTACAGCTAACACGTGGAAATTAAGCCTTGTGCCATCTCGGCCAAGTCCGGCGGGATTCCAGTACGTGGCGAAGGCACCTTGATTCAATGCGCCGGCCTGCATGCCATCGAAACGACCCACAAAGAAAGGATTGGCGATACCCGGAACTGGCAAACAGGCGACCACGAGTATCGAGATGATAAATCGAGCCATCTCAGTCTTCTTTCATTCCCCTAGAATGCAAAACTAACACACCGAGCTGTGTCTGTCTTAGACTTCCTGAGATGACCGAATGGGTGAGAGAATCGGCGGTGAGTGAATGGCCAGGGCAAAGCCTGACCGGTGCTTGTGGCGATCTACAGCTCGCGTGCCGTCTTAATGGCTTCTTCGATGTGTTCGATGAGTCCCTCGACACTCGGGGTCACAAGGCCAGTTTGCACATTCGCAACACGCCCCCTTGGATCGATCACCACCATGGTGGGGACGGTCTTGACGTCGTACACCGCAGAAATATTTCGGTACGAATCTGATATCACGGGGAAGCTGTAGCGTTTCTGCTTCATGAAGTTTCGAAGAAACGAGCCAACATTGCGGCCCTCGTCGATACTTACAGACGCGATCATCACGCCGTCATCATCCTTGTAGCGTTCATGCATCGCTTGCAACGCTGGCAATGTCTTCCGACACGGAGGACACCAAGTCGCCCAAAAATCTAGGACGACCACACGGCCTTCCTGCTCCTCTATGGAGAAGCGCTTTCCTTCGATTGTTTCGGCTGCAAACGTCGGTGCAGGTTGACCCGTCTCAGGACCCCCCTTGGGGCGCGTCACATTATAGACAAGTACAAGCGCAAGGCCAGCGAAGATGGTTTGCCGCACAAAACGACGAAAATCGCCTGGCGTCTGCTTGTCATCATTGGCTGTCATCTACAGGGGGGCCTACAGAAACATGGTGAGGCCGAGCGTGACGATATAGAATTCGGTCTCGGTCAGATTCTGGCGATAGCTGATCATGAGCTGACCGTTGCCACCGCCATCTTGCAAGATGAATCCCACCCCGCCGCCGAGTAGATGGTGTTCGGTCACCTGGTCATTCGTATACCCGATTCGCAATGGAACCGTGCCGCCCGCGAGACTTTCTAGGCCGACTGCAAAGATCGGCTTGGCGCCTTCTTCGTGCCGGTCAAGATCGACGAGCACGTCAGACGTAAGTGTAAGGGATTGGCCGGTGAGCGCGATCCCGCCGCCAACCTTCCTTGATACAAGTGGGTCATCGATTTTGAACAGGTTCTTGCCAATGAGCCCAAGATGGAACTCTTTACTGACGCTGAGCAAAAGGCCTGCGTCAGCTGTGAAGCCTGATAGGCCCTCTGTGCCCTTTTCGATGTCTAAGTAGCGTAGACCGAGCCCGAGAAATAGGCGGTCACCGATGACGGGCCGAGAGAACGCTAAGCGGGCATCGTGACCTCGCTCTTCCATCGGTGCTTTCTCATCGCTGAAATGGAACCCGTAACTGATGCCCATTGCGAGCTCTGAATTCGACTTGGAGTCGGCGATGCTAAAACCCGCAACGTTGAGGTCACCGGGCGCGTTTCTCAAGTAAATCATGTCCACTTGATACAAGTACGCTTTGCTCAAGCCGGCAGGGTTGTACATGACAGCGGCGGTTCCGATGGGGTCAGCGGTCAGAGCGCCCATCGCCAAACCGCGTGGATTGTCGAGAAATTGTGCATTCGCCACAGTCGATGTCAGCAGGCTGAATAAGACCCACCCCAGCAGGCGTCTAAAGCCAGATTTCATCGGCGGCTCGCGTTGTCTTTGAGGAATTGGCGAGAGAGATTATTGGCCGGACCCCATACTCGTTTTTGCCATCTCTTCGCCCGCGGTGCGAAAATGGCGAGTGGGTCCATCGCAGCCCTTGCGAGTATTGGCTTACTCTTCAGCACATCTTTGAGCTCAGCTGGGTCGGCCTTTGTATCGTAGACGCTCAAGGCGCCTGGTCCAGCCATGATGACCTTCGCACGACCGACTTGCAGCGCGTACTTCTTTACGCCCATGCTCGCGATTTGAGCAACCGGATAGATGGGGCCCGATGACCAAACCTTACCGAGGAGATCCTCGCCTTGAATATCGCTGGCCAGGGTCTGGCCGAGAATCCGTTGAACCGTTGGCAGTAAGTCGACGCCATCAGCGCCAAAATAGACACGCTTGCCCTCTGGAAACCAGCCGGGCATGCGAATGATCAACGGGACGCTGATTAACTCTTGGTGCAAGCTCTGGCCATGACCACAATCTCCATGCTCCCAAAACTCATCTCCATGATCTGCGGACACGATAATCATTGTCTCATCATAGATGCCCGCTTTCTTCAGGTGCGCTATGAGTTTGCCGAAGTAGATGTCGTTGAATTCGATCTCGTTCTCGTAAAGCGCTTCGATGCGTTCTTGGTCCCTCTTTGAAGGCGCATTCTTTTTGCCCTTAAGTTTGCCAAGCTCTCCACCTGTGATGTTCTTCTGGTAGCGTCCATTGTACGGCTTCTTGTCGTAGCGTCCGATCAGCTTCTTGTGTCGACGGTACGTCACATGGGGGTCAGAGGTACCCAGATAGAGGTAGAACGGTTTGTTCTTGTACTTGTCGATGAAGGGTTTTGCGTCCTTCAAAATGGCCCGCGCGTTATTGGCGCGGCCTTTCCGAATGTTGTTGATAAAGACGCGCTTATTGAATCCTTGAGCAAAATTCCAGCGCTCGCTGATATACCCGTTAGAGACGTATCCGCCGCTCAGATAACCACTCTTCGTAAATGCTTCAGCCAGCGTCGTGAGCTTGTCGTGCAGATTCGCTTTGTGGTTAAACACCCGATGGACGGCCGGATATGTGCCGGTGAAAAGACTCGCATGACTGGCTTTGGATTCATTGCCTTGGACCCAGAAGTTCTGAAAGATGGTTGCTTCTTTCGCCAGCGCATCGAGGTTTGGTGTTCTCGGCTTGGGGCGGCCATTCGCGCTGCGCTGTTCATAGACGTTTAGTTTGTCCGCCCGGAGTGTGTCGATGAGCCAAAATACGACATATTTAGGCGCCTTCTTAGCTTGCGGTTGACCCGGTTGCCCACCTGTGATCTGGCCACCGGTCAGGACCGTGTTTCCGCTACTCCGCAACATGAGTCGGATCGGTTGCCCAGCATATTTCGATAAGTCAGCGCTCAGTCCAGCGCCTGATGCGAGTGCCTTCGGTGACCCCTTGTCTGTTTGCACCAACACGGTGATCGGATCGCCTGTGACGTGACTGACGAGCTTAGAGTTCTTCTCGGGCACGAGGAACCAATCGAGTCCGGTCTCCTTCGTAAGCCGCAGTTGTCCAGCCCCACCATAGTCGAGGGCATCGCTAAGCGCTGCTTCGTCGGCCGGCAGGTTTGAATGCCCCGCTGTTTTGAGGCGAATGTAGCGTAGCGCCGCCGGTGTCTTCTGACCTTTGTGGCTCACCGTTTTGCGAAAGTGTAAGCGCACGTGCACATCCGGGGCGACCAGTAAGTTATCGGGAATTTTCACCGTGTGTGCCTGCCAGCCGGACTCGAACACTTTGTGGTCAATTTTCTTACCTGAAACAAAGACATCGAGCCGCTGGTCTGAGCCGAGTGGGTCCAGCATGAACTCGATGGCTAAGTTTTGTTTGGGCAGCTCACCACCTCGGGGAAGCCAGAAGTGACCCTGAAGTCCCGGAATGAAAGCGGCCGGACGTCCTTTGTGCGTCTGATTGACGGTCCAACGACCTGACAGGTCGCGTACATACTTTGCAAAGCCAATACGCGAGGCATCGGCGATCGGGCCGCCGTTGATCACATGTGCAAATGGTGTGTTCGCCTCTAGGTCATAACCGTAATCGGTGGGTTGAGCAAAAGCCGTCGCGACCAGTGCTGAAAACCCTATGAACATCGTGCTTAACCGGGACATTGTACGCTCCTTTCTGGGCTGCTTCGGCTCATACCATTTGACGCCGCGAGGTGCCAGCACCAATCAGCAGCCGGTACGGTACAATACATCGTCAGACAAGGGGTAGACATCGACCAATTGACCCGCTTCAATGGTGCCTTGCCCAACCTCAACACGGACCAATCCGTCCTGTCCTGCGATGCTGCTCAATGCGCCACTTGACTGCCGAGCGTTTACACGAACTGTGAGGCCGCCTTCGGTATTCCGAAGATGAGCCCGCCGGAACTCCACCCGACGCCCTCCCGCCGATAACGCTGTCTCCAAACGTGCGGACAACCAAGGCCTAAAGCATTTTTGATGGCCAGACAACGAAAGTAACGCGGGTCTCGCAAACAGCTCAAAGGCAACGATCGCGCTGACAGGGTTGCCGGGTAAGCCGAAGAAAAGCTGCCTATCTCGGCGTCTGAAGTGAACCGGTTTACCTGGCTTTACTGCCACCTTTGAGAATCCTGTTCGGGAGTCGCAGACCGCCTCGAGAGCTGCCGAAATGTGATCATACCGCCCGACGCTTGCCCCTCCGGTTGTGATGACAACATCCGCGGTCAAGTTCCTTAAAACGTCTATTGCATCCTCGAGCTGGTCTGGGATCGATTCATGGGCGATGGCTTCGGCGCCGATCGCGCGCACTGCGTTTCTCAGCGCAATAGAGTTGCCATCGACCACTTGCCCTCGCTGTGGCTCAGGTCCATCCGGCGCGATGAGTTCATCGCCGGTCGTGAGAATGGATACCCTCGGTCGCATATAGACGGGTATCTCCACTGCGCCCTGGGATGCACACAGACTGATGTCACCCGCGTTGAGCACTCGGCCCTGCCTCAGATAGATCTCATCTGCGTCAAGGTCAGAGCCCATTTGCCGTACATTTGCGTGCGCCACAGGATATGTGTGGACAACAACCCGACCTTCTCGCAGTGAGCAGTTCTCTTGAATGATCACTGTATCTGCGCCGGTGGGCAGCGGAGCGCCAGTGAAAATCCGCGCAACTTGACCGCTCGGGAGCACATGCACGCCTGAGTCTCCTGCTGGAATCTCAAAGGCGATATCATGCATCGAGCCCGCTTTGCCCATATCTTCAGCGGCGATTGCGAAACCATCCATCGCCGAGTTGTCACAGTTTGGGAGACGCCGGACGGCGACTAGATCGTTGGCGAGCACCCGTCCATAAGCATTTTCTAAAGTGCATCGCTCAGGCCCGAGTGGCGAGGCAGCGGCGAGGATGATCTGCTGGGCTTCTTCGATGGTGATCATGGGGCTAGGGCATCACCAGCTCTTGGCCAGCACGAATATGCTTCTTAGCGCTGAGTCGATTTTTCTTTCGGATAGCAGCGGCTGTTGTGCCAAATCGTTTCGCGATTTTAGACAGCGTATCTCCGCGCTTCACCTTATACCGCTTTCCTCGTATCTCGATCTTGGGTCGTCGCTTCGCCGCTTTGCCCCTCGGACGCGATGCACCACTGATGGGGATCTTGACCGTCTGGCCCACTTTGAGGCGGATTCGCTTCTTACCGCCGTTGACCGCACGAATGGCGCTCACCTCAACCTTGTAACGGCGGGCCAGCTTACGCAGGGTGTCACCCTTGACTACCCGATGTCGCTTTATCTTACGGTTCTCAGACTTCGACGACCTTAAAAATCGCAATGTCGCTTGTGCACCTGGTGAGCCCGCGACGACCTCGGTTGCTTGGTCTGGGTTGACCAAGACTGCGCGCGACTCATCGAAGTCCTTAGATGCGTAGATCCGAAGGACCATGCCCCGTTGGAGTGGCAGGCTTGGGTCGAGACCGTTCCACATCGCTAAAGACCCCGTAGACACGTTGAAAAATGCAGCGATCTCGATCAGCGATAGATGGCGTCTGACCGGAAAATAGACCAACTTGCGGTCCTCGTAATCGAAGACCAGCTTTGGATCTTGTAGAACGGAGAGCTGTGGGAGCCGATCAGAACGTGCGTCGCGCCGAGGCACAACCAGTTCGGCACCCGCAGCAGGCTCCCGTCTTTTGAGGTCATTGAGCTTGGCAAGCGTCGATCTGGTGACACTGAACTTATATGCGATGTCGCTCAAGCGCTCACCGAATCTCACGGTGTAAGGTTGAAAAACCCGAGTTCGCCGTTTCTCGAGGCGTATCACCGCTGCTTGAAGCACTTCCGCTCGCTCCATCGGTACTTTTAAGCGATACCCTTGGGGATAGGTTGGGGTAAAACCTCGCCGCAGCTCTGGGTTCAGGTCGGCGAGCTTACTCTGGGTCAGGCCGATGGTGTTTGCGATCACGGCGATGTCAAGGCCACCTGGGACGACGACTTCGGAGACCCGCCAAGGCGGGTCACGCCGCACTTTATCGAACCCATACAATTGGGCGTTGTGGCCGATGACCATCGCTGCTGTCGCCCGCGCTGCATACCAGGCCGCGCCTCGGGGAATGGCTTCGAGCTCGACGAGTCGCCAGAAATCGTTGGTCCCGTTGCGCTTGATCGGACCGGCGATGGCACCGGGCCCAGCGTTATATGCAGCCAATGCCAGTGGCCAGGTGCCAAAGCGTTTGTGGAGATCTTTGAGCATTTTTGCCGCCGCATGGGTGGCTTTGATTGGATCGCGTCGTTCATCAACCCAGTCATCGTGGCGCAGTCCGTAGATACGGCCAGATTCCGGCATGAACTGCCAGGGGCCGACCGCGCCCGCCCGAGACACAGCGTCCGGCATAAAACCACTCTCGATCATGCAGACGTAGATGAGCTCTGGTGGCACGCTGTGACTCTTTAGAATCTCGGTCATCAACGATTCGTAGCGTCCCATGCGAGCGTACCAGCCCGCAAAGGTGTAACGCCCGCGACCTTCCGTCAAGTAGCGAATATGCTCGCCGACAACTGGGTGCAAAGTGACATCGAACGCCAGTCCAGAGAGGTTTGGGTGCCTATTTGCAGTGAGCCGCTGTGCTCTGTCCGCACTCGAGTGGGTCCGTGAGCGCGTGGTCAGCGCATCCGGTGCTCTGTGACTGCTAGGGATGTTGTCGGCGCAAGGGCCTGCGCAAAAAACCGTTGCAGCTGCGTCATCGGCGGGAAGTCCCGGGGGACTTAAAAGCAATATGAGGGTCAGTATTGCCATATCCACCATTGTTTTTTGGCGGGTACCACGACACCATCTGCGAGCTGTGCGCGTCGGCCATCATGGTACTCAAGCTTCACCTGTACACCGGTCAGACCGCGTCTGATTTCGATGGGCTCGCCGATTGTAAAGCGCACGAGTCGCCAAACTTTAAGCCGCTTGCGCATTTGTCTAGACTGCTCGTCGAACACATCCCGTTTCATCGGATGTATCAACAAGGAAAGCTGCCGAAGTTCGTCACCATTAAAGGCGTCGCTAAATGCTTGTACCGCTTCCTTCGCCGTCGTGGGATGGTATTTCTTGACGACAGTGCGCAGGCCGCAGCCCATCGTGGCCACGAGCAGTCCAAGACAGAAAACCTTTACAACATGACCCATCTCGCGAGCTCCTTTATCTCTTCGCACTGAGGTGATCAAGGCGCACGAAGTGATGACGTTCTGAGATGGCCGAAAAAACCTTTTCAAACGCCATGAGCTTTTTCGCGACCGGCACTTTCAGGTCAGGTTGTACCGCAAGTTGAGGGTCTAGACCATCTTCTGCGATGGCGAGGAGGTCAACCGCGTGAAATTCGAGTGTGATGTGTCGCTGAAATCTTGATGCCGCACGCACGATGGCTTCTGAAATCGATGGGCCTAATGCGGTAAAGGCGGTGCCTATGAGTGGGCAACCCGCAAAGACCGATATCGGATACTGCCGCAGACCTTCCGGCACCTTTCGATAGGGCGATGACGCTGTCATTTGGTACGGCTGAGATGGTGATAAAAGAACCCGCGGATCCCCCAAAATGCTCTTTGATGGGCGACCGCGCATTCTGAGTAGCCCCATAATGGTCGCTTTTGCGAGGTAATAGGGTACGCAGGGGAAGACGCTTGAATCATAGCGATGACCCGATTCAAAGACCGCGCTGATGACACGTTCGTTGGTGTTATAGCCTGGAGCCCGAAAGCCAAGAACCTGTTCTCCGGCTGCTTCCGATAGGATCTCGCGGCTCGTAGCGACCTCGGCATGCAGCATCTGGCCTGTGAGCTTCGTCAGATCATACCGATGGTGTAGGGAGTGGTTCCCGATTTCATGGCCAAGGCTCACGAGATGGCGAACATGGTCTCGATTTTGTCCAATTTCGAGGTCTTCAGCGATGCAGTAGAAGGTCGCGGGTATGCCCAGCCGGCCAAACAAATCGCAAAAGCGTGGTACCGCCACCGTCCAGGCTGCGTTCGAGGCGGCCTCCTCCGAGAGACCGTGGATTCGGTAGTAATGATGAAGGCTGTCGACGTCCACGCCGACGCTCGCGGTACGCCCAGTCATCGCTTGGGCAAGTCCCGGCCGAATCGGATGATCGTGGTGAGACGAACAATGTTCTTCAATACATTTGGGACGCGTCTGAAGAGGTGTACAGACGGCGGTCGCTTCTCCACTAGGTCGATGGGCACTTCCATCCAAGAGTGGCTCGACCTGTGTGTTCGAACAACGAACTCGCTGGCAAACATATCTTTGTCCACGACGCAGGCATTGACGATGGGCAGTAGCGCTTCCCGACGAAAAGCCTTCAGACCATGGGTATCGGTCCCCTTAAAACCCACAGAAACGCGTAACATGCCGTTGAGCACCTGAGTTGCCAAACGACGATAGGCCGGTCGCCTGTCCCGAGCACCCGGTGCGCGCTTGCTGCCGACGACGAGGTCACATCCATCGCGTAGGTGGGGAATCGCCTCTTTGTAAAACGAGACATCGCATAAATCGATTTCATCGCAGATGACAAATTCGCCTCTCGCAACCCGAATCCCTTCCCGCAGCGCTTTGCCGTAGTTTGGCTCTCCGATGCTAAAGAATCGGATCTGCTCGTGGTCAGCCGCAAAGGATTCAGCAATCTCAACGGTCCGGTCAGTCGACCCATTTTCAGCCACGATGATTTCGTACGCAAAGCTCTCTTGTCCAAGCGTGCGAATCAGATCGGATAGGCTTGCAGACAAAATGCCTTCCTCGTTGTAGACGGGGATCACGATGCTAATCTCTGGCACTTCGCTCTGCTTCTTTGCCTTACTCATTTTGTCTTTCCTACGAGCGCTGCCGCGGTCGAACGACCATCGATGAGCGCATCCTCCATGCTCGAGTAATTCCAATCGCCATACCGCCCAATACTCGAGACACCCTGCTGCCGCAACCAATCATGAATCAGTTTACGGGTATCATGGTACTCAAAATCATAAATAACGTAAGCGTTCTGGATGCGTCGAGGGCTCATGAATCTTACTTGTGCTCGGTCTTCGATCAACCCCATCGCCATCAATCCTTCCTCAATTCTGGGTCTGAGGATGTCAAGCGGGGTGTCCCGGTCGGAGAGCTCAATATAAAGGGACGAACAGCCAGCCGGCGCCATCGCGGGGTTGGCATTGCTGAATGAGCCGACCCGGTACATCGGCCATTTGTCTTCCGGCACATAGATCCAGTGATCTGATTGTCCAAGGGGACCATCGATGCCCACATTCAGATAGACCACCTCATTGGCGACAAGCTTTTTGCGAGCGGCACTCACCGTCTCAGGGCAACTCTTAAGCGCGTCGATGAAGAACGGCAGCGCGGTGGTGTTGACCAAATTCTCAAACCGATACTCGCGTCCATCGGCGAGTGTGACACAGCGCGCATCGAGGTCAATCCCTTCAACGCGGGCATTCAGAACGATATGGTCATATCCAATCGATTCGGCGAGCGCATTCGCGACCGTTTGTATGCCACCCTCTCTCGGGTAGAGAAACTCAGCGTTGTAGCCCATCTCGTGATCATTGAGGCCGACTGCACCGGCGACGATGTCGTCTAGGTTGGGCTTCGGGACAAAGCGCTGGCACCAGCGACTCGTGATCGAAGATGCCGGAACACCCCAGAGCTTCGCGTTGTAGGGCACCATAAAGTGCTCAGCGATTCCGTCGCCGAAGTAAAATCGAATCCAGTCCTCAAAGTTTTGAGGTTCATTCCGCTCGTCGACATGTTCGGGCCGCGTCTTACCGGCCTCGATTGCGCCCATGACGCATTCATGAACGACCTTTGGAGGTAATCCGTAGGTGTTTGCTTGAAATGGGTACCGCGTGTACACGCCGTGGGACCAGACGCGGCTCTTGCGACGAATCCTCAAAAAATGATCGGAGCCCATCAGGTTGAGGATCATGTCACGAATGCCCTGGTCCCTGAGGTGAAGCCAATGACCGGTCACATCGAAGGTAAAACCATCGATGACTTCGCTGCGTGCTTTACCACCCACATAGTCTTCTGCCTCGAGCACCAAAAAATCATGGCCCTGTAGATGAGATGCGGTCGACAGGCCTGCGAGGCCCGCACCGATGATCAGAGTCTCGGTCTTAACTGTCATAGTGTCCTGCTGCGATCCTTGCCCGCTATGGGCGCCGAGTTTAGGCGACCGCGCCGGTCGGGATCAACCTAAGACTGATCAGGCTGGCCTTTTTTTACAATCAATTCCATAAGCGATGCGCCGGCGCGTGTATCGGCGACCCATGTCATAGCCTGGTTGCACTTGGTGCACAGGGAATGTTCTTTGCACTTTCATGACCTCCTGGCCTGCCTTATTGTACGGAATATCGGGCTCCTCAGTAGGTAGGCAGTGTGGTTTGAATAGAGAGCATCCAGCGCGGGCATCTCAGAGCAGAATGGTTCAATTTGGACCATTTTTATTGATGCGTCAGCGTCAGGCAGGACGCCATGGCCCAATTTGGGACGCCGTGCGCGTGCGCGATGACCGATTCGAGTCGGTCTGTGTTCAGCAGCTATCCGGCATCTACGGCAATCGACCGAGCCTGGTTCGGGACATGATCGACAGCGTAGAGGCTGCTTCGACGATGACGCCCCCGAGCGCGTGTCAGCTCTATGAGTTCGGTCAGATCGGCAGAAATTACTATATCTCCGGTCAGTTACCCGAGGCTTGGACCCTATCCTATCTGACTCAACGGTTTCGGGCGCAAGAGAAGACGCTGGGGATAGCGCTCTTGGGTCATTTCGCCGCTCAGTCGCTGCGAGTACTGGACACGTGTCATTCGCTTGGTGAGAAAGCATGGCTTCTCCGATACGAGCCGGACAACATCTGGGTCGGTGATACGGGAGCCATTCAATTGGGTTGGGACCAGCTACGAGTTGTGCCTGTAGATTCGAATGAAGCGCGTTCAGGGATTGTGGCTTCTGTAAACCGGATTGCGACTTGGTTGAGCGATGCTTTGCGACTGCAAGCGGACACGGCTGCGAGCGAGCGCGTACCAGGGGCCTTGAGTGAGTGGTTTCGAGATGCGTTACGGTACGAACGTGGTGTAGCGACGCCCGCGGAACTTGCAGTACGTCTCGAGACGTCACTGGCGCATCTGGAGCGGCATAACCTGGACGATATACTCGAAGCTGAGAGGAGCCTGCGAAGCGTCGAAGTCGATAGTAGCCTGGAAGCGCTTAGGGCGATGCCGCCTGGTGCTCGGCGTGTCGTTGCCCACAATCAGGTTCAGATTTTAGCTCAGACGCGTATCCGCCCGGTCGATTATAAACTGCCGCATCGGGAGCCGGTCACCCCACCCAAGAATGTTCTCTTTCAGGGCGATATTGGCGGTCTCGACCTCGTACGCCTTTTATACCGGTATGCCGCGAAGAAAGTCTCGGGTGCCTTACAGCTACACGGACCTGACGGTCGTATAGACATTGTGTGGTCGACAGGTCGTATGGTCAGAATCGTAGGCCATGGTGCGGACCTGTCGGTCGGTCAATATATCGCGCGCGTCGGGTTGGTTGATACTGAGGTCTTGAAGACAGCTGAGCTACTCTACGAGCCTGACGTGGATAAAGTTGTGCAGGGGATCGTCGCCCTTGGCCGTATTGGTTATGTGACGCTGCTTGAGACGCTGCAGGACTACGCCGCTGAGCTCTTGTCTCAGATCGCTTTTCGGGACGTTGGTCGTTATTTCTTTACGAACGATGATGTGTTTGTTCGCTTCGCCTACGAGCCGAGCCGTCCGCTGTATCAACTACTCAATGAGTCTGTGACGAGTCGCGGCAGCGGCGAACATGTCATGGCGTTCTTTGAGACGCACCGCTATGCCAAGCTCGAACGTCGACAGCATAAGCTCATTGAACTGTCAGACGTGCGCATTACCACCCGTCAGTTAAAGGTTTGGCATTCACTGACAAACGGTTTGCAACTAGAAGACCAAGTCAATCGACTTGTCGCTTTCTCTAATCTTGAACGCGACTATATTATTCGCACAATGGTGATGCTCGAACGATTCGACTTCCTCTCTTTCTCAGAGACGGTGCCGAACTCGGGTTGATACACCGCCTTGCGGTGTATTGTGCTGCACAGGATGGGTGTCCTAGATGCAAACGTCCACTTTATGGTCGGGCGCCATGCCTCGCTGTCACAACGGTTCGGATGCCCCCGCGTACGTAAAAATCACCTTCGATCTCCATAAAGCGTGGCTCGATGGTTGCCACGAGGTCATCTAAAATCCGATTGGTAACGGCTTCGTGAAACGCACCCTCATCGCGATAGCTCCACAGATAGAGCTTCAGGCTCTTCAACTCGACGCACTTCTTATCGGCGATGTACCGAATCCGAATCGTGGCAAAGTCGGGCTGCCCTGTGGCCGGACACAGGCACGTGAATTCCGGGCAATCAAAAAAGATCTCATAGTCACGTTCAGGTTTTGGGTTATCGAAAGACTGAAGATCTTTGCTTGGTTTGGTCGACATTTCTATCTCCGTGTCCACGGTATGTTTTAATTATGTATCGTCGCGCCACTTGGCCAGTTTTACCTGTAGCGCTTGGCGACTGATTCCCAGAGATTCTGCAGCACGGGTTCGGTTACCGCCATGCTCATCGAGGCAACGGGAGATCACGCGTTTCTCCAAAATATTCATCACGTCGCGCAACTCACCCCGCGGCAGAATTGCGCCCGTCTCGGGGACGACGCGATCTCCGACAACAGCGTCGCTCAGCTCATCTATCCCAATGGCATCGCAGTCCATTGCCATGATCACCGCACGCTCAACTTCATGTTCAAGCTGTCTCACATTGCCTGGCCATTGATAGGTACGAAGCAGCTTCATTGCATCCACACTGAACCCGCCGACCCAAGTATCATGCCGGGCGCATGCAGCCTCACGGAAGCGCTCTGCGAGAATCTCAACGTCGCCTGTTCGCTCTCGCAGAGGCGGGAGCTTTACGGCGAACACTGCGAGTCGATAGTACAGGTCTTCTCGGAATCGACCCGCCTTGACCTCATCCTCTAAGTTTCGGTTCGTCGCAGCAACAATTCGCACATCGACTTTGATCGGGGTGTTTGTGCCAACGGGTTGAACCTCACGTTCTTGTAAAACCCGTAATAACCGTACCTGGACCGCCGGTGTAATCTCACCGATTTCGTCTAGAAAAACGGTGCCCCCATCAGCTGATTCAAAAAGACCTTTTCGGTCTCGGTCTGCACCCGTGAATGCACCTTTCTTGTGTCCGAAAAGTTCACTGTTTAATAACTCTTCGGGCAGAGCACCACAATTGATGGGGTTAAAAGCCTTATCGGCACGTTTACTATTGGCGTGGACATATCGTGCCGCGAGTTCTTTGCCGGTGCCGGTCTCACCGAGTATAAGGACGTTGGTATTCGTGCGGCCCACACGTTCAAGTTGCGTCAGCGCGGTGAGCAGCTTCTTGCTCTCGCCGACAATGGGTCTTGGCATCGCGATCTGGTGTCGAAGCGCCGAATTCTTAGCACGCAGTTCGGCTTCCGATTGAGCCAGCGCCTTGAATCGTCGCGCCGCCGAAAGGCTCGCAGCGATGTGCGTACCTACGATACTGAACCAAGCGAGCGCATCTGCATCGAAGGGCTCTGATTGACTTTGTACGTGCAGCACACCGATGGCCTCACTCTGCGAAATCAGTGGAACGAGGACGGCGCCCGCGAGACCCGCTACGCTCTGGCTGTCCAATTCGGGGCCAGGCACATAGGAGACGACTTCTTGGGTTTTGACCGCACGCTCGAGCAGTGTCAAACTGGGTCTGATAGAGGGTCGCTTCTGGTGCACGACACGCTCGAATTCACAAACCCATTCGTCAGCGACATCTTTCATCATGATGTTCACAGACTCGGCGTGCGTAAAGCGGCGTAAGAGCACGGTGCTTACACGTTCGAAAACGACCTCGGTCTCAACCGTGCCGCTGAGTTCATACAAGAGCTCGAACAATTCTTTCTGAGACGATCTATCGCTGAAAACGTCGAAGAGCATATTCGGCGCGATCACCGACCGGCTCGCCAGGATTGTACCTTCCTCATCGTCAACAGCGGGTGTCGCCCGCTCGCGGATCACTAACACGACGGGATCAATCCGATCGCCCAGCAATAGCCGTGCGCCGCCGGTGACCTCGCACTTATCACCGCTCAACACAACTCGCCTATCTCCGCCCACTTCGACGATGGAACCATTTCGTGAGCCAAGATCTTCATACCAGTAACGGTCTTCCGAACGAATCACCCGGCCATGTCTCGAAGAGATACGGGGGTCGGAGACGACAACATCGTTCATCGCAACCCGTCCGATCGTTGTTACACCCGCCTCCAGACTGATGCCTGGATCGGTACGATTGCCCTCGAATGATAAGGTCAGCAAGGTGTCTGTGCTCCGCGCAAGATGAGTTGGTTGCTGCCTATTCATATCGAATGGCGAGATAGACCGGTAGCAGAAATGACAATCGTATCCGATCTTCAAAATTTCTAACCACCGTTTCACCCGTTGTTTGCACGCTGATCGCAAGATGCCAGGGTAACGATACTTTCGCACCCAGACCTGCTCCGATATGAGCTCCATAGAAGGGATCGAGTTGGGGAAGCGGCCTGATATTCTGATATCTGCTACTCGCCTTGATCCGGTTATAGCTGATCCCCCCGCGCAAGACGGGCCCCCACTCGAGCCAATTGATCTGGAACCATTGGTTGGCTTCGACACTCGCGTTGTACCGTTGCAGTGTCTCAAATCCACTCACCGTGTTTTGGGCGATGTGTGAGTCGTAGCCCACGGCAAAATTAAATCCGTAACTTAATGTTCGCGTCAACCCAGCGCTCAATTCTATGCCAAGCCCATCGGACCAGGTTTTTGCGTCCTCGCCGAGCAGGGGACTCCATTTAAATCGGACGTCTGCTGTGGGCGTCCAGGGTGGTTGGGGTTGCGGCCGAAACTTGTCGTACAACTGGGAAAGCGCTTTGGGAACACCAGTTGGTCTGAAGGTCGGATCGACCTTGAGCAGCGCCCTGACCGCCTGCTCTGTCCGCGCTTGCTCACGCCACGCAACCGCAACGAGAGCTTGGTATAGGTGTGCACGCACCCGCTCTTTATCGGTGAGATCGGTCGCTAGAGCCTCGAGGATTTTTTCCGCCGTACACTGATAGTCAAGCTGATCGTAGCAGTCGACCGCAGCTTGGACGAGGGGGCTGGTGTTGAGCAACAGGCCGATAAAGACGGAGAAGATGGTCATTGAATGACCTGCAGCTGAAATTGAATCATGAAGTCGGCAAACTCGTTGGCGATTGGGATCTCTACGTTATAGACCCCGGTGGGCACCCCATCGGGAACCGCGACTTGAACGCTAAATTCGAACGCGGCGCGAAATTGCCAGCCGAGCACCTCTAGACCGATATTTTCGACACTCTCTGTGTCTAATCGACGAGCGAAGTCAGCCTGTCCCGCGGGTAGCGTCTCCGTTGAGTAAAAGTCGAGGACCACAGTCTCACCCCGCGTGAGCACGCTTGGTTGTGCTGTCATGGGGACAACGCTCGGTGCTTCGATGGAGAACGCGTCGCTTGAGCAGGCGCTGGAGAGGGAGAGGGTCAAGAACAGGCTTGTTCCCCACATGAGATGGTTGATTGCATGAGTTTTACGGCGCATCGCTGACACCATACAGCCCTTGAACGTTCAGCGCGACATCGAAACCATTTCAAATTCGTCGACGCATATGTGTGTCAAGCGCTTGCGTGAGTCGTCGATATGATCAGGTAGCTAACTCGCACACCAAGACCATCGAATCGCTTGTTGAATCTAAGGGGCCACGCTGGAAGTCGCCATAACATTCTTTGACGCGTATGCCATTGTAACGCAGCAGGCTCATGATCTCTTGCGGATAAAAATACCGATGCGAGAGCTGAATGGTGATTTCGCTTGGCCCGTTGCCGTCTTGATTGCAGCGCTCATAGTGAAACCACATTTGATTGACTTGAGTGACAGGATCATAGTCCGAACGCTCACTGTAGGTGTAATACTCCTGATATGTGGGATGCCTAAACCGAACGCCTGGAACGGCTTTATGGGGCGAGCGTAGGAGGTACTCGAAATCGGGCATTAAGATGTCGAGTATGAACGTGCCACCCGGGGCGAGGTGTGCCTTGGCAGTCTCCAAGCACCGTTCGGCATCTGCTGCGGTATACATATGCTGAAACGCATTAAATGGGCAGGTCACAAGCCCAAAGGTGCGATCCAGGCGGATCTCGCGCATATCACCGGTGTGCAGTTCGAGAGTGCCCTTGCGCCGTCCGCGCAGTCGGTCAAAATGTTGTTGCGCGCGGTCCACCATGGCGGGCGCCAAGTCGACGCCGACAACGTCCGCACCTTGTGCGACCGCCTTGAGTGCGATGCGTCCGCTGCCGATGGCGAGTTCGAGAGTCGGTCCGTCGTTCTTCAGATATTCATCGGCGTAGAACTTGACGTCTTCGGTGCGACTCTTGAACTCATAATCGTAGTAGACTGGATCGATATAAAACTCGGAGTTCCCAGCGTGCAAATCAAAGGATTTTGTCATCGTCAACCTGTCTTTCAAAGGTCTCCACGGCGTTGAGCGGCCGCTTCTGTGCGGCCAATGCTTCGCAATTGCCTCCATCCATACAACCCACCTAAGAAGAAACCAACCAAATGTATCCACCAGGCGACCAATATTGTATCAAACTGCTTATTGAACGCGGTGGCAATCTGCAAGCTAAGCCAAACCAGAACAAACCATCGTGCACCGAGTTTGACGGGGTATGGGACAGCGACCGGGAGGAGGATCAGCAGTTTCGAGTTCGGGTAGGTCACAATGTATATGCCCATGACGCCGGAAACGAGCCCTGAGGCACCGATGAGTGGGATGACAGATGCGGGTCGAGCGAGCGTATCGCAGAGTGCGCAGCCCAAGACAATAAAGGTCAGAAAGACCACATAGCTTCGCCCACCGAGTTTTGTCTCCACAGGGGAAGCAAAGACCCACAAGAATAAGATGTTAAGCCCAGCATGCAGCCACGACTCATGGACAAATGTATAAGTGAACAAGCTGGAGAGCTGGTGGATTGGACCGAGAAGCTGCCACGCTGATGGGCTCGTTAAACGCGCGGGAATGAAGCCGAACGCTCGGTATAGCATGGCGTGGTTGAGCTCGAGAAGGAAGGACGCGCAAGCACACAGCGCCAAGAAGCCACAGAGGGTTCGGGTAATGAGTGCCCGCTCGGCTTTGATACTGCTCCGAAGCGGTAGCACCGGCTAGACCCTCAGCTTCGTTTGAGTGAAACTCCGGTCGCGATAATTCTCAGCTCGTGCTTCGGAATATCGTCGATACTCTTTCCTGCATCATCGGCGAGGTGTTGACGCTCTGCATCACTCATGGTCTTGAGCTTGACCGTGCCTTCGACGACGGCCTCAGAGCCTGCGCAATCCAAGGGCACAAAAAATGCGTAATCCTTGAACGTCACCCGCGCGCGTGCTGTGGTGTTCTCACCACCGAGAACCATCCAGCAGCCCTTTTTACGGCAAACGTTCGAAATCTTTCCACTCACCTTAACGGTCTTGTCACCGTGCTTAGCAGCATCTTTGGCAAGTGCGTCCATTGAGACGGATGGACCATCGCTGAGCTTCGCGCCAACGCTCATCGTTTTCCAGTTTGGGTCGAGGGCGTTCGATTTCGCGCTGGGTTTACTGGTCGGTTGGCTGCTGGGTTGGCTTGTGGGCTGACTCGTTGGCTGTAGTAAGGCGACGAGGACAAAAAATGCATAGGTCATAGGGGGCGCTCCACCTGATAGATTTCTAGGTTCGACGTCCCGGTAGCATAACCCGAGCCTTAAAGACAACCGACGCGATACGAAATCTCACCGCGCTCCATGGATAAAACTCATATGCGCCTAATGTCTCCAAACAGCGCGCGTCTCAACCTGCGCCAAGCAAAGATGGCGAGAAAAAAGATCACAATCGCGACACCGACACGAGCTCTTGGATCCGTCTCTGGGTCGTGTTCGCCCGCCGCGATGACGCGCTCCCTGAATGGATCGAGCGCACGTGCACGAGCGAGGTACGTCTTTCCTCGATATGCGTCTTCAGTACGAAATCGTAACAAAGCGAGTTCCGCCAAGGTGTCTGCCAAGAAAGCACGGTCTATAGGCTTTCGACTCGTTTGGTAGGCACCCGTAAGCCAGTCGGTGGCTGTTGTGAGATCCAATCTACCGACCGCCGCTTCGGCCCGCGCTCGGTAATATTGGCTGATGCGCTCTCGCAGCGTATCTAGGTCGCCGCACAACCGAAGTGCCGCCATCAGGTATGCTTCCGTGGCAATCCATTGCGCTCTTCGCCTCGCATCTGCAGCGGCGCTGTCGAGCACTGAGCAGCTCATACGGGTCAGAACTGATGAACGTGATTGAGACCCAGCCGAGACCGCGTAGCGCGCCGCAAGCGATTGGGCGCGTTCTTCATCGCCAAGCCGAATCGCCTCGGTGAGTTCCACCACAGCCTTGTCCGTGGATGGGAGCGAATCGAGGTTTATGGTATCCACACCCAGCGCAGCAAACTGTGCTTGGTCTATCAATCCTCGGTCTCGCGCCCATCGAGGTGCCTGGATGAGCGCCGAGAGGATCACGTCTTCAGCCCCCTGGGTTTCCACGGCTATGCGTAGATTGTCGGGCACCGAGCCGAATTCTTTAGGGAGCAGTTTCGAGCCCGAGGCGGATGTGTCGGGACCAATTTTTTTTAGCAGCGAGGCGACAAAACCTGGATTCGTATGACGGGCAGCATAGGTCAACAGGGCTCTGCGAAACTGCGTCATCGTCGACCAACTGTCGAGCGTGGTCGCCTTGAGTTCGCGGAGTGCGATGAGATTGGCCGACGAGGTTGGATCTCCAGGTAGACCTGGGTTTGCACCATCGAGGTAAAATCCAGCTGTTCTCAGATGAAATGTCACCCATTCTTCCGACTCGCTGGCGTCTGCCCAACGGCTGAGCGCGAATCGGCCGATGATCGGGGTATCTGCGTTGTCAAGTTCGACCACAGCGCCAGGCGCCATGGTGGCCAAGGTCATGTCGCCGACGCGCACACCCTCCAGCGGTGCGCCAGAGGTGTTGATAAACGCCGGAGGTTCTTGACCTTCTGCCCGTGACTCACTTGGAAAAGCGAGCCATGCCATGACCCAAAAGACGAACAGGCGGTCGGCCATGCGCACTCTAGCGTCCGAACAGGTTTTTCAAGATGCCTGTCTTTTGCTCCGCCATGGGGCAACGTTCGATGACCGCATCGGCCAGTCCGAGGAAAGCGGCAGCCTGTGGGCTCTTTGGATGGCTCGCGACCACCGGGCGTCCATCGTCGCTGCCGCGCTGTATGGTGTGGTCAAGCGGGATCTTCGCAAGCTCGGTCACGCCGAACTCCTGAGTGAGTCGCTGAGTTCGCCCCTGACTGAATGGATGGGACGCCTCGCCGCAGTGCTCACATACGTAGTGGCTCATGTTCTCAACCAGGCCGAGCACGGGGACTTCGACCTTTCGGAACATTTGAAGTCCCTTTTGGGCATCTACGAGGGCGAGCTCGCTGGGCGTCGTGACGATGACGGCGCCCGTTAATGGCGCAGCCTGCGTCAGAGTGAGCTGCGCATCGCCGGTGCCTGGAGGCATGTCGATGACCAGGTAGTCGAGTTCGCCCCACTCCACGTCCTCTAGGAATTGTTTCACAACGGAGGACACGATCGGGCCACGCCAAATGACCGGGGTGTCGTCATCTACCAGAAAGCCAATCGACATGACCTTCACGCCATATGCGTCGACAGGTCGGAATTTCTTTTGGTCGTCAGACACGCCTGGCTTTGCCTGAGCTACGCCCATTTGGATGGGTACAGACGGCCCGTAGATGTCAATGTCGCAAATGCCGACACGCGCCCCGCGCGCTTTGAGTGCCATCGCGAGATTGACAGATACGGTTGATTTGCCGACACCGCCTTTACCACTGGCGACACCGATTAAGTTCTTCACGCCCGAGAGCGCCGTTTCCTTCGGCTTCACTGTTGCTGTCGGAGCCGCGGGATTGTGCATGGTGACGCCTGGGTCTGGTGCAGCCGGAATCTCTGCCTCTGCCATCACCACCTCGATGCTCGCTTCATCGATGCCGTCGAGTTGCTCGAGCGTCTCTGTCAAGGTGTCCTCGAGCGCGTGTCTTTCATCCCGCTTGAAGCCATCCATATCGACGGTGACGATCACTTCGCCACCATCGAATTCGATGTCTTTGATGCGGTTGGCCTCGACGAGGTTTTTCGTCCCGTCAGGCACCATGATTGTTGCAAGCGTTGTCTGCACAGCTTCTTTGGTCTGGGCCATCGATTATTCTCACTCTTTGTTCATCTCTTGCAGTGCCAAAGGCCATCGTCCGGGCACCGCGCTCACTTAGGGGTTGCCACCTTCGGACGCCAAGGTCAAGACACACCGACCTAGGCAGAGGTGGCACAAGGTCCGATTTGGTACGATATGCACCGCGATATACCCATTTGTGGGGATAGATAGGATTGCCTGTCTATGAATGCTTTTTGTGATAATTAGAGCCGCATGTCGCGCAAAAAAATATAATACTGAGCTCCATCTGACTATGCTTTCAAATTCACGCGTTTGCGTGGTTTGGAGGTGACCCAAAGAGCCATTTGTTGGCGTGTTCTCGAAGCAAAAGTTTGCCTGAAGATCCGGGGTAGATTAATACTAGAGGGGTAGCGCGGTCGGCAGGGTTCGCCGGTCGCTCAAAAATTGTATCGGCATTGAACTCGATTAGGATCAGGCTTCCTACGGTTTTGGTCCTCACGAGTGGGTAGTAGGCGAGGGCGAATGAAGATTCGTCGGGTCAGCAAGGGGTCGCAGTGAAAAAGCACGACAGCACGCGCACAACAACAGTGACGGAACAGACGCAAGTCTCCAAAGTGGGTCTCGCGCACGAACAAGAGCGACTCTTGAGGATGCGGTCAGGTGCATCTCTTGCTCCGGGCGAACGGTTGGGGAGCAAGCTGGATGGTGTGAAGGCCGAACATCGCGACGAAGTGGCTGCTCGCTTGGCGCTGATGGAGGCCGAGATTTTAGCTGCCCTAGATGCAAACCCTGAACTGCGAACAGACCGCAAACAGCGTATCGTCGATGCGCTGCGTGAGTCTGACACAGAGTAGTCGACCCGACACCGAGTTGGCTCGCTTCAACGAATAAAGTGCGACACCACTTGCCACAGCATCCGCTGATAGGCATGATGCGCAGCCTGCGCGAACGGAGGATCTGGTGGAGCAATCACAGAAACAAACAACACCACGACGACTACCTTTTGACATCACGAGTGCTCAGCGGCGCGCATTACGCGCTCAAGGGCACAGCCTAAAGGCATTCATTAGAGTGGGTCAGAAAGGCCTGACCGATGAGTTCGTCGCTTCTGTTCAGTCGGCTTTGGCCGACCACGAATTGATCAAAGTGACATTGGGTGAGGAGCCCCCGAAAGTACGTAAGGTCATGGCCGCTGAGCTTGCCGAGCGCACGGGTTCGCACTTAGCGCAAGTCATTGGGCGTGTCGCACTGCTTTATCGACGTCGCGTCCATCGGCCGGTGATCACCTTACCCGGCAAGGTGATCGAAGCGCCTAACGTCAAGTAGTCACCGCATGATCATTCAACTCAGCCCGCATCCATCCCCGTATCAGATCGATCGACTGGCCGGTTTCTTGAATCGCGGGGGGCTGCTCGGTATGCCGACCGATACGAGTTATTCCCTGGTGTGTTTGCCGGACAATAAAGCGGCGGCACAAAAGATGAGCCAACTGCGTCGATTAGATCCCAAGAAACCGCTCGCTTTGATGTTTCGTGATATCCGTCAGGTGAGCGAGTTTGCGATGGTCGACGACCTTCAATACCGGCTGATGAAGCGATATCTGCCTGGTCCTTACTGCTTCATTTTGGAATCAAAGCGGAGTTTGCCACGCTTTATTGGTGATAAGCGGAAACGTTTTGGTGCTCGAATTCCAGATCATGTGGTACCGCAAGCCTTGATCGAAGCGGTTGCTAAGCCGCTTTTGGTCACGAGCGCAATCGATCCGGAGACCGACTTTCTGGCAACCGACCCATGGACCGTTGAGTCGTTCTTTGGGCACGGCCTTGATGCCGTTATCGACGCCGGTGAAGTGCCTGGTGGCGTCAGCAGCGTTGTTGATTTGACCGTGGCGCCACCGGAAGTTTTTCGCACAGGAATTGGCGACGTCAGCGCGTTCATGTAGCCCGGTCTGCTGTCTTTCGATCGTCAGAGCATATCATGGGGGTCGATGTCGACGAGGATACGAATGTCACCTCGGCGTTGAACACCGCCGACGTCCACGCAGTTGAGTGCGTTGCGCAACGCAGCTCGACTCTGAGCCGTGATCAAGAGCGCCCACCGGGACCGCCCTTTGAGTCGCTCTAGGGCAGCAGGTGCTGGACCCCTGACCACAAAACCGGTCTGTCCGCCACCTACCCGGCTGAGCGCGTCGGCGAGGCTGCGAATGGTTTTCTCCGCGTCACTCGACGCGCGGGCGTCGACCCGAATCGTTGCTGCGAAACGCAGGGGCGGGTAACCCATCAGTCGCCTCATCTCGAGTTCTTCGTCGCAGAATGTCCCGTAGTCATGACCTTTCAGGTTGCTCAACGCTGTCTGCGATGCATCCCAGGTCTGTACCAAAACGCGGCCGGGTTTCGCGTGGCGACCGGCCCGACCCGATACCTGTGTGAGTAGTTGCAAGGTCCGTTCGCTGGCTCGAAAGTCGGGAAAGCTCAACCCAGCATCAGCGTCGAGCACGCAGACGAGGGTGACATGTGGGAAGTCATGACCCTTGGTCACCATCTGCGTCCCAACGAGGATATCGATCTTTCGATCTCGCATGTCATCAACGATTTTCTGTAGTCCCTGATGAGACGATGTATCGCGGTCTAGTCGCGCGATGCGGGCCTTGGGAAATAGGCTGGCGAGGCGCTCTTCGACCTGCTCCGTTCCTCGGCCCTGGGCTTGTATGGATGGCTGGTGGCACTCACTACATACCTGAGGGACGGGCCGCGCCGCATTGCAATAGTGACAGGACAGAAGACCCCGTCGCTTATGCCACGTCATCGTGATGGCACAGCGGTGGCACTCCTCCACGTGTCCACAGGTCGTGCATTGAACAAAGCTGCTAAAACCGCGGCGATTGAGAAACACAATACTTTGGTCTCCTGAGGCCAGCGTGTCTGCGAGGGCCAACCTCACGGGTTCCGACAGATAGCGAATCCCATCGTTTGGGGCGCTCTCAACGCTCAAGTCCACCAACTCGATCTGTGGTAGGTGGCCACCGGTGGCTCGCGTGGGTAGGTTTAACTGCTTGAGCTTGCCCAAGCGCACATTGTGTACCGACTCAAGCGATGGCGTTGCCGAGCCCAAAATAACCGGAATCTCTTCGAGTTTACCGCGCAAAAGAGCCATATCTCGCGCATGGTAACGCAAGCCGTCTCCCTGTTTGTAAGACGGGTCGTGTTCTTCATCGACGACAATAATGCCGAGGGCTGCAATGGGGGCGAATAGAGCAGAACGCGCCCCGATCACGATATTGAGTTCACCACGCTGGATCTGTCTCCATTGATCATAACGCTCGCCCGCGCTCAATCCGCTGTGTAAGACAGCGATACCTGTACCAAAACGCGCGCGAAAACGCCTAACGAGCTGAGGCGTGAGCGCGATCTCCGGGACCAAAACGAGCGCCCCTCGACTCAAGCTGAGCGCATGCTCAATGGCATGGAGGTAGACTTCCGTCTTGCCGCTGCCTGTTACACCGTTGAGTAGAAACCCCTGGTATTTGTTCGCCGAGATGATCTCATCGACGGCAGCTTTCTGTCTTTGGTTCAAGGCGGGCGGTCGATCGCGTCGAACCGTATCGCCCATGAATGGATCGCGCAGAACTTCTTGTTCCAGGGCGGTGATGGCGCCTTCTTTGACGAGGGCTCTCAGGTGCTGACCACACCCGGGGAACTGACCTTCTATTTCTTTCTTAGTGCATTGTTCCTTCGCATCTAACCAGGTGTGGATCAGGTCTCTCTTCAGATGAGCACCGCCCCGCCCTCGTGGTTGGCTTGGTGCCATGCGTAAAGACTTGTAAGCGCGTTGGGTCTTGATGGCAACTCGACCTTCGATGATAAGTGCGTCCCGGACGACAAATCCGGAATTCAGCCAGCTTTTGACGACTCGCTGAGTGGGTGCGCCAGGCAGCGCTGCCAGCGGCACCGGTGCTTTTTTCTCATCGAGTTCAATCAAGAGGGCGCCCAGGTCTAGATCCAGAGCGGCCGCGAATCTTGCCCCCTCGACGTTTGGACCAGCCGAGAGAGCGGGGACACTCTTCGAGTTGGTGCCAGAGGGGTGTGCGCTGCGCATCACCTCACCGATCGGGGCCATATAATAGTCAGCAAGAAAGCTGACAAACGACATCATGGCTGGACCAAAGGTGGGTTCGTCTTCGTCGATGATGCGAATCAGCTCTTTTGCATCGACGCCCTGCGG
>JBMHDS010000104.1:0-3067 GCA_049889275.1 Bradymonadia bacterium | reverse complement strand
TTTTTGCTGCGATTGTCTCGCTCCTGCTTGTGTCGACTTCGGTGCATGCCGAGGACAAAGGAGACAGCAAAATCAAATACGGTGTAACGACCTATGGCATCTTTAATCTCGCCACGAATGGCGCTGCAAATGACGGAAAGATATATCGCGCTGAAGGTGGCGACGACTACGCCGGCTGGTCAGGGCAAGGTGGAGGTGCCGGCATTGGCTTCAGCGCCATGTGGCAGGGCTATGTTGGCATTGATATTCAAATGCTCTACACCACCCATGAACTGTCAGGTTCATTCGATGACCCCCTGAGTGGGCAGTTAGACTTTAACTATAAGTTGGCTCAGTTCGACTTCCCAATCATGTTCAAAGCCGCTTATCCGAATCGCTATGTCACCCCGAGCATCGCCGTGGGTCCGGTATTGCGTAAAGACATGAGTAACATCAGTGACGCGCCGCTGACGGGCGGTGAAGCTGATATTCGAGCAGGACAGGGCTTCTCCACAGAGCACTGGTTGACCCGCTTTGGGGTTGGTCTGGAGAAAACATTACCGCTCGAAGGTCATGACCTTCGATTGTCGTTAAACATCATGGTCAATTACGACGGACAGATCGCAGATGGATTCGAGTCTGATGAACAGGGGTCAATCTGCAACGATCAACAAGACGGTAATGACACCTTACGGATATGTACCTCTGTTCCAGAGTTTGGGACGATTTGGCGCACCGACGTGATGCTGGGTATCGGTTACCACTTCTAAGTGGTTACCCGACTTCCGCAGCAGGGTACACCATGCTCTCTGGTTACTATAGGAATATCTTTGCTCCCCCCACACCGATAAGCGAGCGTTGCCCGATTACGATTCGTCAATCCCCGTGTTTCAAGTCCGCGAGTTCATCGCGGAGTCCCAAGAATGCTCGAGTTCGCAAGTTCATCGTTGACCCCAAAGAATGCTCAAGTCCGCGAGTTCATCGCTGAATTCCATGACGGTCATGCATCTCTTGTGGTCCATCCTCTGCCACGGAATGGAGGGCCAAGACCGAAGCGCCCTCTGGTTAAACCACCGATACGACTCTGAGCTATCGGCGACACAATCGGGCATTTTGTCCCCGGATGATTTGTCTCCAAGGGCAACACGTTTTACAGCCTTTACAGACTCGATACGCCTATTCGACCTCCCAAAAAACAACGTCGTGTACTGCACACACTGAACGGCGCATAGACGCCCATATCAGCCGAGAACAAAGGACTCATCAGTGTCCATCGGCTCGATCCATCCCAGCGGCTGAAGCCACCGACTGCGACGACGCAGAACGAATCCCCCCCCCTGATTGGCCCACCAATTGCAAATTGTGGTCTCACGCTGTCGCTCTAACACCAAGAAAGGGAAGTCAATATGGTGAGTCAGTCCGCTATCATACGTTTTGGGACGTTCTTCGCGCTCTTGCTGGTCGCTTGTGCGGAAGGATATGATCCATCTCTAGATGACAACGCTCGGGCAATCAACGACGAACTTGAACAAAAAGTGAGGGGCGTTGACGACGCGGTGACACGAATCACCAAGACGAAGCTATTTAAGTGCGGCGACCTCAGGCGCCAAGGTCAGACCTTCAAGTGTAGGGGTTGGAGAAACCGTATTCCATCATTGTTGCTTGTTGGCAGCGGCAGCGATGAAACACTCATCGCTTTCGCAAGCAAGCGAAAAGAGAACCTCAAGAATCGTGGCGGTCATATCTATGACTGGTGGCACGAAACAGACGTCATCGCCGCCATCAGCCATGACAGGGGAAAGACGTGGAGCGAAACCATTCAAGTGGCAAGCCGAGCCGATACCGACATCCATCGTGGGCCGGTGATCTACGAAAAAGAAACGAAGACGATTTACCAATTCATGCGCTATGTGCCCGTCGATATAAAACGGGGATTAAAACCGGAGGACTACAAAAAAGAGACCACGGTGGAGCAAATGCTTGAGGACCGAATGGGTGACTATGTCACACACAGTAAAGATTTTGGTCGAACCTGGAGTGAGCCTATATCCATTGATTTCCCATACCCCAGCCACGCGATAGGCGTCGGCGTCGGCAACGGCAATCATGGTATACAATTAGCCAGTGGACGCCTCGTCATACAGGGACGTTACTTCATGGACAACGGGCGAAACGGCCTGAAAAGCCAGACGGTCCTCTTCTACTCAGACGAAAAAAGGGGTCTTCGCAAAGGCAACAAGTGGACGCTTGGTCCAGTCTTAAATCCCGGCGGCGTGCGCATGAGTCCACAGGAGTTCACGCTCGCCGAATCACCGATGAACGTTGTACTCGCAAACTTTAAAACCTGCGATGTGCACAACGGCCGAGTTAAGGTTCGAATCGCTAATGCCGAAACGATTATCGAACCAGCAAATCACGACAGCAACCTACATGCAGGCTTAGTTCACGCTTCCATGGCGAGGAATCCGAATGGGTACCAGACCTATTTCTTCGGTATACCGGGTGCACAACACCCGCAGCCCGAAGAGGATCGCTGTGGGGCAAACCGGGAGAGCCGACACCGTATGACGCTGTATAGAGGCAGCTACAATGGCTCGAATATTGACTGGAGTGACGCACTCCAAATCGATAGGAACAGCCGATTCGCCGGATATTCCGACATGGTTGTCTTCAACAACGGCTCCGTGGGCATCATCTACGAATCCGGCGATTCATGGCGAGAAGAAGACGAAGAGGAGGTTTTCGCCTATATGACCTACCAGCATCTCAAGGTGAGCGAACAGGCCAGCCCTGCTGTCGACGACCAGCCTGATTCTCAGTCATCGTCGGATCGCCGCTTACGACGACAAGCTGCCGAACAACCACGAGCTGAAGGATGTGAGCCAATTCCCGCCGGGCACTTCTTTGTGGGCAATACCGGCTTCTACTCAAACGGCAGCGCTTTTTGTGGTCTCAGCAGTTGGGACGATTGGATCGCCTCGGGTGGACCAGATAACGCCAATGACGCAAGGCGCTTCGACGCGCTTCCCCCCTGTATGGACAATCACGGCATCTGCCAGGTGAATCGACCTGAACCACAGCCGGCTTG
>JBMHDS010000103.1:0-64543 GCA_049889275.1 Bradymonadia bacterium | reverse complement strand
CGAACAGCGAGATCAAATACGCGATCATGCGCACCGGGTATGGGACGGGTACACTGGACACTCAATTTGAAAGAAATTGGGCCGAATCAGAGCGCGTTGGGATCATTCGTGGGGTCTACCATTTTTTTCGAGCGAACCAGGATGTGGTCACGCAGGCTCGCATCATGCTCGACCGAATGGGCCCAATGCGGCCGGGCATGTTGCCGCCGACCATCGACATCGAGAGGTCTGATGGCGAGCCGCCGGCTGTGGTTCGCCGCAAGACTCTTGAATGGATTGCGTATGTCGAAGAGGAACTCGGCGTACGCCCCATGATTTATACTCGAGCGAATGTTTGGGACCCGCTCGTTGGCTCGGAGGATTATGGCGCTTATCCCCTGTGGGTGGCTCACTATGGCACGGAGTGTCCGGATATTCCGAGGGGGTGGGAGACTTGGACCTTCCATCAATACACTGAGACGGGGCGCGCAGCAGGGGTCGATGGCCCGGTGGATCGGAACCGGTTCAACGGTACTCTCGATGATCTGCATCGCTTAGCTGGTGTGCTCGGCGGCTGCGGCGACGGTTTCTGTAGTCCAGCGGAGAGCCCAGATGAATGTCCCGCCGATTGTCCCACATGCGAAGCCGTACCGGCCGAAGGTGGTGTCGTTTCTGAACAGAGTCTTTGCTTTGAGGCTGGTGGTCCAAGAGCATACTGGCGTGATGAAGACTTTGGATACGGTGGCCATTTGTACTGGACGCATACCACCAATAACGATGAGGCTGCGAATTACGCACGCTGGCTCATTCGCGTTGAAGCCACGGGCGATTATCGTCTAGAGGCTCATGTGACGGGTCCTTGGCGACGCAGCGTACAGGCAGATTATCTGATTAGCGACATGGATGGAGAGCGCTCAGTTCAGGTCGACCAGAACATTGACGGCTGGCTTGAGCTGGGTGTGTTTACATTCGAGCACGGTACAGATTTCGACGTGAGACTCGATGACAATACGGGCGAAGAAAACAGCACGATGACGAAGCTCGTTGCGGACGACTTACGCTTGATACCCATCGCTGTAGAGCCACAGCCAGATGCCGGCGTGATGATGCCGATGGCTACGGATGCGGCGCTGGGGGACGTGGAACTCGTCGATATGGACCCAGAAACGAACGACGCCAGCATTGAAGAGGGCATGGACGGCGGCGCAAGTACGGCGATTGACGCGATGGTAGCGTTGCTGCCGGACGGTTCAACGCCTGAGACGATGCTGGGCACGAACGGAGCAAGCGGCGCACGCTCAAGGGGCGGGTGCAGCACGGCGGGCGATTCTGCGCCGAGCCTACAGGTCTTTCTCGCGAGCGTCTTGCTCATGCTGGGCATGAGGCGACGCCGCCGTTAAACCACACAGCTGTGTTTTAATGGCGTCGATGCGCTGGTCTAGCTCATCGATGAGGGCGGCCGTAAATTGGCCGTGGTCGAGTCCACCGAGTCGCATGTCCCGCAGGCGTTCGAGGCGGGCCAACTCAGATGCCAATGCAGCGGGGTCAGCAGGAGACATTGGGGACCTTTGAGAGCGGCAGTCCAATAGAGCGGTTTGACGTCATGCAACTCAGCATAAACAAAGCCTTCAACTGCCGCGATATGTCGAATAACCGAAGGGGCTTAAGAGCAGCGGTACGTGATAGTGCTCATCGGTCGCGACAACCTCAAAGACGATCGCTGCCTCCGGATAAAAGCTGTCTTTGCCCGTATTGCTGAAATAGGTGCCGATGTCGAAGAAGATTCGATAGCGACCAGCCGTCAATTGGCCGGCGGCCATCAGGCTCTTGTTCCGGCCATCATCATCGGTCACGCCGTCGCCGACTTCTACCCATTCGCCTTGCTCAAAACGGGACAGGATGACGCGGACACCGGCGGCAGGCCGCCCGGATGCTGTGTTGAGGATATGCGTCGTGATTGGACTCGCCATGGGGATCTCTCCTGGATTAGTCTGCTAAATTCGCAAGCATCTGCTTGAGTCTCAGTTCGGTTATCTTGACCTGTTCGCCGGCGGCAATGCGTAACTCTTCAGCGGCCTCGTTATCGACTCGACGCGTTAACTCCTTTAACATGAAACCGGCTGATTTTCCGGTGGCGCAGATGATGAATAGGAAGCCGAACCGCTCCTTGTAGGCCTTGTTCAGACGAGCCAGACCTTGGAGCTCTGTATCGCTCGCAGCCGCGACACCGGCCTGTTCCGCTTCAGAGAGGGCAGCCGTCTTCTCGAACTTCTTCCGTAGGCTTTGGATATCGGCCCCAATTTCCGGGTGGTGGCCAAAGGCTTCCAGCCAATCGCCATCACCTAAGTGCCACCAGATCTCGCGCGCTTGTCCGAAAAGATGCTCCAGGCTGACATATGGCCGATTTTCGACCATGCCATCCGCCCAACGTTTCGATCCACAGCATTGGGTGAGTAATTCTGTTGCCGAGTCGATGTCGAGGTTGTTGAAAGCTTGCAGGCTGGCATCGTTACACAGCGCGTCTACGGTGGTGGGATGGCCGAAAACTTTGAGTCTCGAGATGCCGCCATCTGGAACGATGTGAAGCTTCACGTGTGTCCACGGCCTTTCGTCGCCGACTTCGAGATGATGCTTAGAATCCGCCCGAAGGTGAATACGTTCTGTGACGGCTGTCCAGCTCACATCACGGACGAGCGCCCAGGGTGGTGCGTCGGGCCAACAGACGGCGTACAGCTGCGCGGTATCAGGATAGTTTCCTTTGAAGAATGCTGTATCGATGACAATGCGCTCAATGGTACCGGGGCGACCGAGCCGTATGATAACCCAATCATCTGTGGGTGGTCGGCTACGCTTTGTCTCCCAGCCATCTCCCATGTTGGCGGCGGGATAGGGCTTCAAGAGGTTGTTCATCGACGAGAAGAACATGTCGCTACAAGCGAGAGCCGCACCACCCTGCAGTAGGCCAGACAGCTCCACGGCGCCATCAGTGTGGGTTGGCTCGGCTTCGCCCCAGGCACGAAAGCGAGAGACACCGCCTGCCGGATAGATACTCAGTCGGAGATGGGTATAGGTCTCAGACGAGTGAGACAGTGCAATATTTTCAGAACCTGGGCTGAGCATGGTCTGGTCGACCACAGGGTGCCACTTGACCTGATCTCGCAACGCCTCGGCTGGTGCATTCGGAGCGTAACAGCCCTGTACGGATGCATAAGGCGCGTGATTACCGAGGAAGTGATTCGTATCGATGTTGACCACTTTGATAACGCCGGGGACGGAGAGTTTTAAAATACACCAATCATGACCAGGCGCACGCCGCCGTTTTGGCTCCCAGCCGTCCATCCACTTGCCACGCTCTGTATACTCGTCGGGTAGAAAAATACCTCGCCCGGGGCGATTTAGATTCTCTTTACCAGCAAAGAACTCATCGCTCGCGAGGAGCGGTTCGCCACCGAGCGCAAAATCCAAAAGGTCTACGAGGCCAGCGAACTTGATGCCCGTATCCGTGGGTTGCGACATTTTGACCCCCAAGTTGAAGCTCGAACACACGGTTTGTAACGCGAGGGGGCGCTTTCTGTCACCAAGATTGACCATTTGTGCGTGCGGTCATAAGATTGGGGCTCCCGATGGGCTGTGCCATCGACACCGAATCTAGGGGTAACGGGTGGGGTTATACGTACAGGATTGGATCGAACTTATTGCGCGATGGTTTCATGTCATCGTTGGCGCAGCTTGGATCGGGACTTCGTTTTATTTCAACTGGCTTAACAATAATTTACGTCCGCCTGAGAACCAGGGTGGGGGCGATGGGGTTGGCGGTGAACTCTGGGCCGTTCACGGTGGTGGTTTCTACCGAATCCTCAAATACAAGACAGCGCCCGAAAAATTACCCGCCACCCTACACTGGTTTAAGTGGGAAGCCTATCTGACTTGGGTCAGTGGCGTGAGCTTGTTGTGTTTGGTCTATTATTTTGGGAGTGACGGTATGTTGCTCCCGGGAGATGTGACCGATTTCCCGAAGGCTGTTGTCGCAGGAATCGGTTTTGGTAGCCTGATCGGTGGATGGCTCGTCTACGATTTACTGTGCAAGTCGCCGCTGAAAACAAAGCCAGCACTCGTCACAGGCCTCTGTGCCATTGGCCTCATCGGCGCTGCCTACGGGTTTTGCCAGATTATGGGTGCCCGTGCCGCCTTCATTCATGTGGGCGCGATGATGGGTACGTGTATGGCCGCGAATGTGTTTTTCGTCATTATACCGGGCCAACGGGCGATGGTCGATGCGATGGAACGCGGTGATGAACCCGATCCGGCTCGAGGTAAAGCCGGGGCGCTTCGGTCGTTACACAATAACTATTTTACCCTCCCAGTGCTCTTCATCATGGTGAGCTCCCATTATCCCATGACTTATGGGCATCCACTCAATTGGGTCCTCCTTGTCTTGATATCGGTCGCAGGGGCGGCCACGCGACACTGGTTTAACCTGCGTGGTCAAGGACACAAAAATGCCTATTTGTTGCCCATCGCGGCTGTAGCAATGTTCGCCGCAGCATTTATTGCAAAGCCGGATGTTGCCGAGTTTGAAGGTGAACGTGTGAGCTTTTCAACCGACGTGATGCCGATTATTCAAGCCCGCTGTACCCCTTGTCATGCACAAAAACCGACATGGGTTGGGTACACGGCGCCCCAGGGCGGTGTTTTGCTCGAGACCAGCCAGCAGATTCAGGCCCAAGCGCAAAAAATTCTTCAGAATGCGGTGATGACCAATTACATGCCGCTTGGCAACCTGACCAAGATTACCGACGAAGAGCGGCAGCTTTTGGGCCGTTGGGTTCGGTCGGGGGCCCAGGTGGACAAGCCCTAGGGAGTCTTTGGATGAGCAAATATCCACGGGATTTAGTCGGATATGGCCAAACGCCGCCCCACGCGCAGTGGCCCGGCGGCGCACGAATCGCTGTCAATTTTGTGATCAACTTTGAGGAAGGTGCGGAAAACTGCATTCTCCATGGAGATGCCAGCAGCGAAGCGTTCCTATCCGAGATTATTGGCGCTCAGGCCTATGACGGCGTCAGGCATCCGAGCATGGAGTCGATTTATGAATACGGCTCGCGGGCAGGGGTTTGGCGGCTCATTCGAATGTTTAAGGAACGAGGACTACGCAGTACCGTTTTCTGTGTAGGGATGGCCCTCGAGAGAAATCCGGAGCCTGTCATCGCGTTGGCAGCAGACGGGCATGAGATCGCATCCCATGGCTATCGCTGGATCGATTATCAATACATCGATGAAGTGACTGAACGGGATCACATTCAGAAAGCCATCGCGGCCCACGAACGTATCCTCGGTGAGCGGCCAGATGGCTTTTACCAGGGTCGCACCAGCCCACAGTCGAGACGCCTGTGTATAGAGGCAGGTTTTATGTACGACGCCGATAGTTATGCTGACGACCTGCCGTACTATGACAACAATTACCAAGAGCCACATCTTGTTGTGCCATACACGCTTGATACGAACGACATGCGTTTCGCATCAATGCAAGGTTTTAACTCGGGTGAGCAGTTCTTTACTTACCTCAAAGATGCATTTGATGTCCTCTACGCTGAGGGTATAGAACGGCCGAAAATGATGTCTGTTGGTCTTCATTGCAGGTTAGCCGGACGACCGGCGCGTGCTGCTGCCTTGGGCCGATTTATGGATTACGTGTTAGGACATGCAGATGTTTGGGTCACCACCCGAAGAGAGATCGCCCAACACTGGCGCGCGACGCATCCGCCCCGCGCATAATCTAGAAGAGCTTATACTTGTCGGGGCTGAGTTCCATCAACTTATTCCAGGGGTCATCGGCGTCACGAATCACGTCGAAAGTGAATGGCAGCAATAGCTCGCTTGCAAACTCCACCGGCTCCGGGTCAAGAACCAGTTGCCTGAGGAGCTTTACCGCAACAGGATACCACCGAGCAGCTTCGCCGTGCCAGCGTACCTGTACACGTTTGAGTGGGCGTGACTCATCATCACGAATGAACTCGACCTCCTCGTTGAGAATGTCTTCAAACAGTTCACGGGGTACGCGCCCGTGCTGAATCTCGGCCCACAACTCCCAGCGTGACCGCTCGGTTGTTGCGAGGTCATCCATAATCCGCACAAAAACTGGATGACCCTCGCTGTCTTTGGCAATTGCGGGCAGTGCGACGCAGCCATTACCGCTCAACCAGTCGGCAAAATATTGGAGCGCCTGAAAGATGTTATAGCGGACCTCTTCTGGGTCGTCGTTGGCGATATAATCCGATGTTTCTAGGTCGGCTGCGAGCACACCGCGTCCGTACATGTGGTGGTCTCGATCGAGACCAGCGACGTCGGGTCCAAAGACAAAGTCGATGAGTCTGTCAGACTCATCATTCTGACCGAGCAAAGCATGGATCAGTCGTTCGATTGGACGTGGATTGGCGTCCGTCTCCCAGACTCTCCATGCTTCCGTCATCGCGATCCCAATACGCACAAAATCTGGGTGGGCCACCCAAAAACCATCCAAGCCGCGCTTAAGTTGAGTAAAAACGTCCCTGATGTAGCCGATCATGCTCACTCGAAAGGACGCCTCATTGCCTTCTTCGTAGAGCACACCATACATGCCGCCGATCTTGATGGCCCCGATAGGATCAAGGCTATCTGCAAGAATCTGATGCGACTCGCGAATATGTTTAATCACGATATCTGGATCTGCCTTCACCGGGATCCGATAATTCGGGTCGTGCCTGAACAGGCGTGCCGTCGATGCGAGAAAGTCGTGCCAGCCGAGACTGCCGCCCGCAAAGTAAGGATGCAGCGCATCGGCGATTTCCTGAATCCGAAAGATCGCCCGTGGATTCTCGAAAACAGTGAACAGTCGGACTTGGCCCACTTGATAGGCTGGGTCCATCTCGGACAGTCGCTGGTCTGAGAGCTGAATCAGTCGGGAGAGATATTGAGCCTCGGCCGCCGTTTCCAACTTCGGTACGTAAAACACGAGCGCTTCTCTGTGCCCTCGATTGTGAAAGAGGTGCAAGGCAAAGTCCACGAGATGCAGTGGCAATGGCGTGCCATCTAAGAGAAGGTCACCGCAGGGGATGGGTAGCCCTGGAATACGTTTAACCGGTATTGATAGGCGTTCAGATTCGAGCGTATATCGTTTGCCGCGCTTCGTGTCATTGAACTCGATTGTACGTGCGAAGCACGCAGCGAGGTTCTCATTCGCGGCGATCAGTTCATCGACCATTGGTGTCTTTGAATCTTCGCTATCAGCACCCCATCGGGGTACATCCTCCGATGCGTTGACGAGCTCTGTAATAACAGCTGCCTCGTCAGGCATCTTTCGATGCAGCGCATTCATGGCGTTAATGGCCATCTTGCGGGTATCGGGGGGGCCAAAGAGTGTCACCTGGTATCCGCTTAGGAATTCCGGAACATCCACAAGCCTTGGTGTGACCGATGCCTCGGGCGGCCCAACTAGAATTTGACCGCTCTCATTACGCCAGCCGATGACCGTCTGGTACGTCTCGGAGTGAAACGGGGTGTTCTCATTCTCGGCGTTACATTCTGCTGTTCGCGCGTCCAGGGCCGCACGGTCCACTCGACGCTGGTTCAGCACTGTGTTCAGCTCGTCTGCGACGTCTTCGAATAGCGCCGCGATGAAATGAAGTGCGTCGTTGGTCAGAAGGGGAGAGTTAAGCGCCAGCAAGCGCTTGGAGACGTGGAATCGGGGCTGGTCAGCGTGCGGCCGTGATTCTGCCAAGAGCTGGCTGACCAGTGGGGGGCCGAGATATCGATTGAACTCTTCAATATGCGTCGCCGCCATGGTGCTCTCCCTCCGACATCCAGGTGATGAACATCAACAGTCTATGTGGCCGATGTCAAGTGCTGGATGGTGGAGGAATTGGCGAGACCCCGGAGGGACAAAAGCGAGCGGTGGTCGGTTTGGGGGTGGGGGAGTCCTCGCCCTTTAGACTAACGACTGCAGGTGTCGGCCCAAGTAACCACTTGGTCTGCGAGGATGATTGGCGCCTCGGTGCAATCCACAAGCTGGAACCGATTTGGAAGCTCGTCGCAGTTCGCGGTTTGCTCCACTGTCATCCAGCTACCGCGCGTGTACTTGTATTCGACCCGCGAGAGGTGCGCCAGTTGAAGCGTAATGGTGGCTTCACCGTTGTCTCTAAGCAGCGTGTGCGCTTCGACGTTAGGTTCCCATTCGGCGCCCACGAGATTCTCGCCAGCTAGATAGATGGAGCCGTCCGGTGTATCCGCAGGTAGTCCAACCGTGAAGGTGACATCGCAACGTTCCACCGGAGCCGAACCATCAACCACCACTGAGCCATCGGCCAATGCCGCGTCGTCTAATGGCACGGCTGTATCGCCGACTGGTGATGTAGCATCATCAACGGATACATCATCCAGTGTCCCCGCATCCGTCAGAGTGCTGCTGTCAGGCCCCGGTACAGCATCGGGTTGAGGCTGAATGGGCGGGCCAGCGTCAGGGATTACGCCAACGTCTGCGAGTTGTTCCTCTTTGTATTGATCAACGTCAGGGCATCCTGAGAGCGCGACCAGTAAGCCTATCAGAGCCATCTTAAATTTGAGCATTTGAACTACCATGTTGCTTGTACCTGAAGCTTGAACACATCCTCGTCGGGGCGAACTTCGCCGAGATTGGCATTGCCGCTTCGAGTCGCCTTCTCAGCTAACTCAGGGAAATAGGCTGCGGTGATATTGTCTCCGTAGTCATATCTTGACCACTGTACGAATGCGTGTACACCCGTGGTCAGGTCAACACCAATGCGCGGGCTGAGCACTCGAAAGCCGAGCGAATCCTGGTCTGTGTGTGTCACCACACGGTCGAAGCGCGCGGCTACGAGAAGGCGTCCACCAAAGATGGGGGTCGGGCGATAGCGAAGGTCGCTGCCCCACTTGAGGTATCGCCGGTCGTTTTTGCCGGGATCAGAGGCATCGGTCTTCTCATGTGGCGTCGCCACCCAGGTCATCATCCCGTAGATCCCGAGTTCGAGATCAGAGAGCGCGACCGGTGGTTTATCCATGAACGCCCTCGCCGTCTCGCCTGGCGACCAAGTGAAATCAATGCCTTGGTTTTGTAGCTCACCCGTGCCGTTCTCCTCACTCCCGAGGAAATTTAACTTCAGGTTCTTGCCATCGAGGCTGTGAAGCAGCTCGACGCCTCGACCAATGAACTCAGCGTTTCGGGCGTCGATGAAGGAGAAAATGTATTTCGCTCGACCGAAATAGGGCACGGTCAGATCAAGGTCGGCACCATAGACCGAGAGAGAGCCAGTTTTTGTGTAGGACCGGCTTGGGTCATCGTCCTCGTTTACGGTCTTGAGATAGTAGCCATTGATGCTGCTACCCCTCCACTTTGCACCGATTCGCGTCCAGTAGGTGGGGCCGAACCCGAAGGCCTCCCGCGCATTTCGGGCATGTGTACCGAAGCCAAACTCAGCCTCGACCAATTCATGGGCGGAGAATGTAGCCATCGCACCCGCCAGGTGTGTGCGACCGATGAGGTAGGTGTCGTACTGTTCATGGTAGCCGAGTCGACGCCAAAACATCCCCAGGCGGGTCTTTAGGCGATAATTTGTGGTAATCTCTTGATGGTGCTCGACGAATGCAAAAGCCGGTGTTGAGTTCGCCCCTTGGCGGTCGGACCAATCGGAGAGCTGGTTGGCCAAGATACCTGCGACGACGCGGGTCGGCCCATTGACTGCGCTCAGTGTCATTTCCACCCACTCAGTCTCATTCGCGCGCAAATAGGCGAAGCCGGACTGGCCGTAATTGTCATCCACGAGGTCGGGGCCGCGTTCGCCTGTTGGGCCATCCGCGAGAAGCACTGGCAATCTCGCATAACCATGGAATTCAAACTTCCATGGTCCCTGTCCGATGCGGTCTTCCACAAACTCAGCGGTGGGCTCGGCCCAGCTATTCGCAGCCGTCAGATGGGCAAACGCCAACGCCCCAATGAGAACTAGATATTTATCGAACATGACGACGACCTCGCATGACAAGAATGCCGACGAATACTAAAAACCATGTCGCACCGGCGCCATGGCCACTCTGTGTTGAGCAGAAGGTTGCTGGAGAGTCTTGAGCGAAGGGGTCGTTTTCATCCCCAGGGCCAATCTGTTGACCGCCGCTGCCACCGGCACCGGGTATGGCTGCAGAACCACCTGCGCCCGTTGGCATGGATTGACCTCCGCCTGCACCACCAGCGCCACCAGCGCCTGCTCCGCCTCCGTTTCCTCCTGCGGCGTCGCCTCCGCCAGCGCCCCCATTACCGCCAGCGCCGCCCATTGGGTTGTCGTTACCACTGCAATGGTTCCAATCAGCATCCGTATCCGGTGCCCCAAGTTCGCGCTTCTCAAGTTGTGCCATTTGCCAAGCGCCGGCTCCATAACCAACCATGGGCACTTCACCAGCGTAGATGCCGAGCTGGTCCGGTTGGTACAACTCAGGGATGAGGTCATTATTACTGCGGGCGGCTTGAGTAACGCGGTTGAGTAATTCATTGGCACGATTGGTGTCGCCCGTCCGACGAAAGATTTCCCCGATACGAAGGTCCAGCAAGATCCATTCGCTGAGATCGTAGGTGCCCGCCTGAGCTTCCCCATTCAGGCTGAGTCGCTCTTCGAGCCGTCGGTAACCACCCGTCGTAGTTCGCAGCCGTTCGTAGTACTGCAGGGTTGCACGATACACTGGGTCGTCTTCCTCGATGAGGCCCCAGTGAAGCATCTCAACCGTCGAGCCATCAACAAATACATCGGATGCTGCAGCCCCTTTGTAGCTGACCAGGCTTTGCGTACGTGCGTTGACCAAGAACCGTTTGGATGCTTCAAGGATTGCATCGGCTCGGCCGGAGTAGTAGGCGCTTAGGTCGTCTCGACCGGCCATAGACGCGATGGCCGCGAAGTCATACAGACCGCGAATATATGTGGCAGCGGTGTATGTGAAGACCTTTTTGTGTCCCCAGTGGACTTCCCAGATGGAACACTCCGCAACGGGGAGGTCATCTATGGTGAGTGCGTCGATATCTTCTGCAACCTCGGTGAGGGCCTCAAACACGGTGTCGCCATGGAGTGTCTCAGAATTGAGCCAGTCTGTGTCACAACTGTAATGCAAGTAAGCTCGAGCAGCCCAAAGCGTTAAACCAAAACCGTCGGTTTCTACGTTGGGTCCAAAGAAATTGAAATCGCCCTCTTCTTTCCCGTTGCCATAATAACGCACGGAAGAGATCCGATAGTCACGACCGAGATATTCCGGCCCATTAAAGAATCCAGCCCAGGCGTTCAGCAGGAACTCAACGCCCCATTTTGCTTCTTCATGATGCCCGGTCATCGCCTGGGCGACGATGCCATAAGCGCCGTCTCGAACCCAGCCGATATGCCATTTTCCGATTGGCAAGGCAGCGAGGAACATACCGCGATTACGTCGGTTATCTTGAATGGGCTCCATGACTTGTCCCATTCGCATCACCGACTCAGACTGCCGCCAGATTTCTGTCTCCTCCGCGGTGAGATCCATCAAACCGAGGCTTTCTGGCGAGACACGCCAGTCTTCGAATTCCGTCATGGCGCTTGTATATACAGCTTCGGCCGTTTGCTCGCCGATGAAACGTGTCCACTGATTGATAATCTCTTCGGGTGTTCGGTAGTCTCGGAAATCATCAGCTTGTGGCTCAGCGGGGTTATTATTCACGAATAGAACTGCTTGACCCCACCATAAGGTCTCGCCTGGCGCGAGTGTTTGGGTCTTCGACAGGACAAAGACCTGATCATTGCCATCGCAGCTGGTGCTTGGAGTGAGGGAGCCAGTCTGCTCTAACTGATTATAGACGCTGCTATCGGCGCCGCAGCCAACCGTTGTGTCTTCGCCGATGGGTGCATAGATCACCGTACCGCCGCCAGGCCCTGTCTCTGTGCCAAGATTGGACGCCGAGTCCCAACGTAATTGCTCACCGTTTCCAGACGGTTCAGGTCGCCCCTGGCCAAGCTTCATATTCGCCTTTGCGTGGGCAGACAGCACCATCGGGTCCTCACCGATATTCTGAACTTCAATCAGCATGATCATGCTGTTCGCTTCGAGTCCAAATGGGGCAAAGTAGCGTACATTAATGTTCGCATCGCCACGTCTTTTTGAGCCCTTCAAGATATGGGTCTGTCGTTCGTAACCGACATTGTCGAGTTCAGTTAACCAGGTATGCGACCCATCGATTGTCACACCAAAGTAAACGTCATGGGCCAAGTCTCGGCGACCAATACCACCGTCTCTTCGCTCATCTGGCGGTGCCACGTATTGATAGGGGTGTTCCAGGAAATCCACAAGGCGCCCTGCGCTCAGATCAAAGATTTGAAATCCATGACCATTTCCAGTTGTGAGATGGTTCCAGGAACGTTCGATCCGCTGCGCGTGACTCAGCGATGATGCACTAAGCATCACGGTCAAAAAAAACAGCCCGATGCGGCTGCGGCAAAAAGAAAGCATGGGTCGTCCCTTACGTGGCGGTGATTGGCTGAGTGGGATTAAACCAGCGCGGGACAATTTACAAGCAATTATTGTCAGATAAGGTAAGTTTCGTGGTTACATAGCGCGCTTGAAGGCTCGATGTATGTGGGCGTGGGCCGGCGGCTCTACTGATCGAGATTCACTTGGGAGGGTCACTCACCCTAGATTGCGCTTATCATAGTCGCGCCCGTTCGTGTGCTCCCAAGACCCTATCTCCCGTATGTCAGCGCCAGGTGCCTGAATCTGTTCACCTTATGGGCGCCGCCCGTAGAGCAACAGAACTTGATTCGGAGAGGCCGCCATCGACTTAGGCGCTTGTCGATCAAATGGCCAGGTTAGACTCAGCATAGCGCTCCACTCCACCGCGCGAGCGAGAAGGTCGCTAGAGGAGCTCGTTATCGAGCAGGTTCTCGAATGGGGCCAATCTAGAGGTGAGGCCCTCCGCAGCTGGGGTTGTCTCAGTATCGTAGCGCTCACCGAGGAGTGCGATGGTAAGAACGAGCTGTCTACCGGCAATCTTTACCGTTAAACGCAAGCGAGAAGGTCGCTAGGCGATCTCTTTGTTGAGCAGGTTCTCGATAGGGGCCAATCTAGAGGTGAGGCCCTCCACAGCTGCGCTTGTATCAACATCGCAGCGCTCACCGAAGAGTGTGATGTCGAGCACGAGATTGGCAACGGCCGTTTCTACCAGAACGCTCTCGTCGCTGATAAGCGCTCGATCGAGTCGACTGCCTTCCGTGGAACCGATCAAGACCTGGTTATTATCGGTTGCTAAAATCATTCGTCGCGACCAGTGCTGCTCGAGCTCTTCAGATGCAATACCGTAACTGAAACACTGTGCACCCAAGCGTGGAAGCTCAGTGAATGAGAAGAGAGTCACGTGTACACCGCGTTCGGTCGCACGTTTGAGCACGCTCGCCAATCGGTCCGCTTCATGCCGCCAGATGGAACAGACAATTCTGCTTGTCGCGGTGTCGATCAGTCGCGTTGCCTCCGCGAGAACAGACTCATAGCCTGTCACCGTCCATGTCACTGCATCTATCTGTGTCTCTACCACCTGGGCGACGGCCTCTTGGAAGTCACTTAAGTCTTGGTTAAATCGAGTCTCCAAGTGCGCAACGAGCCTCTCTGGTGGCATCGGTGCATATCGAGCAGGTTTACCAGGTATGGCGTTGACAAGGCCAGACTGCTGCAATCGCTTCAGAACACCGTAAATGGCTGACCTAGGGACGTCACCGCGCGCCGCGAGTTCATATCCCGTCGCAGGGTGTTGCTGAAGCAGCGCGATGTAAGTACGGGCGTCGCTGCCGGTATAACCAAATCGCTTCATCACAGCGACGATTCGGTCTTCGACCTGGTCTCCAAGTGGCATAGGCGTCCTCGCTCTCTAGCTGATTATTGTATCTGTTTTGAGTCAATAGAACATCCTACGCAATTTGAGAAGAGGTTCGCCGGCAGAAAAAATAGTAACTCTTTCTTGAGTTACTTTTCTGGATGATGCAAATTACCCTCGCCCTCGTCGGGCATACAATCAATTTTTGGGAGAATACAATGGCAACTGCAAAGAAGACCACAGCTGCAAAGAAGACCACAGCCGCGAAGAAGCGCGCTACGGTCAGCTATGACCAGATCGCCACCGCCGCATACCTTCGTGCTGAATCCTTCGGTTTCGCAGGTGATCCCGTCGCCCATTGGCTCGAGGCTGAGGCCTTGTTGCGAAAGAGTGCATAACTCGCGGTCTTGTACCAATTTCACGGATAAGGTCTGGACCCGGCGGAAAAAGCTCAGCCGAACTGCATGACGTCTTGCCGTTTACCTGGCCATTGCACTATGGTGCGCAGCCTATGAATACTGGCTGCACCATAACTCATACACTGCTGGTCAGCGTGTTGCTGCTCACTGGGCTGCTCACGACTGGCCACGCCATCCCTATTCTGGAAACCCTTGAGTTGGGGACGGCTTCGAGACCGTTTTCCTCGCGGACGTCCAGCTCACCGTTTTCTGCATATTTTCACCCTGCAAGCCTGAGCAGTGACCGTGTCAGCTTCGATGTGAGCTTGGTTACGTTGTCACAGCGGCATTCCATCCGGCGCATGCCTCGACCGAATGGCTATGATGTTGAAGATTCAATCTATCGGGCGGTCCCCATCGATGCCGGAGTAGTAGGGGAAAGCCTTGTAAGGCCCCTGCCCACCGATGACCTCCCCGGCGGGATCGCGGCCAGTAATCTCGTTTCTAATACGGCAGCGACGCTGGTTGTTGGGGGACACCTTCCGGTTGTTCGAGGCCGACTTGCTGTGGGCCTGCTTGGCGTTGTGCCCGTCGGTTTTTTGCAGACCCAAAGACCGAATTATGTAGATGAGCGAAGTCAGTTTTTTGGTGGGCGTTTGACACCAGAACGTTACGGCGACCGACTGGAGAGCGCACAGGTCGCATTTTCTGCGAGCCTTAAGCTTGTTGATGGCTTAAAACTCGGCGTGGGCCTCCTGATGACCAATCACGCCCTCAGCCGTCCGCTCGTCTATGTGCCCGACGCAGCTGATCAGGAGGCCACGTTGACCGGCGCAGAGGTTGAGGTAACACCGGCCGTTGCGCCCATCGCTTCTATTTTCGTTGAGACGAAGGCATTGGTGCCGCTAGATATGTCGTTGACCGTACATGGACCATCGGAGAATCGCTTACGGGGTCGAGGACAATTACGCTTCTGGGAGTTTGAGTATCCCGAGGGGCAAGATTTTTTGAATCAGTCCTTTGACCAAGTGTTTCAGTGGCGGCCGTGGCGCGTGGGGGGCGGTGTGGCGACTCGTTTCAACATGAGGCAGGTGGAGTTGGACGCCTCGTTGAGTGTGCTGTGGAGCCAATGGTCCGCATATCGAAACAGGCAAGGGGAGCGCGCGGCAGACTGGTCCAATACGGTTGACGTCAAAGTCGGCCTCACGCCACATTTTGGTGACCATGAGTTTGGTATTGGGGTTGGCTTTTTCCCGACGCCTGTGCCAGAGCAGACAGGCCGTACGAATTACGTGGATACCTCGAGGCTCGCCGTTCAAATTGGTTGGGGGTCTGAAATTGAGTACCAGGATAAAGCGATTCGGATTGGTCTCGGTGTTCAAGGCCAACGATTGCTGCAGCGGCAGCATGTCAAGAGGTTGGATGCGGTGGACGCCGTAGTCGACGAGTTCCCCGATTCGGTCGACCTGCAGACGGGTGTTCGGATTGCCGAGAGCAGTGGGCTACAAACGAACAATGCAGGCTTTCCAGGGTTCGGCTATGAGGGCTGGCTTTGGGCAACCATGCTTCAAATTGGTGTAGGGCTATGAAACGCCGATTCGAATCTATATTGAGCCTGGCTGCATTCTACCTGCTGGGTTGTGGTGCAGAGATAGACAGTCACGGTCAGGCGCCGCTTGATGCTCAAGTCATATCGATGCCCGACGCTCAACACGACCAGGGCTTTGCCGTCACCGCCGAAGATAAGCTCAGTAGTTGGCTCCGCGTTCAGGTTCTCTCCGGTTTCGCCGAGTTGCCCGCTTTTGGTTTGCAGGTGAGTGAAACCATCGGCCTCATACGCTCTGATCTTGTCGCCACGGTTGACGGCATCGTGGCTCGTGAAGAGACCTGTTTTATCATAGTGAGACGGCCTGACGTCGACGAGGTGCAAACGGTTATCCCGCCCGCATTTCTGAATTCCATCCCGGTTCTTGACCGGTATGTCGACGACACAGACGGTGCCATAGCACTCAGCCGCGCAGTTGAGATTCACGGCGCGCATCTGACCCGTCCATTGGACGAATCGCTGCCCGAGACAATTGATGATCCTCGTTTATTTGATCAAGATGGCGATGGGCAGCCGGGCGTCACCGTCCAAATCGACGGCATCCTTGAGGGCGATGTTCAGCTGGTACAGCGGGTGACTACCCGAGTCGTGGGCGAAAGGTCTCAGACAGAGATGTGGGGTACTGTGCAGTGGACCAGTGAGGAGAATGTCTTAAGCGCATCTAACCCTATTTTGTCCGAACCGATCCGCTCCGAGCCGAGCCAGGACGCACAAGCAAGCTGGTTTTATGCAAAGAAGCAGGCGGACACATGGTCGGGTTGCGACTCCGTGCGCAGCAACGTTGATGGCATTTTAGATGAATATCGAAATGGGGCCCGTGCTTACGGGTTCGAGCCCGTGCCTTAATCGGACGCCGCTGACACCGCTTGCTTTCGCTCCTGATGTTTATCGAGACGATAGCTCGAAGGTGGCTATGTCGTCTTGGAACTCCATCGTCTCCATCGGCGCGAATTCCATAAACTCCGCGCTATCCTCGAGGCCGAAGGGTTCGGCCAAGACAGAGCGTAACCAGTTTTGTATGTTCCAGCGTATAAGCAGCATTTGGTCATCCCTGTTCAACTCGACAATGCCGGCGTAGAACTCGAAGTCCCGCCTGGCTGCCACAGAGAGGCGGGCCTCGCCGTCTTCGGCAGTATTCAAAGATTCGATGGTGGCTCTTTTGTCTCGAGCGGCAGTCGGCGCAGGTTCTTGCATTGGTCCATCGGAATCCCCGCGGGCAGCTGTCGGAGCAGGTTCGAATTCCATACCGTCGTCTTCGCTGCCACCGTCAGCCGCGGTTGGTGCTGGTTCACACACTTCGTCATCTGAGCCGGCGCCATCCTGTTCTCCACTCCCGTCCTCCACGCAGTCCTCACGGGCAGCGGTTGGGGCAGGCTCTTCCTTATCGCGCGCAGCAGTGGGCGCTGGCTCCATTTCTATGCTTTCCAAGAGCTCGCCCGATACAAGTCCGCCAAGATCGAGTGAAATGCCGTCAGCTCTTCTTTTCAGCCGCAGCAACACCCGGTAAGCACCGATGTCGGCCAACCGAAGCGCTCGCTCGGCGACGACTCGGCTGCTGCCCGCCTCATCCAGCTCAAAAGCCACGCCTACGGAATCGCCGCCAAAATACTGTCCGCTGTCCAACGGAAGGACGTAGATCTCCGCATCGAATGCTAGTCGGGTTACGTCCAACAAGTCGAAGACGTCCTGCACACCTGCGATCTCTAAAACAGGTTCGACAGTCAGCGCGTTTTCCGTTGCGTAAGCATTGATCGGGGCTTTCTGATTCCCTGCTGTGTCGTTCTTGTTGGTCTGATTTTCATCAGCGCCGCAACCGATGACCAGGGCGAGCCCACACAATGTCCAAAAGTACTTCATTCGGTATCCGTCAGCTTATCTTTAAGCTCCGCAAGTTCAATGTTACCATGAATAATCTGCGAAAGTCGCGGCCTTTTTATTCCTAGACGTTTGGCCGCGCGTGTAATGTTACCTTTTTCACGATTTAGCGCCGACGAGATGGCTTCGAACTCAATTTTCTTTTTGAGTTCGGCGAGTCCACCGGCCTCAACGATCGCTTCGTCAAGCCACTGCCCCATCTGAATTGATGCCTGAACGTCGTCGTTGGATGGTGAGACGGCCTGCGGTTGGGTCATTTCGGGCTCCCCGTGAGTGCCAGCCTTTGCAGCGGCCGATGGGTCGTCATCAGCCTCGTTTGCCTCCAGGAGGTCGGTGAGTGCGATGATCGCAGCATCCGTAGGAAAGGGTAGGATGTCGCCGAGTTGCGCAAGCTCGCGCAGAGACACCGTGTCACCATCAGCAAATAGTATGGCGCTTCTCACGACGTTCTCTAATTCACGAATATTACCAGGCCAGTCATGCTGAAATAGGCTCGCGAGGGCGTCCCGATCGAATGCCAAACTCGTTGCTCTATCGACATTCTGGCGCTTTAAGAAGTGCTTGACTAAGCGGGGGATATCAGTTGGGCGGTCGCGCAGGGCAGGTAGGTCGATCATGACGCCCCGAAGTCGGTAATACAAGTCCGCCCGGAAGGTGCCGGCTTTAACCATGTCTTCCAAATGCCGATGTGTTGCACAGATGACACGCACGTTCACGGTGAGCGTCTCTTGGCCGCCGACACGCTCAAAACTCTTTTCTTGCAAAACTCTCAGCAGCGCGACTTGGGTGTTGTTGGAGATGTCACCGATTTCATCCAAGAACAATGTCCCGCCATCAGCGAGTTCGAAACGACCTTTCTTGGTGCTTGTCGCCCCCGTGAATGCGCCTTTCTCATGGCCGAACAACTCACTCAACAGCAAGGACTCCACAAAGGCCGCACAGTTCACCTTGACGAAAGGGCCCGAACGTCGTTTCGAGTGCTCATGTAGTGCACTCGCGACGAGCTCTTTGCCTGTCCCGCTTTCTCCCCGGATAAGGACCATGCTGTCACTACCCGATACTCTGTCCAGAGCTTTGAAGACAGGAAAGAGCGCCGGGGACCGTCCGATGATCTTCGGGTATCGTTGCTGCCAAAGAGGGCGGTATTCACCGGGCGGTGCGCGGTGGCTTGTTGCGGTCTCTTCGAGGGGTTCCGGTGCGAGGGGCATGCCAGCGCGCAGTCGCCTGAGACCCTCGCGGACGGTTTGCCGGGCTGGTGCCTCCCTGTAAAACCGACGCAATCCGGGTGGAAGCTCAGCCGCGACCCGTTCAATGACCTCCAGCGCACGCGCCAAGAGCCGTTGCGCCGCGTCCGTATCCCCTTGCTTCCAATAGACTTGAGCGAGTCGGAACCTGACTCGCCAAACAGCTTCACGGTCTTCGCTCTCTACGGCTCCATTAGCAGCCGCCTCGAGTTCGAGCTGCGCCGCTGACATTTCGTCTCGGGCTGCATGGATCGCCCCTTTGGTCATCCGAAGTTTGACGGCGAGCGAGGCAGATGTCATCGAGGCCAACCCGAACGCTTGGTTGAGGAGTGCTTCGGCACGGTCAAGTTGACCGAGCTCGAGGTTCAGCTCCGCTGTCGCCCACAGCAATGGGGCAAGTCTTTGGTTGGTTTGTTCGCCTCGCTGTAGATGTTCAATCGCTTCCGCGTATCTGTTTTGCGCTCGATCTAAATGACCAAGCGCGCGTGCAATGTCGCCTGCAAGTGTTGTTTGCTGAGCTCTCAAAAAACGCAATTGATGAGACTCGATATACTCGTTGGCGATGTCCGCTAATCGATGCGCTCGATCGATGTCACCGACGGTCAGATAGAGGTCCGCAAGGTTGAGGGCACTTGTGGTGAGCTGGAGATGTCTGCCCATACGCCGCGATGTAACCGTCGAGAGGTGATAAAAAGCCAGTGCATCCCGGAACGCTTGGCGTCGATGATAGAGCACAGCAAGATTCTCGACCGCGATGGATAAGTTTGCGATGTCGCCGTTAGACTCTGCTAACTCACGGGCCTTTTCAAAATGCTGCAACGCGACGTCTGGTGCACCCTGTTGCAGATGAACAACACCTAAGTTGATCAACGCTTTCGCTTGTTGCCCCTCATTCTGGCTCGACTGAGCTAAGGCTAGATTTTGCTCAAAGAGGTCCTGGGCGACAGAGAACTCCTCGCGAAAAAGATGAACTTTTCCCAGGGTGTTTCTCAGGGCTAAGTCCGCTGTCGGAGAACGTTCATCCTCGGGCAATTCTAGGTGATTTCGGCAGTAGGCCTCTGCACGCCCGAGTTCTCCCAAGCGGTATGATACCTCCGCCCCAATCTCCACGAAGGCGAATCGCTCCGCTGTCTGGCATTTTCTACGCAGATTTTCATCAACCAGCTCAAGAGCCGCACGTAACATGCCTTGGGACGAGAGTAGTTGAGTAATTCTTACATTGAGCTCGGCGGCCCTTTCCGGCTGTGCTTGAATGAGTGTCGACAGGTGTATGCGAGCTTGTGTTGGATCTCCGACATGTGCATGCAATTCGGCGAGCTGGTCGATCATTTCATCCGTCAACGCGCCCTCGGTACTGTCGACGACCAATTCGAGTAGCTCTATGGCGCGTTCGAACGCGAGTGCATCCTTGAGTCGGTCGGTCGCAGCGAGCGCAAATGGCACTGCATCTGCGAAACGTTCGGCGGCGATATAATGCCGTGCTATGGATTCTGGCTCGGCATCCATAGCGCCCGCCATCATATCGGCCAATCGGGCATGATATTCGCGAATGAGTGGCTCTTGCTGGGGCTGAGGGTGAGCCCTGGAGGTCACGCTGAAGGTTGGTCGACCTGCAATGAGTCGCCGTTTCACTAGGCCCCGGTCCATAAGCGTTGTGAGCAAGTCTTGCAGCTTGGTTGTTGTCTGCACGAGCTGACCGATTTGGCGGGGCGTCGCGTACGTTCCGAGGGCGAGCATTGCGCACAACACTTGATTGGCAGATCCGTCCAAGGACTCACCTTGGCCTTCGGAATGGGACGCTGCGACCGAGGCTAAATTGTGAACGAGGCGTGATAGACGTTCAGGATTCCCTGATGTGGCGGCCATAAACGCATCAACGACTTTGGGTGAGGCAAGGAATCGCTCCACGCCTTCACGATTTAAGCCGGAGAGAGACAGGTACTCGATGGCGTTTGATGCGGTCGCCAACTCGACGAGACGCTGCGTCCTTGCCGTTTCACGGAAGGTGGTGAGAACAACGCCTCGAAAAGTGTCCGTCGAAGCCGGATTTGATGCGTAATCTGTCGATGTCCAGTCAAACGCTGGGTCGGTTAGCAGATTCTCGAAAAGGTAGGCGATGACGTTCAGTGTGGTCTCATCGGCGTGGTGCAGATCCCGTATGATGACAACCGGGACACCGGGCGCCCTGACTTGCGCGAGCGCCCTGCGCACCGTCTCACGGAGAAACATGGCATCGCTGGTTGGCCGCCCGTTCGCTCGCTGAGTCCTCGGTACCATACCTGAGAGCACATCGAGTGCGCGCTCGAGCGGCTCAGCCGAGTGCCCGCCATCGCTCACGAGTTGGATACCTCGTGCGAAAAGCTCAATGAACACTCCATTCGGCCGGTCATCTCTTGGACGGCACGTACACTCGAGGATTGCGTGGCCACGCAACTTCAAGGATCTCCGGAGATGATCAGCAAATTCGGTTTTGCCAATGCCTGCCTCACCGGTAACGAGGACCGCCGCGCCCCTCTGCACGTTCGACTGAACGCGCTCTACGATATCGAGCACTCGGCGGACTTCTTCTTTGCGTCCAACAAGCCGCTCTTGCTCTGTGCCTTCTCGTTGCTGTTTCATAGACGGGATTAAAGTGTAGTGGTAGAACGTTAGTGTTGCCGGTTTCGGCAGCTAACGTACACCAATTTAGATGGGTTTCGCAATGTTCTGGCTCGTTGCAACGGCGTTGGTTTTATTTCTTGTTTTGCCGCCAGTGGTTGCTCTTTTGGAGGCCTCCTGGGTGAGCCGTGGCTCGCGCGATGTGGGGTTTTGGACTTGGGCTAGACTTGTCGGTGGTACGTGTCATGTGACATGGGGTCGTGGGCTTTCACCTGTCGTTCGCTTTGAATTACCGGACGGAGAGGCCCGAGGGCGTGCCACTAGAGGGGCAGGGGTGCGCCGATGGCGTGTTGAGTTGCGTGCGTATCAAAACCGTGATTTTGGTTTTGCAGCGCGACTTTGCTCGCCCCCGAAACCTCATTTACGTTGGCGTTCGCCCGGTTTGAAGCCGGTCTCGTTGTTCGACGAAGAGCCCGAGCATTTGAGTGACTTTAGTATCGAAACCACGGACGAGAACCTTCTGCGCTGGTTGCTTCGACATGGTCCAACGCGCAAAACCTTGCAGCACCTGCAGGCGAATTCTGGCGCTGCTCAAATCGAGGTTGTGCTCGCTAATTCACAAATCTTAGTCCGGGGGGATACCCCACGTAATTGGAAGGTTGGGGCCGCAGTGCAGCATATCGGACCGTCACTGGTGGATGTCATGCGACGGTTATCAATGAATCTCGCAGACTTGTCCGGTGCCATGGTGCGTGCAGGAGATGACGACAGAGCCGTGGATGAATGCCCGGTTTGCTCGCAAACCATCGCTGGCGACCCTCATCAATGTCAAGGCTGTGGTGTTTACACTCATCGTGGCTGTGGGGAACTCGTTGGAGGTTGTTGCACAAGAGATTGTTCGATGGCGGCTGACGAGTTGAGGCATCTCAGTTTAGGCGAATTGGTCAACGAGTCCGAGACATCGCGAGCGGCGTCATGACACGGTTAGGGCTGGGGACGGTGATTCTAGTTTCGCTGGCCGCCCTCAGCTGTGGGGATGCGCGCATGGCGGGTTCGATATTCGGCAGTCTTGAGATTCCCGATTGCGTAGATGGCGAGCCGCGCACTTATACATGTCCGAGTTCGGTCGCGATCGAGGATTGTAGAGCGTTTGCGCTGGAGGTGACTTTTGTTGCGATGCAGGTTTATCCTGACAACAGCGCGCGGTTAAGGCTACAAGCAGGCGGTTCGGACTTTGCCCTCACCGATGGTTTGCTCCTGCAAATTCGTGACACACGTCTGTTGCGGGGGGCATTGGGAGAGACGATGCCCATCGGGCAGGAAGAAAACATTCGTGGCGCGCTAGGCTTGTTCGAGACGTGTGCTGGTTCGACCCAGAACTTTGAACTCACGGGACAAGTGGTTTTTGACCGATTCGGTGTATCCAAGGGCGACCGAGTGACGGGAACGATTAAGGGAATCGAAATTAGAGATGGTCGGGGTCTCGGTGCAGGAACCGTCCTCGGATTCTTACAGGGGAATTTCGATTTTGACGTCAAGTTGGGGCCGCCTTATCAACGCTTCCAGGAATAGACTCAAAGTCGGCGATAGGGTGCCGGTTCGGATCCTCCGGCCCTCCATGGGGGGGGATGTGATAGGCCAACTGGATGATGGGCGACTCGTGTTCGTCAGAGGCGCGGCCCCGTCTGATCACGTGCTCGTCGAACTTACGCAGATCAAGAAGAGGTTTGCCCGGGGTCAGGTTGTCAGCGTGCAGGCTGGGCCTGACAGAGTTGCTCCCTTCTGTCCTCACTATGCACAATGCGGTGGTTGTCCTTGGCAAGCGATACCGGTCGACACGCAGAGAGAGGCGTTGCGTGGCGAGATCTCTCGGCGGCTCGACCAACTCAGCCGTATCGGGGCTGTCGAAGCAACGGCTGAGCCGTTAGCTACTTTTGCAACCGACCGCTACCGGGCGACTGCCCGGTTGAAGTTGGAGGGGGGCGTTCTCGGTTATGTCCGGCCCAAGAGTAATCAATTGATGGCAGTGGACGTGTGCTACGTGTTGAATGGAGCCGTGCAGAGACTGATCGAGGCTATCAGGGCAACGCTGCTGGAGTCGGGCTTCTCTGGGAATATTCGTCTGACTGCTTTTGATGGGAATGCGAGCGGTACGGTCTTCCTGGAAGGTGTAGACCAGGATCGCGGGCGTGCACAGGTGTTGGCTGAGGCGTTGCTCGGATTGGAGCCTGTCCATGGTGTGGGCATCTCATCTGAGAGCTGGACTTTAACCCTGGGAGAATGTCGCAATCGTTGCCCCGAGACCGGGGTGGTTCATGAAGCCGGTAGCTTCGTTCAAGCGCATCAACAAGGCAACTTGTCGCTCGTTGAGTTTGTGACCGATGCGGTTGGGCGTCATCAGCGTGTCCTAGAGCTGTTTGCGGGTTCGGGAAACTTTACCCGTGCTCTCGTTCAGGCGGGCACAGAGGTGGTGGCGGTCGAGTCCGATCGGGATGCAGCGCTTCGGCTGAAACGCATGAGTGACGAGGTTGGACCAGACACAACTTTCGAGGTGTATGCCCAGGCAGCTGAGGATTTTCACGGTGGCAGCTTCGCCACCATTCTGCTCGATCCGCCACGTGCAGGCTTTCGCGAACTCGCGAGGCTGCTGAGGCAAACGGATGCATCGCGAGTCGTTTATGTATCATGTCATTTGGCCACGCTTGTTCGGGATGTCGAACCGGTTTTGGAATTGGGTTGGCGGTTGAGCCGACTGAAAGGGTTCGACTTGTTTCCGCACACAGGCCATCTTGAGGTCGTTGCGGTGTTGGAACGCTCCGAGTAAGCATACGACGTATGAGCCCCTTTTATAGACATTGTTTAGCCGAGCAAAGGAATGCCCACCTCTTGGGACTCTCGTTGTCTGGCCTCTTTTGGTTTTTCGCTCCGAGTGAGCTCGGGGCTCGTGCCTGGGCCGCTGTGGCCTACAGTGCTGTACTCGGCGCGCTGGTTATCGGTCGCTCTCAACGGCGTCGCGAAGCAGGTTGGCTAAACCAATTGCTTCAGCAAGACAGTGGTCGCCGGTTATTGGGCCTGGACCTGCTCACTGACATTGCCCAGTGCGTTGTGTTCGCGTTCTGCGTCAGTGGCTTCAGTATGGATGGGTGTGGTGTCATCTTCGCATGGGCGCTGCTGCTGAACGCGATCGCTCATTGGCTCGACCGAAGCTGCAGGTCTATGGCTTCGGCATGGGCATGGTTCGCCCTGATTTGGTTCTCGCTCGTAGTCAGTCCATTGCCACTGGGACCATATTACAATGCCACTGAGTGGTCGCCGGCTATCGCCACTTGGATGACAGCTTTGCACCCTGCACCGTCACTCATCGCAGCGTGGGGGTTGCCCCATTTACAGGATCCCGTGCTCTACAAAATTACGCTTCTGGGTGTGCGATGGGTAAAACCTATTGATTGGTGGATCGGGCCCGGAATATATATGGGCATCACTGTTGTATTGATGTGCGGCTCCGCACTCTTACCAATGCGTATACGTCTATTGAGAAGGAAAAGACCATGCGTCTAAGCAAGTTCGCTCTGCTCTGTGTTTTTCTGGCCGTACCCTTCGGTGCGTTGGCAGAAACGGGTACAAAAACACCGGCCATGTCACCTGAGTTGACAGAGAAGGCACGACGCGCCGTCGACAAGGGCCTGCGGTATTTGAGGTCTAAACAGTCAGATGATGGCTCCTATGGAGCGCATGTTGGTATGACCGCCATGACTTTGCTTGCGTTTGCCGAGAGTCATCGCGCCTATCGCTACGAGGATGGTCCATTTATTCGATTGGCTGCAGACTGGGTGGCGAAGCAGGCGCGGGCGGACGGCGCCATAACAGGTGATGCGACGCCGACGTATAATACAGCCTTAGCGATTACGGCACTCAATGCGGTTGACCGCAAGCGCTTTGATCGGCTGGTCAAAGCTGGTCAGAATTTCCTGGTTAAATTTCAATCGGACGAGGATATGAAATATCGCGAAAGCGATAAGTTCTACGGAGGCATTGGATATGGTGGGGACGAGAGGCCGGACCTGTCGAATCTACAATACGCCCTCGACGCTTTGAAAAAGACCGACTATGACCCTGACAGTGACGTTTGGGCGAAGGCTCAAAAGTTTGTGACGCGTTGTCAGAATCGAAGTGAGTCGAATGATCAGCCTTGGGCTGGTAATGACGGTGGATTTGTCTATGCACCACAGGTCAGCAATCCGGCAGGCGGCACCCGAAGTTACGGGGCGCTCAGTTTTGCAGGCTTGAAAAGCTTGATACTCACACGTGCCAAGAAAGATGACCCCCGCGTGAAGGCCGTTTGGGAGTGGATTCGTAAAAATTATGACTTCACAATTCACCCAGGTATGAACACGACGAGTTATTACTACTATCTTCAGACTGCGGCTGAAGCGTTGCACACGTATGGGGAGTCCATCGTGCCGGACGAGCAAGGACAGCCCCGACTATGGTCCGGGGATCTGATCGAACGAATGCTCTTTTTGCAGAAAAAGGACGGCTCATGGGTCAACAGCGACAAGCGCTATTGGGAAGGTAATCCAATCTTAGTGACGGCCCGGGCGGTCATTACGCTTAATCGAGCCCTTGCTTCTCAAACTCAAAAATAAGGGACGCCGATTGCATGCGTACCGCAGTTTTGGCTCTCGTCTTTCTTTTCCATGGCCTATGCGTTGAAGCGCGGATCACATCGTCATCCCCCGTGTTGAATCGCTCGGGTGAACCCCTCGACGTGCAAGTCGCACTCGATGGTTCGCCAATCCTGTCGATGAGGTTGGCCCCATTTGGCCGCACATCGCTTTGGGCGGCTTGCTACGGTGAGGACCGTGACATGTTCAACCGACTGACCACTCGAATTGGTCAGGATGCGGACCCACTCGTCAAAGCAATACCTGCGTCTAGGAAACTGCTACACACTTTGCCGAGTGTTCCAGGGCATTTTAACCTGGCTAAGCTTTGGGGCTCGGATAAAGATGGAATGACGCTTGAGGCGCGTTACCTGGATGCGTTGCCTTCGTTTGTCGGGGATTGGCACACATTTAGTGCTGTCGTTTTGTCGCTTGATGACTTTAATAGGTTGACTACACAGCAGCGGGCAAGTCTTGCGCAGGCCGTTTATCTAGGACTCAATTTAGATCTTGTTGGTGTCGCTGATGTGTCCATGAGAAAACGGCTAGAGGGCTTGTTCGGGCGTGTTTTTGACGTTTCTTTGAGCGACGAACCGGCATCCATTCCGTTGGTCGAATACCGAACAGGGCTTGGGCGAGTGAGGGGCTTTGGTGTCGAGCCGACAACCGTGAGAGCCGACTCAGAGGTTGTCCGAATACTTGGTCGAGTGGACGCACAGCCGGTTGATGATGTAAAGCGCTGGCTGCGGAACAACCACCGTGTCGATGATTCAGATGATTTGCCGATGGGGCGCTCTGTTTGGCTATTGCTTGCCATTTTGGCCGCGGGCCTTGTTTGGGCGCGTGGACGCGCCGGGAGACTTGCCGGTTTACTTGTCGCCTGGGTGGCTTGCGGGATGACGATCGATCCAAGTGACACCAAGTTTGAGGGGCTCGGCGCGAGTCGTTTACGATTGCCCGCTGGGTCCGGACAATGGGTTGATGCCACCATGTTGACCTCAAGGGTGGTCTCAGGGAAGTCTGAGTTCATCTCAACAGGGGCCCAAGGGTTGGTTGGTATATCCACCGACTCAAGTTCTGCATGTCATATCGGTATCGGCGAGCGGAGTGGTTGGCTCTTTGCCGGAGGGGCCGGCAGTCAATCTCGTGTGAGCTTAGCTCGCGTTCTCGATGGCGAGACGAGGCAGATAGAGAGGAAAGGGGTGTTTTCCGGCGCTAGGAGTTTGCGCTTCTCGAGGGCGCGTATCGGTCGTGCCGACGGCAGGCAGTCGATCGATATGCTTGGTGTTCACGTGGATGACGCTGTGATTGGTTTCGTGTCGCGCGATTGAATCGCCACGGGCTTGTGTCTCATTTTTTGGTGTTCTATTCTGGGGAAGCTTGGAGGATACGCTGTGCAAAAGAAAATTACCCGTGATTCCGCGGCGATGCGGCTGGCCCGTACAATCGCGTCCGATATCCTCGTGTACAATCGCGAGAAGGCTGTTGCTGGGGTTGCTGCAGACGACCTCTTTGAGAGGCTGGCGGATGAGATCAAGGAGGGCCACGCACACTTCGAGTCTCGCGTTTCGCCGGAGCTTTTGAATCAGCATAACTTCTTTGAGCGAGCTCTCGTTGATGTCCTTTTGTATCGGGCAAGTCAACATGGCGCGTCTGTCTGAGCGTAGGCGTTTGTGTCCGATTTAGAGCGACCAAAAATCGTTGAGCTGAGCATCGATGATACGCACGCAGGTAAACGCCTGGACAGTTTTCTAGCCATTCACTTACGAGACTACAGTCGCACAGTTATCAAGGGATGGATCGAATCGGGATCAGTCCGAGTGAATGGGTCGGTGACGAAGGCCAAGCGGCGCGTGTGGGCATCTGACGTTGTGGTCGTGGCGATCCCGCCCTCGCCATCCGTTGAGCTGTGCCCCGAAAAGATTGATCTCAACATCGTTTATGAAGACGAATCCCTAGTGGTGGTCGACAAACAGCCTGACCTGATCGTGCACCCCGGCGCGGGCAATCCAACAGGGACGGTTGTCCAGGGGCTGCTCTACGCTGTTTCGCAGTTGTCGCCCATCGGCCTTCCAGATCGTCCAGGTGTCGTGCATCGTATCGACAAAGGCACATCAGGTCTGCTCGTGTTTGCAAAGACCGAGACGGCTCACTATGGCCTTGCCGACCAATTTGCGGTTCACAGCGTGGAGCGAATGTACCGGGCGCTTATTTGGGACAAGGGGATTGATGCGGAGGGGATGATGGACACTCACTATGGTCGTTCTCCCCACGACCGGCGTAAGTTTACAAGCAAGCAGCGCGCGAACAAACGGGCGATTACCCACTGGCGCGTAGCCGCTCGCCTCGGACCATGCAGTCTGGTTGAATTGAGGTTGGAAACCGGTCGAACCCATCAGATACGTGTTCATATGAGTGAGGCAGGATTCCCGCTTGTCGGTGATCCCATGTACGGCGTGAGACGCCGCGTCGACGCGGACTTGAAGCTGAGGCGCCTCGGTCATGAACTGGGTTTAAACCGCCAGGCGCTTCATGCGGCAGTGCTCGGATTTGAACATCCACGGACGGGCGAGGTGATGCGTTTTGAGTCGAAGTTGCCCGGGGATATGGCGACGGTGCTCGAGGCTCTTGGTCATGTATAAGATTCTGACCATAGTACAGCTTTGCTGCTTGCTCATACCCTTCGAGGTGTTGGGCAAACGAGACATCGAAGGTGAGATGACGAAGATCGTGCAGATGTTCGAAGCCGGTCATCCGAGCCTCTTGTCGAGGCTATCCCAGGATCGTCTAAGGCACGGACTTTGGACGCCGGTGGTCGATTTGCTGCGGGCAGAAGTTATGCTCGGGCTTGGTGATCCGAAACGGGCAGACAAGTTGGCGGAGTCGGTACGCCGGCAGGGCGGAGCGTGGTCGATACCTGCCGAATGGCTGGCTTTGAAAGTGCGGGTGTCGCAGGAGTGCCTGAGCCGCGACGACTTGCTCGCCAAGCGTCACCGATATCGTTTCTGGGCCGACCACTTTGAATTCAATGCGCTTCTGGAGCGCGCTTCAAAGAGCTGCGATGGTTCTAAGCGCCCAGTATCGAAGACAGCGGAGCAACAGGAGGGCAGTGTTACTCTCAAGGTGTTGGATAATGCCCGCTTGATGGTCAAAAATATGCGTTATCGTGAGGCTGTCGAGAGGCTTACTGGCGCTCCCGATACGCCCGTAGAGCCTGCCCTCAAAATGGAGCGTGCTGAGATCAGGTATAAATTTCTTCGCGCTGAGAGCCGATTGGCGCTCGAAGACTATCGTGCCGTATGTGCGAGCGAGTATCGCGAAGCACAGAAAGCTTGCTACATGACCGGCCGTGTATTGAGTCGGCTTGGAGACTTGGTAGAAGCGCTCTCCGCTTACGAGGCCTATACCGCCAAGTACCCAGGCGGAACGTATGTGGATGCAGCTCGTTTCTTCAGCGGTTTTTTACTCTACGAGCACAGGCGCTACCGTCAGGCTAACGAGCACTTTGCCAAAGTCCGGCAAGGTCGTTGGTTGTCAGCAGCTCAATGGTACGGCGCCTGGTCCAGTTTTTTGAATGGGGATTATCAGCTGGCCGCCCTTGCTCTTGAACGCCAGGCCACACAGCCAGGCGTGAAATGGGCAGATAAACGCCGGGCTCGATATTGGCAGTACAAGGCACTGGGGGCCTTGGGCGATAGCAAGGCACGGGCGATCGCTCAAGAGATGCTTAATGAGTCCACGCTGGATTGGTATGGCTTGCTACTGCTCAATCGGGGCTTGAGACCGACGGCGCAAACGAGAGCGGCAATGCCGAAGAAGGGCAGCTCGGTCGAGGTTGGATTTCGGCTGCAGCGCAGGTTTGTCGAGAGCCTCTACCGGGTTGGTCTCAAAAGGTATTCGCATCAGGCATTGCGGCATTATGCACCGCGCATGAAAGCGGCCGGTCTGAGCGCTCTTCTTGCGGAGATCGCAGCGAGCGTCGATGACTATCGTGCTGCGATTCGGGCAGGTCTGCGGTTGCAGCCTGGGACACTCAAGCATGCGCCGGAGGCGACGGAGGCCCGAGTTTGGAGATTTGTTTATCCAGAGGGTTTTAAGAAGGCGGTGCAGGACACGTCCAAAAGGCGGCAAGTACCAGCCAGTTGGCTGTTTAGCTTCGCGCGCAAGGAGTCGCTTTTCGTTCCAGACGCGGTGAGCCATGCACACGCGGTCGGCTTGTTGCAGACTTTGCCGACCACAGCGGCGCGGATTGTAGTACATCCGTCATTTAATGAGGCCGGTGAGCCTACGAAAGCTGTCGACACCCGAATCGACGCGGCGCGTTTACGGACGCCTGCGGTCAGCCTTGATATTGGTGCCTGGTATCTGGCTGCTCTTGGTCAAAGATTTGGTCAGCAGTTGCCGCTGGTGGCGGCTGCTTATAACGCTGGGCCGCAGGCGCTGCTCTCCTGGTTCGGTGATGCGAGAGAGATGTCACTCGACCTATTCGTTGAAAAGATACCCTTTAAAGAGGCGCGCAACTACGTGAAACGCCTATGCCATACAGTGGCAGCCTATGCGGTATTATATGAGTCGATCACCCCTGCGGAATTCGCCGCAACCCTCCCTGGGACGTTGGACCTGACTGTTCGCCCGGGGGTAGACTTCTAGGGGATATTGAGTTGCCAATCATACTCTAGAAAACTGATACTCTTTGGATTCAGTAGAAGACGCTTGCGTACGTCGTCATCGACGTATCTGGCCAGATATGCGGCAGCGCCACCAGCGGAGGCGAAATCCACTTTGTACCAGTCTAAGATTTTCGATAGCGCAACAACGCCTGTCTCTGGGTCGACTCGGTTGCGGCCTGGGTCATTCGCGAATGCCTTGAACACGCGATCGAGTTGGTCGTTCAATCGGTCCGCCTCGAAGGCAAAGTTCGCCAGGGGAGGGCACGACTTGCTCGCACAGTTGAGCGCCGCGTGAATTCTAGGGTCATTAAACGTTGGGCGGATGATTTTATTTTCGATTTGGTCAAGCGAGACCTTCTTGCCACCCAACGCATGGACGGGGGCTTTGAAGAACTCAAAATTTGGTTTGATCGTGCTCACGCTCTTAATATTGGGCCAAAAGGAGAGCACTGATGCGATGGTGAGCGCGTTGTAGGCGTTGATGTAAAAGGCAAGTTTCTCCTCACGACCGGCGAGCGTCGAGGGGTCGGTCTGCGCAATTCTGCTGACATAAGCGTCGAGCTGTTTGCGGTCTCGCGATGCGCCGTCGTAGTCGAAAGCGTCTCCACGGACATAGGTTTTCAGAAACTCTCCGAACGCCTGGTGAATACGAACGCTAGGCGCCTTGACTTTTTGGGGGCCGAGTTCCACTGCGGCTGGTTGCTTCGGCTGCACTGCTGGTTGCGTTGTGGGTTGATCGACTGGCGTCGGCGTCTGGGCTGTCGCACAAGCGCAGCAGAAGAGGATCGCGATCGTGATGAATCGGGACATGTTGCTGTTCATAGATCATCCTTGAGTGTCAAATATTAAGAATAGATGCCCGCGATTCGTTGGGCTAGCACGGTCAGCTTTTTGTTGTGTTCTGCAGCCGCATATGGGCCGCTCATCGCTGCGATAAGTTGTAATTGGCCGCCGACCCGTATTGCCACAAATGCTTTGCTCTGGCCTTGCATTGCGACGTGGTTGAGCTTGCCTCGTGCGGCGAGGTTCTCGGAGACGCTGAGCCGCCTCAACGCGATTCCGCAAAGAGCGGCATGGGCCTTTAGTGAGTCGTCAGAATGATTTGGGTAAGACTCCAAGACGAGGCCATCGAGGTCGGCGATGAGTGCGCCATCGATGCCGTTTGAGTTGTCCACGAGGTGTCTTAAATAATCGTGCGTCTTCGTCATTGTCTACCACTGGTGAGCTGCTGGCCTAGCATGCCTGTTCGCGGTGCTTTGAACAAACAATTTTGCATGGCTCGAGGCCCCTGCGGAGAGCATCATGGACAATGACAGGAGTTTCGTGTTTCAGTGGCCGCCTTAATCCCATTCCTTTGGAGGGCTGTATGGCCGGTGAGAGGCTGCAGAAATTGATCGCTCAAGCGGGCATTACGTCCCGGCGGAACGCTGAGCAATGGATAAAGGCAGGACGAGTTCGGTTGAATGGACGTGTGGTCACCGAACTGGGGACTCGGGCTGATATTCGTAAGGATAAGGTCGAGGTTGATGGCCGGAAGATACAGCTGCCGCGCACTTGGACATACATCATTATGAACAAGCCAGCGGGGACTGTGACCACCGCCAAGGATGAGTTTGACCGGCGAACTGTGCTAGACGTCCTAAAGGGGGTGAAAGCGCGTGTGTTTCCAGTGGGACGCCTCGACTTAGATACGGAGGGGGCGCTGCTGATCACAAACGATGGCGATGTGGCGGCTGCGCTCACACACCCCAGCTCCCGTATAGAGAAGGTGTATCGTTGCAAGGTTCGGGGAACGCCCGACGATGCTGCGATCGACAAGCTCACGCGGGGCGTGGTACTCGAAGATGGGTTTGCACAGGCGACCCAAGCCCGACGAATGCCGTCTCGGGTCGCGATGGAGAAAAACTCATGGATCGAGATTACCGTCGTTGAGGGCCGCAATCACCTGATCAAGCGGATGTGCGAGAGCATCGGTCATCCCGTTGTTCGCTTACAGCGTCGAAGTTTTGCCGGGCTGTCTTGTCCGGACCTTAAGCCAGGGGAGTGGCGAAACCTAAAGCAGGACGAGCTCAAAAAGCTAAAAGCGCTCACTCGGACAGCTAAGCGTCGGCGAGGACCGACGGGTCAATAAAGAGCACCGAGCACGAGTCGAGGGTCAGGATAGACTTTAAGCGCCTGCTCACGCTCGCTGAGACGTACGACGCCGGGCATGTCGGCGGTGGACGGGGCGCGGAGGCTGAGTTGGAAATGAACGTGCGGATTCCAGCCACCGTTTTCGCTCATGCTTCCAACTGCGCCCAGGCATTCGCCCTTTGAAAATCGCTGACCCACAGCAACTTTGGTCAGACTCTCCCGCGACAAATGGCCGTGTAGGGCAAAAACCGTTTGGCCAAGCCAATGATGCTCAGTGACAATCGTAGGGCCGTAATCAAGTGGGTTGGCGTTATCGGCGATGGCGTAGACCTGGCCCCCGTAAAAAGCAAAGATAGGTTCACCTTCTGGTGCTGCGATATCAATCCCCATGTGTACCGTGCGAGGTTCATCCGTCGTGAGATATTGAGGGGCATCGTACATCGTGGGTCGATGCTCATTGTAGCGTCCAATTCCGTAGACAGACTCACGATGTCGACCAGCATCATAGCCCTCTGTGAAATCGTAGATTTCATACGCCTTGGGGAGCTTGATGACAGGGGCAAAGGTCATCCCGGTTATATCAAGGCCAGGTCTTCCATTTTCTGCAGACTGTTTCGCCATTTTATTCATGACTCCGCGCACCACGCCCATGTTTGACAATGAAAACATGTAGGGCCGATAATATCATTCAGAAATGAACACATGTCTATGACCAGCTGAAGGGCTAATTGGTATGGCCGAAGAGAAACGAGAGCACCGTATCGATGAACTCGAGATACGCTTCATGCATCAGCAAGCACTGCTTGATGAGTTGAGTGACCTCATCCGCGTGCAGGCGGGTGAAATCGATGTGCTAAAAACCATGGTGAGGCGCTTAAACGAGACGGTTCAATCACAAGATGATGTCAACGTGCCACCGCCGCACTACTGAGTACATCAATACGCATAAGTGAGTCTGCGATTGGAGTTGTTCATGGGGGACTTAAGTCGGTTCAATGCGTTAAGTATAGATGGTCATGAGGTGAGCCTAAGCGCGTTTGAGGGTGATGTGTGTCTTATCGTCAATGTCGCGAGCCGGTGTGGATACACGCGGCAGTACAAGGGGTTGCAAGCGCTTCACGAAGCTTATGCCGAAAAGGGGCTTCGGATCCTCGCCTTTCCCTGTAATCAATTCGGTGGCCAAGAGCCCGGAACGAACGCTGAGATTGCGGCGTTTTGTGAATCGAATTACGCGGTTGGATTTCGGGTGTTCGCCAAAATTGCTGTCAATGGGAACGACGCGCACCCTCTGTTCAAGTGGCTCAAAGTGCAGGCCCCGGGTTTGCTCGGCACCGAGGGGATTAAGTGGAACTTCACCAAGTTTCTCGTGCAGCGCGACGGACAGACAGTCACTCGCTTCGGAACGCAGACTGAGCCGAATAAGCTCCGCGGAGACATAGAGCGTGCGCTCGCTTAACCCGCGGGAAAGGGGGGACCAGATTCTCCAGGTTCCCACTTTGGGTATTTGCCCATGATCGCGAGAAACATAGCCGACTCAAGATGGCTGTTAAGCCAGTGATGAACACCCGGATACGGGAGGCTGTTCCACCATTGTCTGTCAACGTTAGAAAATTGCCTTACGAAGGGCAATATCGCAGCGTCCGTGTAGCTGAATCCCTCGCTTCGCAGATTCCCATTCGCGTGCAGAAGCTCTTCGAGAGTCTCCACAAAGGACAGCGCGCTTTCCCGATGAAGGCTGCCGTCGGCGAGGTCATAGCGATTGGGATATTTGAATCGATCGAGGTGATGCTTGAAGTCACCATCGTTGCGTTCGATGAGTGAGCGGTCGACACCCGGCCGTAACCAACCTCGTGGGTCGTTTTGCGCGAGCGCCCAATCCATAATGTCTAGACTCTCATCGAGTACGTCGCCATTTGGAAGCAGTAGCACAGGTACTGTGCCCTTTGGTGAGATCTCCAGCATGTGCTTAGGTTTATCTCGCAAGACCACTTCGCGGAGCTCGCACTGCGCCCCTGCGGCCATGATGGCGAGCCGTGCTCGCATGGCATACGGGCACCGTCGAAACGAGTAGAGAATGGCACCCGTCGACATCATCGATTTATTTAGATGTCTCTGCTGCGTCATCGGTCGCCGTGTTGTCGTTCGCCCGCAGCCGACTTAACTCGATTTGTTTTTGGCGCTCTGCGAAGCGTGCTTTTTGCTCTGGTGTTGTCCTGTCAAAGCAGTGCGGGCATGATACACCCGGCTGGTACTTCTCTGACTGCCGATCGGAATCCGAGATAGGCGACCGGCATCCGTGACATAGATCATATTCACCTTGCTCAAGTCCATGCCCAACGCTGACACGGCGGTCGAACACGAAGCATTGCCCGTTCCACAAGCTTGCGTCTTGCTCGACGGTCTCCAGGTACTTCAATATGCCGCCTTCTAGGTGGAAAACCTCATCGTATCCCTTGTTGAGTAGTAAGCTGGTCGCCTTTTCACACCGGATTCCGCCCGTACAGAACATGGCGATTTTAGGTTTCGATTCGAGCAGCTCGCGATTCGAGTCGACCCATTCAGGGAAATCACGAAAGTTTGTGGTGAGTGGATCGACAGCGTTCTCGAATGTCCCGATCATGGTTTCGTAAACATTACGTGTATCGATGAGTAGCACGTCTTCGCGCTCGATCAGTGCGTTCCACTGAGCAGGTTTAACATAGGTGCCGACGGTTTCATTTGGGTCGATGCCATCCACGCCCATGGTGACGATCTCGTCTTTCAGATGCACCTTCATACGGTCGAAAGGCTGTGCCACAGACCACGACTCTTTGTGTGTGAGGTCGGCGAGTCGCGCGTCAGCTCGTAGAAATTGGAGCAATCTATTTATGCCCTCGGGGGGGCCCGCGACGGTCCCGTTGATTCCTTCATGCGCCAGGATCAGCGTCCCGAATATGTGATTATCGGCGCACACGCGTTGGATGCGTGGTTTGAGCTTGCGATGGTCGTCTAGGCTCACAAATTTGTACAGGGCCGCCACAAGAAATTCAGTCATAACCGATGCCTACTCATCTAATCGGCCACCGTTTTACTCGATTTGTGTGTTAAATGCTGCATCAAAGCGGCACGCGGCTGTTTTATCGTGACGATGTCGACGTGCGATGGAGAGTGAGGGTATCCAGTGGAGGCGATGGACATCATCTTGCGAGATGACAGATTGGTGGTGGTAGACAAGCCTGCCGCGATGTTTGTTCATCGAACGGCCCTGGGACGGCGCGATGAGACGGTGGTCTTGCAGACCCTGAGGGACCAACTGGGTCACCGTGTGTACCCAGTGCATCGCCTCGACCGGGCGACCTCTGGTCTTCTGATGTTTGCTTTGGATGCGGAGGCGGCTGAGTATTTATCGGAACAGTTTCGGGTCGGGTCGGTGAGAAAGCGGTATATCGCAATCGTGCGGGGTTGGGTTGGGGCTGGTGGATCCATCGTGCATCCGCTCAAGCAGCCCGATGGTCGAGAGCCCAAGGCGGCTGAGAGCCACTGGGTCAGACTCTGCAAGTTAGAAGTTTCGCGTGCGGTCGGCCGCTATACGACGGCCCGTTACAGCCTCGTAGCGCTGGAACCACGCACGGGGCGCCGACATCAGCTGAGGCGCCACTGCGCTCATCTTACACACCCGATAATCGGTGACGTGAACTATGGGGATCGGCACCACAACCGTTTTTTTCGCGATGAATTGGCCGCGGGTGGTCTCATGTTGCAGGCACAAGGCTTACAATTCTTGCATCCCGATGGTACGCGGAGAGGCTGCCAGATCCCCATCGCTGAGCGTCTTGTGAGGCCGCTTGTTGCCCTCGGGTGTGACTTGGATTTGTCTTCTGTCGAGACTTTTAGTAACGCTCTTTCGACGGTAACCGATAAAAGTCGCAATGAATCGAAGACGAAAGGCGATTCCTTGTCACAGTTGTCCTGAGTGTATGTTACAAGGCCAACATTGACGACGGGAACTCTTGGAGCACTCAATGAATACGCGTTCGCTGAAATTATACGACACCACACTCGGCAAGAAAGCCGTCATGGCTGTGTCTGGCCTGGCGCTCATCGGCTTCGTTTTCGGGCACATGGCCGGCAACCTACTGATTTTCAAAGGTCCACAGGCGATGAATGACTATGCAAAGGCACTCCGCGAGTTGGCCGGTGGCGCCGGCATCTGGATCGCCCGCATCGGCTTGATCGCAGCCGTGGGTGCGCACATTTGGTCAGCCATCGCACTGAAACAGCAGAACGCGTCGGCAAGACCGGTCCGATACAAGAAAACTGCATCGAAGAGAAGCACCTTCGCGTCGCGTACAATGTTCTACGGTGGTCTGACCTTGCTTCTGTACATCGTCTACCACATCGCGCACCTGACGTTTGGGCAGACTGTACCGGGTGAATATAGCCAAACGGATGTCTACGGCAATGTGGTTGCGAGTTTTAACGTGCCTTGGATCGTGTGCGTTTACCTCGTCGCGCAGGTGTGTTTGTCGTTGCACCTGTATCACGGGGCTTGGAGTTTTATGCAGACGCTGGGGTTCAGTCACCCACGTTTTAATCATTTTCGACAGGCTGCCGCCTTGGGTTTGGCAGCGGTCGTGTGCATCGGGTTCTCTGCGGTCCCGATCGCCGTTATTACTAAAGTAGTCAGCTAGAGGAGCTTTCGATGGAATTGCGCTCAAATGTGCCCACAGGAGAAATCGAGTCCGCTTGGGAGCGACATCGCTTCAACATGAAGCTGGTCAACCCCGCCAATAAGCGTAAGTTCGATGTGATCGTTGTCGGGACCGGTTTGGCCGGCGCGTCGGCTGCAGCCACGATGGGTGAATTGGGCTACAACGTGAAGGCGTTCTGTTTCCAAGATTCCCCTCGGCGCGCTCACAGTATCGCCGCACAGGGTGGTATTAACGCGGCAAAGAACTATCAGGGCGACGGTGACAGCGTCTACCGTCTCTTCTACGATACCGTAAAAGGTGGTGATTTCCGGTCGAGGGAAGCAAACGTTTATCGACTTGCGCAATTGAGCGTGAACATCATCGACCAGGCTGTTGCCCAAGGGGTTCCATTTGCCCGCGACTACGGTGGACTGCTTGCAAACCGCTCATTCGGCGGTGCCCAGGTTTCTCGGACCTTTTACGCACGTGGACAGACCGGACAACAGCTACTCCTCGGCGCATACCAGGCGCTGTCGAGACAAATCGAATCTGGCGGGGTGACAATGTTCCCGCGAACGGAGATGCTCGAGCTCATCGTCCACGAGGACCGCGCGCGAGGGATTGTCACTCGATGCCTGAAGACAGGCAAGGTCGAGGCCCATATCGCAGACGTGGTGGTGCTCGCGACAGGTGGCTACGGCAATGTATTTTTCCTCTCCACCAACGCGATGGGCTGCAACGTCACGGCGAGCTGGCGGGCACACCGGCATGGTGCACTGTTCGCCAACCCTTGCTACACACAGATACACCCGACGTGTATTCCAGTGAGTGGGAAGCATCAGTCGAAGCTCACGCTGATGAGTGAGTCGCTTCGAAACGATGGTCGGGTTTGGGTGCCGAAACGCGCCGAGGATTGCGGTAAAGATCCAAACACGATTCCTGAGGAAGACCGCGACTACTATCTCGAGCGTAAGTATCCTGCTTTTGGTAATCTCGTGCCGCGGGATATCGCGTCCCGTTCGGCAAAAGAGGCGTGCGACGAGGGTCGCGGTGTGGGTCCAGGCGGCTTAGGGGTTTATCTCGACTTCGGCGATGCCATCAAGCGACTTGGGCGCGACAAGGTTGCCGAGCGTTACGGAAACCTGTTCGACATGTACGAGCGTATCACTGACGATAATCCGTATGAGACGCCGATGCGGATTTTCCCCGCCGTGCACTACACGATGGGTGGCCTTTGGGTTGATTACAACCTGATGTCCTCGCTCGATGGCTTGTTCGTATTAGGTGAGGCAAACTTCTCCGACCACGGCGCGAATCGCCTGGGCGCGAGTGCGCTCATGCAAGGCCTGGCAGATGGCTACTTCGTTGCTCCTTATACGGTAGGTAACTACCTGGGCAATAACGGTCATGCGGTCAAGGCGAATGAGCTCACCCAGTCTTCCGACTGCGTGCAGGCTGCGCTCAATAAGGTCAATGAACGTATCAACAAGCTTCTGAGTATCCAAGGCAATCGCAGCCCGGACAGTTACCATAAAGAGCTGGGCAAGATTATGTGGGATAAATGTGGCATGGCTCGGAATGAAACCGGCCTGCGCGAAGCGATCGACGCGATTCAGGCCCTCAGAGCTGACTTCTGGCAAAATGTCCGTGTGCCTGGGGAAGCAGGGGAGTTCAATCAGACTCTCGAGAAGGCCGGCCGTGTAGCGGACTTCCTCGAACTGGGTGAGTTAATGTGTCGGGATGCGTTAGAGCGAACCGAGTCATGCGGTGGCCACTTCCGCGAGGAATACCAAACACCTGAGGGTGAGGCCCTTCGCGATGATGCGAACCAGACACATGTCAGCGCTTGGGAGTACAAGGGGGCTGATGAAACACCGGTCATGCACAAAGAAGACCTCTCATTTGATTACGTGAAACTAGCGCAGCGGAGTTACAAGTAAGATGAAAATTAAGCTCCATGTTTGGCGACAGAAGAACGCCAAGACACAAGGACAATTTGAAACCCATCAACTAGACGATGTGAGCCCAGATAGCTCGTTCTTGGAAATGATGGATGGTCTGAATGAAGACCTCATTGAGTCTGGTGGTGAGCCCATTGCGTTTGATCACGATTGCCGTGAGGGTATCTGTGGCGCTTGCGGTATGGTGATCAATGGTCATGCACATGGTCATCGTGAACTCACCACAACTTGCCAGCTCCACATGCGGGAATTTAAAGACGGTGATGAAATCTACGTCGAGCCATGGCGAGCCTCCGCGTTTCCACCCATTAAGGATCTGGCTGTAGACCGGTCTGCCTTTGACCGAATCATTCAGGCGGGTGGCTATGTCTCTGCCAACACGGGTAGTGCTCAGGATGCAAACGACACGCCGATAGCAAAGAAGACCAGCGACATGGCGTTCGACGCTGCGACATGTATCGGGTGTGGTGCCTGTGTGGCGGCTTGTCCGAACGCCTCCGCGAGTCTGTTCACATCGGCTAAGGTTGGACACCTAAGCCTGCTACCTCAAGGGCAGGCGGAGCGCGGTGACCGCGTTCGTCGTATGGTGGCACAGATGGAGGCGGACGGCTTTGGCGGCTGTACCAACCACGGAGAGTGCCAGGAAGCCTGCCCAAAGGGCATTAGCGTGGACTGGATCGCCCGGATGAATAAAGACTTCCTCACCGCAATGGTGCGTGAACCGGATACCGTCGCTGCGCGCCAGTCCTAGGCGCGCCGCCCGCATCAGCATCTAGAAGACCTTCCCCGGATTTAGCACGCCGTCAGGATCGAAGGCGGCTTTGATCTGCCTCATGAGCGCAATCTCGCCGGCCGGCCGGGTATAGTGTAGATAAGGCTTCTTCAGAAGCCCAATCCCATGCTCTGCTGAGACGGAACCGCCGTGGTGTTGTACGACATCGCAAATCTGTGGAGACATCTCATCACATCTGGCTTTGAACGCGCTGACATCCAGGTCGTCGGGTTTCAAAATATTGAGGTGCAGATTGCCATCGCCAATATGACCGAACCAGACGATCTCCAGGTCTGCATAAACGCTCTTGACCACTGCCTCGACGGCCACGAGAAATGCGGGCACCTGGCTTACGCAGACCGATACATCATTCTTGTATGGGGTCCAGCGTGTGATGGTTTCGCTGATTTGCTCGCGGCAACGCCATAGCGCCTTCGCCTGGTCGCGGTCTCGACTCAATACGCCATCGACTGCCCAGCCTTCCTCGAAGCACTGTTCGAAAGCCTCAAGTATGATTTGTTCTGAGTCAGCGGATGGGTTCTCCACATCGATCAACGCATAATATTGTGCCTCTTCCTGACAGGGAGGCACGACCCCCGCGTGCTCGATCACCTTTTCCAGGGCATTGTGCGACAAGAACTCAAACGCATTTAGGGTGAGCCGCTTTTGGAAAGTCTCAAGTATGCGCATGAGATGCTCTGTGGTGGGCACCGCTAAAAAGATCACGTCAGAACGAGCCGGCGTTTGTGTGAGTTTCATCGTTGCTTCAACGATAAGACCTAAGGTGCCTTCCGACCCAATCATGAGGTGGCGGAAGTCATAGCCCGTATTGTTCTTTGTGAGGCCTTGATTCAAGTTGAGTACGTCTCCGGTACCCGTCACCACCTTAAGACCGACCACCCAGTCGCGCGTCATTCCATAACGTATCACGTTGATACCGCCTGCATTGGTGGCGATGTTGCCGCCTATTTGAGAGGAGCCGGCGGCGGCGAAATCAACAGGGTAGAACAGCCCGTTGTCTTGGGCATGCGCTTGTAGAACCTCGGTGATGACGCCGGCTTCGCAGACCACCGTCTGGTCTATGGTGTTGACCGGATGTATGCGATTCATTTTGTCAAACGAGACCACAAGCTCACCAGCGGTTGCTACTGCGCCACCGCTCAGGCCCGTACGACCACCCGATGGCACAATTTTAAGTTCATGGCGTCGAGCAAAGTGGACAAGGTCGACGACTTGCTGAGTCGTCCTTGGAAAGACGATAGCCGACGGTTTTGGTGCGTGGAAACGCGTCCAATCTTGGCCGTAACTCTCCAAAGTCTCGCTTTCGATGGAGACCTGTAGCTCGGGGAGTTCGGTTTCGAAGAGAGTGACCAGTGCAGCCGGGTCTTGAGGCATTGTGGGCTCCGAAATCTGTACTCGGCCTGTATACCGAAGAGGCACCCATTATAACAAGGCTTTGGTGGTATTGCTTTGTTGCTATCCAACTGGCTAACGGTCCCGTTTTGGTTCATATTGGAACGATGGATCTTGTTGGACGAATTTTTAGACCTCCGAGTGAAGCTGATAGCCTCCTTTTGCAGGTCACCGTGGGCTGTGCACACAATCGCTGTGCGTATTGCGATATGTATCGGGACAAGCAGTTTCGGCCCAAGTCGTGGGATGTTATCGAGCGGGATTTGCAAGAAGCGAGTCGGATGGGGCGGCGCTTCAAACGGGTCTTTCTATGCGATGGCGACGCGCTCGTTTTATCAACGCGTAGACTTCTGCGCATCCTGAATGGTATTCGGTCGTATATGCCGTGGGTTGAGAGAGTGGGTGTGTATGGTGACACGCGATGCGTCAACCCAAAGTCAGCGGCTGAGCTTTCGCTCTTGCGGGACGCCGGCCTCGGGATTGTGTACCATGGCGTGGAATCAGGCGATGATGTCACGCTGTCCAATATCGATAAAGGTGGCAGCAGGGCAGGTTGCGTAGAGACGGCCGCTAAACTAAGGACCGCCGGTATTGTTCACTCTGTGATTGTTTTGCTTGGTATTGCCGGTAAGGCGCGAAGCGCTGAACACGCGCGCGCCACGGCGACTTTGCTGACTGAAATGGACCCGCAGTTCGTGGGCGCGCTGACCACCACAGTGCTGCCCGGCACACCGCTCCATGAGCAAGTCGCTCAAGGCCAATTCGAGCTTCCCGACAAATTCGACATGTTACGTGAGTTGCGGACGATTATCGCTGAGAGCGAGTTTTCGAAGTGCCGCTTCTCGTCAAATCACGCGAGTAACTATTTGCCCCTGCGAATGAATCTTCCACAGGATCAAGGCATGGCACTGGCCACCCTCGACAAGATACTGTGTGCTGGTGATGAGCGCCGCTTGCGGCCCGAGTGGGCCCGGGGGCTCTAGCGTTACCAGTCGAGGGCTTTACCGCTGAGGGCGTCGACTGAGAGGATACGTGTTTGCCCGCTACCGAGCACATTCATCTCAAGTTTCCATACGGGTAGAAATACAGGCGTCAACTGGCCGGCTTTGGCACGGAAACGGTGTTTGAACTCGGCTTTAACCTTTGACGCATCGAGTCGCTCTGACCAGACATTCTCATCAAAGTCGATCGTGCCTGGTCCGACCTTTTCGTAGCTGACGTGACCGTCAAAGTCTTCAATGTCGCTCGCAACCTCACCTGGGCTATCTGTCAGAGCCACGGCTTTGCCTGGTGACCAACGAACAAATTGCATTGTTACGGGATGAAGGTAGACGGCGTCCTTGCGCTCCTCAACTTTAGGGCCAAACATGCGCTTGTACCAGGCGGTGTCCACTTTTTCCGTGAAATTCAGCTGATAGAGTACCCGATAGGAGAGATGGGCAGCCTGAAAGGACTCGTCTTGTCCGATGAAGCCCAGCGTCTTTGAGCCTTGTAACTCACGCCCTAACGCCTCCGCCTGAAGCTGGCTGATCTTCGGAATCATCGCCTGAACCTTTGATGGCAGTTGGAGGTCGGGCCGACCACCCGTCATGACAGCAAAGTGTAGGTGTTGCCGCCCTTCACGGTAGCTCCGAGACAGGCCAGCCCGTTGAAGTTCCTTGAGTAACGAGCGTCCTTTTGAATCGCTCTGATTCGCTCGCTCAACGAACTCCGCGGTGGTCATTGACGTCTTCTTCGCGAGAATGCGGGCAAATTTTTCTAAGTTAGGGTCAACCCCGCTTGCCTGGGCGGGTTCGGTGTTCAATACATCAGCATGATCGACGTCTGAATCTGGCGAAGGCCGCGTCGATTCAGCGACTCGCCCTGTGGGCGCTGCGGCCCGGGGGGCCACGCTTGTTGATGTTTTTTGCTGTGGACGATCAGTGTTTCGGAGAGAGGCCTCCATTTGATCAAACTGCTGTCGCCATCGCTGATCGCAGAGGCCTTGTATCTGGTCGTCGTCGAGTGTCTTGTGAAGTGTATATAGCCATCGAGTCCGAAGACGCCGGGTTTCCGCAAAATTGTCCGGTGATATCACTAAGAACTGTCCCGCCTTAAGGGAGGGTAACTCCTCCATAACGGCATCGCTGTTAACCGGGTCTAGGCTCTTGATGGTTGGTTGAACCTTCTTCAGATCCTGCCTGGTCGTCAAACGTCCAATGGCCCAAGTGCCGAATTGAGCCATCGCCTTATAGTCGACGTCGCCTGGGTTCTGAGTCGCCATTAGGCAAGCGATTCCGTACTTTCGGGCCTGCTTGAAAAGTAGCTGTAGGCCAGGCTTACAGGCTGGCTTTCGCACCGGCGGAAGGAATGGTGCGACCTCGTCAATGTAGAATAGGGCCTGCGGGTCGGTGCTCGGATTCTTTAGCATCCATGAATACAGTTGCTCCACGATGGCGGCGATAAAGAACTCTTTGTCCTCGCTCGAGTTGAGCGTGTTCAAATAGATAACCGAGATGCGCGTCTTGGAAGGATCCTCCGGCGCGTACTGGCCCCTGCCTAGCAAAAGATCGATGCTTATCGGAAGCCCCTCATGAAATAAGAGTGAGCGGGCGCCGACATCCAAGCGCGACATCTTGCGCCTGGCAGCCGTGAGCTTTTTGGTGTCCATCAGGTTCGCAAATTGGGCCTCGGCTTCTTCGTCGAGTGTGCTGAAATATGACGTGAACTCTTTCAAGCTTCGTGGAAACTGACCCGTTTCACTCAGGCTTGTGAGCGCATGGTCGAAAACTGCGGCGAGGCCTTCGCCGTCATCGGAGTCTAAATCATAACCCAAAACGGAGACCAGCATTCCGGCGATACTGCTTATGGATTGTATACGGTCATGGCCTGTGAGTTCACTTGGATCACTATTGAGTGGGTCTGCGCTGAGCCCGATCCCTTTTCGTGAGGCAGGGGTGAAAATAACGACCTCTGTATTCTCCGTGAACATGCGTGCGTCTTCAGGGGAGACGCCTTTCTCGCTGAGTGCTTCTGGGTCATGCATCGCGAGAGCTAGGCTGCATAAGTCACCCTGTGGATCGATACAGATGGCAGGGACACCCTGTTTGGTGACCTCCTCGACGAGTACTTTGGATAGAACTGTTTTTCCCGAGCCACTCGAGCCAAGCGCCATCACGTGCCGCAGCAAACTTTTGCTGGATAAGGCGATCGCCGCACCTGCGTCATCTAGCCGGTCGAATCCAATATTCAGGTTAAATGAAGTCACGGTAGCCCCCCACTACTTAGATATGCTCGCAGCCATGGTGCATCACGCCGCTGGCGGCGGCAAGGGGTCAAGGTTGATGAGCGCCGAATTAACGCCGGCTCAAAAGATGTGTGGGTGGGTTGGTACTGGGTAGGGGAGGCCTTAAGTTACGCTTTCTGCGCGAGGCCATAATTTGTGTAGCGCTTATTTTCTGTCACATCTTGTGCCACTGGCAGAAAGTCGGGCAGGTCGAACGCTTGGTCTTGTGAATCAAGTTCAAGTTCTAGGAGTTGGAGCCCTTTGTGTGGGCTGACGAGACTATCGAGTTCAAAGTACTGGTCCTGCCAAAGAAAGCAGCGGCGCTCCTTTTTGACAACATGTACATTGTCGTCTGCCCGCTGGAGCAAGTTAATATAATCATCGCCGGAAATGATCGATTCCGTTTCTTTGCGTACGCCCGGTTCAATATCCATCTTAATGGTATGAGTGTATACGCTCGCACCGGAACCTGACCGCTTTCGGACGCGCTCAACGATGCCATCGGGCGACTCTAGATAGGTCTGCTCGATCTGAAAGGTCTTGTGAGGGACAGGCAGTAAAGCGGCATCAAACCCCTCTTCGATGAGATATTTCTTTTCGATCTCAAGGTGCCCCTCGAGTCCAATCAGCGACTCGACTAGGCTCAGGGTTTGCTGGATCTTATCGTCGAAGGATTGCGTCGTGTTGACAACGCGCAGGTGCGGATGCCCAATCCATGCAGTTTGAACAGCTCGGTCGAGCGCAGCGGCTTGCTCAGGCGTCTCCGAGCGCGCAGCGTTATTCGCCGTTGTGTAGAATTCGGGCGCACTCACGGCAGCTGACACCAAGTGGATCACCGCGTCATAGCGTTGATCTCGAAGGGCGACATCGGTCCAACCATTGCCATCGAGCAAAACCTGCCATACGTGTGGTGGCAAATACGCTGACACATCCATCGTTCCCCGATCGCAAATCACCACAGCAGGACCGGGCCAACGTTTCGCTAAATCAAAGTAGGTGTCCTCAAGCAGGAGCTGTGTGGAGATGAGATTACGTTCAAACTCCAAAAGACCCTTCATGTCGAGGGCGCCCAGATCGGCGCCACCGCCAATCAGAATACTGGCCACCTCAGGTACGCAGAAGACCTTAATATCCTTCTTCGCGCACTGCTCAACGATGTGGTTTAAGACGGATGTTTTACCGGCACATGGTCCGCCTGTGAGAACGATACGCTTGGGCAATTCTGGCTTGTTCATTGAGTCTTTCCTTCTCTTGGCCCACAAAATGCTCAGGCCGCGGCGGACAGTACGCAAAACGGGGTTGGTTTCGCAAGTCCGATAGGCCAAATACTCTGGTAATTAGCAAAAAAACGATTCGCTGAGGTTCATTTAAAGCACTTGCCCGGGTCTGCCCTTGGTGCTTAAGATGCACCCGAGTTGGATAATTGGAGTTCTACTATGAAAGATCTTGATGTCTCGGAAGTTTGCGAAATCCTCAATCGAATCATGGAGTACGAGTTAGCAGGCGTCGTTCGCTACACTCACTATTCGTTGATGGTGGCGGGACCGTATCGTATTCCCATCGTCGACTTTATGCAGGCTCAGGCGACTGAATCTCTTGATCATGCACGTCAGGCGGGTGAAGTACTCACAGGCCTTGGTGGGCACCCGACCCAGGGCATTGCGACCATCGAAGAGACCCATCGGCACGACATTTACTCTCTGCTCAGTGAGTCCCTTGCCCACGAAAAGCAGGCGGTTGCGCTTTACAACCAGCTGCTTGATGCCGTGGCAGACCGGAGTGTCTACCTTGAAGAGTATGCCCGGCAAATGATCGGTCAAGAAGAGCTTCATACTCTGGAGCTCACCAAGATGCTTCGCGATTTTCAGCCCGAGGCCAGCTAGGCCTTGGCCCGTCTGTATCTGTGCAAAGGCAGCGATTGCCGAAAGAAGAAACGGCACACGAAGCAGCTCGTCCAAATCATGAATGACGTTGAGGTGGTGCCAGTGCGGTGCCAGAAGATATGTTCCGGTCCGGTGGTTGGGCTTGAACTCGGCGGTACCTTGGTGTGGTTCAAGAAAATGCGTAAAAAGAAAGACGCGGAGGCGCTCGCCAATGCGCTGTCAGGCGCTCCACTCACGAAGCGTCTGACGAGTCGACTCGTTCGTAAACGCAGCGGCCGACTGCGCTAATTGGTCAATATTATTCGACGGGGAGTCCGCTCGGCACCGATGTCGGGATAAGATGTGTCATGTCCCGTGCTGAAGCGTCGGTGAGCGCCTGGAGGAAGGCGACGAGGTCGTCGACATCTTCGTCTGTCAGATCGGCGCAGCCCTCGATTGCAGGTGTGATGGCTGCGATCATCTCGCTTTGAACCTGTGTGTCGTCCATAACCGTGTCGGCATGTGCAGCGCGCAGGTGCTCGCCCCTGTAGCTCGTCAGTGAGTTCGCCGGCGAAATGTGGTGTCTAATCACCTCTTCCAGACTGTCGTGTGAGCCAGCATGAAAGTAGGGGCCAGTGAGCTCGACGTTTCTGAGCGGCGGTGTGCGAAACGCAAACCGATCTGCTGCGTCTCCTGTCTCTAGCTTTCTGCCTTCATCTAAGCCGTTATCGTCTTTCTTGCCTGGGCCAATTTGTGGCGCCGCGATGGCATGGCTCTTCTGATCTGTAAACAAAGGTCCTGAATGGCAGCTCACGCAACCGCCGTCCTGAAAGAACTTTTGAGCGCCTCTGATCTGCTGCGCGCTCATGGCTTCGTCGTCGCCAGCCATAAACTGGTCGAATGGAGCGTTGAGCTTGGTGAAGGAGGAAATTTCAAAGGCCGCCAGCGCGTTGGCTGCATGCTCAAAGCCAATATCTTCTAGAGCGACGTCTGGGTATGCGGCTTCGAATAGCTCTACGTATCCATCGATGCGAACGAGGCGGGCTGCGATGCCTTCCCAGATGCCGACGAGGTTGTCGTCTGCGACGTCACCGATTTCGTTGTCTCCGATCTCGCCACGCATTTCATGTCGCGAGGTCGGAGGGAACATCGCTTGAACTGCGAGAACACTGTCGAGCCCATTTGGCAGTCGGCTGCCCGCAGGGGAGTCAAAATAACCGGCCGAGACAGCGACGCGTGCATCCCAAAACATGGTATTCCACTCTTCGAGGCCGCGGTTGAACAAGTCCGGTGAGTTACGCGGGATTAAAAAACCGTCGGTCGAGGCCCGCTGCGGCCCGAGGCTCGCGCCGCCAACACCGATGGACGTGGGCAAGCCATCGCTTGTGCCAAAGGCAGGATGGTGACATGTCGAGCATGCGATATCCTGGTCGCCGCTGACAACCTTGTCGAAAAACAGAGCCTGACCGAGCTTTACCTTGGCGTCGTCTGATGCGGGTACTGGTCCAGGGTCAGGTGTGTAAGTACCGGCTTCGATGATGCGCTCGCGCAAAGCAGTGAGAGCTTCGTCCGTGCCAGGCGCTGATTGAGTTGGTGTCATGTTTTTGAGCTGCTCACCGCTCTCGGGCGTATCGAGTTCGTGGCAAGCGGGCATCGCGAGTAGAAGCGCAATCAAGAGTTTCTGGCTACGCATTTTGGTCTCCTTACAATAGATGGCAACCAGTAAAGCAGATTATGTGCCAACTTTTGAGTCGCGTGACAAGCGTCGTTACCGGCCTAAGTGTAACCATTGCTGGGTCACAATTATACCCCCCTGATTTTGGGTGGGGTGTCTTGTCTCCAATGACCGCTAAAGCACTCTGAACTGACCGTGCTTTACGATACCTGCGTCATTCTTGACCGACACCCGATGGGTACCTGAGGTCGGGGTCCAGTAGACCGGATGCCCGTGGTGGGCGCGGCCAACATGCTCTCCGTCGACAAACCAATCCAGGTGGCCCGTTACGCCACTCTGGTCCGCACTGAAGCGGATTTGCTGGCGTTTCGCGTCGAGTCCGGCGATCAGTAGATAGGTGCGATGGGGTTTTGGCTCCAAGATGGATAGATCGCCTGAGGTGAAGACGTCGCCACACCCCTTGGCAAAACTCGGTTGGAGCGGGTAGCGCAATTGCCCTGGGCTGATGTGCTGACGGATGGCCCAGCTGAGCTTAAAAAACGGCTTTGCCAAGACCGATGCATTCGGGCGGCACGCATGATTGATTGCAAGGCCGGTTTTCGGGTCTGTCCGATAGGCCCGCAGATATGGATCAACGGCGTGTATAGGCGCACGGACCGGAATCTGTTGGGGGCGACTCTCTGGACATGAAGGGTGTGCTGGGTAACCTGTGGCGGCGCATGTTGCGATGGTCTTCAGTGGTGCAAGGGTGGTTAATCGTTGTGGGGTAAAGTCCTTAACAGCGTTGAGCTCGCTCAGTATGTCAAAGAGTAGGGGGCCTGCTGATTCTCGGCCAACCAAGGACCGACTTTGCTGATTATCGAAGTTACCGAGCCAAACCAAAACCGTATAACGCTGGTTGGAGCCAATGGCCCAAGCGTCGCGATGGCCAAAACTGGTCCCTGTTTTCCAATGGATGGCCCCATTGATGGTCTTGAGCTGTGTGGCGTGTGAGAATTCTGGCCGTTGCTGTGCGGTCAACGCCCTTTTAGTTAGCAGTGCGGCGCCAGGAGATATGATTTGTAGTGGTTTGCCGCGCACGGCGTGGCGTTCAAATGTTGGCCGCTTATACGAGCCGTTCTGAGCCAATGCTGTGTAGAGACCGAGCAAGTCCAGGGGGCGTAATGCAATGCCCCCTACAGCCCCCGTTAGGTCGATGTCGGTCTGGGTGTGATAGCCAGAAAGTCGGGTAGACGACAAAAGTTGCGCGAGGATATCTGGGGTCAGTGATTCCAGTAGATGAATGAACGGTAGATTATACGACGCCCTCAACGCCTCGTCTATGGGCACCAATCCCCGATATTCACCATCATAGTTGCTCGGCGTATAGGCACCATATTGACGGGGAATGTCAGGCACAAGCATCTTCGGGAGTGCCAGGCCTCGGTCAAGCGCCAGTGCATAGATATAGGGCTTTAGGGTTGAGCCCACCGAGCGTCTAGCCGTGAAGCCAATCACCTGACCTCCATCGTGATGCTCAAAGTTAAATGATCCCATTGCCGCCTGAATCTGGGCGTTTGTGTGGTCCGCAATGAGCACGGACGCGTGACGGATACCTTGGCGACGATAATATTCTTGTAGGTGCTTGAGGCGCCTTTTGAGCTGAGTCTGAAGGCCACGGTTTAAGTTGGTGGCATGCCGCTGCTGGGCACTCGTTCGATGCAGATACGCCGCGACATGGCGTGCCTCCTGCGGCAATTTTCTGTAGCCTGTCGGTATATTATCTTGAGCGACTAACCTTACAGTCGTATCAACGCGGGAATTGGGCTTAAGGCGTGCCAAAATTCGTTTGCTGCCAAGGTCGAGGTTGTTGACGTTCTTGTGCGCCGGGTAGCGTTTCGCTGGCGCCTGAGGGATAGCGATCAAGGTTGCGATTTGATGTGTTGTCAGGGTCCGCGGGCTTTTACCGAAAAGGGCTTGAGAGCCTATGCCAATGCCTTCGTAGTTACGGCCAAACGGGATAAATCGCAGGTATTCTTCTAAGATCTCTCGCTTTGTATAATGAGACTCGAGCTGATAAGCCCGAAATGCTTCGATGGCTTTAGAGCGCAGCGTGCGTGGTCGTGGCTCTAGGAGGCGCACGAGCTGCATCGTAATGGTAGAGGCGCCAGACACGACACGCCTCGCGGCAATATTTTGAAGCGTTGCACGGAGTATCGCCAAGATATCGACCCCGCCGTGTTCGTAGAAGCGGCTGTCTTCAATGGTGAGCAACGCTGAGACATATTTCGGGTCGATCTCATCGAGATCTACGCGAAAACGCCAGCGGTGATCTTGAGCGAGCCCGACATGGGCGATCTCATCGTTATCATAGAGCATGACCGGCGAGTCCAGCTCCGCCAGCCTTGTGGGTAATGGAACCAGAATGAAGGCCAATTGAAAGGCCGCCCACACGAGAGATATAGCGACGCCTATTGCAACCAAGAAGCACGCGCGCCTGCCCGCGGTCCGAGCGCACACACGAAGAGGGATTGACCACATCACGGGGTTGTCTCCCAGGGACCTTTAACACGGGTGCGGCCGGCTTTACCTCGGGCCCACTTTGTGGGCGCGTACATCGCTGCAGCTTCAACCCCAGGGAGCGCAAACTCCCCAGCTGTGACAACGCGGATAGCATAGACGTACTGAACGACACCATTGGCTGGCAGTGTACCGAAGACCTCTACTCGGTCATCCCGCTTATTCGCATGTGTGATGTCCCATTGGTGCTGACTATCCAGCCAGTCTGGTCGATGCTCATGCGCCCTAAAGTTTTGCTCAAGTTCCCAGCCTCCGGGAAGCCGATCCACTAGGGCAATGTGTTGTAGTGGGCGTTTTGACAGGTTTTCGATTTCTACTTTGGCGTAAATCAGCTGGCCGAGCTGGAGGCGCTGCTGGTCGATGGTGTCGCCCGTTTCGTCCAGAAGGGTTCGGCTCACACTGATAGACTCTGAGCCTGTCTTGAGTGCATCGATATCAACGATACCGTCCTGAACGATTAAAGCGGTAAGTGCTGTTTCAGACTCGTTTTCGAGTACCAAGTTTGGGGAAGGTTGTTCTTGGCCGAGGGGGATTTGCCAACCCTGTAACTGTTCCTTAGCTGCAGCACTGGAGGGCACTCTCCGCCCATCGAGCCAAAGTGACGCCTTGGGGGCGTGACGCCCTGTATGGCTGTCGACAGCTCCAAATGCACTGAGCCCCCAGGCGAGTTCCTGGGTTGTGTATTGTCTCGACGAGCCGCTTAATTTCTGTGCGAGCATTTCGTAATGCGGGGCAAAACTGCGATCTCCTGGGAACAAGTGGGTCAAGATCGTGAGGCGCAAACCGAGCGTTCGGACGTTGGAATAGAAGAAGGCTTGCTTGCGCGTGTGTTTTTGTCCATTGGCACCGTCGATTAGCAGTGATTTGAGGGGCGAACGTTGGCTGGTGTCGCCTGCCAAATAAAGAGCCGCGCGCAGTAATAGGGCAGACTCTGCCTCGACTCCGTGTGCGTTCTTGCTTATCGCCTGGAGCCTGGCGGAGATCCGGGCAGTATCGAAGCGGCCCGCCCGAGCCAACGTATAGTGTGCATACGCTTCCGCATTGTTCGCTTTTGCGTGGAACCCCTCACGGGTGCGTCGGCTTAAATAGTCGAGCGCCTCATCGATGCGTTTTTGGTCTAGTCTATAGCCCATCGATTGCGCCTCGATGAGCAAATGTGTGGCATAGGCGGTTCCCCACAGGTGGGCGTTATTGGCGCCAGGCCAATAACCGAACCCGCCGCTTGGTGTTTGCATAGACACGATGCGCTCTAACCCCTCGTAGATCTTTTCCCTCAGCGCTTGGTCTTTGAGGCCAAGATGCTGGTTCAAGGTTCGCGATAGCTGACTCGAAAATAGGAGTGGTCGCGTACCTGATGTGGTTTGCTCGAGGCAGCCAAAAGGGTAGGTTACCAGGTAGTCGAGATGGCTAAACACCTCGCTGTTGGGATGGTTGCTCGCCCATATGCTAAAGGTCTGTGGGTACTGAGCCAGCTCTCTTGGGCCGTCTTGATGGATCTCTATGCGCGCATTTCCAGGGATCTCGATTTGTCTGATATGTCGCCGTCTCAGGCCGCGAGGCTTAACGGGTAGAGTCATGACTCGGCGCGTTCGTGCCTCGTTGGACGCCGCTTCGATAACAAACTCCACTGGACCGGACCGTTTTTGGCTATGGCCCACGAATACCCGTTTTGTCGATTCGCCCGGTTCAAGGGAAAATACGGCGGGGGTTCTGGACTGGAGTGTAGTCGCTTGTCGAGTCGGCTTCTGCCTGTCAGACGTGGGTTTGGTTTGTGTGACACCGAGGGTAATGCGCTGCGCGTCCTCGGTGGTGTTGGTGATGTAGACCGGGATTTCAAAGGCGTCACCAACATGCACAAAGCGAGGTAGGGTTGCCTGTATGGCAAGGGGGGCTCGAACCTCGATTTGGTGCTCGGCATGCGAGATCGCCTTAGTGCCTGTTGCGACAGCCATGATTCTCAGTCTGCCTGTATAATCAGGTAGTTTAAATCGGAGCGGCAGTCGGCCATTCTTGGGAATCTCAACGGGGCCAGCCCAAAGGACAACGGACTTGACTCCTCGCGGCGTTTCAGTCGTCGTTGCCGGTGCATCGCCGCCAGTATGCCCGGCAGGTGTGCCATGTTTGAGTTGGACCGCCCAACCCACTGTGTCGAAGGTGCGCGTCTCCAGCCGTCGCTTTGCCAAAATGGATTTAAGCGGGTCGGGTGTTTGGTAGCCCGTGAGGCTGAGGATGCCTTCGTCGACGATGGCCACTGTTGCGTATCGTTTTTGGTTGGAGCGGTTGAGCTGCAGCGCGAGTGATAGGGTCTCCTGGGGTTGAATGCTTTTTGGGGCATGGATGGCGAGTGGTTCACTAAATGATTCAGGGCGCACGCTCAGCCGGCGAGCGCTGAAGGCGCGAGCAGGTAGATATGCTGCTTTTGATTCGGCATGTGGGTCCTTCAAGATGAGCACGGTCACGTACACGTTTGGCTCGAATGTACCCACCCGAATATGGCTGGTGTTCAGTCCGGCTTTTGCGCTGACCCACCGGGACGAAAGTACTCGGTCCGTCTCCACCGAGACGAGCGCTCTGCCTTTGTAGGGGCTGCGGAAATGAATGGGTACCCTCTGCCCGACCGTAACCTGGCTTGGCGCCTCAATCTTGACTCCATCAGGCCGGTGCGGCCCTCTGATTGTGGCTGAGGTGGTGTCTGGTCCCCAGCCATCCCAATCGTAGACGCGGTTTGCCTGATTCAGATTAAGTTCGGTGGTGACGCCTTCATGTTGGACTCGAATAATGAACTCGTCTGCATCGGTTGTCGGTGTGAGGTGCAGTTCAAATCGGCCATCCTTGACCTTTATCTGGCTGACGCCTTCAGTGTTCCTCGCGATTGAACGCTTCCATACGAGGCGTCCCGTCTTATGGTCCATGAAACGACCATACTGACCGATCGCAGCAATCGCCTCTACCTTAAGATTGAAGGTGCCTTTTACCAGCGCCTCTGTGCGAGACAACAGCACGCCGTGAATCTTGACCGGTTGCCCGACCACGAACTCTGTGGTGTTTGTTTTTAGTCCAATCAAATGGCCGGATGGTCGGAGTGACTGGTGACCAGACGCTTTGGTAACCCGTCCCGAGCCCGCCTCATAAACGCTTACCTCAGCAGTCACCAACCCCGGGCCAGTCACACCGCCAAGTTTATCGGCTAGCGGGCAATTGATTCGAAGATCGTCTTGCTTACCGAGCTGTCCCTCAATGGTGGCGAGATGGCGTTTACCGTGGCCACCCAATCTTGTTCCGAAGGTATACTCGCGGTAACCCTTGGGTCTTGGTTGAGCACCTTTAAAAAAGCACTGCGCGACAACGCTTGAACCCGCCGCCGACCCACCGAATAGGTAGCGTGCTTTGGTTGTGAAATCCGCTGTTCCATGAATGCTATCGGTCGCGTGCGAAAGGCCGGACCCGCGAACTTTTACAGATAGGCGCTCGGGCACGAATTCTTGGACCTGGAACGTATAGGTCTCGATGAGATGACCTGCAATATGAATACGGGCCGTATATCTGCCAGTCTTGGCGTCAGCCGGTAACTTGATAGACTTGAAGAATTGGCCGACAGGGTTTGTGCGGGCGGTGATCGATTTCCAATCTCTGGACGTTGGATCACTCACACGTAGGGTCACGGGTAAGGACGACTTTGGGCTACGATATGCAACATCTCGAATGATCCCGACCAACTTGATCTCTTCGTCTGGACGGTAGATGTCTCGGTCACTGTACAAGGCGCCTCGATAGGGGGTGTCCTTATGGTAAGCGATACCGTCCGTGACTGAATCAGTTGGTAGAGTCTCTAAGTCTGAGAACTTGAGGTAGGTGGTATCGCTGCGGTATTTGGCCACGAGCGCGAAGGGCGTCTCAGGGTTAAGTGGGTCGGTTAATGGGTTGATCCTGCAGACCCCATGTTTGCTCGTGATGCATTCGCCGGCCATAAGCCCATTGCGATAGACGAGTTGCACATGAGCGCCCTTGAGTCCACGGTTCGAATGTGCGTTCACAGTGGTTACAAGAACCGAGCCTGTCCGTTTCTCTCGTTTTGCGACCAAATTGAGGTCAGTCACGGTGAGCCAAAGCTGAGCCTCAGCCTCTTGGCTCCTCAGTGACACGGTATACAGCCCGTTTGATGGATTGGGGACATGGTCCGATAGGTTGATCCATGTGGTTTCTCTCTTGTTGGCTGGGTTCTTGAAATTGAGTTCAGCCAGGGCAGCCACTCGAGACGTGAGAGCGTCTACTTTGTTCGAGCCGCGTGCTAACCACTGAACGAGATTGGGCTGCGGCACGTGCCGAATGGTGAGACGAGCCTTGTCGATATTAATATGGCTCAGTGGCAGTGGGCCCCAAGCTGCTCGAGGGACAAAGCGACCGTCGGTCAAGAAGTTCATGCGAGCTCTACGATTAGGGACGGTGATGCGGAGGTCGAGATCCTCACCAAAGATGCCACCGTCGATCGTCTGCAGACCTGGCTTGAACTTGAGCCGGTAATCACCAGGTTTGAAGTCTCCATGTAGCCGAATGCCTCCGCGCCAGCCGGACACTCGAAATGGCAGATGGGGGGTGATCTCAACGTGTGCCCTAAAGTCATTCTGGTGAACTTGGCAGCGATTCGAGATTCTAAAATAGTCGCGAAAATGGCTGGACCAGAATGAACGCCTACCGTCCGATGCTTGGTCATCGCAAACGATATCTAAGAGGAACCCTTGGCTACCTTCTCTCGCCTTGGCGGCGATTATTTTCACCTCGGGGCCGCGCTCAAGATCCAACAAGAGAGTTCGGGCGTCAGGGCGCCCAAGGCCCTTCAGCCTTGCCGCTTTTTCATTAAAGAAGAGTCTCACCTGATGTGAGGGGTTAAGGTGTCGAATTTTAAAGCTGAGCTCATGTAGAGCACTCGGCTCCTGTTCGCCGCTTGCTGGCTCGGGCTTGACCTCTGTACCATTTGCGGACCACCTCATGATGGGACGCAGTTGGGCGACGCTGGCCTCCATATTCAACCGCAGACGGACCTTAAGGGTGCCGGTGTTGTAGTTGACCTGCGCACGGATGATCGACTCCGGACGCAGGTTGGCGGTCTTGAAGACGATTCTAGCCGGACCGCGATTTTTTAACCGGGTATTGTCTATTTGCAGGGCGCCTAGGGAAACCGTGTATCGCGTACCTGGCTGCAAACGCTTTCTAAACTTTAGGTAGAGCCCGGCGTCGCCGTGGTGCTCAATCCCATAGGGCACGCTGGGCTTAACCACCGCGTTGAGCCGGACTCGATCTCGGTCGTAGTCGCCAATATCTTGCAGTCGGATCCACAGACCGCCTGGGAGGTGTGTGCTGAGTCGAGCAGGGGATTCTGCAACGAAAGACGGGTCTCTTGAAAGACCGGCGTCTGCGACCTGTGGTTCTTGGGCGATAGAGATGCTTCCGTCATCATCGCCATTGTTCGGTGGTGTTGATTGCGAAGTCTGGACCTGACAGCCGATGCATGCAATGAAGTAAAAAGTGACGAGTCGAAGGTTTGGCATGTGGGCTTCTCCAGCAAGACGGTGTGTGTGGAGTCAACTCGCAATACTTGTGCCAAGACCGGTTGTTGAGATTTTCAGCAGTAATGGTGGTTGTGTTTTGGCTCTATTGTTTAAATTGTGTACTTTCGATCGGTTTAATAGCTTTATGGCCGATTCGAGTCGTTCGTTTTAGGTCAAGGGTCCTGGATTGATTGAGATTGTAGTAGGGGGGGGCGATGGTTCGTAAGATCAAGAAAAGGATAAAGAGATCGGCAATGCCAGTGGCGCCATGGGTTGTGGCGTTTGATAAAGACAATCAGGCTGCCGTGTATATCCACAAGCATGGAGACGGGGACGACCATAGTCATTGTGGTCCTGTTGTGACCTGTTGTGAGCGTGCGAGCGAGCACTATCGCCGCCTTGCGCCAGAGCTTCACAGCACGGTTGATCGCTTTGAAGCACAGAGTGGTCAACACCTCGCCAGCTGGCTTGATAATGGCGTGGGCGCCATGTACTTCGCCCTCTGTGATCCGGACTCAGACCAGGCGATCTATCAATTTGGTTTACCCGCCGACCGTGCACGCAAATTGCTCTTGGGGCAGGAAGACCGTGCACTCTATTTTCTTGAGGAACATCACGCAGTCGTCGAGTAGCGCTCACGCCTATTCATGGGCGTTTTGTCGCCGTCAACAACCTTAAGGCGAAAGCGTAGCGCGTGCAGTTGGGGCCGTGACGCTCGACCATTTCAAGGTACATCGCTTTTGCCTCTTGTGAGCCTTCTGGGCTGAGGTGCACATGTTCATAGTGATATGCCGACAGTCGCCAAGCGGCCTCCGGATCTAGACTCGTTGCGTAGGTCGCATCTGCCAAAACAAGGTTGTCGAAGTCTGGATGTTGGTCGAATAGGTCTCGTGTTCGCTGCGTCTGTGAGAAGGCGCGATTGTTGATGCGCAGTGGAGGGCTGGCCTGCAGACATGGTTGCTTGGACAAGCAGTCTAAGTATATCTCAAATAGGTTTGGTTGACCGTTCATACTTGGACCACCACCGAGCATCGCCACAAGACGCCCACCGGGTTTAAGGACCCGAGCGAGCTCATTCAAGCAGGTATCGATTTTTGGGAGCAGCATCAGCACTAAGTGCGCACAGACGATATCGAAGCTCGCATCTCTAAAGGGAAGTCGCTGCCCATCGGCGAGGCATAGGGCAATGTCAGAAGAGTCGAGACGCACCCTGGCACATGCGAGTTCACCGCGGGAAAAGTCTGCACCCACAAGTGATTCGGGACGATGTCCGGAGCTCATGAGCGCTTCAAGGAGCGTCCCATCACCACATCCAAAGTCAAGGATACGGTCACCGGGCCGGGTCAGTCGAGCCATTGATTGGTAGCTGGTCAGGCCCTGTTCATTCACAGCGGTGCCGTATATCTGAGACGTGCAGCCCGGCACTTGATTGTGGAACGACCTGAGCGAGAAATGGGGCGCCGTCACCGTTGGCTCACACCTTTTTTCTGGCGAGTACACGCATGGTGTTCGAATGCCGTGCGCTTTTCATGGCTGGCTCTGCAACACGATCGAGAAGCCAGCCGAACATAAGCCACAATGAGCCCACGCCCCAGATGCCACGATGCAGGCACCTCTCAAAGAAAGACAATGGTGGTGACCAGGGTAGGTCTTTAGCGGGCGCGATAGCGTTTAGCTGTAGATAGGCAGCGAAGAAGAAGTCAACTGGCTGGTGCGCCTTACCAAAATGCCACTCAACGACCTCGAAGCCTGTCTTTTGTAGCAGCTGAGTGAGGTTCGCGCTCGACAGCAGGTGCTGGTGTTGGGGCTGAAACCAAGGCACCCAATAGCGGCCGAGCCAGCGGCCGAGCTTACAGTCTGGATCGGGTACTTCGATCATGAGCTTGCCGTCACCGATGAGTGTCTGGTGTGCAGCGACGAGCTCTGCTTCGGGATCACGCGTATGCTCCAAATAGTGACTCATACTTACAACATCGTAGGCCTCAGCAATGTCTGGGGCGGCTTCGGGGAAGAGGCCGTTAATGCCCGTATCCGCCCAGCCTCGTCGAGCCGCTTCATCCACGCTGCTACTCAAGTCCAATGCATCAAAGCGTGTCTCAGGCCAGATGTCTCGTGCGATGAGGCAAAAGTGCCCGTGGCCAGCGCCGACATCGAGCCAGCGGTTTGGCTCGTGATGCCCCTTGAGCATCGAAGCACGTTTTTCATATGGCTCGGCTGAATATCCAAACACCGCTGCCAATCCATCTTCACCAAGCCCGTCGTAAAAATCTTTATAGTAGTAGTTTAGTCCTTCGATGCTGAGTCGTGGGTTTTGGAAGATATGTTGACATTCAACACAGCGAGACAACTGGAAACGCCCTGGCTTTTTCTGAATGATGTCCGAGGTTCGAAGTTGGACTGCTAATTCGCGTGCGCCGCATAAAGGGCAATGGGTGGCCTCCTCTTCAAAGAACTGACCAAGCCCGGGTTGCACCAACTGTGCGTAAGTCTGACGTAGATCTTGGTCGTCATCCGAGTGGTCTTCTGTGCGGGTTGAACTCTGTGTCAGGGTGGCGATTGCCAAGATGAGTTCTAATGGAGTACGAAGCAGCGTGGTCTGAATGAGATCCATGGGAATCAGGGTCTGACCACCGAAGATAATCATCGGTTGTAGGTGAAAGCACACTGCGGCGAGTGCTCCCCACAGCGGGTTGAAACATGCTAAGGCCACCAGCAGCGCCGCCAACACAAATTGTGCGATGGGCACAAAGCGCCATCCATCTCCTAGCTGGGCTTCGAGAGACTGTCGCCGTTGACTCATTGGATCATTGGGCCGAGGAAGAGCCGAGCAGATAAGAAGATCGGTTCCACGTGGGCTGTAGAGCTTTGCACGCCTCGCCAAATCAATAAGCGCATCTGCAGGCAGCGATGTCTTGTCGATAGCGAACTCCATGCGCTGGAGTAAGTCACGTTTTGCGACAAAGCACCAACCGCCCGAAACACCTTTTGCAAGTGGCGTTTCTCGATAGGTTAAGAAATCCACCATCTGGGCTAGGCCCATGTACGCGAGGGTGTGCCAAGTCGATGGGATGGCGTCGTACGCGGCCAGTCCATGACGTTCGGCATGCTGCATTAACTGTCGCTCATTCTCTTTCGAGATCTGATAACCAGCCCGCGTGAGCACGACATAGGTCTCTTCCTGTTCAGCGCCTACGCTGTTTTCGGAAAAAGACACATGACCCAGTCCGCTCACCCGTTTTCGTAATCTGAATGCATCAAGGACAAAGATGATGCCGAGAATTGCTGCGCATGTGATCAACATGAAAGCGTCTCCAAATGATCAGCTGCGGCGCTTAGGCCGCCTGCCAGCCGAAGGGATTGGCCGATTCGTTGGGCCGATGATTTGAGCTGTGTGTCCATCAGGATCCTCTCGATCGCATCGCGCATCGTGGCAGCATTAAAGCGATTGAATCTAAGGCGAATGCCTGCGCCTGCGGCGACGACCTGTTGCGCGACGATCGGCTGGTCATCCTTGATGGGCGTTAAAATGAGCGGGAGGTCTTGCATCAGCGCCTCACAGACCGTGTTGTGACCACCGTGACAAATCACGGCGTCGACCAACTCTAGGAGCTTCAATTGTGGTACGCGTTGTCGGACAATTACGTTTTCAGGCCCTGCTAAGTGGTCAGGGCCGACGACAATGACTTGCACATCTAAATCCGCGACGGCCTCAAATAAGGTGTTGAAGAAGTGGTCTCCCATGCCCTGATTGACGGTGCCTAGCGATGCGAATATTTTAGGCCCAGGGCGTAGCTGTGGCCAGGGGAAATCGACCACTTGACGACTGTCGGGCCGGATAGCAGGACCCACAAAATAGATGTTGTCGGGGAGCGTTTCGGCCGCTTGGCCCACAAGCGCCCGCGAAGAAAAGACCAGCGTACCCAATGGCGAACGGTCCGGGTGAGCCACTGCGGACAGTTCGCATCGCATTTGAAGGTCGGTCATTTGTTGCTCGAACCAGGACTTGATGGTCGGCAAGTCCTTAAATGGGTTGACCACGCCTGCGGATGTGGTCGCAGAGCACACCCAGCGTACGCCCATTCGCCTCGCGGCGAGCATGCCAGCCAATGTCTGCTGGTCGGAGACGATGAGGTCAGGCTTAAATTGTGTGATAGCGTCTTCTACTGCGGGCAGCATCGCCTCAGCGAGGGGGATGAAGAACGATTCCCACAGAAACTTGAAGGCGCGTAGGCCACGAAGTCGGTTGGTAGCCCCGGGCTCTGTGTGATCCGTTTTCGCGTCTTGTTGACCTACAAAGTCGAATATCCGAGTCCCCTTGGGCAATGTGTCCAGCAGCGTCTCTCCATGACCAACCCAGGCACACTCATGACCTCGCTGCTTCAGCTCGGCACCGAGCGCGAGCGTTGGGTTGATATGGCCATGCAATGGCGGTACGACGAAGAGGTATCTCACAGCCTAGAACCCCTCGATCCAGTTGACGATGCGCTCAGAGACCGATTCGGTTGCCTCCCACAATATGGAATGGCTGCAGCCATCAAAGATTTCCAAGGTACATGCGGGCGTTAGACGCTTAAGCTGCTGCCCATTGTGTAGGACGTCGGAATTCGAGCCATAGAGCGCGAGTATGGGGCATTTGAGGCCACTCAAAGCGTCGCTGGACAGCGGCTTCGACGTGCGTAAATCACTGATTAGGCTCGTGCCTTCTACAAGGTCTCTGGCGTTTTCCGCGAGTCGATTCCGCTTGCGCTCGCTGTTGCGGCCAAGCCAATGCTGGAACGAATGGGCGATCTGTATATCCCGTTCTTTGCCCGTGAGGGCTAGAGTCTGGGTCATCTGCTCGGCCCAGTCGGCCGTGTGTAGATGTCCATCCACGCTGACCACGCTCTTGACCTTGGCGGGTTCGCGTTGCGCGTAGGCGAGCGCAAGCATGCCTCCGAAGCTGTTGCCGACGAGATGCACTTGATCGCCGGGCTGGACGTGACTCATGATCAATCGATCGAGATCAATCAAAAAATGCTCGACGGTATAGCCCTCGTGGGGCCGTTGGCTCCGTCCGTGACCGCGTAGGTCATAGAGCACCACACCGGTGAGCTGGGCGACGCGGGGGGCGACGGTGAAGTACCAACTCGAGAGATTGTCCATCACCAGGCCGTGGATAAAGAATACGCTTGGCGTGCCATGCCCGAGCCGCTGGATGTGGGTGCTCAGGCCCGCGAGGTCTATCTTAGCCATGAAGAAAAGCCTCCAACCTATCGCCCAGGGCGCTCGGTGCATCCAAGTGAAGATAATGGCCTCCCTGCAAGATCGTCGAGTCCAATGTGGGGATCTGCGATGTCAGGCGAGTCAGGGTCGGCAGGCACATCGAGCGGGAACCAAAGATAGCAAGCGTACTTATCGTAAGACTGGAGAGTTCTTGATCAGCCAAATCAGGCTCATTTTTGAGATCTGCGATAAGGGTTGAGCCTGCTCTGAGGTAATTCATTTGGGCGAGGAAGCGGCGCATGCGGCGACGATGCTGACCGTTTTTGAATTGTGCCTTGAGCATCTCCGGTACCGCATCGAGCTGGGCTGCGGGGTTCGAGTTCATAAAACTCTCTATGTCACCGGCTCGGGAGGGGGGGAGTGGTAACTCGATTAGGCCAAGCTGCTGGAGTGATTTAGGCTTTCGTAGAGCGTATTTTAGTGCGAGGAGTGCGCCGAAGCTATGTCCGATCATCACCTCGGGTTGATAGCCTGTCTCCTGGATCAGGGCATCGAGGTCATCCATGAGCGTCGCTGTGTCAAAGCCAGACGCTGTGCGCTCACTCAGGCCGTGCCCCCGTAGGTCGTACATCAGCACACGGCATTTCTGACTGAGCCGAGGTGCGACGGTATAGAACCAGCTGGCTAAGCTACCTGTGACCAGACCATGTATCAAGAGAATGGGGCGCCCTGACCCCATTGTTTGGTAATGGAGCTTGGTGCCGTTTGCGACTACGAAAGGCACTCTTCAATAAACTCCACCACATCACCGACGGTCAACTCAATGATCTCATCCAACTGTTTGGAGGACAACCACGCGACAAAGTCCAATTTCTCTCCATAATGGGCCTGCAATTGCTCCGCAAGCGCTACGAACTCTATACTCTCAAGCTCTAGGTCGTCGCCAAATGACGTGTTCAGCCCTATCTCTTCATCGTCGATCCATTCCTCTCCGACGACCTCTCGAATGGAGTTGATCACCGCAGTAAGGATCTCGTTGCCACTATCCATCGTTCCCTCTGTTGATGTGCGTGTAGGCGACTATGAAGGCGCCGTGCTGGTGCGTATATACCTCGTGCCCGTTGATATGAACAACCACACCGTCGTCCTTATCCATCTCGAACGCTTTCGGACGGCCTTCTAGACCCTGGCCAGTGGCTTTGGCGTAGGCTTCTTTTGCACACCAAATCCGAGTGGCCCACATGTCTCTATTCGTCTTGGGGGCCATTGCAAGCTCAGACTCAGTGAATGCAGCTTTGTAAAAACTCGGCTCTCGCTTCTCGATCAACTCAATGTCGATGCCAACGTTGCGGTCTTTCGACGCAATCGCCACAGCATGTCTTTCTTTGTGAGCAATTGAGAGGCTCACTTCACTGCAGCCTTGCCCGATCGCGAAGGGCGCACCAAGCTCGTCATTCCTGATCTCGAACTCTACTGGGAATGGGTAGTCCTCGCCAGGGGTACACAGCAATTTGCGGACGGCATCTTTTGCTGTGATTCGGCCCGCAAGCCAGCTGTAGCGTTGATTTGGGTAAAGACTCTGGTAGGCGCGACGCTCACTTTCGTTGAGATAGCGTCGGTGAAAATAGTCTTGACTTGCTGCGGTCTCGAATGGCGAATCTAGCAACGCATATGCTTGCTCATCAAATCGGGAAAACAGGTTCTTCTCTGGATAGCGGATGATCGGCCAGCTGAGTGCATTTGTATCAAAGCGCTGATCGGTCCATCCTTGTATTCTAAAGAGTGTTTGGCCTTCAGCAAAGAGTTCCATGTCGGCCCGTACTTGGCGCTCGGTCAAACGTTTAATGTGAACCCGGCACTCAACACTCTGATTGCGCTTTAAGGGATTTTCATACCAGTCCAACCGCTCTATCAATATCGGCATGGCCAGCCGATCGATAGTGGTGTTCTTCATCACCCAAAAGCCAAGCAGTTGGCCTGCACAGTCCAATAGCGCGCCAGGGGCAGGCAATGCCGCGAGCTCACCGACGATTACATTCTTGTCCATCTTGATGACGCGACGGACGCCTTGGTACTCGGGTCCATGAAACATCCAACGGTCGCCGTAGAGCTCGGCACCCTCGAGCAGGGTAGCCTCTGGTGTCGGCGCTGACGCTTGTTCCGTCTTGCGTTGTTCGCCAAGACCCACAACACACTCACAATAGCCTTCGATTTGCACCTTGATACGCTCAGGGTCGAGCCGGGCCGCCTTTATTTTTACCTCGACGGGCGGTTCCACTGCGAGCCATTTGTATGCCCGCAAATGTTCCAGGTAAACGACCGACTGTTCCGGTGCCAAGTCTTGTGCGGCTTTCGACATGAGCTCGATGAGCATCGTCAGCGGCACCACAGGAAACCGGTCGCTCACGTTGCGCCAATTGGCCGGTTGCCGAAAAAAACAATGGTCGAGGAGGAACGGTTGCGCTTCGACAGACAGGCGATGTGTTGTCGTGCGTTGCTGAGCATTGCCATTGGTTGCAGTGGCATAAGTCGTTGCCACTCTTCGAGATGTGTCGACGACGGTCTGAATGACATCCCTGTAGGCTTGGAAAAC
>JBMHDS010000102.1:0-3442 GCA_049889275.1 Bradymonadia bacterium | reverse complement strand
GATACCCGGACGCTCGGACTCAAGAATATGATTACCGCGGGCGAGCCGGGAGGCGGTGACCCACTGATTCGTGCCACGATTCGCGATGCGTTCGGGTGCACGATCAGAGAATCCATGGGTATCGGAGATATCTCCCTCTCAGTCTGGGCTGAAGATGCCGACGAACAGGGTATGCACTTCATGGCGAGAGAATACGTCCATGTCGAGCTCATCGAACCTGAATCGGGTGCACCCGTCGCTTGGGAAGATGGCGCGCAAGGCGAACTCGTTTACACGGCCCTCCGACGCGAGGCCATGCCCATGTTCCGCTTCAGAAGCCGGGACCACGTTGTGGTGACCATGCAGGATAACCCCACGGGCCGGACAGGCCCCCGGATCCGCTGTGTGGGTCGAACAGATGACATGCTGATTGTCCGTGGCGTCAATCTATTCCCCACCGCTGTGCGCAACGTGCTTGAGGATTTCAGCTCCGAAACCTCCGGTATGTTCAATATCCAGCCCGGCACTGAGGGCGTGCTACAAGACCCCCCTCTTCCCATTGCCATCGAAGTGACACCTGGATCCTCTGCGGAAAACAAGGACTTAGCCGCGCGTATTGAGCACGCTATCAAAGACCGCCTGCTCGTCACCTCCAAGGTCTTGCTCGTCGCTCATGGCACCCTGCCAAGAGAAACCTACAAGTCGAAGCTGGTCGACTACTCGAAGGCAACCAAAGCCGTCGCTTGACAGAAAAGTGGGCCCCCGCCCACTCTTCTTTTCCGCTTGTCCTTTGCCCCCACGTTATCGGGCCTAAACCAGGTAGTGACACTGCTCGCTACATGGTGGACTTGGCTCTCTGAATGCGCAATAAACAGCGATAGTGTCCAAATTGAGGATGACGCGTGCAAGATCTACCGCTATTCCCGACCTCACTCGTCGGCAGCTACCCCCAACCCGATTGGCTCATTGACAAAGCAAAGCTGAAAGGCCAGTTTCCGCCGCGAACTCGCGCGGCTGAGCTCTGGCGTATCGTGCCAGAATTTTTACCTGAAGCATTTAGCGATGCTGTGCGCCTTGCAGTTGACGATCAGATCGCAGCAGGGCTGGACATTGTGACTGATGGCGAGGCGTGCAGGGAGAGCTACTCGAACCACTTCGCCACGGCTTTGGACGGCATCGATATCGACAATCCGGGCACTGCGCTTGACCGAAGCGGCGAGCCCGTCCCGGTACCCCGCATTACCGGCCCGATCAAGCGGCGTCACCCTATCAGCGTTGATGAGGTCAGAGCATTGAAGCAGCTCACAGACAAGCCGGTGAAATTCACTGTGCCGGGGCCTTTCACCATGGCTCAACAAGCTCAAAATGACTTTTATGCAAGCACCGCTGAAGCCGCGATGGCCTACGCAGAGGCAGTGCACGAGGAAGTCCAAGACCTATTCGCTGCGGGAGCCGACATTGTTCAACTCGATGAACCCTATATGCAGGCGCGCCCTGAAGCCGCCGAGGAATATGGTATCGACGCACTTAACCGCGCGCTAAAAGAAGTTGCCGGCACGACGTGCGTGCACATTTGCTTTGGGTACGCTGCGCTGATACACGAGCGGCCTGAGGGCTATTCCTTTTTGCCACAGTTCCATCAAGCCTGCTGCAATCAGATCTCGATTGAGACCGCGCAAGCGAGGCTCGATTGCTCCGTGCTTGCCTCTCTACCCAATCAGACGGTGTTACTGGGTGTGATCGATCTCTCAACACCTGAAGTCGAGTCGGTTGAGACCATAGTATCCCGGGTTAAGCGGGCGCTGCCCTATATCGACAAAGAGCGCATTGTTCTGGCGCCTGATTGCGGCATGAAATATCTTCCTCGAGATGTCTCCTTTCATAAACTGTGCAATATGACCGCAGCAGCGGCTTTACTCAGACAGGAATTCGCCTAGGTTATTAGTATGCTCTAACCTCTAACGCCCTGGCTGGGCCTCGGATTAAGGATCCCTGAAATGTCTTGTCAGACGCCACTCAGACCTCTTCAATCAGGCGCTGTGAACGTCGCGCAAGTAGGGCTGATTGCTATCTTGATTGGTGTTGCTATCGCTGGGGGATTGCTTTTAACGAACAGTTTGCCGCCCGACGATTTTGCACCAGCGCCCGCCCCTGCGTCCCAGCCAGAGGCCTCACCGCCGGCCGAGGTCGAGACACTCGCAGAACCTGAGCAGACTCCTGCGCCCGAGACGAAGCCCGAGCCAGCGCCCGAGCCCGCGCGACCGCCATTGCCCTCGCTACAGGAAAGCGATGCGACAGTACGCGACGCGTTAGCCGATGTCCCCCTGGGAACAGCCGGCCAGCAGTTCCTGCTACCAAGCAACATTATCGAACGCACCACCAGTGTGGTCTATCTACTGGCAGAGGGCGAAGTGCCGTACAAGCTACTCCCTATCGCCCGGCCTAAAGCCGCATACCCGGTCTCAGATGACGGGCTACAAGTCACAGCAGCCCCTGAAGGGCATGCTCGCTACGGCGCACTCGCCGCCTGGATACAGAGCCTCGATATCGGATCGCTTCTTGCAGCCGTCGACTGGCTGCTACCCCTATTTAGGGAAGCATGGAGTTTTTATGGAGAGAGCGAATCATCGTTCGATCAAGCGGTGCTCTCCGCGCTTGACCTGATCATTTACACTCCAGAGGTAGAGACCAGCGATGCTCGGCTTTTCCGCAAGGAAGCGGTCTGGCTTTACGAGGATCCTACGCTGGAAGCGTTACCACCCATTCAAAAACAGCTACTTCGCATGGGCCCCGCCAACGCGGCGACCATCAAGGCAAAGGCGCGCGAGGCGCAATCGCTGTGGTCAACGCATATCGCGCTTGATGACTAGCCTGGAATAAGCCTGTCCCGAGGCACCGGCAGCTTCACGGCCCGCCTGCTGCAGGCGACTCCCCTACATCGTCTGCATCAACAAGGCGTCTACTGATGTCCGCCCCGAAGCCTCGGTATTGGAGAAACCGGAGTCGCCGCGCGCGCTCGCGCTGGCGCTCGTCCCAGGCACCCTCGATGGGTTTACCGCGATATTTTTTTTCGTACGCTGAGGCTGCCGCTGCGGCCCAATCAAGCCCATCGTCGAACGCTTCCGACATGGAGTCGCTAACGTACTGGTCAACCTTCTGCTGTTGGAGATCATTACGAATGCGCCTCGGCCCATAACCACGGCTAGCGAGCTGCCGCGCACGAGAAGCAGCGAAACGCTCGTCACTCAGGAGCCCTTCGTCGATAAGTTGCTGCACTACGCTTTCTACGATGTCAGGGTCGCAATCACGCTGTCTGAAGCGCTTCGTCAGCTTGGACGTTAACTCACTTGACCCGTGTTCCCGCCTAGCTAGCAAGTCCACCCCAGCGAGCCGAAGCTCGCCGGGAGTCACTGGACCTTTCTTCGCGTAGTCCTCCACAGAGGATCCAGCTCAAACTTAGGAG
>JBMHDS010000101.1:0-15374 GCA_049889275.1 Bradymonadia bacterium | reverse complement strand
TGCGTTGCGCTCACCGCTAAAGACTGCGCTAAGGCCGAGGTCTGTACCAAGAACGGGCAGTGCCGGCCTCAAGGTGGCAAGTGCATGAAATGAAGGTCTAGAGGCAGACGCCGTCTTGGCATACGCTGCCTTCTGGACAATCGATCGCCTCACAGGCATTCGACATGTCTCCGGCGCTGATCCAACCGCAGAGTGGGTCTGCTTCACCCATTTCATTATCTTCACAATGTTCCGCAAGCACCGGGCGAACCTCTTGTTCCGGATCGGTCACTAACGATGCGGCTGCAGCGATGCGGACTTTTATCTGAGGGAGCTCTCGGATGCTTTCGATATCTAAGATCATGTCTTCAGTGAAGGCCTGAGCTGCAAGCTCTGTCATATGCCCTGGGAACTCGATGATGGCTGATTGAGTGATGCCGTTCACGTTGAAATCAGCGTGCAGAGTGCGCGTGCCCTCGTCTGTGTTCGCGGGCTCAGCGCCGTCATTGATATCGCCACAAGCAGCAGCGAAAAAAGCCAAGAACGCGGTCAGTAGTGTTTTTACGTTTGTCATCAGAGTTCCCCTTTCCAAAAGTTCACTCCCTTACAACGCACGACCCGTGCCAACTGTGTTTTTGCCCAGTTTAAGGGGCAAGTGGACGTTTTAACTGCGAGATGGGTACGGATGACCGTGGCATTGAGAGCACGCCGCCATGATGGTTGTTGTGACGGTAAGGCCTCATCTTCTCGCCGTTTGGCGAACGTTCATTTCACATGCCTCAGAATGCGTCTCAGCGTGTGAACCATAGATAATCGGTGGAGTGGCCCAGCTCGGTACACAGCGGATGTTCCAGGCTGAAAGTGTGGCTTTCCCAGCAGATGCCTATGGACCGTTTGACCGAACATGTCGCAATTGGCTTCTAGCCAAACAAACAGCATCTTAGTCGTCTTGCCAGAGCTGTCGTTCCATGGTCGTGTGCGCGAACGTGCTGAGATGAACTCGGCGGTTGGTGTGAGTAGGCGTTTGAGGGCAGGGGAGCCGCTGAGGTCTCAGTCGACTCCTAGTGGGACCGCACGGTGTTTATTTGGCGCAGTACTTGGCGATATCGATGGCGCACTTTCCAGTTTGCTTGAGCGTGGTCTTCGCAAGCTCTTTGCGCGCCGTGTTGCAAGGGCCACCCTTGGCGTTGAATGCATCTTGGCAGAGCTGCATGAACTCTTTTTTGAAGTCTTTTGCGCCCTTCTTGCATTCTTTAGTGCACGCTTTGCGTTCTTTGCGATCCATGTTGGCGCAGATATCCTTGCAGCCTTTCTTGATGTTTCGCTTCCCTTTACGCGCGCCTTTCTTACATTCTCTCAGTGGCGCACACTGTTTACGTGCGTTCTTGGCGGCCTTGAATACTTCCTTCGCTTCTTCCTTACACTTGGTCGCTGCGAGTACCCAATCGATGGCTTGGGTGCATTTGCTCAGTGAAGCCTCCGCCGGTGTAACCAGTGAGACGGTCCCGAAAAATGAAAAGGCCATTGCGAATGTTAGAAACTTGTTCAATGTAATTCTCCCTTTTTGTCAACGCGACACCCGTCGCGATGGCACCCTACCACTCTCTGAGGTCATTCTTAAATCAGATAATTTATGGGGCGGAGGTTGTTGAACGGTGCTGTGGAGGCGCGTCTGGCTGTTCGAGTCGCGTCTTGTAGAAATAGCCAAGGACGGATTCAGCTAACTTACCGGCAGGCGCGTAGTCATGGGCGAGCGAAATGTTGGCTTCGGGCTGTTCATACCATTTCCACCAAAAAACGCCGTGAAACCAAGCTTGCCGCGTGAATACCGACAATAGACTGTTGTATCCGAGCGCCTGTGCGTTTTCGTCGACGACCTCTCGACCTGTCGGCCATTGCCACGGGCGCGCCGTTGCGCCGGCGACAGACGGGAAGCCTGCCTCGGTGAAAATGATCGGCTTGCGATATTTCGCTGATAACACCGCCAGGGTGCGAAGGGGGCGAAGCCATGCCAGGATAAGCGGTGCGCCTAAGAATTGGATGTTGTCGCCGAGCGCGAAGTAGGCGTCGACCCCGATCACATCGAGCTGGTCCCAGAATTGAACATGGCCAAGCTCATGATTGCCATCGGCAGCGTATGTCAGTTGACCTGAATATATGGTGCGAACCCGCTTGATGATCCGATACCAGTCCGCTGTTTGACGTGTGGCTTCGACGTACTCAAGTCCGATTGAGAGCATTTCAATGCCGTGTGTCTCGGCAAATTTGGCCTCTCTCAAGATAAAGGCCTCATAGGCGCTGAACCATCGTGCCCAAGCGGCCTCACTCCGCATATTGATGGAGCCTCGCCAGCGATTTGAACCGTCGTAGAATTGGCGGCTCCACACGTGTGGTTTGAGCAATATCTTAAAGCCTGCTGCACGCGCCGAGCGGACAAATTTCACTGGCCAGCGGCTCGCACTGGTCGGGATGATCGTCGGCTCATTTACATCGGGTTGATGCGCAAACGTGATGATTTCGATCCAATTGATGCCGAGACGCTTGAAGTCCTCGAGATGTTGGCGCCATGCCGCCTCATTGGAATAGGAACCATCCCAGGAACTGTAGACAATACCCCGTGCGAAAGATTGTTGAGGCCAGGATCCTGTCAAACGCTCCGCACATGCTGTTGACATGCAGAACATCGCGGAAACCGACACCAAATAATGCAGGCATCGGTTGCGGCCAATCCAATTCAGGACCTGAACTAACATGCTTTGGACACCACAGGTTTGCGTCTCTCGTCCGTTTTTCTACTCGCGTCAAACCTACGTTTTAATGCCACGAGATGACCGCAGGTTAAGTGCGCAGGAGTGTCGGTAGTTCCGATACACGTAAGTCTGGCTCGTCTCCAATGCCGACTTCCGTGTAGAGAGAACGCAAGACATGCTCTGGACGAATCACCTCACCATCGGGGCTTGGCAAGCCCGTTGCGAGGTTCACATTGCCTGCGAGCATACCGACGTCCGTAGACGCACCGATGACCTGGCCGCCCCTCACGGAGCCACCAACGAGAAAGCAGCTGTTGACCAGGTGATGGTCGCGTCCACCGCTCAAATTCAACAGCGGCGTTCGGCTGAACTCGCTGAAGCCAATAATGGTCGTATGGTCGAGCCATGAACTTCTGTCGTCGTATGGACGCTGCGCGAGGTCTTCGATGAGTCGGGCCACTGCGTTAAAGCCAGCCTCTTGTCTCGGCCCTTGGTCTTGGGTCCATTGCGTACCAGCATGTGTATCGAGACCACCCACAAGGTTGACGCTCACGCAGCGACTGATGCGCTGAGTAATCGCTTGAGCTGCGAGCGCTGCTGAGACGCCCGGGGAATTGCCGACCGACGTAAACCCATAATGCCCCCGGAGTCGCTCCATCTCCGCATTACGAGCTGAAAACTGGAACGCCGAGCTCAGGTTGTTAGCGACCACCTGATTCGCACTTTTTCTTGCGAATTCAGCTTTTTGCCACGCGATGGATTTGAGTGAGTTAGGGCATACGGACGTTGCTTTGAGCGCCTCGTCCACCTGTCGGGCCAATAGTGGCTCAAGTGAAGGCTGCGCAGGCTCGAGGGCCCTCAGTAGGTCCGGCACCGCGCTCACGCGGAGTGCAGATGCATAATTCGGTAGGTCGCGATTATAGTTTTCAACCCTCAGCGACAGGTTTGGAATCAAGTCATCCGCGCCGAGGTGACCAGCGAGCCAAGTCGATGCGTTCGAGCCCCGAGCGAGTGTGCCCGTGGGCGCCTTACCTGTGAGAAAGCGCCGACGCCCACCTGTGTGTGATAGCGTTTCCATATTAAGGCCACGGACCACGGCCATCCGACCTGCATGTTGAGCGAGGTCGCCAATGTATGGACCAAATGAGATGCCTTCCGGCGTTCTAATAATGTCAGCATCCGGACGTGCGAGGGTCTCGTAGCCCGGCTGAATCTGCGTACTGCGCATGCTGTCAATCGTCGATGGGAAATCTCGCGGGTCCCGTGGATCTAGAGACAGCAAGACATCCCAGCCACCACCGAAGTAGCAGAAGATATAATACCGGTCCGGCGCATCGAGGTTGCGTGCCTGCGCGTGGACCAGATGATTCAAAAAGGGCGTGTGGGTCAGAGCTGCTGCCCCGCCACCGATCGCCAAGGTGTTCCTTAAAAAACGCCGCCGGTTCATCCCGGCCTTCGACTTATGCCTCGCCATGATGCCCCCTAGTACAAATAAAAATCAGGATGTGTGAACAGCGCCACGCAGCTTGCAGCCCATGCAGCCGCTGGCTGCTCTGTGACAAAAGATGCCGACTCAAAAAGCCAATGCCAATGAACGAGGCCCGGTGCGTCAACTGAGAGACGTCGCCCATGAAAGGACTGCAGTAGCGTTTGCATATTTGCTCTGACGCCATCTGGGTTCGAGCTGAGCGTGTCGTTCGGTCCGACGTGCACGAGCAAGCGTGGGGTCCACTCGGTGGGCTCGCCCGCTTCAATCGCTCGATGGGCAGCCAAATCAGCGTCGATCATCTTAAGACAGATATTCCGAGCGGCATCGCCAAGAAACTTTTGAAACAACAAGGTGGGCTCTAGGTCCTCGTCGGTGCTCTCTGCGAAATCGGGGCGACCCAGCGTGAGCGCGAGGTCTTCGAACAGGTATCTCATTCGATTACCGCTGCCCTCTGTCCAATCGATACCACCGGAGACCTGCAGCATGGATGCCCGGAGCTGGTCGACGTTGAGGCGTTTCCGCGGGCGCGGCACGATCATCCGCTCGGCGTCAAAAGGCGCAGCGAGTGAAACGTCTTGCTCTCCACTCTCTTGCACATTGACCGCTTCCGGTACCGGTACAGCAGCTGTCTCGGTCATTGGGTTGACGGGGGATTCAGGCTGCTCGCCACGGGTCATCTCGCCTGTGGGATTTGACGGCGGCGGCGATGTGGTGAGGACTTCTGATGTCTCCGCGGACTGCTGCGCACAGGCGGCCAAACTCAGCGCGATGAGTGTGATCATGAGGCGTTTCATTATTGAACCCTCCTATACTGCGGACTTAAAATCACCGCTTTGACAAGCCCACGGTAATCGAATCCCGAGCGTACAAACTTCTGGGATAGATCGAGAATCCAATGGTCGTCATCGCTCGTGGCAGCACGGCCCATCAGCCACTCGGCCGTCTGCCGGGCAACGCAGCGAGGTAAGGTGTTCTCAGCCACGGCCTTCCGTGCGATGAGCTTGGGTCCCTGTTCCACGTAATGCATATGGTCTGACCGTCTAAACGCATAGGATTGGAGCATGCCGAGGTACGGCTCTTCTTTCTCGCTCAGCGCGCGGGTCACGTAGTTGTTTCGACAAAACGCATTGCAGCGTCCACTTAATGCGCAGTCCAAGCAATCGTGATTGAGCGCCGGAAATCGACTGGTGTTGAGGTAGCCCACGCCTTGCTCGGTCCATCGCCCCCAGTGCGATGCAGCCGGCTCCAGTTGAGCGTGGCAGTATTTACAGCCAGCCCGCACTTGAAGGTCCGGATCTCGCGCTGATTCGTCGCTCGCAGCGGGCAGCCCACCTGAAGGCGGGACGAAGGGCGCGCACAGAAATTCCTCATAAAAACGGCTCGCCCGCGCTCGATTGGTCTGGAATCTTAAAAGATAAGCGGGGTGCGTCAAAGCACCCGCATGGTCGCGTCCCAGCTCAAACTCATGCCAATTCGTGTCTGGATACGGCACATCGGGTAATGCCTCATCGGTAATCGGCGAGGGCGTCGATTGAAAACGGGTCGAATAGCGTAGGTGACGATAATAGTGGACCAACGCACCATCAGCGAAGCCCCGTCGGCTCTCAAACAGGTCGAGATAGTTGCCTTCAGTGCCAACCGCGGCTGCGATCAATTGCTCGAGGGAGGTCGCCATCGAGCGTTTGATCCGGCGCTCTATCCCAGAGGTGGCGCACCAGTTTAGATTGGGTCCACAGCCGCACTCCTCGTCATTGTTGCCTGCTCCGGTTCGGCAATCCCGCCCCGCGCTCGACACTTGGGTGGTCTGTGCATCGAAGGCACAAACGCGCACAGTCGTGTTTGGCGCCCAGTATGGGTTCACTTCAACCCAGCCTTCTCGTCGGTAGCCGTTTTCGTCTAAACGCGTGACCGGGCGACCGGCGGCGTCGAACTGCGCTGGTTCGTCGAAGCACCGAACTTGGACGTTTGAGCCTGAGCGCAGCATGCGCGATTTGCGGGGGCTCCAAAAGATATTGCCCGTGGCGCGGATTTCTTTCTGGGGCTGAAACATGTCGACTTGACTCAGATTGTTCCAAAAGTAGGTCCGATGCCGACGAACGGCTTGAGCAATGAACGCGTCGCTGGCCAACCAGCTGTCCAAGAGCGCCTCTGGGACGGTGTCCGCGTCGTCGGTCAGCTCAATGGACTCAAGTTCGTCGGGCCGGGGCATGTGGCCGCGTAAGTCCAGGCTCGCCGCTCGCACATAGCGGAGTAGGTCCAGTTTGACCGGTTGGTCGTGGCAAATCAGCGCATCGTTCGGATCTTGCACTTCCACTGCTGTCGCCGGCAATGAATACAATACAAGTGTCAGCAGCGCTGCATAGCGTCGTAAAATCATGATACACACATCGTATGCGCTTGGCGTGGTTGGTGCCAATCGCGATACGCTCCCTCGAAAACCCGCTGCCACAAGGTTAGCGGGTTGTGGGGCGTTTTGCTACTCATTAATGCCACCAGGAGAAGGTAAAGCCATGATTTCCTTAAGATGTTTGTGGGTGTCATGCCTCGTTCTTGTGTTTTTTGGCTGTGCAGATGACAGCTCGGAGAACATCGGTGAACCGAGTCGGGGTGATGCTCAAGTCTCTCTGCCTGACGCGGTGACCGCCGACGTGGCGGTCGAAGACCGAGGCCTCGCGGACAGCTCTTTGGACGCACATATTGACGCCGTGACGCCGGATACGTCCGTGGTGATGGCGGACGGCTCAATCCCGATCCCAAACTGTGACCCGCCCCTCGAATTGAGTCCCGAGCGGACGTTTGCTGCGCCCTTCGACCTCAAAACATTTAGCGCAACAGGGGGCACAGGGAATTATCGCTACACTCTGCAATCGGATGGGTCTGGCGCGATTCTGAATGAATTGACGGGTGCCTATCTGGCGGGCTCAACCCAAGGTGTTGAAGACGTCATTTTGGTGACCGACGTTGAGTGCGCTGGTGAGGCTTTGGCGACTGTCGCCGTCGTCAGCGACCTCGCGGTCATTCCGGAGACCACTGAAGCCCGATTTGGACACACCTTCACGTACGAGACCGCCGGCGGTTCAGGCAGTTATGTTTTTGAACTCATTCGTAATGAGAGTGGCGCGGAGATCACAGATACGGGGCTTTATCGGGCAGGCTCAATGGCCGGCGTCGACCTTGTCCGGGTGACCGATCCAGAGACCGGGCTCGAGCAAGACCTCGAGGTTCGCGTGTTGGCATCGATTGAGCTTTCGGTTGAGCCCAGGCGCCTTTTCATGGTGGCCGGTGCCGAGCTACCGCTGACGCTGACCGGCGGCAGTGGCACGGTCGACGCCGTATATGATGCTGAGGTTTCGAACTACGATGCGGAGACTGGCCTGGTGAGCGCGGTTGGTGTAGGTCGGACAACCATCCAGCTGACCGATCGCTTTGCGGGTGTATCTGCGAGCCTGACTGTGGATGTCGCGGCATCTCTCACGGCGCCGATGGAACCCGTTGGTCGCGGACGCTCAGACAGGCGTTTACTGCTGCTTGGTGATATTGATGGAGATGGTTTCGAAGATGCTGCACTGGGTTATTCCGAGGGCACAAACGTCCGGTTCTCCGACGGGATTGTCGCTGTCTACCGGGGCACTGCAGCAGGTCTCAGCGACGAGCCAACTCAGGTGTTCAGCGGCCGCAACCGCGATGCCGTATTTGGCCGAGATATCGCCGCTGCAGACTTCAACGGAGACGGCCTCATCGATTTGGCTGTTGGTGCGCCTGGAGACGACACCGGTGGTACAAACTCTGGCTCCGTCTTCATCTATCGCGGAGTGGCCGGAGGACGATTTGAGGACACCCCAGCGCAGACGCTGTTTGGTCTTTCGAATAGTGATGGCATGGGCCTTAACGTCGAGACCTGTGATTTCAATGGCGATGGTTTTGTAGACCTCATCGCCACCGGGATTGGCATTGAGAATCGCCAACGAGATAACGGCCTTCGCGACCAGGGGGGCGCTGTCTTATTCTTGGGTTCTGCAGATGGCCTTCGAGAAGCACCGGCGGCGCTCTTAGATGGGTTTCGGCTAGACGGGGAGGGGAACCTTCGTGCTGCCTCGTCTCTCAGATACGGAATTGGTGCGGCGACGGCTGATTTTAATGGGGATGGCCTGTGTGATCTTGCGATGGCATCGAATATCGCCAACATACAGGGGCGTCGAAATGACGGCATCGTTGCAATCTATCTCGGTCGCCCTGTGAGCGACGATCCCGATTACCCCGACGATGGTGGTTTGGGGCCCGACCCCGTTCGTTTTATCATCACCAACGAAGATGAGTCGCGAGACGGATACCTTGGCAGGCGTCTCGCGGCCGGCGACTTGAATGGCGATGGTCGGGCGGAGCTCATCATCGCCCAGCACGCCGCGGATATTGGCAGTAGCAACGCGGGTATCGTTTATGTGTTTGCGGGTGGCCCACTCGAGGGACCGATTCAGCGCTATACCAGAACAGCTGAAGCGGATTGGTCATGGTTTGCAGATAACGCAGGTGATGGTGCGGGCATCGCCATCGACATCGGCGACCATAACGAAGACGGCATAGACGACCTATTGGTGAGTGCGTGGGGTGATGAAGCCATTGGAGAGGATGTGACCGCCAACACGGGGGGCGTCCATTTATTCTATGGTCTTCGTGAACAGTGGATGGCGGAGATGCCCGATTGGAGCGCCTTTGGGATTGATGGGGGTGAGCAATTCGGTGAAGCTGCCGTGTTTGCGGGCGATGTCAATAACGACGGCACGAACGACTTTTTGGTCACGAGCGGTCGCGCCGCGGACCTTGGTGCCCACGTAGGCAGACTCTCTTTTGTGAATGGTGCCGATTCGGCCGTCCAACCCATTCCATTGCCTGCGGGGCTTGGTGGCCAGCGTTTGGGTCAAACCGTTCAATTCGTAGAGACGAACAACGGCGGGACCTACGGCGTTGTGGGGGCACCCGGCAGCGGGGTGCGGCCTTACGGCATGCAAGCAGGAAAAACGTGGATCTATAGTCCGGACGCGGATGGTCGCTTGGCCCTGGAGTCCACAGGTATGATCGACGGGACCCCCACGCGAGGGCGAGACGATGCATTTGGAACGGGTCTACAGGTGGGCGACTTTGACGGGGATGGTCGTCCAGAGGTGGCTGTGTCGTCCACCGGCGAAGAGTTGCCAGGTGGTCTGGGCGAGAACGCGACCATCGACGAGGCTTGTGCCAACCGAACCAATGGTGGCGCCACGTATCTGTATCGTTTTCCAATCGACGCGGAGAGTAATGCACCCATCGCCATGCAATACACAGTCCGCAGTCAGGCCCTGTCGAGAATCGTCGCCATGGCTGATATTAATGGCGATGGTCGCGATGACATGATCATCGGTGGTCCACTCCACGATGGGCCCGCCGACTCTGGAATGCTTGAAGTCTACAATGGTCGTGAGTTACCGGCCGATGGCTTGATGCCCGTGATGTGTGAACCTGACTGGTCTCTCGATGGTACTGCGAATGGGGCCCGGCTTGCTCAGACTGCGATACGCCTAGGCGATTTGACAGGAGACGGCTGCGAAGAGTTCGCGATCAGTGAGCCCAGGCGTAGAGCCCATGGTCAAGCAACCGCCGGGGCGGTTTGGTTATTCTATGGCTGGGGGGGCGAAGGATGCCCTGCAAGTCCAACGGTGACCGTGTTTGCGGCGGCTCGCCCTGGCGGCTTATTCGGCACTGACCTTGCGCACCTCCGTGGCCCTGGAAACGCTGCAGGCACCTTGGTTATCGGTGCGCCGGAGACACGGCGTGCACAAAACAACCAGCGTACAGGCGCCATATGGTTGGTCGATTTGGAGCGGGTTTTGGCGCTGCCCCGAGAGACGCCAAATATTGAGACGTTGACGATTCAGCTTGTGGATTCGGAAAACGATCGCATCATTGAAGGCCGGGTCAACGAAGGCCGATTTGGATATCAGGTGGCGAGTGACGATGAGTTTGTCTTTGCCTCAGAGCTCTTTGGTCAACACGGCGAGGCGACTCGAATCGGTGGCATCTTCGCCTACGATGTATCAAACAATCGGCCTGAGGAGGTCGCGCGCTTTGTGGGAGAGACTTTTAACCGCGATGACCGCTTTGGCCACAGCCTCAGTATCGGAGGCACGCCACGTCGTATCTTGATCGGCGCTTCGCAGGGCACGGCAGGCCTCACCGAGACCGGCAGCGTCTATGAATTTGAGCTGTCGGGCATCAGGTGACAGAGCTGACCGATTGTCTCTTTGGGGTCCTGCGCGACGCCCGGGTAGATACGGCCTGAGATGAACGGCCTATGATGAGATGTACTCAAGGCACAGCCGGTTCAAATGGGTTTGAATACGGGTCGTGAGCGGCTCTTTGGCGCTCACTGATTCGCTGCTTCAGCGAGAGATGGTCTTGTAGACCGGCAGGGGCGTTTTTTGCACCCCTGCCAAGTTTGAGGTGAGACGACTTAAGGCTTTGAGGTCTTGCCCTTCTTGCCCTTGGTGCCTTTCTTGCTTTTCTTGCCTTTCTTACCTTTCTTGCCCTTGGTGCCCTTCTTGCCCTTGGTGCCTTTCTTGCCCTTGGTGTTGACCTTGCCCTTCGACGTCTTCTTGCCTACGGACGCTTTCGGCCCCTTCCGATTGGGCTTTCTCGCGCGGCCACCAGAATCTGTGACAGTGCGGCGACCAATGGCTTTGTCCGAGTAAGTCGTGTTCGAGCCGGTTGTGCCCTCCAGTCCAACTGTGCCCACACTGAACTCGAGTGCATCGAGCCACCACGTCTTCGAGAAGTTGCGGCGAAAACTATATGCTTTCACCGTGCCGCCTACGCGGACGCCGGGCGTGAGCGTGACGTTCCAAACATACTGCGGGTCCGATAGGACGTACCCGTAATCGTAGCTGACATTACGTGCCGGTAGGTCAAAGTCGGCGGATTGAGCGCTCGTGTTGTCAAACGCATATAGGGTGTTCTTGACTTCCGTATCGCCCACATACGCCTTATATCGAACCTTTGCTGTGCCCTTGCCACCGAACTTGACGCCCGCTTTGGCGTGCACATCGGCCCAAACCCTATCGCTGACCTCAAACTTCTTTTGGCTTCTGGTGGCGCTTGGTGGGATCCAAAGTTCAGCATTCTGCCAAGACTTACCCACTGGCTTAATTTTTAGGTCTTGGTTATGAAACGGAGGCTTCATATCGAGGGAGTAGTCGAGGGGATTCGATTTTGCCTTTCCGATCTGACATTTGAGTCCCTTGTTGCCTGTATAGGTAAAGAGCCAAACGCCTGCGACCTGTAACTTACAGCGCACCTCTGCATAGGCCATGAGAGGGATCTCTTTACCGTGGCCCATGCCAGTCATTCCAGCGCCCGCGTAATAAGAGCCAGGCTGGTCTGCTACGATGACCTTCAAGTCCACATCGGCCTTGATTCTACGTCCGTTCTTTTTGGACGTCACCGATGTGGGTCTCATGGTCGAGGTCACCTTGACTGGGACCATGAAGCCAAAGTCATAGCCCCATCGACCCTGAACAGAGAAACTGCCGACGCCAAAGTCGAGAGTATAAGTCTTCTCGAAATCATTGTGAAAACGCGGTCCGGTCACGAAATTGTAGCTCTTGGTTGACTGCCCACTTGTTGCGGTCTTTGCTTTTCCCGGTGCGACTTTCTCCTTGCGGGCCTTGATGGGGGTGAACGTCTTTACTTTGCCTTTGGCGTTTGGACCGACTGCCCAGCCACTATCAACGTCGCTGTATACGACTTTGGTGCGTGCATCGACGCCCGTGGCGACCTTGGAGTTGCCATAGTCAAAGTTATAAAAGCCCGTCTTGCCCTTTCGGAACTCGCCGATTTTCTTAGGGATGACCAATTCTTCAATCAGCGTGATGTCGCCCTCGCCGTTGAACGCGGAGACAACGAGTGCTTTCTTGCCGCCGGCGTCGACCGCCTTCTTCCAAGGGTGAGAAGCAGGCAGCTTGCGTGCTTCTGCGACAAATGCGTCAAGCCCTTTGTTCCACTCTTTAGGCAGCTCACTCAGCTTGAACGTCTTCGCGTTTAACTTCTTCTGCTTGCCAAGCAGCGACTTAAACCACTTCGACCGGCCTTTAATGGAGCTTGTATTTGTGATTGTGGCTGTCACCGACTTCGCGATGAGGATAAAGTCGGCGGTCTCAGCGCCGAATGTATCGGTCTTGATCGAATTCTTCAGCAGCCCGGCAGCATCTTTGCCCTTTAGCTCTTTCTCAAAGGCATTGACGCCCGCAAAAGCCTTCTGCGCGAAGCTTTTGACTTCGACCATCTTGTCTTTGACGAGCTCGACCTTGACACGCTCAACGGCAGACAGCTTGCCGCGCTTTGTCACGGTGAAGCCGTCTAGGTGTTCAGTGATCGTCTGCGATTTTGATAACTCAAACGCGTGTGACACGCCCGCGAAGCACAGAATGCTGACCGCGCAAACGTAGAAAAATAAATTAGTTTTCTTCATTCCCTCTCGTTCTCCCGATAGTTGGCATAACTGCCTAGTGGCCGGACATTACAGCGATACGTTCAGTTGCGCCAGTGGGCGAACGAATGTGGTCCTCAAATATTCGCTCAACGCAAAAAAAATATTCGGCGAGCGATTGTGAACGCGTGACTCAACTTGAGTGCTGCGATGATTTGAGTGGGAGTGGGGCCAATTCATCCATGTACCTGTCCAGTGGCTCGCCAACGCCCACTGACATGCGTATCCACTGGGCGGGCTTGAAATTTAGAAAGTGGGCGGTCTCGATATTTTGAAGTCGAGGGGGACTCTGTGGGCATAAACCCGAGCATGGTGATGCACGCGGCTTAGAGAATCCCCGCGAGACTCATCCAGCGGAGGAAGGTCGGCTGCACGTTAGGCTGGCGATCAGCGCTGTCGTCGTCGTTCCGTCTTGCTTGGGTGCAGCCGGTTATAAGTGATAATCAGCGCCCTGGTCGCCCAAGGCTGCTGTTACGCTCCGTCTGTCGGACGCGCTCGACGCGCTCGGATGTAGACTCGTCGTCTGCTGCTTCTTCTTCGCGTTCTTCATCATCATCGTCGCTTGGGCAGCAGCTACCGGCCGCCTCTGGTGTGCACGCGTGGGGTCCACAGATGATGCCGTCTGCCATGTCACCACAGATTGAATGGCAACCGTTGACACCGCGAGCGATGAGCTCGCCCTTAGCGACTGATCGCTTTGACTTGGTCTTGGTCTCGAGCTTGTCTTTTTTGGCCGTTGCCGGAGCCACTGACTCAATGGTCTGTCGTTGGAAGCTGGCTTCCTGCGCATCATCGTCACCGCCACCACAGCTTGTACCTTTGCCATCGATTTTCGCACACCAGTAGTCACAGTTGATCGTCCATCCTGCGGGGTGCCAGATTCGACCGCATTCGCATAAAGTCGAGCAGTTGTGGCAGTATTCACCCTCGCGGTCGACGGCTGCATTGTCGCGTGTCCGTATCGCACCTTCGCTGGTCTCCAGGACCGTGCCCATATACTCACCTGTCTCATCGAAGGTATCGCCAGGCTCCACAGCGCAGCCAGCTGCGAAAACCCAGATGAGCAATGATACGAGAAATCCAAATGTGTTGAGTGTTCTTGTGTTTGAGTAGAGCATGTTTCCCAGTCCTTTCATGACGCTATCCAGCATGTCTGGAAATCTACAGTTGCAGACCCTGTGCCAAAAATTCACATATCGTGATTACAGGGGGTTACGCGAGTTTTGGTCGAGAGCTGTCAACGCCTGATTACAGCGTCTGCATGCCGATGTCAGTGGAAGTTGACACCGCCTTCTCATGGTCTGGGTGGTTGTGTCGAAAAGTGTACCAAGGCTCTAGGATGCTGCATGTGGGCCAAAGGGTAGGGCCGATAAGGCCGCAGGCCGGCAGAGGGAGGTGCGTGATGGATTGCGGCAGGCCACTAATCTGGGTGAGCCCGACCCCTCGACACCTGCCACCGACGTAACTGGCCTGTTTCGCGAAGCGAACATTGTCGACTCTGCTAAAGCAGATAAAGACTGTGTTTAGGGCGTTTCGGCAAAAAATTCCAACACGAGTTCCAAGATCGGTCGCCCATCGACTCGGTTGGGTAGCCCATGACCGGCGTCGCGAATCCCATAGTGTAAGACCCGTACGCCATTGCGGCATTGTGAATAGTTGATGCGAATGAATTCCGCATTGTCTGCTGTCTCGGGGGCTTCACACGCATGGTGCTCAGCCCAAAGCTCTGCGCTTCTCTCGCCAGGGTAGAACTGTAGCGTCGGCTCTGGTCCCTGACCGCCCTCGTAGGGGATCACTCGATCTCTCATACCAAGAATCTGGAGAACTGATACGTCTCCTGTACCCCGATCCGCATTCGGCTCGTTGCCCATATAAAGCTGGGTGACCATTGCAGCGATGGCTCTAAAGTAGCGAGTCTCGACTGCAAGACGCTGCGCCATGCCAGCACCATTTGATGACCCCCAAACAAAACGTCTGTCCCGATCGACGTTTTGCAACCCATCGAGGTGAGTGATCATTATCTCGAAGAATCCCACGTCGTCGGCAAGACCCGGCTCGGCATCGGTCATATTCCAGCGATTGTTATGTCCGTCCGGGTATACCGCGATGAAATCGCCTTCGCCTTGGAAATATTGCCGATGCTGACGTGCGAAGTTCGCCCCCGTGCCGCCTCGACCATGAAGAAAAAAGATCACTGGATAGTCGCGACCTTGGTCGTAGGCTTCTGGGACATTGATGCGGTAGAGCCGCTCGATGACATTGCCGTCCACGTTCTGTTCCCACCGATACTCTGTGAGTCCTGGCTCAAGCATTTGTCGCATGGCGTTGCCACCGCCCGCGCCACCAGCGCCACCTTCGGCACCCGCGCCACCAGCGCCACCTTCGGCACCTGCGCCACCAGCGCCTCCAGCGCCACCTTCGGCACCTGCGCCACCAGCGCCACCTTCGGCACCCGCGCCACCAGCGCCGCCAGCGCCACCTTCGGCACCTGCACCACCCGTGCCGCCAGCGCCGCCTTCGGCACCTGCACCCCCCGCGCCTTGGCCAGTATCAGCGGAGACCGCCATGTCGGCCGCGTTTGTATCCACGGTGCTGTTATCTTCGGTACAGCCGCTGTGCATAAAGAGCATCAGGGTTGCGA
>JBMHDS010000100.1:0-16590 GCA_049889275.1 Bradymonadia bacterium | reverse complement strand
GCCATCATTTCCCCTTCCCGCGGGGCGCCCCCCGGGGGGGGGTCGGGCGCGGGTGATCTAGATTCCCCGTGTGCTCGGCTGAATCTAAGCCCGAGCTTCAGTGCTTCAGTGCTTCAGTGCTTCAGTGCTTCAGTGCTTCAGTGATTCCCTCGATTAGGCGGTCATTATTGGACCAAGAAGACTGATGAATCATGAGCGGAGAGCGCGTTCCGCGGGTGCACGGAGAGACCATCTAGACGCCGCGGACAGATGCCTATAACGGTGGGGGGATGTAGCCGCCGGTCATACCTTCGATGGCGCCGGCGATGCGTATGAGTTTCTCATCGTCGAACTCGCCGCCGATGAGACTCAGGCCGATGGGCAGGCCGTCGAGTTGGCCCATGGGTACGGTTATCGATGGATAGCCAGAGACTGCTGCAGGCGTTGAACTGCCCACTTCAAAACCATCGCCCTGGCGGTAATCTATTGGCCATGCCGGCCCATTGCTCGGTACGATGAGCGCGTCGAGTTGGTGTTCCCGCAAGAGAAAGTCGATGCCATCTCGCCCGGCGAGCTGTTGCGCTCTCGCCCGTGCGAGTTGGTAGTCTGTCTGATCCAGGGTCGCTATTTGTTCAGCTTGAATGAACCGGTCTTGCCCGAAGTGCGGCATGACAGTCTCTCTGTTCGTTTGATTGTATTCGATCAATGAGGCTAAGGAATCGATGGGTAGCAGTCCTGGTCGGGCCTTGAGGTAGCGATTGATATCACGCCTAAACTCGGTGTAGAGCGTGACGATCTCTCCTTGGCTGATTTCGGTCAGTGCGGGGAACACCACGGGCGAGAGTTGCACGCCGGCTGTACGAAGTTGCCCTTGAAGGTCTTCGAACAAACCATTGACCCTGACGTTTGTGTTGCCGAGATTTGTGATCACACCAAGTCTTAAGCGTTTTAGCGCGGCAGGGGTCTCGCCTGCGCGCCGAATGGGCTCCGCGCGGTGATGGTGTCCCTCGCTCAGAATCGCCGAGAGTAGCAGCGCTGCATCTCTCACGTTCCTTGCCATCGGACCGACCACATCTTGACTCTGCGCGAGTGGCACAACACCTTGCTGGGATACCAGCGCACGGGTGGGTTTGATGCCCACGATACCGTTCATCGAAGCTGGGCAAATGATAGATCCATCGGTCTCTGTCCCCAACGCGAGTGGGGCATAGCCAAGGGCTATGGCGACGGCTGAACCCGAACTCGACCCACAGGGTGACCGAGATGGATCATAGGCGTTGCGCGTTTGTCCCCCTACGCTACTCCAGCCACTTGTGGACCGATTGTCTCGGAAGTTCGCCCACTCACTTAAGTTTGCGCGTGCGAGTATGACAGCGCCCGCTTGTCGGAGCTGGGCGACCACATCAGCATCCACCGCAGCTCTATTTTGAGCCAACGCGAGACTGCCTGCGGTTGTCGGCTCACCTTTAATGGCGATATTATCTTTGACGACTACAGGCAAACCATAGAGTGGACCCATCTTCTCAGAGCTGTCCTGTAAGCTCGTGAGCTGAACGTCGAGGTCGGACACCAGATCAATAATCGCACCATAATCAGATTTGGAACTCTCGAGAGCGGCGATCCTCGCTCTCGCCGATGAGACCAACTCGTCAGGCGATGTCTGTCCGGCGTGTATGGCCAAGCGACTCTCGTATGCGGGTGTATGGTGTTCGGGCCTTGTACCATCGCTCATATTGTGTGCCATCTGATCAGGTTGCGTTTGTCGGGTCACTGTAGCCGCGAATATGGCCACAATCATAATCGACATACAGAGTGTGACCCATCTCAAGACCATGGCCTCCAAAAACAGGAGGCCTTTCTAGCACGTCAGGCCACGCGCCGTCATATCGGTCGAGCGCTTCAGAGAATATTGAATGGCTTTTCAATTTGTTTGGCGCGCTGTCATTTGAAAAACTTGCTGCCTGCCTTGGCTGTTGACCTCGCACGTTGAACCGCCGAGGTAAGCCTGCTCGTTCTGCTGGGCACGTCTTTAGACGCGTAGTGGCGGGCTGCTTCCCGCAGTTGGGGTGGCGCATCTCCACCACTTAGATAGACCAGTTGAGGCTACCGTTTTGTATTGCCGCCTGTTAAAACCTCCTGGAGTTGCAGGCGGGTTTTGAGAACAGACGACTGCTTTTCGAAAGTTTTTGCGAATAATCTTGCTCAGCGTGCGTCGGACGGGCCGCGCATCACTGGGGATCAGCGCTTAAGGAGAAATGAAATGTTTAGAATGTCCATGATTGCAGTCGCTCTTGCCGGTTTGGTTTTTGTGAGCGTCGATGCCTCTGCAAAGCGTAATGAGGCTGCCCACTCATCCAAGAAGAAAGTCAAGACGGGCAAGAAAGGCAAAGCCGTCAAAGCGAGACAAGGCAAGGGACGTAAGGTCAAAATTAAGAAGAAGTTTGGAAAGGTCACCAAGAGCGCCTTTAGGTCTGACCCATCGCCAAAATGCGAGAAGATGTATCGCAATTTTCAAGCTCAGTACCACACCTGCATGGATAAGACCGACAACAAGACCCAGTGCGGTGGATGCAGCGATGCCTCTGACACCATCAAGAAAGCACAAGACGCAGGCTGCTCTGTCTACCACCTCGATGGCATGATCAAAGACATTGCAGGCATGGAGAAAAAGCTCGGTTGTCGTGACTTAGGCAGCGATGTCGACACCGCACCTGAAAAAGAAGCCGAGTCAGGCAACTAACGACGCTGGAACAGGCTCAGTTTATCGGCCAGACACGCCTTAAAAGATGCCACATTTTTCGGTTCCTTACCGAAGATGTGGCATTTTTTTTCGAGGCATAGCGGGTGTTCGCTCAGCGCTTTATTTGATGGAGCGTGGTCTGTTTTTTTTATCTCCAAGAACATTGTATTTCGCGCGAGCAGACGACCGAGCTCGTACGGTTGTGAGATTGACGAGGCGTAGAGATGGCGCCGTGGGCTGATTCCGTTTCAACGTATCCGCGGCATTGCTATAGTGCATCGGCTAGCGCCTCAAGGCTTGTCTCGCGATGCGGACTACCACTTGCCGAATCATTGAGCCTGTCTTTTGAGTGTGAAGAGAAACCATAGGGAGGGGAAGAATTGAAGTATCCAATAAGATTAGTGCTTTCGCTTTGTTTAATCGGGCTGTTTTGGTCTGGGGTTGCCCAGGCGAAAAAGACATGGCGTGTTTCTGGCAAAGTCACGATGACGCCTTGTCATCTCACAGATCTAAAAAATACCTTTGGCAATGATATTCCGCTTGGCGGCGCTCAACTACGTGTTCAGGCCAAAGTGAAGGGGACACCCATTTTCGGTACTTGGAGCAAAGTGAACTTAACGCGCTCCGGGGAATTCTCGGTGACCGCGAAGAAGAACAACAAACTGCGGAAAATCCGGGTTCAAATCAAATACGACAATCGTAGTTTAAAGATCGCCAAGGGGGCTCTTGGTATCAACGCCAAATGGCATACAATCTACGAATCGGGCTACCGAACAACCAATGTCGAACGGGACATCAAGATGACTCGTAATAGTCAGGGTGGCTGCGAATCTATACGTATGAGGCATGGTGAGATTTGGATCGCGGCGAACAAGATGATCGACTGGCTCAAGGCGATCGGTAATCGCTTTCAGAAGAAGGTAAAGATTCGCTATCCGGTAGACAATAAAATGATCGACGACAAGATCGAAGCGCCCTTTGCAAATCCCATAGACGGTTGGATCTCGATCATGAACCACACCGTCAGAGATTGGCTCACCACCAATACCATTTGGCATGAAATGGCGCATATCTGGGCTTACCAACACAGTCGTGGTGAGGTGAAGCTTGTCGGTGAATTACTCAAAGACCAGAGTACCCACGACCTTCAAGAAAAGCCATTCGTCGCATTTCATGAGGGGTTCGCCACCTTCCTCGCAGCGCGTCTGGAGGCTTTGATTCTGAACAAGGCACGGGTGAGACCCTACTCGCGGTATGGTCTCAAATCCGTAAATAAGCTCTCAAGCTCACGGAACGTTGAGCGGAGTGATGTGGGCTGGGCCTCTATATTCAGAATGTTGACGATGGAACCCTTAGAAATCGGTAAGCATAGCTTTAATACGCAAACCGTATTTATCCAGCCTCTGTCTCCGCTTCCCGCCTACAAGTGTAAGAACTATCATAGCCTGAGTTTAGCCGAGCTTTTGCGTTCCTTTCAGGCGAAGAAATCAGCCGGACTCAAGAAGGTGATCTCAACTAACGAAATGTCTTTTAGCACTTTCTACAGACGTGCGGCGCGCATTAACTCGAAGCTCCGCGCTAAAGATGAGAGCGGTTTCAGGACTTTGATCACACCCGCTCAAACGAAAGAGCCATACGAACTCTTCTGCACGCCACGTACAGTCAAGCCCAGAAAGGCACCCGCTCAGCAGTTGAAGAAGCGCTGAGCGCCTTTGGCACGCTATGCAGCGTGCGTATACCCGTCGATGGGTGACGAAAAACATCCGGCTCGCCCGCGCATCTCAGCATGGCTCTTTGGTTAGGCTGTGGCATACGTCGCGTATGATTTTTCTTCGATGGCTTCGATAAAGATTGGACCAGATTACCGATTCCGGAGGGACGCGTGGATGCGACAAAAACGGTCTTGCATGTCCGCTCGCTTGTGGACTCGACACTTCAAAGATTGCGCACTCACTGGCGACCAAATCCGGCGAAATTGCATGAGCTAAGCGGCTGGTTTTGCAACAGAACCGGAAAAATGATGTGCTTGCTGAGCCATGCTATTCTCACCTGCAAACCATGACATGTCTATCATTGTACCCTGTAGGTTGCTATGAATCATCGAGATCGACGGAGCGCCATGCCCAGCCGGTTTGTAGCGTTGTTTTACTCCGGAGGTTGGTTTTGAAAATTCGTGTGATGTCGGCAGCTTTGCTGTGGTCTTTCGTGGCGCTGTTCGGTTCAGCGTGTAGCCCTTACTACAAATCAATACGCGCACACATTCCTCAACAGGAAGGGCAAGGACAATGGCAAATCGAAGGCCATATGGGCTCGTCACAAGTGAGTGACGACGAGGGCGGCTCTGGCAAGGGATTTAATTTTCAAATCGATAGTAGTTACAGTCTCACCGACTCACTCGTTCTGCAAATGGGTGGACACTTTGATACCTATGAATCCGACTCGACTCAGATCGATTATCAGGGTGTCCACTTTGGCGGTGGCTATTACCGAGCATCGGGTGTTGACAACCCTTATCGCTTTAGCCTGATCGGTGGCGCTTCCTTCGAGACTTGGAATTACGATACAGCACCGCCCACGTCGGATGACCAGCTTGATTTGCGTATTGGCTTTACGAATTTTGAATCCACCGTCATCAATCCATTCACACAGCTTGCGTTCACGCTTGGGTCAATGGAGACCAACATGAGCTTTGCCTACCGTCTTGAAGCACCCATTTTTGACTTTCAGAAGACGCAACCTGCTAATCTGTCGGAACAGGAGCAGACCATCATCCACAACTTTGTATTTCAAGGTAAGCTCGGCATCTGGGATAGGCTCTCACTTTACTGCCAAATTGTTTTCCGCAACACGGCCGTAGTGGACGAACAGCCTTACGAAGTGATGCCATTCGATGGATTTTTGGGACTGAGTTATGCGTTTGGGAAGTTTGGCGAGGATGAGCAGCCCAAAGCGCCTGCGAGCGACTAAAGGTTGACTACGCCTCGCAGGTCTTCTCACTAGAATCAATGCGTCCTGGAACCGATTGGAAAGCCCCCAGCGCCCAGCTACTCAAAGCCCTCAGTCCTGCTACATTCCCTTTTCGTCATGGCAAACCCTGCGAATCCAAAGACGTCTCTGACGTAGGCGTTCATTCGTAAGTGCTCTCCCCGGAAAAATATTCGTGTAAGGCAATAATCGGTTTATAGTCTCCGAACACTTCATCGATGAAGAAGATAACGGAGCGGACTGAAAGGCACCCGAGATGGCGGTTAGAGAGTCAAATGAGTCAGCGACCGTAGGTTGGCTGCTCGGACCCGCCGTAGCCTTGATTTGGGTGCTGTTTTTAGAGCGTATCAACCAACGTTTGTTCTGCGAGATCGCCGTCTTAAATGCTTACAGCTTTTATTTGACCGGCACCTTGGCACTGTGTGTTTTTCCATTCTTAGCACGCTGGGCAAATCGTGATTGGAGTCGACTCGCTCTACAGTCGGCGCCGATGTTTTTTGCGGCGTTACATTGGTTTGAACTCTTGTTAGAGAGAGATGCGGTCAGCCGTCTGAGTGGTTACGTACTTTGGAAACCAGTCTTGGCCGTTGTTGGACCAATGTGCTTTGCGGCGTTTGCGGTATGGCTCTACACAACGGGCCACCGACGAAAATCGCTTTTGTTGAGGATGTGCTTAGGCATTGGTTTTTTGGGCCTCGGATGGGCCCTCGACGGGACATACGTCAAATTTGCATCTGCCTCTTGGCTTATCTCTGGTCTCTTACTTTTTACTCACCCCCTCAGATTGGCAGGGGCCAAACGTCTTGCATGTCTCTATGTCGTTGCGTCCATACCGCTGTTTTTTATATCGAAACTGAGTACGACGTATAATCAACATGGGATCTGCTCGCCTTTGTATTGGTCCATCGAAACGGTCAAACAAAGGTTGGGTATCAGTGACGACAATCGGCAGTCATTCAAGCCGGATGCGGCGTATCGAAAGGAGCTTATCAGACGCTACTCGGTGCCCAAAGGTGGTTCGAACCGCGACGTTAAACACGTGTTATTGGTGGTCCTCGAGTCGATTCGGTGGAATTCATGGGCGGATGAGTCTCTGGCACCTAATTTTCACCGCTGGAGACGTCACGGCACGTATGTGCCAAACGCCGTTGCACAATACCCTGCGACGCCACTCGCATACGGTGCAATGTTCACATCACAAACACCATCGGTGCTGGTTCAAAATCCGGGCTGGAAACCATATCGACCCATGGACAAACTGCGAGGGTCTTTTGATTCAGTGTTTCTTTCGAGGCCAAAGAATCGATGGTTTGATGATGACGCGATCGTCAGTTTCATCTCAGACCACCGTGATGTCTCCACGCACAAAAGTGCGGCAGAGGGTCTTGAGCGCTTAATCCGGTTCCTAAAGTCTGAACCCAAACAATCGAAGTTCGCTTGGATCCATCTCTATGAACCGCACCGGCCTTGGCAGGGGCGTCCCGAGTTTCTGCGTGGCGACGCCCCTTCTAAGAAGGAAAAATATGAAAGCGAGATTAGATACACCGACCAGGAACTTGGGCGGTTTATGTCTTGGTTCTACAAACAGGATTTCGCCGATGAGACTTTAGTCATCGTTATCGCTGACCATGGTCAAGGCCTTGGAGAGCCACTCGATGGTAAGCCTTTTTATGGTCATCATGTTCACGTCAAGACGAACCTGAGTTGGGTGCCTTTCTATATCTCAGGACCTGGCATTAAATCAGGCCAGCTGAGTCGCACATTGCCGGTGACGCAGCTCGATGTGATGCCTACGATTTTTGACTTTGTTGGACAAGAGCTTCCCGTTGAGTTGTTACCCCAAGGCACATCTGTCCGTGAACTTATAAAGTCTCCAACTGAGCGGGCTCAAGTGACTGAAGCTTTCTCGATTCGGGGCTCTGACTTCTTCAGGCTCATCAACACGTCTCAATCGTTGACCACCGAGATCGCTCAAGACAAGTTTAAGGTTGTGAGCCGAGCGGGACGGTACCCACCAAAGATTGGTCTTCAGCTGGGTTCACATAAATTGATCTATAATCAGTTGGCTAATCAACACGCGCTTTTCGACATCGGAGATGGTGGGATCGAGTCGACGCCATTAGACGATGAGTTCGACTTGAAGAACCAGCTCATGGAGTCGTTGGCTCGATGGAGACAAGAGCAGGCGTGGATTATAGAGAATTTGCCTTTTACAAAGTCTAGGCGCGGGCGTCGGTAAATCGTCTTTATCTCGTGTAAACACACGATGCGCCTGAGATCGCACATCACTATGTGTATCTGGTGGCGCAGCGAGGTCATTGCGCCAGCTTTTGGTTTACCTACGCTATGGTTCATCGCAATGTGTCTATACGATACGGGGAATAGCGATTCCGGCCGGTCAACAAAGCGACGGTGTCAGGCGCGTCAGCTCTTCACTCACAACTAAAATACCCCTATTGTTAGAGGGGGTGTCAGTGTTCGGGTTGGGGCATTCAGATCGTGGGGGCGTATGTTCGATATACGCCTACAAAAACTTAAACATCCATCGTTCTTGGGAACGAAGAGTATGCACAAAATTACACTGCGCTTTGACGCGCAGACCGAAGCTAAGTTTCGATTAAACGACGCTGACCGCGTTCGGTCTCAGTCGCGGATCGCCTTGGTCGCGGGCGGCATGCTTTACGCAGTCTTCGGGATACTCGACCACTGGCTGGTTCCTGCCGTGGCGCCGGACTTATGGGTGATACGTTATGGCGTTGTCTGTCCGCTTATGGCGTTGTTCTTTTTTTGCACATTCGCTGACCGCCTCAAGCAAAAAGTCCAGTTTTTGCTCGCTGTCACAGCCATCGTTGGTGGCGCTGGGATTGTGGCCATGCTCACGCTCGCGCCTGCGCCTGCAAGCTATCTGTACTATGCGGGTCTTCTATTGGTCGTGATCTATACGTTCGCGTTCTTGGGACTGCGTTTCGTCTATGGTCTGGTGATGTCGTTCTTGTTGTTGATTCTCTACGTCTGCTCGCTGCCCTATCAGGAAGGTCTTACGACTGCGGTTATCGTCAACAACTTGTTCTTTCTGACAACCACGATCTTTTTAAGCGCAACCGCGGGTTATGCGGCAGAGAAAAACAATCGGCGCGCCTATCTCGACCGGGTGGAGCTAGAGTCGCTTAATCTCGTCTATACCGAGCAAAATCAAAGTCTGGCCCTGCTCAATGCTGAGCTCGAAGAAAAGCACGGGGAGCTGGCTTTGAATAATCGGGCACTGGGTGAAGCCAATCGCGCCCTCGCGGACTCAATGGAGCGCGTGCAACTGATTTTTGCGGCGTTATCCGATGCACTACCGGGTACAATTTTGGAAGACAGATACCGGTTAGACGAAAAGATCGGCACCGGCGGTTTCGGCACCGTTTATCGAGCGACAGATCTCGAGAACAAACAGACTGTGGCCGTCAAAGTGCTTAAACCGTCCACGCTCGGCGAGCCTGTAAAGGCCCTCGAACGATTACGGATCGAAGGTATCTCAGGCCTCAAGATCAAGCATCCCAATTGCACGGAGGTCCTCGATTTTGGCATCGCGTCTGGTCAGATTGCATTCTTGGTCATGACCTATTTAAGCGGCAATGACCTGACGGCCGTTTTGCACCATTGTGGCCGATTGAATGCGGAGATAGTCCTCAAGATTCTGCAAGGCGTCATTCGTGGACTTGAGGCAGCCCATGCACAAGGGGTGATCCATCGCGACATTAAACCCAGTAATATCTTCTTGCACACCGATGGCCATGCAGTGACCCCTGTACTCCTCGATTTTGGCATCGCTAAGCTCATCGAGGGTACACACCCGCTCGGCGGCGTGACCGTGACTGAGGCTGGTGGACTGGTGGGGACCCCCATTTACATGGCACCAGAGCAAGTGCTCGGCGAACCCATCGATACCGCCGTCGATATTTTTAGCTTTGGGCTTATCGCTTACGAGCTCTTGTCAGGACTGAGACCTTGGGCGAGTGATGGAGAAGACTTTTCGTGGTCCGCCATCCTAAGGCGCGCAGATTCGATGCCCATTGAACTGATGTCGCTCAATGAAAGCATACCTCCAACCTTAAGCCAGGTGGTTATGGCCTGTCTTGCGAGAGCGCCCGATGAACGACCGACAGCGGCCGAGCTGGTCGATTTTTTGGAGACCCTCAATCTAGACGCCTTCGACGAATACGAACTGCCTTCCGGCTTGGTCGCACACGAGGCGGATGGGACACGGCCACTTCATCCGCTTTTGACTAAAACCTTGCAGTTATCGCCCTGACGGGTGGTGAATCCACACAACCTATAAGTTGTGCGACCGGCATACAGAAGAGCATGTGGTTCCTGCATCTAAGGGGTCCACAGCTATGTCTTGCCTTCAAATAGCTGGTTGATGCATAGGCGTTCGATGTGTGTATGAACCTGACCGAGCTGCATAGAGCTCTGCAGGTGGCGGCCCTGGGCGGTTGCCAACGAGGCTTTGTTCTTCGTATCTTTATCCTGTGAGCACTGAGGGAGAGGCTATGGCGTGGTTTAAACAACCGGATGACGAATCGACGGCCGAGTTATCTCGGTTGACCGCGCCCTATCGGAAAGCAGGCCGACCGACGCCAGCAGTTGTCGCCGCGATGAAGTTAAACCCGAGCGCGATGCGGGCGGTCCTGCAGACAAACATGGCGGTTACCTTTGGTGGCTCGAGCCTCGGTCGATATCGCGAGGAATTGGTGGCGACCACTGTCTCCGGGCTTAATCAGTGTTTGTACTGACTGGTCTCACACGCAGAGTTTCTGCGTCCTGAATGGATCGGGGCGGATCAAGGCTTCCTCGATTACATCCGCACTCTCTGGGCTCTCGGCGGCCGTTGGCATGCCAGCGCTGATGTTGATGCGCTCTTGGAACAACTCGACGCCGACATGCAGGATCTCAATGGGCGAGATCGTGCGATCGTGCACTTCAGCATAAAGTTGACGTGCGCGCCGGGCATGATGACGTCGAACACGATGCAGCCGATGCTGAATGCGGGTATGACCGAACAAGAAGCTTACGATGTGGTGATGGTCAACGCCATGTTTGCTTTCATGAACAGGCTGGCTGACGGGACAGGCGTGACCCTGACCGAAGCGAGAACCAGTTTGGCGGAGGAGCTGTTGGGAAAGCGGGTCGTTGAACAACATTTAGCCTGGGGGGCCCGAACTGAGCCATAGACGGCTGCCGAAAGGCTCTCGGAGACACGATGGCTCGATTCGATGGTGGCTGTTCGCGTGCCGGGCCAAGGGCGTTGGCCATTCACGGTCATGCGGACATGTCCCAGGCAGATGTTTGCCTGCCACTATCCTCACTCAGGTGACCTTTCGCGCTGTGTCCTACAAGATATGCCGTCGTTTGGACCCAGTCCCTGTATCCTAACGCACAGCGAAATCTGAGTACGTTTATGAATGGCCCCATCCGTCGGCACCGTTATTATCGGTCAGAATTGGTCAATTGAATCAGCGAGGAGCTGGATGGGTATTTCTTGGGAACAGTTGTCAAGCTTCGTTGTCGTGAGTGTGACACTGAACTTGACCCCCGGTGCGGACGTGATGACCACCATGGCTGTGGGTTTGAAGCACGGGGCGAAGCACGCATTTCTTGTGGCCGTCGGTGTGTCCATGGGCATTCTAGCTCATACGCTCATGGTGTGCTTCGGGCTCGGCTTATTACTCGCGCGGTATCCAACCGCTCAGACGGTCATCCAATATTGTGGCGTCCTCTACTTAGCCCACCTCGGTTTTCAGACCTTCAAATCGCGCTCCAGTCCCGAAGAAGGCGGACCTATCTTGGGTCCCTTGCAGTGCGTGCGCATTGGCTTTGTGACCAATTTACTCAATCCTAAGGTTGCACTGTTCATCCTGTTTTTTCTGCAAGCCTTCATCTCGCCAGATGGAGGCGAAGTCGCGCAGCGTCTTATACTCGGGAGCACTTTTGCGCTCACAAGCTTGGTCGTGACGGGAGCCTATGGGCTTTTTGCGACCGCGATGTCTGGACCTTTGCGACGGCATGGACATCTCTTGAATCGCTTGGCGGCAATCGTATTCTTCGGTCTGGCCGCTTGGCTCGCTTCGACTTAGGGCGAGTGCCCCGACCTCGTCCACACGCACCAGTAGCCTAAAGCCGCCTTTTTGCACATCGCGTCCATCGATTGCCCTGCTATGCCTGTCTCGCGTTGTCTTGCTCACGATGGAGGGGCATTGGTCCTCACGGTCATGGTTGGCGATGCTCACTTAGAAAAAGCCAGAGTTGGTCGTTATTGAAGTCGCTATTGGGCATGCCCAGTTCGCGCATGGCGTTCATACAGAGTCGACTTCTGGGTCGTTCACAGAAAGGGAAATCGGATGTGCCCGGGAAATGATGGCCCATGCCCATAATCTCGCAAAAACCAACGGCGGTGTTGTCACGACAGGCCCAGGCTCTGCAAGTCGCTGCGCCATTTTGGTAGGTCTCTACAGCATCGTCCTCGCATTGATTCAATGCCCGCCAACGTTCAACACCGCTGGCGATCGAGACGCAGGGATAAGTGCCGGCCTCGGGGGAGCCGATAATACGCTGGAAGCACCCCCCGCAGACGGCCCCACCGTCGAAGCGTGCGCAACGGTCATCGGTACCATGGACGAACAGTATGGCAACAGACCGTGGTGGCGTGCACGGTATCTCCTCGAAGGGCGCACCCACCGGCGCGACAGCGGCGATTCGTTCGGAGAGTTCGCAGGCGAGGCGATGACTCATACTGCCGCCATTGGAAAACCCGGTGGCATAGACCCGCTTTGTATCAAACGACTGCCGTTCAGCTAAATCATCAAGCAGCTGCCTGATAAAGCCCACATCGTCCACATTCATAGCGCTCGCGTCGCCGCAGCACGCACCCCCATTCCATGTCGCGCTCGGGCCGTTTGTAATATTTGATCTGCTGTCGATACCCTCTGGGTACACGGCGAGAAATCCGTGCGCATTCGCGGTTTCATCGAAGCCATACTCGTTCTTTGCACCGGCCGCGCTACCACCGCCACCATGCAATACGAGAACAACGGGTGGCCGAGGGACCAGGCCGCCGGGCACGTGTACAATATACCGACGGGTTCGGCCGTCTTCGGTTTGTATCGTGAAGGCGTGTTCACCGGGTGTTAGACTTTGCGTGACGTCCGCATCAGCCACCTCAGAATCGGTATTGGCAGAGGCGTCGGGGCCGGCGTCGGTACCGATGTCGAAGTGCCCGTCTACGGTGTGCCGCATATCCCGTGCATCAGGCAACGAACCATCCGGCATGGCGATGTCTTGCACAAATTGAATATCTGGACTTGATGGTTCGTTCTGCCCTCGCGAATCTTCACAGCTTGCGAGTAAGAACGAATAGCACGACAGGAAAATCCAGGTGTGGGGTCGCATATTGCTCCGTGAGCGCGTGTCTTGGCTTACCGTAGCCGATTGGAAATATGCCGTATGTGTTGAGATTGGGCAAGGTGGGCTGTCGGCGCGTCGTTGACGTTCGGGTGCCCTTGCATGCTCGGCCGCTTACTTGGCATTCAAATGCCCTGATTGCTTCCGGTCCTGGTCTTGCTGACCGCCGAACGGGCGCGTAGAAGATAAGCATTCAAGACGCCTGGACTTGTGCCATGGGCCACGAAATTATTATGCTCCGGCGTATCGGAAGCATGTGACATCGAAGTGGGGGATTAATGTTGTACCGAGTTTGTATGAGTTTTGTTTTACTGCTGGGCGGATTTCTCGTCTTACCGACGCTGTCGGGCGAGGGGGCGCTGGCGAAACCGAGTAAACGGCGCGGTCAATTCAAACGTGCAAAAGTCAATAAACGTGCCCAGCGACCGTCGAGAGCACGAGCGACTCGCGGTCGCAAGAAATCCAAAGATAATCTCCCACAATGTTCTGACCGAAGGCTCAAGAGTCTCGCGAATACGTACCTTAACCGCGGCAAGATCAAGAATACGCGAAAGCTCAAAATGCTCAGTAAGAAGGGCATCCCCGTGGAGACACCATTCTCTGGTTCGGTTTCGGGGAAAAAGGCGCTGTGGACCAAGCCCTATACGCTGCGCGGCGAGGGGCTTCAGGTTTTGGCTTCGGTCGCGAAAAACAAAAAACTCACGATGCGGTTTTGTGAGTTTGGCCTCGGAAAACTTAAGTTCCTGTCGAAGTCCAAGCGTAAAGTGTACCGCGTCAATAGCGGCGTCCAAGCGCGCCTCGGTGGCAAGCGCACGGACTGGCGCGGACGGCTTGCCGGACCGGTCGGGTTTAAGCAAGAGAAACGTGCGTTGCTGATTCTTATCGACGGCCCTGAAAAGCCGCAGACTTTTACAGTGGAGGTGGTCAGTCAGTCGGTGATGGCGAAGCGGGATGCAAAGGCTCGCGCAGACAAAAAGGCTGCCCGAATCGAGGCCATGCGCAAAGCGGCCGCCCGACTGGCTGCCCAAAGAAAGGCTGAGCAAGAGCGACAGCGGGCAGAAGCTGAGCGTCGTCGTATGCAGGCCATCAAGGCGCTCAGCCAGCGCGTGCTCGACAAGGCCAAAGAGCTCGACCGGCTCTACTACGATAACTTCGATTGGGTTGGCTCAGGCGCAGCTAAGACTGTGAAAGGGCATACGTCGGATAACAAAAAGACGGTGATGTTGCAGTCGGATAGTATCTCTCGAAATGGGCGGTCGACCTACTGCACAAGTTTTGTCTTCCAGGCGGTCGCAGCCATCCTTGAGGCTGATGGGCGTTTCAAGACGCTCACACCGAAAGACGCCAAGAACTTTCAGCGCATCTTCTTCGGTAATGTCGGTAGCTTAAGCCCGTTTAAGCGAGATGGGAAAACCTACACAGAGACACAACTCCTTGAGTCCCAGTCCCAGAGCGCGATGACTATTTTTGGTCTGGGAGAGGCGGTCTCATGGAACAGCGCGTTGCCCGGTGACTTGGTCTTCTCAAATTACGGCGGTGGCTCTGGGCACCAGTATCTCTTCGAAGGATATGCCGCGGACGAGAAGGGCACTAAATTTGGATTCTATGCATATGGTGCCCACAACTGGGACACCAAGATTGACAGCGTTCTATACTGCTTTGAACCATCGCCGCTCAGCGAGGATGACCACGCAAGTCTCTGTGGTAACGCAAATCATATTCGTCACGACGAACTGGTCATCTCGCGCATTAAGCTGAACGCCAACCGGTAAAGGGGTCGCGCTCTACCGTCCTGACCTATGGCGCCGTGTTTCGGTTGCTGCGATTTTGCGAACCAAGCCCGAGCCCAAACGGGCTCGGTTCGGCTTCTCACGTGCGCATCGAGACGCGCCAACTTTAAGGCTGGCGTGTATAGTCATCCTCGGCGACGATGCTCTGAGCCAGGCCGGCGATGTCTGTGACATAGTTTCTCTCAAACGGGTAATTAGAGATATCCACACCGTAGATTGAGCCGAGCCAAATGAGTCCGCCCATATCCTTCAGAATCTGACCTGCGTGGCCTTTCGGGTCCGTGTAGATCGATGAATTACTTGGACCTCGAAGTTGGTTGACGTCTGGAAGCGCATTCATCTCGAAGAGGGTCATTAAATCGCCAGATGCGCGTCCATGTGGGATCGCAAAAATCTCAACGTCGGGATAGCGTAATCTAAGCGCATCCACTGTACTCTTCCATTGCGTGTAGCCGAGCTCCCATCGGTCACTGTACTCAGCAGCGCTTGCATAGGACTCAGGAAAGTCGATCCAAGGCATCGCGAGTCCAAAGCGCGTATTTGGATTTTGTTCGAGTGCGTAATTCATCCAGTTAATGATGCCGGGATCTTCGATTTCGCCGTCCTCTATCCAAGGTAAAGAACAACAGATCATCACCATCAGTTCGATGTCCCCTTCATCGAGAATACCCTGGGCCTCGCGGCGTTTTTCTACGTTCTCCCAAAGCGCCAAGGGTGCACCAGACGCGCCGCCGCTGAACACGATCTGACTGCGATGATTACCGACGCCAACGTTGCTTGCCATGTTTGGCAGCCGCTCTGCAAAAGTACGTCCAAAGCTATGACCGATATAGAGCATATTGAAGCCTTCGCCTGTACCATCACTATCCCGGCAGGCGTCAGCGATAGGCCCACCGTCTTCGCTGAGTTGTGCGATGTTCTCTTGGCATGTTTGGCTGGCGAATTCTTCGGCTTGTTGTGGCGTACAGCGGTCTAGACAGCGAGCAGATAACTGTGCCTCTGCCCCTTGGTTAAATCCTCGACAGTCCGAGATTAAGCACGCTACGAGCGTCTCACATGCGGATTCACAATCTATCGCGACCCCCATGTCTCCCGGTGGACTGCTGTCGAGCGCTGCGCTTGCATCATCCGGTGGGCTGCTGTCCAGCGTTTCGCCTGCATCTAATGCGTCATTGGCATCGCCCAATATGCCCAGGTCCGTGCCTGACATCGAATCGGGCATCAACCCGCCGTCCGGGGTATCCGAGTTCGCATCGGTCTCACTCGAACCGACATCGATCGCGTTGGCATCGTTGTTCGCGCCGGCCGTTGAATCCGACTCTGAACAGCCGAAGGTGATGAATAAGACGAGTGTAAGAGATACAATTTGCTTTACGTACATGATGATGGTCCCTCTATTTTTTGAGCCTTTATGACGGCTCGCAGTCTGGTGAATGAGTTATATTTATAGTGTTTCAGGGCGCTACGCGAAGGCCTTGCTGTTCAATAATAAATTCAAATGCGAAGACTTGTAGACTCTGCTCCATGTCATCCGTGCGTACGCTCGCACCCCATGCGCCATGCCCTGCCGTCGGGTGATAGTAGGCCTGATGAGGCACGCCGGTTCGAATGTATTCCGCTTCAAGTTTTTCGCCTTCAACGGGTAGAACG
>JBMHDS010000099.1:0-20200 GCA_049889275.1 Bradymonadia bacterium | reverse complement strand
CAAGCGCTCACGCGGGCAATGGACAGAGCGCCGACGGTGAGTCACGGCGCCGGTCGGGTCGGCGTCGACGACCTAAGCCGAGAGGTCATGCACCGCGAAGCAATCCCACCACGGGCGCAAACGACTAAGGCGACCAGCACGAGGCAGCTATGAGGGAGCCGCCGGCGGCATCTTCTTGGAGCATATCCATGGGCTGAGCTTCTTGTCCAAAAATGCCTGAGTGCATCTTCTTGGACCATATCCATGGGCTGAGCTTCTTGTCCAAAAATGCCCGAGTGCATCTTCTTGGAGCATATCCATGGGCTGAGCTTCTTGTCCAAAAATGCCCGAGTGCATCTTCTTGGACCATATCCATGTGCTGAGCTTCTTGTCCAAGAATGCCCGAGTGCATCTTCTTGGACCATATCCGTGGGCTGAGCTTCGTGTCCAAAAATGCCTGAGTGCATCTTTGAAGGGCTTACCTGAACGCTAGACACACGCGCTCTCTACAATTCGCTGAGCCGACTTGCTCTGTTACCTTTGATCGTGTGACTGTGAGTGAGTTGGGGATCAGATTGAACGGGGTGGGGTATATGCGACAGATAATCTTTGGTTTGGCGATGGGCATGCTCGCGCTTGCGTGCTCGGAAGATCAAGAGCAAGGTGCAGCGGGCATAGATGCAGCGGTGAGTCGCGATGGGTCTGTCCCGATGGATGTGTTCGCAGTGCCTGTTGCTGACAGTGATGCCGAAGCTCATGCGATGCAGGATGCCGCCGCGGCTTTAGACGCCGAGAATCGTCCCGATGGGATGAGCTGCGGCACCGTGACGGCGAGGGCGCTCGGTGCGAACCGACCCGTGGATATCGTCTGGGCGATTGATTCAAGCCCGAGCATGGGGGATGAAATCGAGACCATCGAGCGGAACCTCAATGATTTTGCGATGCGAATCGGTTCGTCACAGCTTGACTACAGGGTCGTTCTCATCGGCTCAGAGCGCGAACTCGTCGGTACGGTGGATATCCCTGAGCCACACAACCACCACGCGATTTGCGTACCGCCACCGCTCAGCGCACAAGACGTTTGCCCAGATGTTGATTCTGAGACCTACCTCCATGTGCGCTCACCGATTCACAGTGCCGATGCACTCGATGTGTTGATGGAAACCTATGTTGAACAATGGCGCGTTTTTTTGCGGGAAGAGGCGCGCCTTCATGTCATCGCTGTCAGCGACGATGACCATGGACGCAGCGTCGACCGTGACATGTTGCTTGCTCTCGGTTTGCCAGCGGACTTCTATTTTCATAGCATCGTCAATCCGATCGACACGGTGGACGGTTGCGCTGCCTTTGGCGAGGACGATGGCGTCGAATGTGGCTGTGGCGGGGATGGCGGCGCCGTTTATATGAACCTATCGGCGGCGACCGACGGCCTCATGCTCAACTTATGTCAGGATGATTGGTCACCCATCTTCGAGCAGTTGAACGAACGCGTGGCGTCAGGCAGTGCCATCCCGTGTCAATTCAATATTCCCGAACCACGGGGTGCTGTGATCGACTTTGAGCGTGTGAACGTCGACTTCGTGAATGCCATGGGCACGAGGACAGCCTTGTTCAACACCGATAACTGCGAGAACGACCCGACCGGATGGCGCTACGATAACCCCGAGATGCCGCGACGAATCGTGCTTTGTCCGAGTGTGTGTGGCGACCTAGATGGTGAAGTCGAGGTGGAGTTCGGCTGCGAGAGCCGGAAACGTTAGCGCGTTCTCCTTAGATCGCTTACGGCTCTGACGCAATCAGACATCCACCGCATCGTCTGTACTGAGCTGTACAGCACTCAAATCGAGCACACGCCTATTGGTCATCGGTCTCACAATGGCCAATTCTTACTGGCACGAAGCGCTGATCTGATGTGCTTGTCCATCGCGGAGCATCGCGCATGCATCGCCAAAGAACTCGAGCTCTCCGTCGACAATATCGAAGCCGTTTGAGCGATTCTGGTCCCTTTCGATGTCGGTGCCATCGATGACGACGTTTAAGTCATCCTCGAGACCCGCGAGAGCACCCAGGTCGTACCGACATGGGGCGAGTTGCCCTGCGGCTGCGGTCAAACTTTGTTCCAGATCGTCCACTCGATTCACCTCGAAATGTCGTCCATCCGTTGCGGTTTGACCGGCTTGGGCCATGTGGTCGAGTACACGTCTTGACTCCGGCATGAAGTCATCGCTGGAGATGCCGAGCACAATGGTCTTGATACCTTCGGCAGCGAGGTCTCTCACCTTATTGACGGTCCTCTGGTCATCGAGACACATCTCGGGCAAACCGAGAAGACAGCTGTGGTTAAGACAGGTGCACCCGAAGACGTCGAGGCCAAAATTACAGCCGGGTCCACCGTCGGTGGCGAGCAAGATATAGTCGTTACCGGTCGGCTGCGCGAGCAGGGCGCGACCGGCAGCATCGAGGGCCGAGTATGTCGGGGTGGCGAGCCCTGGCTGAGGGGGTTCCTGGGTGAGCCAATCTTGTATGTCAGTTGCCGTGTTCGCTGCCGGTGACACATTGATCTCACCCTCCGCGCACGCCATCTCAGCTTCGCTCCCACGGACATTGGCATTGGGTGAAGGGAATAGAACTAAGCCGAAATGTACCGTGTCTGAAAGGCTCTCGGTGACCCGGCTCAGGGTCTCTTCGATGGGCGACCAGCGGTCTTCCTCGACGATCATACTGTAAGAGCGGTCGACGACGAGCATCACTCTCGGAATGCTGCCTTGGGAGGGCTTGAGGTGCAGGTTGAGCGATTGGCAAGCAGGCGCCTGTTCCGCGCCCGGCGTGTTGACATCGGTCTCGGTCTCGTCGTCGACTTCTGTCGTAGGCCGTGGAGGCGATGGCTCGTCCGCTGTTGGCTCAACCGCTGGCAGCGCATTGTCATCTTCGTCCTCTTCGGAACGAGTAAACTGAGATTGGCAGTAGGTGCCAGCTGAAGATGCGACGCAAGCATGGTTTGGTGGGCACTCTCCACACGCGCTCGAGAGCGTGTCCGCTGCATTGTCCTCACCGCACGCAAAGTTGAGTAAGAGTAATGCAAGGCCGAGTCGTTGGGTTATCCGAATCATGATGAATCTCCAGGTTGGCTGATTGGGTCACTCGCCCATCGCCGTATTTGTGATGCCTAGATTTAAGCGGATTGAATTGTGCTAAAAAAGTAAATATATTTGCTTTAAAGGTTCTATGTTTTTGAATATTTGGTATCTTCTTTGAGCGCTCGACCGAACAGACGTGCGTGCACGAGGTGGGCACGCTGACGAGAGGCCGGAAATCATGTCTATGCCGCGGCACAATATCGACCAGCTCCTCGTCCTCGACGCCATCGTGAGAACCGGCTCCTTTGCCGCTGCCGCCGAGTCTTTAAATCGTGTGCCTTCGGCTGTCACCTACGCTGTGCGTAATCTAGAAGAATCCCTGGGCATTCCATTGTTTGAGAAGGTCGGACGGCGTTCGCTTCTCACCGCCGATGGGCATCTCTTGCTCGAGCAGGCCCGCAGTGTGCTTGCCCAAGCCCGTGGGTTGGACAGGCTTGCCGATGAGCTCGCAGGTGAGTGGGAGACATCGATTCGATTGGTCGCTGACGCTGCGCTGCCGATTACGCAGATCGTCCGCGGTCTCAAGCGATTCTTCGATCGCGGTCTACCGACCCGGGTTCGGCTCGATATCGAGTGTCAGGACGGCGTGCTTGAGCGCTTTGAGACGGAGCACGCTGACATCATGCTGACCCTGGATTTTGATAGAGAATCAGGCACATTTACGCTCTTTCCACTGCCCGTACTCGAGATGGTCTTGGTCGCAAGCGCGGGCCATGGACTCGCCCATAAGCAAAAGATCGAGAAAGATGACCTCGCGAAGGAGCTTGAACTGGTGGTCAAAGATACAGCGAAGCGCTTTCGCGACAAGCCTCGTGCATCCTTCATCGGCACGGATAACGTGATCTTCCTGCCGGATTTTCACGCCAAACGCTTGGCATTACTGTCTGGCATTGGCTTCGGCTGGACGCCAAAGCATATCGTCGCAGATGACCTAGATTCTGGGGCCTTGGTGCTTTTGGACTTGGTTGGCGGGCATCACTGGACTTATCATCCCCGCCTTGTGCATCGTAGCACTGAGCCTCTCGGGCCCGCAGGGATGAAGCTCATCGAAGACCTAACGGTGGCGTTCACAGAGACCATCTGATTATTCAAATAAATTGATTATTATGTGCAGATAATATCGATTTTAGTGATGTGTCTGAGTGGTTAAGCTCCGTGCAGATTTGGGAGACCGAGGGTCTGCCAGCGATTTGCGTCGAGGAGTTGAACATGAAGAAGTACATTTGCCCCGTGACGATTGTGTGGGTTGCGTCCGTTGCTTTATGCGGTTGTGGTGGGCTTGACAACACATCGGTATCAGGGACCGCTGGCGATGCACGCATGATTCAATTGAACGACGCGCGTGGTACGAGCGCTGGAGACCAGGACAACGCGTTGGGGTTTATCGAACCCGAGAATATGGATGATGATCGAGCGCAGGCGCGACCAACCCAACCCACTGGAGAGCGAGCGGCCAGCCCCGTCATGCAAGGCGATGGGTTGGATGATGAGTCAGCGCCGAGCGCAGCCAGTCCCGTAAACGATGGCGATGACCGTGTCTCGGGCGCCGAACAAACGTCGCCGGGAGACTTGTTAGACACCTGCGACGCGTTGCTGAGTTGCCTCAGCGCGTGTGTCGACGACAGCTGTGAAGAGGGTTGCCGGGGGCAGGCGTCTGCCGATGTGCTGAATGCTGTCGCCACCGTTGAGGCCTGCATTGATGCGAATCATTGCGCGGATAATGCATGCGTTGAGAGGTTTTGCGGCGCAGAGCTCCGTGGGTGCGGGTTTGAGGTTGATGGCGATGACCGCGGTGGCCCAGAAGCGCAGGAACGAGACCGTTTGGATGGTGAGCTGAGTTGCACTGGTGTGTTCGATTGCTTTAACCAGTGCCCACAGGGGGATCGAGTCTGCACGGATCGATGCTTTGAGGCCGGTAGGGCCGATGCCCAGTTCTTGGTCAGTGAAGTGGGCGACTGCGTCGTGCTTCACGGTTGTGAGGATGACGCCTGCGTGCAACGGGTGTGTCGCGCTGAGGTCGCAGCATGCGAGCGTGGCATTGGGCAGGATATAGAACACGAGGACTTTGAACCCGAGGTTTGCTCCGATGGTCGAGACAATGACGGAGACGGTTTGAGCGACTGCGACGACCGCGACTGCAATGATGATGCGGCGTGCGCGATAGACGATGGTGATGCGGGCGTTGCTGTATGTGATACGGCCGCGCCTCTGCTTTTTGGTGAAAATCTAGGCAGCACGCTCAATGCACCAGCGACGAGCTGTGGCGAATGCGTGATTCCAGGTTTGTGCGCTGGTCGGGGCGGAGAGCAGGTCTTTGCATTCGTTGCCGATGAACACGACATCATCTGCATCGATACCCGTGGCTCTGATTTTGATACGGTCTTGTATGTGCGTGTCGATGAGTGTGCTGCACCCAGAGCGCAGCTGAGCTGTAATGACGACCACCGGGGTACTCAGTCTCAACTTGAGTTCGATGTGGACCCGGGCAGCACATACTTTGTCTTTGTCGATAGCTACAATGCGGGTGGCGATTTCGTCCTCAATGCACGCCGTGGGCGGTGCCCCGATTGAGCCGTGTACCCAGGGCGCTCTGCATTGGCCGAATTGCAGCAAGAACGATGGTGAATGCTCGCAAATAGATCGAGGTTAGGCAGGGGAGAGTGGCGGGTCTTAGCGTTGCGCTTGGAGCGAGATAAATCCGCTGAAACCCTCTCGGATCGGTTGCCGCAGGGGACCGTCGTCGTCGAGTGTTGTCTTGATGGCATGTAGCCCGAGTTGAAGCTGATTGCGCCTAAAGTTCCAGTTGATACCCGCATCGATCAGGCTACCTTTACCTGCAAAAAGGCCGAGACCTTGGGTGCCGTTATTCCAGGCATCAGGCGTGATGTCATCACCCTTGAGCTCTGTGTAGAGGACAAACGGGGCAACGACGGATTGCTTGAGATAGATGTTGTAGCCCGCCCGAACATGCCAAGCCTGATTTTGATAATCATCACCACCCGTAGCGGCGCGTGTGGCTGTGACAAACTCACCATCGATGACAATATTCGCCGCATTCAAAGAGCCGAATGCTGTGAGGATTTCACTCTTTTCAAATCGGTCGGTCTCGCCTTGCATGCTCGCGGAGCCACCCACCATGATATCGGTGCCACGGCTCCAGTTGTTCGGTAGGATGATGTAGTCGCCGCCCTTTAATTGTGGCAGGTCCCCATAGCCCAAAATGAGGCTACCAGCGAGCAGCGGTGCTGACTTTGAGCCCATGCTTCGGCTGTAGTCTACACCATCTGGTGTGGTCCCCGTGCCGGTCGGTGTGAACACACCTAAATGATAGATGGTCTTGAAAGCGCCGAAGGCGAGCCGCCCGCCGAAGTCCACACCGGTTGCGCGGCCATGACCGGCTTGAACGCTTGCGATTCGGGCAAGGCTGCTTGTGAGCGCCGGCTCTTGTGTGGCGAGACCGACCACCGCAGTGTTGTTTTCCCGGCCCACTTGTGGACGCACAAAACCAGCTGTGAGCCTTAGTTTGCCATCGCCGAATGCGTCGTATTGTAGAAAGAAATCCTGCACCACAGGTGACCGGCCAGCGGCGAAGGGGCGGCCTTGTAAGAGTGAAAATTCATCGGCGCCGATGCGGTCCATGGCGAGGTGGGCGACGTACTTGAGCCGGGAGCTCGCCTGGCCACGAAACCAGAGGCGCGCCCGATGAACAGACATCAGCGGCCGCGCATCGATTCCGTCTGCTGTTTGCTCCGTCCAGCCCATGGCGAGGTTGATCATGGCATCCACCTTGAGCGCCTTCGTGGGCGCTTGATACCAGCTGATCTTCGCAGGAGAGGCCGTTTTGGGCTGAGCGTCCTGCGCTGTCGCCGTCGACGCGAGCACTGTACACGCAGCAATGAGGGCGAGTTGGATTTTGTTGAGAGTCATGGCTGATTATCTCCTAGTTGGTGCGCTGCTTACAGCGCGAACGTACAAGAATTAAAACGTGGCTAAAAGCATTGTGGCGTGCATCGAATCGAGCCGGCCAGCGCGCTTATTTGGCGGTCGACCCACTCTTCAAAAGGTGGTCGAGTTCAGTGATTTTAAGTGCGCGAACGTCATCCCAATCGGTGTCCTTCGCAGCTGTCATCCCTTTGAACCGAATGGGGTCGAACACCTTCGCATCTCTCGGCGCACCGTCTAGGGCTTTGATCGCATCAGAGAGCTTTTTGATCTCGGATTCATCAAGTCTCGGGTGATAAGCAAAAGCGTGGGGCGTATATTTTGGACTGGTCCAAAGGATGCGCAGTTGTGCCCTCACTTTGGCGTTGGTGGCTTTCCAGGTGCGGAGAACGCCGCCGCCGACATCTTGAATGCCTTGCGCGACGTTGGTGTAGACTGAATCGTGTGAGTTCGCATAGCTCACATCGACTTTGATACCTTCGTTACGGAGGTAAGTCCGGGTTACCACACTTGCAGCAAAGGCTGCCGGCGAGGGGAAGGCTGCTCGCTTGCCAGCGAGATCCGTCAGCGCGCTGATCGGGTTGTCTTTTCTGACGACGAGAATCCCTCTGATCTTTTTGTCCTTTTGACGGGCGAAGGCTTTGTAGCCGGGCTTCTGTGCAAAGACCGTATAGTGGTAGGGATTCATGTAAGCGACATCATAACGACCCGCTAAACAACGACGCTCGAATTCCGGAATGGAAGGTGCCGTTTTCACAGTCCACTTCCACCCAGTTCTCTTCGACATCTCACGGGCGAATGGGCTCCAGTTTCTGATGATTTGACTCGGGGCTTGCTGCGGAACCACGCCGAAAATGATCTCGCGTACTTTGGCGGGCTCAGATCTACTCTGACTGTTGGCCTGAGGGTTCGTTTTTTCATTGTCCTTCTTGACGGCTTTCCTTGGCAAATTTAAGGGCTTCGTCTCCGTCGTTTCGCTCTTCACTTGTCGAGGGGGCTCGGGTGATTGACAGCCCAACCAGAAGACAGATAATAACAGGGTAGTGACGAAGCATTTATGCAAAGCGCGTTGACTCATGAATGACTCCAGATTCGCGAAATCTCCAGCGCATATTTATCGACACCGTTCGCCCAGTCAAATGATTACTCGGTTTCCCATGAACTCTCGCTTGAGGTGCATCGATGGCTGTGAGATTCTGGCTCAACAAAGCGTCGCTTCTAACACTCTCAGCGCAGATCTCGTTTGCCGCCTGTTTGGAAAGCAATATTGGAATGGTGCTTCATGAAACCAGGTCTACTTGAACGATGAGCAAATTGAGTCCATCGAAATGGTCTTTGCGTCGCCAGATGCTGACCGCGTTGACACTGATCACAGCAATACTGGTGCTGCTGCTCGGTGTGGCCGCCGAGCGCCACGAGCGGGAGCGGCTCGAATCCAAAATGGACAGCCAGTCTTTCGACCGCTTGTTTTTTCTCGGGACGGCGCTCACAGACGCCATCGCCGCCGAGGACAGCGCCTTGATGGGCGCATTGCTGGATCGCTTCGGTGCGCGTGACCCAAGTGTCATTAGTGTCTCTGTAGAGGACCCCGAGAAACGGGTGTTGAGTATTTGGTCGCGTCCGGTTGATGCAGAGATGGTTGTTGGCGCAGAGCTCACTCATACCGTCAAACTCGACAGCAATATCGTTGGTCGCCTGCGTCTCAAACAGGACCGCCAATACCTCATCGCCGAGGTCTCTCAGCGAGTCTTTGAGGTGAGGATGGTGCTTGCGAGCGCGCTCTTTGTTGTGGCCGTGATCGTAGGCATTCTGATTTATCGTGTGAATACCACGCTGCGAAACGCCTTCGCGCAGGATCGATTTGCGCAAATTTACACCCGCTCGGATGGTAAGTTGCTCGACGCAAATGATTTAGCCGGTCGCATCCTCGATAACTGGGGTCTTAAAATAGGGGACTCGGTGTCAGGCCCCCTGAACGATATTTTTGAGTCGAATGACACCATCTTCACCGAGGTGGTTGTCGGCCAACAAACCTTCAGCGCTCATGCGGTACAAATCCCGGAGTTTGACTCGGTTTTCATTTACTTCCGAGACACGACCGAGCGCAATGTATTGCTTAAACTAACCGAGCAAAATCCAAACCCAGTACTGAAGGTCGCGCAGACAGGGGTCATCAATTATGCAAACGGTGCGAGCAAGGACTTGCTTGAGCTTTGGGAGACAAGCGTCGGTGGTGCTGTGCCCGAACATGTACGCGCGGCCCTGCCGAGCACGGAGGAGCCCAAACGAATCACTGTTCACGTTCAAAACAGTGTGTATGAGTTGGACTTAGAGTTCGTACCAGCGCTGTCATATATCAATATTTACGCAAATGATATGACACACCTCATCGAGCTCGAAGACGCCAGAGCCAATCTGATCCAAAAGGAGAAGCTTGCCGTCCTAGGTCGTTTGGTTGCCGGTGTTGCACACGAACTCAATACGCCGATTGGCGTCAGCCTAAATGCGGCCGACGTACTCGCCGACGAAGCCATTGACCTAAAGGCAAAGTTTGAGTCCGGTCAGCTGAGGAAGTCGACCTTTGCCGACGGTGTCGAACGTTTGATCGAAGCCGCAAGTCTCGTTCGGTCCAACGCGACGCGCGCAGCTGAGCTTATCAAGAGCTTCAAGGGCGTTGCGGTGGACCAAGCGAACTCTGGTGTTCGACACATTCAACTCAAGCCCTACCTGCAGCAAGTGCTCACGAGTCTCGGTCCCTACACCAAGCGTGAAAAGCTTACCGTCGATGTCGTGGGTCCGGACGTTGGCATGCATATCTCCGCCGGCCCGCTGTCACAGGTGGTCACCAATCTCGTCCAAAATGCTGCCGTACATGCCTACCAAGGGCAGGGTGGTCATGTTGATATAATCATCAATCTCAATCGCCCTGAATGGGTTGATTTGACGATTCGAGACCGCGGGGTTGGCATTCCTGAAGAGGCCCTGTCGAGGGTATTCGAACCTCTCTACACGACCCGATTCGGCTCCGGTGGCAGTGGCCTTGGGCTTCATATTTGCTACCAGACGGTGAGCGAGCTTCTTCACGGTACAATCACCCTCGAAAGTCGCCTTGGCGAAGGTACAGAGTTTATGATTCAGTTGCCCATCAATCGCCAGAATCTCATGCTTGTCGACGACGCATCAAACGCTGACCATCTCGCCGTCTGAACGTCTGAACGTCTGAACGTCTGAACGTCTGAACGTCTGAACGTCTGAACGTCTGAACGTCTGAACGTCTGAACGTCTGAACGTCTGAACGTCTGTCGCAGTTTACAACTGACACCCGCAGAATATGCCGCCGCTGACAGCGATTTTGGCGCGATCTTCCGAGTTTTAGCAACGCTACACCCGTGCGCGCCGTGGACAAAATACCCAGGTCTGTATTTGAAAGTCCTCATTCGGGGGCGGTTATAGTACAGTCCGCAGTGAGGGGGACAGATGGCATGGTTGTTCTTCAGCCACAGTGTGGGTGGCACGGTCATCGTCTCATGAATTGCCCATGTTCGCGGCTTGCGGCAGGGCGCTTGGTTGTTAGACGAGATGATGCACTGAATGGGCGATGACAGTAACGACGACGGCGCCGGACTCAAACCGAGCGCTGCGCCGATGGATAATCACGACGAAAACCATGGGGCGTCTTCACCCGAGGCCGGTGCAGGGGATAGACGCGATGACGACGCGGGCACATTTGACCCGGATCGACTGGTGTTTGCAGACGAGATAGAGCCCGGTCCGAAGACAGATGATAGGCTGGAGTTCGCGGTAGACGCAGCAAATAGCTCGGCATCGCCGAGGACCGTCGATACGGACAACGCCTGGCTGGTACTCGTTGTTGATGATGACCCCGATGTATTGACTGTCACCCAAATGGGTTTTCGTAACCTCGAAATTCTGGGTCGTCCGGTACAGTTAATCTGTGCACAGTCAGCACAAGAAGCCCGCGATATCTTATCCACTCAGACGCGCGTCGCTGTGTTGCTCACCGACGTTGTTATGGAAACGGATACGGCGGGGCTCGACCTCGTCCATTGGCTCAGGGCGCAACCGAAGGGTCACACGACGCGGGTTGTCGTGCGCACGGGTCAGCCTGGATTGGCGCCGGAAGAGGTCGTGTTGCGTCGATACGATATCAATGATTATTGGCCGAAGACCGCCGTTGAAATGGGTCGTATGCGGTCTCAGCTCATTGGTTTAATTCGGTCCTTCAATGACATCGAGATGTTGCAGTCACAGACCGAACAACTCGGGCAACTCGTATCATCGGTGGATTCTCTTATCGGTTTGAGTCGGCAGGCGGATGTGTTCGAGCATCTAGAAAGGGAGATGGCGTGCTTATCGATTGGATGGGCTTGTTTCTCGGTTAAGCGACATGGTGCAGATGGAGTCGACGTTGACTTGTTGAGGGTGTCAGAACGTAGCTCTGAAGAGATGACGACGTGTGCGCATGATGCCTTGAAAGAGGTTTTGCGCGAGGGAGAGGCATCCGACGTTGAATCTGATGTCCCCTTTATCGTCAAGCTCACCGCATTCGAGTCCTCGGAGGCAATTGGTGTCGTATTCTGTCTTCAAAATGTAGCGCCCGAGTTGAGAAGCTTATTGGCTCTACGGGCGACCATTTATGGACAGGCTGTTCGCAGTGCCGCACTCCAGGAGCGTACGGTCGCTCTTTACAGCGCGACAAAACGCTTTGTGCCAGAGAGAACCCTTAAATGGCTCGGTCGTGATGACATTTCAAACGTAGAATCAGGCGACCATGTATCGGTATTTGCTTGGGTCATGTTCGTGGACATTCGTGGATTTACAGCTCGAGTAGAGAGCGCCACCTCTGAGCAAATTCAAAGACTGCTACAGAGAGCTTTCGGTGAGATTATCCCGACGGTCGAGGCCCATGGCGGTGTCGTCGATAAACTGCTGGGTGACGGCCTTATGGCGCTCTTTCGAACGGATGAGGCGCCGATCGCTTGCTGCATTGAATTGGTTGAACTCATCGAAGGACTAGACCCAGATATGCGACTCAGTATTGGTTTGCATGGCGGCTCGGTGAACCTATGTGCCCTTGGCTATCGAGACCGTCTTGAGATCACGGCGATCGCAGACGCAGTCAACATCGCGGCACGACTCGAACAAGCAACCCGTCGATATCACGCCACAATCATCACCAGTGCGTCTGCGGTCTCGTCGCTCGAAGATCCCGTCCACATTCAGACACGTCCTCTTGGTAAACTTCAGATTCGCGGCAGACGTGGCTTGGTTGATGCGGTTGAAGTGCTCGCTGGTCGGCGAGTCCTAAACAAAGCAGCAGGCGCGCAGCTCGTGGACGTACTGGGGCCTTCGGTCGACTACGAAGCGGGTCTCGCAGCGCTCGAAGACCTGCTCCAACGTTATCCACATGACCATACACTCAGGGTTTTGATGGCTGACTTTAAGAGTCGTAAGCCGGCTGACTGTACCGTGGCGCCAGCAAAGATTAAGCCCGTTCAGCTCGATGAGAAGAGCTAGCCTTCCGGCCAGAGTAGGGGTGAATTGGGTGATGGGGCAGCCTGAGGCGCTCAGTTGAGCGCATGCCCGACGTACGCCGATACCAGACGGTTTATGATAGACTCGATAGGGCGCCTGGGTATTTCAGCCGGCAGCATGATGCGGCATGTATGCCAAAGCGCACTTGTCTCGCTTGTCAGCCGGGTGTTTTCGTGCCAGCTTCCGGCGGCCTCGACTCTGAGTGAACTGGGGATAGCTTATGTTGGTCGTGTTTGACCTTGATGGCACACTAATCGATTCACGAGATGCATTGCTCGCCGCGCACCAGGTCGCTTGGACGGAGCATGCGCTGCCAGTCCCTGAAGCGAAGGATATTCTCGAGCTTGTGGGACTTCCACTCGTCGATTCGATGAAGCACCTTAATCCAACCGCCGATGCGGAAAGCCTGGCCCGCGCATATTCAGCGGCCTATAAAACCACCAGCGAGGCGCATGAGTGTTTGTTTCCAGGTGTCAAAGAGTTGCTTCGTCTACCGTTTCGGGCAGCGGTGGCCACCGGAAAGAGTCAGGCGGGCGCAGAGCGAGCGGTCGGCCGTCACGACCTCGAGGGACGTTTCGAGTGTGTTCTTGGCGGCAGCTCGGTGCCCAGGCCGAAACCCTATCCGGACATGCTCAATTGCATCCGCGACAAAACAGGTGAGACTGATTTAGTGATGATTGGCGATACAACGTACGATCTGGAGATGGCAGTCAGGGCGGGGGCACATGCGATCGGCGTATCTTGGGGTCATCATTCCGCTGCACGCCTGAGTGGTTTTGGCCCTGTCGCTGACTCAATCCATCAACTCCGGGACATGCTGTTTGAAAAGGGGGCCATTGGACAGTGAGTCCACGACCGGTTAGTCGACAAGGTATATCCAGTTATCTTCTACACCGTCATAAGCCGGGTCCTCAGACTGCGCGACAGTTCTAATGTTAATCATTTCAGCATCCATTGCCTCAGCTGACTGAACGGTCACTTCTCTTGGCGTCAAATGGTCGTCCGGTGTGATGATGAACTCATTGGGTGTAATCTGAACGGCTGCATTTGACACGATACTGATTTTCACATCAGTGGTTGGTGTGGTCCCCAGTGAAACCGACAATGAAATGGGTTCGGCTGCGCGCAGCGTTCGGCTATCTGCATCGGAGGGCAGAACGCGAAGGCATGGCGTATGGCCACTCAACGTCATCAATGACCAGGCGGTCTGAAACCCTGTTTTGTGTGCTAGCCAAGCGCGCCAGTCGGGCGAGTTTTGGTCTTCCGGCTCGTCTCCGAGTGCGCAATGACCGGTGAGCAGCGTGTACATAAACGCGCCGCTCGCTTTGTCGAGGTCATGATTCATGTGCCAGCCGTCCGAATAAGCGGACTGGTCTGGCAAAGCGGCCCTCAGACGCGCATGGAGGGTGCGGATCGGAATCGTTCGGGCATGAGGGAGTTCATCGTCACGGGACATTTTGCGTGCGACACCGAGATCGGTCCCGTTTTCATCATCACTGCGACGTTTATCGAGTCCATAGAGCATGGTGACATCCCCGTGGTTGGAATGGTCTTGCATGGGGAAGCCCAAAGAATAATCAAATTCGTCCGGGGCGATTCGATAACGCTTGTTGGCCTCGAACTCGGTGTTGGCCCGGCCATAATTAAAGTGAATGGGGGCATCGCCACCCCGCTCGAGGGCAACTCGCCCTTGAGCTGTGACCCATCGGAGCCCTCTGAGAATGCCGTTCTCTGAGCTGGTGCCCGTGTGGTTGAAATGGAGTTTTCGTGCGCTGATCGATGCGGGTCCGAAGGGCCGGTCACCGAGGTCGCTCGCAGACGCTGCAGGGGTCTCCCGTCGGGCCCGAACCGCATCGTAGGCCGCTGAGTATAGGTCGAGGTCCGACCCCGTCGCCTGTTCCCTGATCTGGCGGTCTAGAAAGTGACTGACAATTGTTGCCGCTGCAAGCTTTGCCCCATTCTCGCTGGGATGACCAGGACCGCTATCCCGAAGCGTATCCGCGATGGACCACCAGGCCTTCGCAGCCGGTATCAGGCCAATTTCGAAGCGCGCATTGGTCTGAATGAGTTCGGCCGCATAGCTCAACCGATCCTGGTCATCTGGTTGGTTCGTCCAGCCCACCAAGATGTGCAGTTGAGCATCGCCCTCGGCCGCGAGCGTCGCCAATTCATGGACACCGAGAGCATGAAACCCGGGCGTTGTCAGGACAATCCCCGGATCACCGGTGACGATGATGTGGTCCCAGTCATGCTCAGTCATACCTCTCAGGTTTTGGAGTCGCTGTTCGAGTCCATCGGGCCAAACTAAATACTGCATGATTGAATGGCAAAAATAGGGCCAGTTGTACACGTCGCCGCCCTGACCATAGCCGGTCTCTAGTTGCGTGGTGCGATAGAGATCCTGGGCGGTGACCAGCACTTGAGAGTCGACCATCTCATCGCTCTCGAGCATTGTTTGAAGCTTGAGTGCAATCTCATTCACGGCGAATCCAGGGCGATTAGACTCGATGCCTCGACTCGAACTCAGCAGCAGAATCTTAATGCGACCGTCGCCATTCAGGTCGATGGTTACCCGCGAGGGGGGCTCTGGTCCTGAGCCGCCATCTTCCCTCAAATCCGCCAAGGCGTCGGCCACTTCGACAGATGCGTCCATGCTGTTGACCTGGGCGCCATCGTTGAGTTGCCCATCTGATTGGCTCTGAGTCTCCTGCGTTGAAGGTGTCTCGTCTGAACAGGCTGTTGTTGCAATGAGAATGAGGGCGAGAAGAGTCATGGGACGTCTCTGGCGATACAGCTGTTGGTTAGTTGCTCGAATGGCTCTGCTCCTTTTCTAAATCATGGGCGATTTGGCACGATGACCAAAATGTCTGGCGCACCTTAGCACGAGTTACGGCTGACGCGTTTCGTCCTCTTTATGGCTTGGGTCATCTTGATCGATGGCGACGGCTGTGATCTCTCAAGTGAGCTCATGGGCGCCCGGATTTAACGTGGGAGGCATGTCGGAGATTCGATTGTTGAGCGCTTTGCACTTGCGATAGGGTGCTACAGAAGGGGAGGGTCACGAGAGATGCGTATTTTGATGGTGCTGACAGAGTTCCCTCCGAGGATTGGAGGCATGCAGACCCATGCCATCAACCTGGTTGAGCACCTTGTCAAACGTGGGATGGACCTTGAGGTGGTCACATATCGAGCGGGGGATGCAGACGAGACCGCGGCGATCGAATCCATTGATGCGGCGGTGCCTTGCCCCGTCCATCGTTGCTTAAGTCGGATCGGTTATTTCCATAATTTGGCGGTCATTGAGCGGCTTGGGCAGCGGTTTAAGCCTGACCTGATTTACACCTCAACTGTATTCTACGGAGACTTGGGGGCACGACTGAAAGTTCCTGTGGTCGCACGATCTGTTGGCAACGACGTTATGCGTCCGTGGATCGTCTATCCGTATCGTTTCTGTTCGCGTTTTGTCAGCCACCCATTATGGGAGCATCGGCTTTATCGCTTTTTCAAACGAATCGATTATCCGGAGCTTATCGAGGCAGCCTTCAGAAGGCGACGGGTGCGACTCATGACGAAAAGTGCTCGTAAATACGACATGATTTTTGCCAACAGTGACTTCACAGCATCCCTGCTGAATGGACTCGGAATCCGTCAACGGCATCGGCGTGTGGTCACAGGCGGCGTCGATAATGATCGCTTTCGTCTCATCAAAGCAAACCCGCGGGGGCGCGACAATTGGCAGATTCCGACAGAGCGCTTCCTCCTCGTTACCGTGTGTCGGTTGGTCAAGAAGAAGGGACTCGACTTCCTGATCGAGTCGATGCCGCAGCTGATGCAAACTCTACCCCAACTTCACCTCCTGATCGTGGGTGATGGTCGGCAAGCGAAACGGCTGCAGAAGCAGGCGCTTTCATCAGCGGCCTCCGAGCACATCACGTTCACAGGCCGCATACCCCATCCAGAGATCGAGCAGGCTTACGCATGCGCCGACGCCTTTGTGCTCGCGAGCCGTCTACATCATGACCGGGTGACGGGTATTCGTGATGCCGAGACCATGGGACGCGTGCTCTGCGAGGCAAATGCAGTGGGATTACCGGTCCTTGCTGCCCGCTCCGGCGGGATACCGAGTGTGATCGAGCATGAAGCAAACGGTTTACTGTTCGAACCCGATAATTTGGCCTCCCTGACCACACAACTCAGTCGTTTAGTCGAAGACCCAATGCTTCGGATGAAGCTCATTGAAGAGGGTCGGCGTCGAGCTAAAGACCGTTTTGATTGGTCCCATATCGTGGCCGAGCATGAGTTGACCTTTCGCCAGTACGCTGAAGGATATAGGGGAACAGACGGTGTTTAAATATATTCGCATACAAATGATGCACCCATGCCGTGCGCGCTGTGCCTGGTGTTCGACCCATCGAAAAAATAAATTGTTTCAGCAACTACAAGATGATGGACGCAGCGCCGACTTTCATCAGACCTACTTGGATGTTCTGGAGCGATTCAAACCCGAAGAAGTGTTTATCTCCGGCGGCGAGCCATTACTCGAACCAACAATTGAAACGTTTTTGCACGCCGTTGCCCGGCATACCAAACGCATTCATGTGTTTACTTCCTATCAGTTCAGCGCGGCTGTGATGGCAAAGGTTGCTGAAATGGCGCTGCCAGACATGGTGACGCTGAACCACACACCCATCTATTTTGAGCCCGATAGATGGCATCATCTGACCCGCGGTTTTCCTTTCGAGGTCTACCTGAATAATATTCGACAGGCGGTCAAACTTAAGGTGCGAAAGCGCTTTAAGTTCATTATTAATCACAGCCTCATCGAAGACGAGATCAGAACGTTTCAAGATGCTGTAGAGCCTGACGAGACGTGCGAGGTCAGCCTTAAGATCATGAACGACCAAGGCGACGGCTTGATGGTGGAACACATGAAAAAAACGTCCCAGCGGCTGCACCATCGCTTACCAAAGCTCGATGAAATTTTGGCGAGCGCCGGCTGGTCTCAGGGCGTCCGACCCAAAGGCAGCGCAGATTTGATGAGACCGGTGGTTCAGACTCAAGATGTGACGCGCTGCCCCTACCGGAATGCGCCCCTCGAACTCAGATTGTCGTATGATGGTGGAGCGCGCGCTCGTTCAGTGTTGAAATATCGATATTGTCCGTATTTTCCCCCTGAAGCAGGTCACCGCTTTCATATCGGCCGCGATTCCATTGAAAAGATGGCTAAGAACTTTAAAAAAGGGCCATTTCGTGAGCATTGCAGCAAGTGTCGCTTACTGCATTACACGCCCCCATGTGAGCAGTCTAATACTGGGTCAGAGTCCGAACTTGAGGTCATCCAACCGTGATATCCACCGACTCTGAGTCGTCTCGTTAGCATTGGCTTAAACGGGGGCAACGAGGAATTACAGTTTTGCCAGGCTTTGGCGGCCAGGGCATCGGTACGTGCGGTCGTCTGCGTTTGACTGAGGTTGTGTTCGATTTGACGAGAGCCGCCCATTTGTTCAACGAGATCAGTATACTTCTACTGTATTCCCGCGCTGACTGTATGTACGCTCATCATCATAGCTAACCTGACAAGAGTGGAGTTGTAATGATGGACGGCCACGTATGCGATATTTCAGGCAGCCGGATGGGCATCCAGACCGCTCGGAGAACCTCGTTCTTATTCGTAATCACTGCGCTGGTCTTGGTGCTAAATGGTTGTGATGAACCGGCGTCCACTGCCGTAGCTGAGCAAGTAGATAGCGCTATAGCAGATAGTCACGTCGTCGAAGATTCGTTGACTCTCGATGAGGGGCCGGCAGCATTTGATATGGGTCGCGGCCTTCGCGATGATGGCGTCAGCGATGTCGGCGCAGAAGCTGATGGGACGACGCCTGACGGGGATGCGGGTGATTCGGGCATGTCGGTCTATGCGCCGTATAATGGCCCCTCCCACGTCGGCCTTAATGTGGTCTCAGTCGACAGTGAGGGGGCGGTGCTTTCGGCTATCGAGCAGGCTGAAGCGGGGCAAGCGATCACTCTGGCGCCGGGACAATACGCATTTGACCGCTTGATTGTGGTTCGCGCCGATGGCCGGCCCGATGCCCCAATCTTTTTTCGCGCAGAGCGCCTCGGTGATGTTGTCGTTACACTCAGCCATATCGAGAACTTTAAGATTTATGGCAAGCATTGGGTGTTCGAGAACATCCGCTTCGAGGGCGGTTGCATGGACGGCTCCGGATGCGAGCATGCATTTCATCTTGTTGGCGACGCTGATGACGTCTTCATGCGCAACAACGAAGTGCTCAATTTTGCATCTCACGTGAAGCTCAATGGTGAAGTGAACGGTGATGGACCCGCGCGGGCATTTCCTGATAGAGCGCATTTCATCGGCAATGTTTGGCGTAACGAGCGCTATATTCTGAACGCGGCTCCACACAACATCCTGAACTTAGATGGTGGTAGGAACCATGTGGTCAGGGGGAACGTTTTCGCGGATTTTAACCCTGCCTCGGATTCGAGGCGGTCGGCTTCGGCAATCTATCCAAAAGCGTCCGCTCGTGGCTTTCTCATCGAACAGAACTTGATCGTTTGTGAACGACGGAGACCGGCCGGTGAGACAGCTCGAGGGATTCAACTCGGTGACGGTGCGGGGGCGTCCATCTGCGATGGCGATCCCGACGGTGATGGTCTCGGCGATTGCGAGGTCAACGGCCAGAGTCAGGAAGGCCTCGTGCGGAACAACATCATCCTTAATTGCAATAATGGTGGCAGCTCGGCCGGCATTATGGTGAGTGATGACCGAGATTCATTGATCGCGCACAACACCGTTCTCTTTTCTGCGCCGCGCGCGGGTGCTTTTTTTGTAGGCAATCCTCGTTTCGAGACGCGCTGGCAAGGCAACCTGATCGAAGGAGGATTTGATATCAACTTTGCGCAGGGGACGCTCAATGAGGCTGACAATCTCTTGATCGAAGCGGGTGAAGTGCCGAGGCGCTTCCTGGCCGCTCAAGAGGGAGATCTTGCTCTGCAGGACCAATCAGTGACAGTGGATTTGGGGCCTCGCCTGCGCGAGGTTGAGTACGACTTTTGTGGTTATCCAAGACATGAAATGACAGCCCGAGGGGCCATCGATTACGCGACGTCACCAAGCGCTCCACCGTGCTCTGAACGTATCCAGACGATGTTTCAGCGCATTCCGTAGTGCCAGCAACTCCATTTCTGAACGCCTCAGGCGCGCGCTGATGGTTCGTGATGCGCGTCTCGAGCACCACCAATGCTCTGAGAGCTATGTAAGCTATTGACCCAGTGATAAGTTGGTGAGACTTTGCAATAAGGCTGCGTCCGAAGCCATTGGGGGATTGGTCATGATGGGGATGGTGTACACTGAGCTGCTCGAGATGATCGAAGCGCGCTTCTCTTTTGATATGGTCGATGCTGTCCTCGAACGTTCGGGGGCATCTGGTAGCTATACGTCTGTCGGGGACTACGCCGATGAAGAGTTGGTTGGCATCGTGGTGGCGCTGTCCGAAGAAACACAGACACCTGTCTCTGACCTATTGTATGCCTATGGTGAGTATTTAGGCGGACGGTTTGTCGAG